>NZ_CP075715.1:3668525-4268525 GCF_024584805.1 Streptomyces sp. FIT100 | reverse complement strand
CAGGCCCTGGAGCTCGGCGCCTCCGCGCAGCTCCGGCACATGGCCTCCATGGGGGGCAATCTGCTCCAGCGCGTGCGCTGCTCGTACTTCCGCGACGCCGAGTCACCCTGCAACAAGCGGGACCCGGGCACCGGCTGCTCCGCGATCGAGGGCTTCAGCCGCGGACACGCGGTGCTGGGCACCAGCGACCACTGCATCGCGACGCACCCCTCCGATCTGGCGGTGGCCCTCATGGCCCTCGACGCCAAGGTGCTCACCCAGGGGGCCGACGGCGAGCGCACCTACGCCATCGACGACTTCTTCCTGCTGCCCGGTGACACCCCGCACCGCGAGCACCCCATGGCGCACGGCGAGCTGATCACCGCCATCGAGGTGCCGGCCGCGCCGGTCGCCCGCACGTCCCTGTACCTGAAGGTCCGCGACCGGGAGTCCTACGAGTTCGCCCTGGCCTCCGTGGCCGTGGCGCTGTCGCTCGTCGACGACACCGTGGCGGACGTACGCATGGCCCTCGGCGGTGTCGCCACCAAACCCTGGCGCGCCCGGCGCGCGGAGGACTTCCTGATCGGGGCGGTCGCGGAGCGGGCGAACTTCGCACAGGCCGCCAGGGTGGAGCTGGCCGACGCGCGGCCCACCGTGATGAACGCCTTCAAGGTCGAACTCGCCCAGCGCGCGATCGTACGCGCCCTCGACACCCTCGCGGGGAACGGGAGCCCGGCATGACCACCGCAACCCCGGCCGTCGGACAGGCCCTGGACCGCGTCGACGGCCGCCCCAAGGTGACGGGTGCGGCGCGCTATTCCGCCGATGTCCCGATCCCGGGCCTGACGTACGCGTACATCGTCGGCGCCCGCGTCCCCAGCGGCCGGATCACCGCGATCGACACGAGTGACGCCCTGGCCGAGGAGGGTGTGCTCGCCGTACTGACCCACGAGAACCTGCCGAGGATCGCCGCCCAGCCGCCGCTCGTCCCCTCGCTCGCCGGCACCGCGGCGCCCGGCCAGACGTTCTTCCCCATGCAGGACGACATCGTCCACTACGCGGGCCAGCAGGTCGCTCTCGTCGTCGCCGACACCTACGAGCGCGCCCAGCACGCGGCGAGCCTGGTGCGGATCACCTACGAGGAGACCCCGTCGGTCACCACGATCGACCAGGGGCGCGACCAGGCGTACGAGCCCGAGCGGATCTTCGGCGGGTTCCTGCCGGGCCGTATCGAGCGCGGGGACGCCGAAGCGGGCCTCGCCGGGGCCGATGTACGGGTGGAGGCCACGTACACCTACGCCGCGAACAACCACAACCCGATCGAGCCCTCGACCACCACCGCCGAGTGGCAGGGCGACGAGCTGGTGCTGTACGACGCGACCCAGGGGGTCAACGCCACCCAGATCACCGTCGCCCAGCTGCTCGGCATCCCGCTGGCGAGGATCCGCGTCATCGGTCATTTCGTCGGCGGCAGCTTCGGCTCCAAGGCCATGATCCACAACCATCCGGCGCTGGCCGCCATGGCCGCCCGTGAGGTCGGCCGCCCCGTCAGGCTCGCCCTCACACGTGAGCAGATGTTCACCTCGGTCGGTCACCGTGAGGAGCAGGAGCAGCACCTCGCCGTCGGCGCCACGCGCGAGGGCCGGCTGACCGCGATCCGCCACCACAAGCTCTCGGTCGGCTCGCACTTCGACGACTGGGCGGAGCCGTCGATGGGTCTCTCCTCGCAGATCTACGCCGCTCCCGCCTATGAAGGCGTCTACCGGCTGATCCGCGGCAACACCATGACGCCCACCTTCATGCGCGCACCCGGCGAGGCGTCCGGGATGTTCGCCCTGGAGTGCGCGATGGACGAACTCGCCTCGGAGCTCGGCCTGGACCCGATCGAGCTGCGCCTGCGCAACATCAGCGACACCGACCCCAACACCGGCAACCCCTGGTCCAGCACCGGCCTCAGGGAGTGCTTCGAGCGCGGCGCCGCCCGCTTCGGCTGGGACCGGCGCACCCTGGCGCCAGGCGCCAGGCGCGACGGGAACTGGCTGATCGGGACCGGCATGGCCACGGCCGGATACCCGGTCTTCTCGCCCGCCAACCCGCAGCGCGCCCGCGCCCGCCTGTACGCCGACGGCACGGCCCTCGTACAGGCGGCGACCCCCGACTTCGGCACCGGCGTGGCCACCGTCATGACCCAGGTCGCCGCCGACGGCCTCGGCATGGCCTTCGAGCGCTGCCGCTTCGAGAACGGCGACACCGACCTGCCCACCATCGCGGCGGCCGTCGGCTCCTCCGGCAGCGGGATGATCAGTGCCGCGGTGCACAGCGCGGCCACCGCCCTGCGCAACCAGATGATCGCGCGGGCCGTCGGCGATCCGGGATCGCCCCTGCACGGCGCGGCGATTGCCGATGTCGTCGTCCAGGACGGCGTCATGACCGCGGGTACGTCGAGCGAGTCGTACGCGGCGCTGCTGCAGCGGTGCTTCCAGCCGGACGCGGAGGCCACCGGATCCTGGAGTCCGCCCGGCCCGGGCGCGGAGTACGGCATGCTCACGTTCGGCGCGCAGTTCGCCGAGGTGGCCGTGGACGCGGAACTCGGACTGATCCGGGTGCGCAGGATGACGGGCGCCTTCGCCCCCGGCCGGGTGCTCAACCCCAAGACGGCCCGCAGCCAGCTCATGGGCGGCATGCTCTGGGGCCTGGGGCAGGCACTGCTGGAGGCCAACTACATGCAGCCCGGGACCGGTCGCTGGGCCAACTCCAGCCTCGGCGAATACCTTGTCGCGGTCAACGCCGACGCCCCCGACGTGGACATCGAACTCGTCGAGGTCGAGGACCCGGTCGTCAACCCGCTCGGGGTGAAGGGCGTCGGGGAGATCGGTCAGGTCGGCGTCGCCGCCGCCATCGCCAACGCGGTCCACAACGCCACCGGTCGCAGGCTGCGCAAACTGCCGATGACGATCGAGGACATGCTCTGAGACCCGAGGGCCTGCTCCGAGGCCGCTGAGGCCCGAGAGCCCCTCCGAGGCCCCTGGGCATGGGCAGAGCCCGGCCGCCCCGCCGCGACCCGCGCCCGCGACCGGCGCGCCCCGCGGCTCACTCGGAGGTCTTGTCCCGCCCCTCCCGACGGTCGTCCCGGCCCTCCCGACGGTCATGGCCGTCCTGCCCGGGGTCCGGCCGCGCGATGTGTTCCAGAGTGGGCGCGCCGACCCCGCACTGCACCTTGCACTCGGGCCGGGCGCGCGTCGCCGGCGGCCGCCGGATCGTCGCCCAGGCGATGACCGAGCCCAGCACGAGCACGCCCGCGCACATCGGCATCGCCCGCCGGAAGGTCGCCGCGAACTCCTCCGGGATCCGGTACGCCTCCGGCCCCATCCCGGTCAGCAGCGGCAGCGCGGCCACCGCGAGCAGGCCCGCCGCGCGGGCGGCCGCGTTGTTGATACCGCTGGCGATGCCCGCCCTGGCGGTGTCCACGGAGGCAAGGACGGTGGCGGTGAGCGGGGCGACCAGGGTCACCATGCCGAGGCCGAGCACCAGCGTCGCGGGCAGCACGTCGGCGACGTACGAGGCGTTCGCACCGACGCGGAGCATCAGCAGCATCCCGGCCGCGCAGAGCAGCGGGCCGACGGTGAGGGGGATGCGGGGGCCGATCCGCTCGCCCAGCGCCCCCGAGCGGGCGGAGAACAGGAGCATCAGCACGGTGGTGGGCAGCAGCGCGGTCCCCGCGGCGAGGGCCGAATAGCCCGAGACGACCTGGAGTTGCAGGGAGGCGAGGAAGAAGAACCCGCCGAACGCCGCGTACACGCACACGGTGACCAGGTTGACCGCGGTGAACAGCCGCGAGGCGAAGATCGACGGCGGCAGCATGGGCTCGGGACGGCGCCGCTCGACGACGACGAAGGCCGCACTCGCCGCCACCCCCGCCACACCGGCCCACCAGGCCATGTCGATGAGCGCGTACGTCACGAGCGCGAGGCCCAGCGCGCCCAGCACGGCGCCCAGGACGTCGAACCGCCCGTGCGCGAACGGGTCGCGCGACTCGGGCACATGGCGCAGCGCCACCGGCACGCACAGCGCCGCCAGCGGCACGTTCAGCAGGAACACCCAGCGCCAGCCGGGGCCGTCTACCAGCCACCCGCCGACGAAGGGGCCCACGGCCGCGCCGACCCCGCCGAAGCCGGACCACAGCCCCACGGCGCGGGCCCGGTCGTCGGGGTGGAAACTCGCCTGGATGATGGCCAGGGAGCCGGGTGTGAGCAGGGCGCCGCCGACGCCCTGCAAGGCGCGGGCGATGATCAGCACGAGCGCGTTGGGCGCGAGCCCGCAGGCGAGCGAGGCCACCGCGAACCACACCACCCCGATGACGAACACCCGCCGCCGCCCGTACCGGTCGCCGAGCGCTCCGCCGAGCAGGATCAGCCCGGCGAGGGTGAGCATGTAGGCGTTGACGGTCCACTGCAGGGCCGCGAGATCGGCGTCGAGGTCGTCGCCGATGTGCGGCAGGGCGACGTTGACGACGGTCGAGTCCAGCAGTGCCATGCTGGACCCGAGGACGGTCGTCAGCACCACCCACCGGCCGGTGGTCGACGACAGCCTGATGTCCATACGCCGATCATCCCCCTGGGCCGGTGGCATCGCCTGCGGCAGGACTTTTCCCGCCCCGGCTCCTCCCCACCCCTCGCCGAACGGACGCGAGCCCGCAAACGCAAGGGCCCAAACGCGAGGGCCCAAACGCGAGGGCCCAAACGCGAGGGCCCAAACGCGAGGGCCCGGCACCGGTGACCGGTGCCGGGCCCTCAGGGGGTCCAGCGCTTACTTGATCTTCGTGCCCGTGGAGCGCAGCGCGCCGCACGCCTCGACGACGCGCTTGGCCATGCCCGCCTCGGCGACCTTGCCCCAGCTGCGCGGATCGTAGTGCTTCTTGGAGCCGACCTCGCCGTCGACCTTCAGCACACCGTCGTAGTTCTTGAACATGTGGTCCACGACGGGGCGGGTGAAGGCGTACTGGGTGTCGGTGTCGAGGTTCATCTTCACGACACCGTTCTCCAGCGCGGTGGCGATCTCCTCGGCCGTGGAGCCGGAGCCGCCGTGGAAGACGAAGTCGAACGGGTCGGCCTTGCCGAACTTCGCGGCCACACCGGCCTGCAGGTCCTTCAGCAGCTCGGGGCGGAGCACGACGTTGCCCGGCTTGTACACACCGTGCACATTGCCGAACGACGCCGCCAGCAGGTAGCGGCCCTTCTCGCCCAGGCCGAGCGCCTCGGCGGTGCGGATGGCGTCCTCGACCGTCGTGTAGAGCTCGTCGTTGATCTCGTGGGTGACGCCGTCCTCCTCGCCGCCGGTCGGGGTGATCTCGACCTCAAGGATGATCTTGGCGGCGGCGGCCTGCGCCAGCAGCTCCTGGCCGATGGCCAGGTTGTCGGCAAGGGTCTCGGCGGAACCATCCCACATGTGGGACTGGAAGAGCGGGTTCCTGCCGGCGGCGACACGCTCGGCGGAGACCGCCAGCAGCGGGCGGACGTAGCCGTCGAGCTTGTCCTTCGGGCAGTGGTCGGTGTGCAGCGCGACGGTGATGTCGTACTTCGCCGCCACGATGTGCGCGAACTCGGCCAGGGCGACCGCACCGGTCACCATGTCCTTGCTGTGCTGACCGCCCAGGAACTCCGCACCGCCGGTGGAGATCTGGATGATGCCGTCGCTCTCGGCCTCCGCGAAGCCGCGCAGCGCAGCGTGCAGGGTCTGGGACGAGGTGACGTTGATGGCCGGGTAGGCGAACTTGCCTGCCTTCGCCCGGTCGAGCATCTCGTTGTAGACCTCGGGGGTTGCGATGGGCATCTGTCCGCTCCTTGTGATGTGCGGTTTGCGTTGCTTGGCCCTGACCTGGGGGCGACGTCATCGTCGCACCTATCTTTCCAGACGCCCACGCCGGTGCCCGGCCCAAAGGGCGGGAGGTTTCACGTGAAACACCCGCCCCTCGGCAAAGCCGCAGGTCAGCCCCTGGCGGACCGGTCAGTCGAGGCCGAGGTCCGAGAGCCGGTATCCGGTCAGATAGCTGAGCCCGGCCTCGGCGATGGCGTCGGCGGCGCCGCGGTCCACGATCGTGGCGACCGCGACCACCTCACCGCCCGCCTCACGCACCGCCTCGACGGCGGTGAGCGGCGAGCCGCCCGTGGTCGAGGTGTCCTCGACCACGAGGCAGCGCCGGCCCTTGACGTCGGCGCCCTCGATACGGCGCTGCATCCCGTGGGCCTTCTGGGCCTTGCGCACGACGAAGGCGTCCAGGCGCTCGCCGCGCGCGGCGGAGGCATGCAGCATCGCGGTGGCGACGGGGTCGGCCCCGAGGGTCAGCCCGCCGACGCAGTCGAAGTCCAGCTCCTCGGTCAGATCGAGCATGACCTGACCGACCAGCGGCGCGGCCTCGCCGTCCAGCGTGATCCGGCGCAGGTCGATGTAGTAGTCGGCCTCACGACCCGAGGAGAGGGTCACCTTGCCGTGCACGACGGCCTTGTCCTTGATCTGCTGGAGCAGCTCAGCGCATACGTCAGTCATGCCCAGCAGCTTAGGTCCTGTCCTGAGCGAGCCTCCGCCAGCTCCAGGTCGCGGCCATTTCGAGCGGGTCGATGGGCGTGACCAGGCGCGGATGGGTGTTGAGGCCGTTGGGAGGACCCGACTGGGGCTCGACGCAGACCGCCTCGGGCTCCTCGTCGTAGACCACGACCCACTCCGAGCGGCTCTTCACCGTGAGCTCCAGCTGCTCGGGCCAGGTGAGGGTGACGTGGACGCCGTCCTCCATGCCGAAGCAGTCGTCCCAGGGGCCGGGGGTGGGGGCGATACGGCGGCCGGTGGGGAGGTGGTCGGTGCCGCGCTCCTCCTGCCAGTCCGCGGTGAAGTCGATCCGCACGTCCTTCCCGCCCGGGAAGGCGTTGCGCCGGAACCAGGGGTGCCAGCCCGCCTGCGCGGGGAACGACACGTCGTATGTCTCGACGCCCATCTGGAACGTGAGCGAGTCCTCGGTCAGCTCGAACGTCTGGGTCACGAGTCCGTCGTACGGCCAGGGGTCGCCGAGTTCGTAGGTGAACACGGCCGTGGTCGGGCCGGATGCCTCGCGCGCCATCCGCCAGGCCACGTCGCGGCCGGTGCCGTGGATGGCATGGGGCGGGGAGTTGACGGGCAACTGGTGGGGAACGCCGCCGTTGAGGAACCGGCCGTTCTCGGTGCGTCCGCACCACGGGACCATGGGGAAACTGCCGTAGTGCGGACCCTGGCGGAGGAGTTCGGTCCCTCCGATCCGGAAACTGCTGACGCGGCAGCCGTTCGCGGGGTCAACGGTCAGCTCGGCATCGCCGGCGGTGAGCCGGACACTCTCTTCGCTACTCACACCCCGACACTACTGGCGGACTACCTGCGACGCCGCAGCGCACGCCCGACGACGACGGCGGACGCGATCGCGAGTGCGGCGGCCGGCGCGATCCAGCGCAGAGTGCCACCGGCCGTGGTGGACTGCGGTGCGGGCACGGGCGCGTAGCGGCCGCGGGGCGGCGCGTGGTCGACCTCCTCGGCGCTGCGACCGATCATGGTCCGGCGCGCGTGCGCGGCCTCCGCCGGGGGCTCGTCGCCGTCGCCGAACGTCTCGTCGGCCAGGGGGTCGAGGGAGGGGGGCGGAACGTCGACGTCGAAGAGGGGCGCGGGGTCGGTCCCGGTCCCGGTGCCGCTCCCGGTGTCCGCGCCCGCGTCCGTTCCAGCTTCGGCTTCGGCTTCGGCTTCGGCTTCGGCTTCGGCTTCGGCTTCGGCTTCGGCTTCGGCTTCGGCTTCGGCTTCGGGGACGTCGTCGGTTCGGGGAACCTCGGTCGTGGTGTCCGGCTGGGCGCCGGCGGAGGGGGCGGGTGCCTCGGAGGCCAGCGACGCGGCAAAACGGTCCAGCAGGCGGGTGGCCGCCTGGACGATCGTGTCCGCGGGCAGTTCGGCGAGGCGGCCGTCCGCGTGGGACGTGCCGCTGAAGCCGAGGGTCGTACCGCCCTCCGCCGGGAGGAGACGCAGCGTCAGGGCGACCTTGGCGGAGCCCGGACCGCGGGCCTCCGTGCCCTCGCCCTCGACGGCGAAGTCGCTGCCCTTCGGGGTGATCCGCAGGGCGCCGCGATAGGTGATCGTATGTCCGCCGACGCGGATCTTCAGCCTCCCCGCGAGCGGGCCGACCGCCGCGTCGGCGTCCTGCTGGAGCCCCGGGAGGCAGCGCGCGACGCGGGCAGGATCGGAGAGCGCCTGCCGGAGGATCTCTGCCGGTACCGGAACGAACACCTCATGCTCCATGGCCCGAGCCTACTCAGCCCCGGCCCGCGCGGACCCCTTCTGTGCAGAACCGGCACACCTCGCGCCGCAGACGCGAGCGGCGGCTCCGCCCCTCCGACGCGGCGGAAGCCGCAAAAGTGCCCCGTCACTCCCCGTACCGCGGATGCACCAGCGTCGACGCCGGCAGCCCTTCCATCCGCTCGGGCGCGAGATCCACCGCGCCCGGGCCCAGCCGGGGCGGTGGGCCCGCCGTCGCCAGGACGAAGGCGCGGGCGGGGTGGGCCGGCGCGCGGTAGGGGGTCGTCGCGAGACCCGCCGCGCGCATCGTGGACTCGACCGTCCAGTACGCTCGCGCGTCCGCGCCGATCGCGCCCGCGTGCACCGCCACCCGTCCGCCGTCCGCGAGGACCCCCGCCGTGAGGCCGTAGAACTCCTGGGAGTAGAGCTTCGCGCCGGGCGCGGTGCCCGGCTCGGGCAGGTCCGCGATCACCACGTCGTATCCGCCGCCCCCGTCCCCGCCCCTGTCCCCGCACCCGTCCCCGCCCTGCGCGGCGCCCCTCAGCCAGGCGAACGCGTCCGCGTACACCACCCGCAGCCGCGCGTCCCGGAACACCGCACCGTTCAGCGCCGACAGCGCCGGATCCGTGCGGGCGAGCCGCACCATGCCCGGATCGCGCTCGACGAGGGTCACCGTGCGCACGCCGGGATACCGCAGCACCTCGCGCGCCGCGAGGCCGTCTCCGCCGCCGAGGACGAGCACCCGGGCGTGCGGCCCGCGCATCGCCGGCCGCACCAGCGCCGGCTGGTACCGCGCCTCAGCCCGCCCACTCGCCCGCAGCCGGCCGTCCAGGAAGAGATCGAGCGGCCCCTGGCGCGCGCCGGTGAGCACGACCTCCTGCTGTCCCGTGCGCACGGCGACCCGCACCGGCTCGCCGTACACCGCCCGCCGCGCCGCCGACTCGAAGTCCGCGGCCAGCACGGTCGCGGTCGCCAGCAGCGCAAGCACCGCCACATTGCCGATCAGCAGCCACCAGCGCGCCCGCGACGAGAGGTCCCGCCGGAACAGGCACAGCACGAGCGCCGCGCCCGCCACCGCGTTCACCGCGCCCGTCAGCAGCGCGCCGGTCAGCTGTCCGAGCCAGGGCAGCAGCAGGAACGGAAAGGCGAGTCCGCCCACCAGCGCGCCCACATAGTCCGCCGCGAAGAGGTCGGCGACCGTGCCCGCCGCGTCGTGCTCCCCGTCGGCGCGCCGCGACGTCCGCTGGATCAGCGACATCAGCAGCGGGATCTCCGCCCCGATCAGCACGCCGATCGCGAGCGAGAACGCCACCAGCGCGTACCGCGCCTCGTCGAACCATGCGAACGCCGCGTACAGCACCAGCGCCGAGCTGCCGCCGATGAGCGCGAGCGCCGCCTCCACCAGCCCGAATCCGACCGCCGCATGGCAGCGCAGCCGCTTGGCGAACAGGGAGCCGAGACCCATCGCGAAGACCATGACGGACAGCACGACGCTGGCCTGGGTGACCGAGTCACCGATCAAGTACGAGGCGAGGGCGACGAGTTCGAGTTCGTACACCAGCCCGCAGGCGGCGCAGACGAAGACGACGAGGAGGACGGGGAACCGGCCCGCGCCGGGACGGACGGGCGGCCGCGCCCCGCCCTGGAGCCGTCGCGCCCCGCCCCGGGCGGGTGCTGACACAGGCGGGTCGATCATGCCGTAACGCTACGTCACACATCCGTCGCATCACGTCACCCACACGGGTGCAACTGCATCGAAATGCCATGAGGATGTGTGGAATCAGCGCGCAGCGGGCATGCGCGCGCCCACCCGCGTCCGGGTCACCACGAGCTGCCCCTCCTGCGGGTACGCATGCCAAGTGCGCCACCGCACCTGGCCCTCCAGCCGCTGCGCCACCATGGCCGTGAACGCGTGCGGCGAGCCGGGGAAGGTCCCCGCGAGCCCGTTCGGATGGTCCGCGACCAGCGCGAGGAGCTCCTGCGCGCGCCCCGCGAAGGAGCCCTGCGACAGCGTCTCGACGCGCGCCGCGAACTCGTAGTCCCACACGCCGATCCGTTTGGCCACACCCAGCGGCAGCGGCGTGCTGCTGCCGGGGATGCAGGCGACGGTCTCGGAGCAGACGCCCTGCTCCTCCTCCAGCAGCACCTGGTGCGATGCGCCCAGCAGTCTCAACTGGAGCTTCGCCCCTTCCAGTTCCAGGTCCAGCTCGGCGAGGGCGGGCAGCGGCTCCCGCCCCAGCGCCCAGGCCAGATCGGCCGCGCGGGTGTCGGTGTAGGAGGTCTTCAGGGTCGTGAGCATGGGTCGGCTCCGCAAACACGCGTAACGGGTAGACGGGCGGTCCGGGGGCGCCCCGGAGGTGGCACACAGGAGTGGGGACCGCCTGCTCGGGTCCGGATGGAGGGTCCGAGGGCTGGATGTTCTCGACAGCGAGGGAATCATGAAGTGCGCGGCGCTCACAGCGCTTTTACCCAACTTCACGTGCTTTCCATCCCCTCGGGGGCCTTACGGTTCAACTGTTCAACCGAATCCCCTCCGGAATGTCCGTGACCACGCGGGATACGTGCATAGTGCGTCAACATGGCGACGCCCGGGGGGAGTTCACTCCTCTCCCACCCGGGCGTCCTTCTGCCGCGGTGCGCGGCGGACCAGCTGCCCCGTGTCAGCTGCCTCCGCCCCCGCAGCCTCCTCCGCCCCCGCAGGAGGAGGAGCTGCTGCACGAGGAGGAGCTACTGCACGAGGAGCCACCGCTTCCGCAGGCGGCGCCCCCGCCGTGCGAGGAGCCACCGCCGCTCCCCGCCCACCAGCTGCCGCGCCGCGACCGGCTCCGGCCGACACCGCGGGCGCCGCTCCGGCCCGCCGCCCTGACCACGGCCACCAGGACCGCGGCCAGCGCGACCGCGATGATCAGTACCAGCATCGCCCTCACCGTCCCCCTTCGTTCCCCGTGCGGTCCCCGCTTGCGCGGGTCCCGTCGCTTGCGTGACAGGGGGATGCCCCCGGCCCTCACGGCCCAAAGCAGACTTGAGCTAGTCCAGAGGTTCCGCGCAGGATGGCGGCCATGACCTCCGGCGAGCGTCTCGTTCCCCGGGATGCGCAAGCGGAGCGCCCGTCCGGGCATGGGCCAGGATGGCACTCGAAGGATCGACGGACACCCGGTTGAGGACGGTGGAGACATGGGCGGCAGGCCGCTGCTGAACCGCAGGCTGGACGGGCTCGGGACGACGATCTTCGCGGAGATGTCGGCACTGGCGACGGCGACGGGCGCGATCAACCTGGGTCAGGGCTTCCCGGACACGGACGGCCCGGAGTCCGTACGCGAGGCTGCCGTGCGGGCCCTGCGCGACGGCCGGGGCAACCAGTACCCGCCGGGTCCGGGCGTCCCGGAACTGCGCGCCGCCATCAGCGACCACCAGCGCCGCTTCTACGGCCTGGACTTCGACCCCGACACGGAGATCCTGGTCACCGCGGGGGCGACCGAGGCGATCGCGGCGACCATGCTCGCGCTGCTGGAGCCCGGTGACGAGGTGATCGCCTTCGAGCCCTTCTACGACTCCTACGCGGCGTGCATCGCGATGGCCGGCGCGAAGCGCGTACCGCTCACCCTGCGCGCCCCGTCCTTCCGTCCGGACCTGGACGAGCTGCGGGCCAGGATCACCCCGCGGACCCGCCTCCTGCTCCTCAACACCCCGCACAACCCGACCGGCACGGTCCTCACCGCCGAGGAGCGCACCGCCATCGCCGGGCTCGCCGTCGAACACGACCTGCTCGTCGTCACCGACGAGGTCTACGAGCACCTGGCCTTCGACGACGCCGTCCACGTCCCGATCGCGACGCTCCCCGGCATGCACGAGCGGACCGTCTCCATCTCCTCGGCCGGCAAGACCTTCTCCTTCACCGGATGGAAGGTCGGCTGGGTCACGGCCGACGGCCCCCTCGTCTCTGCGGTCCGGACGGCGAAGCAGTACCTGACGTACGTCAGTGCGGGCCCGTTCCAGTACGCGATCGCCGAGGCGCTCCGCCTGCCGGACTCGTACTTCGACGGCTTCCGCGCCGACCTGCGACGTAAGCGCGACCTGCTCGCCGACGGCTTGCGTGCGGCCGGGTTCGAGGTCTACCGGCCCCAGGGCACCTACTTCATCACCACCGACATCACCCCCTTCGGCGAGAAGGACGCCTATGCCTTCTGCCGCTCCCTCCCCGAACGCTGCGGTGTCGTCGCCGTCCCCAACTCCGTCTTCTACGACGACCCGGAGGCCGGCCGCAGCCAGGTCCGCTTCACCTTCTGCAAGAGGGACGACGTCCTCCGCGAGGCCACCAGCCGCCTGCAACGCCTGGCGTCCTGAGCCCACGCCCTCTCGTCCCGAATGCGCATGCGCGGCCGGCCGTCCGCACGACCCCCTCCTACTTCGATCCCTGCCTATGTTGACGGTCGTCGAATCAGGCGCCATGCTGGCAACGCAAGCCATCGACGGGTGTCGAAACAGACTGGGGATTCGCCGTGACCGAGCCGATTACCGAGGTGCCCACCGACGTCCTGCCCACCGTGGTCGTCGGGGCCGGCCCGATCGGCCTGGCCGCTGCCGCACACCTCGTCGGGCGGGGCCTGGAGCCCCTGGTCCTGGAGGCGGGGGACGCCGCAGGTGCCGCCGTGCGGGAGTGGCGTCACGTGCGGCTCTTCTCCACCTGGGCCGAGGTGGTCGACCCCGCGGCCGCGAAGCTCCTGGCCCCCACGGGCTGGATCAGCCCTGACGGTGCGACGTACCCGACCGGAGGCGACTGGGCCGAGCGGTACCTTCAGCCGCTGGCGGACGTGCTGGGCGAGCGCGTCCGCTACGGCGCCCTCGTCACCGGCGTCTCCCGCGCCGGCCGCGATCGCGTCGTGGACGCCGACCGCGAACAGCAGCCCTTCACCGTGCACATCCGGGGCGTCGACGGCACCGAGGAGCGGATCACCGCCCGCGCGGTCATCGACGCCTCCGGCACCTGGTCCACCCCCGGCCCGATCGGCGGCGACGGCCTCCACGCCCTCGGCGAGCGCACCGCATCGGACCGCGTCCGCTACCGCGTCCCGGACCTCGATGACCCAGCCGTCAGGGCGCGTTACGCGGGCAAGCGCACTGCCGTCATCGGCTCCGGCGCCTCCGCCTTCACCGCCCTCGCCTCCCTGGCGGGCCTGGCCGAGACCGCCCCGGACACGCATGCCGTGTGGATCCTGCGGCGCGGCATCTCCGGCTCCACCTTCGGTGGTGGCGAGGCCGACCAGCTCCCCGCACGCGGTGCGCTGGGCCTCGCCGCCAGGGCCGCGGTGGAGGACGGACACGCCGACGCTGTCACAGGCTTCCGTACCGAGGCCGTCGAACGCGACGCCGACGGCCGGCTGGTGCTGGTGGCCGAGGACGGACGCCGTCTGGACGCGGTCGACGAGGTCATCGTCCTCACCGGCTTCCGGCCCGACCTCTCCTTCGTCTCCGAGCTGCGCCTCGGTCTCGACGAGCGCCTCCAGGCCCCTGTCGGGCTGGCACCGCTGATCGACCCGAACGTCCACTCCTGCGGCACCGTCTACCCGCACGGGGTCAACGAGCTCTCGCACCCGGAGGAGGGCGTCTACCTGGTCGGTATGAAGTCCTACGGCCGCGCCCCGACCTTCCTCGCCATGACCGGCTACGAACAGGTCCGCTCCATCGCCGCCGCCCTCGCCGGCGACCGGGAAGCCGCAGAGCGCGTGGAGCTGACCCTGCCCGAGACGGGGGTGTGCGGCGGCGCCGGACTCTTCGACGAGCCCGAGACCACCCGGGCCGGCGACGACGGTGGCGGCTGCTGCGCCGCACCCGCCACCCTGCAGATCGGCATCGGCGCCCCGGCAGCCGTATCGGGCGGCTGCTGAACCCCACCCGCGCAAGGAGGTACACGATGTCCCGCGTACAGCTCGCCCTTCGCGTCCCGGACCTCGACGCGTCCGTCGCCTTCTACACCAAGCTCTTCGGCACCGAGCCCGCCAAGCTCCGCGACGGCTACGCCAACTTCGCCATCGCCGAGCCCCCGCTCAAGCTCGTCCTCATCGAAGGCGCCGGCGACGAGGCGACGCGCATGGACCACCTCGGCGTCGAGGTCGACACCACCGACGCCGTCCACGCCGCCACCACCCGCCTCGGCGAGGCGGGCCTGGCCACCACCGAGGAGTCCGACACCACCTGCTGCTACGCCCTCCAGGACAAGGTCTGGGTCCACGGCCCCGGCCGGGAGCCCTGGGAGGTCTACGTCGACAAGGCCGACGCCGACACGCTCGACGAACAGCAGGGAAGCACCTGTTGCTGCGGCGAGCCCGCCTCCACAGGCTCCGGCGCGGACGGGCCGATGGCAGCCGGCTGCTGCTGATCCGCCGCTGCCACCCCGCCACGCCCCACGTCGCCGCGACCGGAGCCGGGGACCGGTCGCGGCCACGCGCCGCACTGCTCGCGCTGGGCACGGCCGCCGGCAGCAGCCGGAACTCCCCGCCTGCGACCGGCCGGCAACCGGCTGGTCCGACGGACCGCACGGGGACGCGGGCCTGGCCGCCGGCTGAAACAGCGCGGCTACGTGCCGGACCCGCCGCCGTCAAGGCGGCACACGTACGCGGCGGCCTTCCGGGCCGGAATCCACCCGGACGGCCGCGCAGCGCTCGCGCCGCCACCGCGCGCCGCTGAAGGTCGGGTTGACTGACCGATCACGCGCGCACGGAGGTGTCCCCTGTCCGCCGAGACGTTCGACAAGTCAGCGTCCGACAAGGCAGCGTCAGTCGATGCCCTGGCCGGTGCCCGGCCCGTTCCCCACTGGCGCGCCGCCCTGTACCGGGCGGCGCCCGCGCTGGGGCTGTTCGCCGCGGCCCGGCTCCTCGGGATGCTCCTGATGGCCCTCTGGGCCTGGCGCATCGACAAGTCCCCGCGGGCCCTGCTCGCCACGTCCTGGGACTCCAACTGGTACGCCCGGATCGCCTCGCACGGCTACGGGCACACGCTGCACTGGCCGGACGGCGCCGTCCAGTCCGATCTGGCGTTCTTCCCGCTCTACCCGGCGCTCATCAGGGCCGGCAAGGCCCTCCTGCCGGTGGCAGGCGGCACGGTGGGCCTTGCGCTCTCCTGGGTGGCGGCCGGCGTCGCGGCCTGGGGGATCTACGCCATCGGCGAGCGGCTGCACAACAGGACCGTCGCGACCGTCCTCGTGCTGCTGTGGGGGCTGCTGCCGCACGCGATCGTGCTGTCGATGGCGTACACGGAGCCGCTGTTGTGCGCCTTCGCGGCGTGGTCGCTGTACGCGCTGCTGACCCGCCGCTGGCTGTGGGCGGGGACGCTGGCGGCGCTCGCCGGGCTGACGAGACCGAACGGCGTCGCGGTCGCCGCGGCGGTCGTCGTGGTGGCGGCGTACGAGCTGGTCAGACGCAAGGGGGCGGGCGGCTGGCGGCTGTGGGCCGGGGCGGCCCTGGCGCCCGCCGGATGGCTCGGCTACCTGCTGTGGGTCGGGTCCCGCACGGGCGACCCGCTGGGCGGCTACTTCGCGGTGCAGAGCGGCTGGACGTCGCGGTTCGACCTGGGGGCCGGTTCGCTGCTGGTGGTGCGGTCGATGGTGACCACACCCGTCTTCTTCGGCTTTCCGATGGCGCTGATGATCGTGGGGGCCGGAGTGCTGCTCTTCGCCCTGTTCGTCATGGACCGGCCGCCGCCGGCGCTGCTCGTCTACACGGGCGTGCTGGTGCTGATCACGGTCGGCGGTTCGGGTTTCTTCGAGTCCAAGCCGCGCTTCCTGCTGCCGGCTTTCCCGCTGCTGCTGCCGCTCGCGACCGCACTGACGAAAGCCCGGCCGAGGGCGGCGATCACCGTGATCGCCGCCCTGGCCGGGCTGTCGTTCGGCTACGGGGCGTATCTGCTCACGCTCGGGCCGATGGCGCTGTAGCCACGGGCCGGGCGGGCCCTCAGGCGTCGTCGGCGGGCTTCTCGTCCTCGGCGGCGTCGGCGCTCGCGGGCGCGAGTCCGAACTGCTCAGCGAGCCACTTGTCGAACTCGATCGACGCGCGCACCCAGCTGACGGTGGACGACACGAAGTGCTCCAGGCTGACGCCCATGCCGATCAGCATCTGGGCCTCGCCGATGAGGCGGACGGAGACCGGCTTGCCGTCCTCCTCGTGGGTGTGCGTGTAGACCTTGGGCCACAGGGTGCGGCGGTTCCAGTCGTCGATCGCGTCCAGAAGCTTCGCCCGGTCCTCAAGGGCGTGCGGACGGTCGTAGAACGTGCGCACCGAGAAGACCTGCTGGTCCTCCTCACCGCGGAACATGAAGTAGGTGCGGAACTCCTCCCACGGCGCCGCGAGGTCACCCTCGTCGTCGACGACGTACTTCAGTTCCATCTGGTCGAGGAGCTGCTTGACCAGGTCCTGGTCGGGCACCACAGGACCCGCCGGTCCTGCGGCCTGGGGCTGCTGGGGCTGGCCCCCGAAATTCGGAATCGAGGACGGGTCGATGCTCACGGGGTGTTTCCCTTCGTACGGATGCGGCCATCCTCTCCCATGCCGGGCGGGGGCTGGCAACCCCCACCGGTCCCCGGGCGCGACGTGTCCGAATCGGGACGTGCGGCCGGTGTGCGGCAACGCGGGCCGGGGCGGCGCCCCGGCCCCCGCACCGCACCGGCTCACTGCACGCGGCCCACGAGCAGGTCGTTCTCGAACCGGTCGACGCGGACCGTGTCGCCGTCCTTGATCTCGCCCGCGAGGATCTCCTTCGCGAGCCGGTCGCCGATCGCCGTCTGGACGAGGCGCCGCAGCGGCCGCGCCCCGTAGGCCGGATCGTTGCCCTCGTCGGCGAGCCACTCCAGCGCGGCCGGGGTGACCTCCAGCACCAGCCTGCGCTCGGCCAGCCGCCGCGCGAGGCGGTCGATCTGGAGCTCGGCGATACGGCCCAGCTCCTCCTTGGTCAGGGCCGAGAAGACGACCAGATCGTCCAGCCGGTTGAGGAACTCCGGCTTGAAGGACGCCCTGACGACCTCCAGCACCTGCTGCTTCTTCTCCTCCTCGCTTGTCAGCGGCTCCACCAGGTACTGGCTGCCCAGGTTGGAGGTGAGGATCAGGATGGTGTTGCGGAAGTCGACCGTGCGGCCCTGGCCGTCGGTGAGCCGCCCGTCGTCCAGGACCTGGAGCAGCAGGTCGAAGACCTCGGGGTGGGCCTTCTCCACCTCGTCGAGCAGGATCACGCTGTACGGGCGCCGGCGCACGGCCTCGGTGAGCTGGCCGCCCTCCTCGTACCCCACGTACCCGGGAGGCGCGCCGACCAGCCGGGCGACGCTGTGCTTCTCGCTGTACTCCGACATGTCGATGCGGATCATCGCCCGCTCGTCGTCGAAGAGGAAGTCCGCCAGCGCCTTCGCCAGCTCGGTCTTGCCGACACCGGTCGGGCCGAGGAAGAGGAAGGAGCCGGTCGGCCGGTCGGGGTCCGCGATCCCGGCCCGGGAGCGCCGCACCGCGTCGGAGACGGCGCGCACCGCCTCGGTCTGGCCGATCAGGCGCCTGCCCAGCTCGTCCTCCATGCGCAGGAGCTTCTGGGTCTCGCCCTCCAGCAGCCGGCCGGCCGGGATACCGGTCCAGGAGGCGACGACGTCGGCGATGTCGTCCGGGCCGACCTCCTCCTTGACCATCGTGTCCTTCGCCGCCTCCTGCTGCGCCTCCGCCTCCGTGGCCTCGGCGAGCTCCCGCTCCAGCCCCGGAATCTCCCCGTAGAGCAGCTTGGAGGCGGTGTCGAAGTCGCCGTCGCGCTGGGCCCGCTCCGCCTGGCCGCGCAGCTCGTCGAGCTTCTCCTTCAGCTCACCGACCCGGTTGAGGGACTCCTTCTCCTTCTCCCAGCGCGCGGTCAGGCCGCGCAGCTCCTCCTCCCGGTCCGCGAGGTCGCGCCGCAGCTTCTCCAGACGCTGCTTGCTCGCCTCGTCCGTCTCGCTCTTGAGCGCGAGCTCCTCCATCCGCAGCCGGTCGACGGAGCGCTGCAGCTCGTCGATCTCGACGGGCGAGGAGTCGATCTCCATACGGAGCCGCGAGGCGGACTCGTCGACGAGGTCGATGGCCTTGTCGGGCAGGAAGCGGGAGGTGATGTACCGGTCGGACAGGGTCGCGGCGGCGACCAGCGCGCTGTCCGCGATCTGCACCTTGTGGTGCGCCTCGTACCGGCCCTTGAGCCCGCGCAGGATCGCGATCGTGTCCTCGACCGTCGGCTCGGCGACCAGCACCTGCTGGAAGCGGCGCTCCAGGGCGGGGTCCTTCTCGATCCGCTCGCGGTACTCGTCGAGGGTCGTGGCGCCGACCATGCGCAGTTCGCCGCGGGCGAGCATCGGCTTCAGCATGTTGCCCGCGTCCATCGCGGAGTCGCCGCCCGCGCCCGCGCCGACGACGGTGTGGAGCTCGTCGATGAAGGTGATGATCCGCCCTTCGCTCTCCTTGATCTCGGAGAGGACGGTCTTCAGGCGCTCCTCGAACTCGCCCCGGTACTTCGCACCCGCAACCATCGCGCCCAGGTCGAGCGAGACGAGCCGCTTGTCGCGCAGCGACTCGGGCACATCGCCCTTCACGATCCGCTGGGCGAGCCCCTCGACGACGGCGGTCTTGCCGACGCCGGGCTCACCGATCAGCACGGGGTTGTTCTTGGTGCGGCGCGAGAGCACCTGCACCACCCGGCGGATCTCCTGGTCACGGCCGATGACGGGATCGAGCTTGCCCTCACGGGCCGCGGCCGTGAAGTCCGTGCCGAACTTCTCCAGGGCCTTGTACTGGCCCTCGGGGTCGGGTGTCGTCACCCGTCGCCCTCCTCGTGTCCTCTCGAACGCCTCCAGCAGCCTCTGCGCCGTGGCCCCCTGCCCGGACAGCACCTCGCCGGCCCGCCCGCCCTTGGCCGCGACACCGATGAGCAGGTGCTCGGTCGACACATAGTCGTCGCCGAGCTCCTTCGCACGGGTCGTGGCGTCGGCGATCACGGCGAGCAGTTCCCGGCTGGGCTGCGGGGGCGCGACGGTCGAGCCGGTCACGCTGGGCAGGTCGGCCAGGACCCGGTCGGCCCCGGAGCGCACCGCGGCCTGGTCGGCGTCGACGGCGGCCAGCAGGTCGGTGATGTTCTCGTTGTCCTGGCCCGCGAGGAGCGCGAGCAGAAGATGCGCGGGGGTCAGATCGGCGTGCCCGTCGGACACGGCCCTGGTGGAAGCGGCATTGAGCGCGTCCCGGCTCCTGTTGGTCAGCTCGGCGTCCACGTGCGGTCTCTCCTCCTCAGCTGCGTCTGAGCGGCGTCGTACTGCTGCATGACGCCTCCTCTGTCCATGACTCGTCCAGCGTACACAAAGTTGAGTCTATTCCACTCAAGGTCCATCCAGGGCTACTAAACGGGCAGCTCCGGCGGTAGGTTCCAGGGCATGGCCATCGATCCGCGCAGCCCGGACCCGTCGTATCTCAGCTTCTGGCGGGAGTACCACATGTGCACCCTGACCACCCCGCGGCCCGACGGCACCCCGCACGTCGTCGCGGTGGGCGTCACGTACGACCCGGAGGGCGGCGAGCGGGGCATCGCCCGCGTCATCACCAACAAGCACAGCCGCAAGGTCGCGAACATCCTGGCAGCCGCCCCGGAGCCGGCCCCGGTGGCGGTCTGCCAGGTGGACAAGGGCCGCTGGGCGACGCTGGAGGGCCGCGCCACGGTCCGCACGGACCCGGAGGCGGTCGCGGACGCGGTGGCGCGCTACGCGGAGCGCTACGGCCGCACCCCGGCCCCGAACCCGGACCGGGTGGTCATCGAGATCGCGCTTACCCGTGCGATGGGCCGCGCCTGAGTCGCGCCCCTGCCGGGGCCGGAGCAGCGCCGGAGCCGGGCCGGAGCAGCGCCCGTGCTGTGCGCGCACAGCACAGCGGCGCCATCGTGTTTCAGGTCCACGATGGCGCCGCTGTGTGGGGGAAGTACCTGAGCGATCTTGAACGACGGGGGAACCGCTCAGGCACTGCGGGGGGTGGCGGTGGTGGTTTGCGGTTCGACCAGCTGGTGGTCGCGCTGGTCGAGATTGACGAAGATCATGCCGTACCTGATGGCACAGCGAACGGGTTGCGGAGCCCCGCGGGGCCTCCGGAGGCACCGGTACGCGCGGATCTCCTCGTCGTCACCGCGGTTGATCACGACCGGTTCGCCGAGGAGGGTGACCATCAACGAATCGCCACGGTGCGGCACCGCCGTGACGAGGTCGATGAAATGCCACCCGGAGCGGTACGCGGTCGCCATCTCACGGCGGAAACGAGGATCCTCGGGAACCGTCATGCCTGCGCGGACCCCCAACCCGGGTCCGCGGCCGGAGCCGCTCCCCAGCCAGGATCCGGGAGCGTGCGCGGCACGCTTCCCCAGCCCGGGTCGCCCTGAACCGTCTGCGGTGCGAGCTCCCAGCCCGGGTCCGGCATTTCCCAGCCCGGGTCAGGCGCCGCCGTGGTCACCTGCGTACCCAGCCCCCACCCGGGGTCCTCGGCCGACGCCGCCACTCCCACCGCCGCAGCAGCAAAGAGCGCGACACCGACTACGGTGCGTATGAGCTTCTTGGCCATGACCGAGCAACCTCACTTGAAGGTGATTCCTACGGCTCCCCCGCAGCCATGACGATGGCTCACTCTCCACGTTTCCACCACTCGCCCAATGCATCATGTTCCTGTATTGCAAAAGCCTGGGGGTGTACAGATGCGGTCGGAACGGGACAATCAGGGGCACCCTCATACACATGCGGAGCTGTGCGAGGCCGGCTCCCGGCTCTACGCGAGCGCACTGCGGACCGGGCGCATCGCCCGGACGGAGGTGGCCTCCGCGCCCTGCCTGATCGACCTGGACCTGCTCCGTCCCGACCCCGACGACGCCCAGTGGCTCCGCCCGGTTCCGCCCTCCGCGGCACTGGCCCAGCTGCTGCTGCCGATAGAGAACGAAATCCAGGAGCGTAGACGGCTCACCGTAGAACTGTCCGACGCGTTTGAGCCATTCATGACCATCAGCGCGCAGGACCCCTCGACGACCCACGCGATAACCGTGCTCGAAGGGCTCCCCCGGATCAACGCCAGCCTGGACCGCGTCGTCGCCGAGTGCACGTCGGAGCTGCTGACGGTGCAGCCGGGCAGCGGGCGCAGCGCGGCCACCTTCGGCGAAGCGCTGCGCAGGGTCAGGCCGCTGCTCGGCCGGGGCATCACGATGCGCACGCTCTACCAGCACACCGCCCGCCATCAGCCGATCACACTGGCCTATCTGGAACGGATCGGGCCCGAGGTCGAGGTGCGCACGCTGGAGGAGATCATCGACCGGCTGATCATCGTCGACCGCAAGGTCGCGTTCGTCCCGGCCAGCCGGGACCGCCAGGTCGCGCTCGAACTCCACCACCCGGGCCTGGTCGAGTATCTCGTCGGTGTCTTCGACCAGTTCTGGATGCAGGCGATACCGCTCGACGACCCCGTGACGTACGAGCCCAACGTGAACGGCATCAGCGGCGTGCAGCGCGCCATCGCCCGGCTCCTCGTCGAGGGCCTCGTCGACGAGGCCATCGCCCGCCGCCTCGGCATGAACGTCCGCACCTGCCGCGCCCACATCGCCAAGTTGGCCTCGTGCCTCGGCAGCGGTTCGCGGGCGCAACTCGGCTTCCTCATCGCCCGGTCCGGAATCCTGGAGCAGGACAGCTGAGCGCCCGCACCCGGTGACATGCCGAAGGGCCCGGTGCCGTGCACCGGGCCCTTCGGACGAACTGCCTTGCTGCCTCGGGCTGCCTCGGGCGTCCTACTGCTCGCCGCGCTTCGGCCGCCACACGACCAGCGCGCTCGCCTGCTGCACGTCCTGGTACGGCACCAGATCGCGCCGGTACGAGGCGTGCACCTGCGCCTCGCGCTGCTGCATCGCCACCGCCGCGCCCTCCACCGCCGCCGAGAGCTCGGCGACGCGCGCCTGGAGCGCCGCGACCTGGTTCTCCAGCTCGATGATGCGCTTGATACCGGCCAGGTTGATGCCCTCGTCCTGCGACAACTGCTGCACCTGGCGGAGCAGTTCGATGTCGCGGGCCGAGTAACGGCGGCCACGGCCGGCCGTCCGGTCCGGGGAGACCAGGCCGAGGCGGTCGTACTGCCTCAGCGTCTGCGGGTGCAGGCCGGAGAGCTGGGCCGCCACCGAGATGACGTACACCGGCGTCTCGTCGGTGAGTTCGTAGGCCCTGCCACCGAATCCCGGCTGTCGACGTCGGCCGTCCATCGTGTCACGCTCCCTTCGCAGCCTGGAACAGTTCTGCCCGCGGATCCTCGCCCTCAGTCGCCTTCCGGTATGCCTCCAGGGCCGAACGCGCCTCGTCGCCGAGGTCCTTCGGCACCGCGACCTCGACGGTGACCAGGAGGTCGCCCCGGGTGCCGTCCTTGCGGACGGCACCCTTGCCGCGGGCGCGCATCGTGCGCCCGTTGGGAGTGCCGGCGGGCAGCTTCAGCGTGACCGGGGACCCGCCGAGCGTCGGCACCTTCACCTCGCCGCCGAGCGCCGCCTCCGTGAAGGAGACCGGCACCGTGACGGTGAGGTTGTCGCCCTTGCGCCCGAAGACCGGGTGCGAGTCGACGTGGACGACGACGTACAGATCGCCGGCCGGGCCGCCGCGCTCGCCCGGGGCGCCCTTGCCGCGCAGCCGGATCCGCTGGCCGTCGCTCACCCCGGCGGGGATGCGGACCTGCATGGTCCTGGACGACTTGGCGCGGCCGCTGCCGTGGCAGACCTCGCACGGGTTCTCCGCGATGAGACCGCGGCCCTTGCAGTCCAGGCACGGGTCGGTCAGCGAGAACGAACCGCTGCCGCCGCGCGAGACCTGGCCGGTGCCGACGCAGGTCGGGCACACCCGCGGCGTGCCGTTCTTGTCGCCGGTTCCCGAGCACGCCTTGCAGGGCTGCTGGCTGGACATCCGCAGCGGGACCGTGGCCCCGTCCACCGCCTCGGTGAAACTGAGCGTCACCTCGGACTCGATGTCCTGGCCGCGGCGCGGCTGGGTGCGGGCGCCCGCCCCGGCGCCGCGGTTGAACAGTCCGCCGAAGACGTCCCCGAGCCCGCCGCCGAAGCCACCGGCACCACCGGCGCCGCCGCCCCCGGCCTGAGCGCCTCCGAAGAGGTCGCCCAGGTCGAAGTTGAACGTGCCGCCGGCGCCGGGACCGCCGGCCCTGAAGCCACCGTTGCCGAACAGGGC
Organism: Streptomyces sp. FIT100; assembly: GCF_024584805.1. NCBI lineage: Bacteria > Bacillati > Actinomycetota > Actinomycetes > Kitasatosporales > Streptomycetaceae > Streptomyces > Streptomyces sp. FIT100. The sequence goes on along the minus strand of NZ_CP075715.1, from coordinate 4,245,034 downwards.
GCGCGCCTCGTCGTACTCCTTGCGCCGCTTGGGGTCGCCGAGCACGTCGTTGGCCTCGGAGATCTCCTTGAAGCGCTCCTCGGCCTTGGTGTCGCCCTTGTTGGCGTCCGGGTGGTACTCACGGGCGAGCTTCCGGTACGCCTTCTTGATCTCGGCCTCGGTCGCGTCCTTGGGGACGCCGAGAACCTTGTAGTAGTCCTTCTCCACGAAGTCCTTCGTGCTCATCGACGTCCCTCCTCTCGGACACGTCCTCGTACGCAACCGATCACGTCAGCCCTCGCCCGGGCCACCGCTCTCCTCGTCGGCCGACTGCTCGTCCTTCGGCGCCGCGGGCGCCGCAGGTGCCGCACCCGGCTGGGGCTCGGCGACCGCGACCCGCGCGGGGCGGATGGTGCGCTCGCCGATCCGGTAGCCCGGCTGCAGGATCGCCACACAGGTCGTCTCGGTGACGTCCGGCGCGTACGAGTGCATCAGGGCCTCGTGGACCGTCGGGTCGAAGGGCTCGCCCTCCTTGCCGAACTGCTGAAGGCCCATCTTGGCGGCGACCGTCTCCACCGATTCGGCCACCGACTTGAAGCCGCCCACCAGCTCGCCGTGCTCGCGGGCACGGCCGATGTCGTCCAGGACGGGCAGGAGCTCGGTCAGGAGCTGCGCGACGGCGATCTCCTTGACCGTGATCCGGTCCCGCTCCACACGACGGCGGTAGTTCTGGTACTCGGCCTGGAGCCGCTGGAGGTCCATCGTGCGCTCGTTGAGCGCCGTACGGAGCTGGTCCAGCTGGGCCGTCAGGCCGGCGGACTGCGCACCCGCCTGCGCTGCCTGGGCAGCCTGATGCGCGTTCTGTGCCGCGTCCCCGGCCGGGGCCGCCCCCTCCGTGGAGGGGGAGGCGGCCTGCGCCGCTTCGTCCGGAGTGGCGCCGGAGGGGACGTCAGGCTTCTCGTCGAAGCCCTGGGTCTCCTCCGTCATCAGGCAGCGCCACCCTTCTGGTCCTTCTCGTCGTCGACGATCTCGGCGTCCACGACGTCGTCAGCGCTGTCGGAGGGCTGGGCTGAACCGTCACCGGCGCCGCCCGCGGCCTGCTGGGCCTGCGCGTCGGCGTACATGGCCTGGCCGAGCTTCTGGGAGACGGCCGCGACCTTCTCGGTGGCGGTGCGGATCTCCGCCGTGTTGTCGCCCTCGGCGGACTCACCCTTCAGCTTCTCCTTGAGCTCGGTCACCGCCGTCTCGACCTCGGTCCTGATCTCGCCCGGGACCTTGTCCTCGTTGTCCTTGAGGAACTTCTCGGTCTGGTAGACGAGCTGCTCGGCCTGGTTGCGGGTCTCCGCGGCCTCGCGGCGGCGGTGGTCCTCCTCCGCGTACTGCTCGGCCTCCTGGCGCATCCGGTCGACCTCGTCCTTGGCGAGCGAGGAGCCGCCGGTGACGGTCATCTTCTGCTCCTTGCCGGTGCCGAGGTCCTTCGCGGTCACGTGCATGATGCCGTTGGCGTCGATGTCGAAGGAGACCTCGATCTGCGGCACGCCGCGGGGGGCCGGCGGGAGGCCGGTCAGCTCGAACATGCCGAGCTTCTTGTTGTACGCCGCGATCTCGCGCTCGCCCTGGTAGACCTGGATCTGCACGGACGGCTGGTTGTCCTCGGCCGTCGTGAAGATCTCGGAGCGCTTCGTCGGGATCGTGGTGTTGCGCTCGATGAGCTTGGTCATGATGCCGCCCTTGGTCTCGATACCGAGGGACAGCGGGGTCACGTCGAGGAGCAGGACGTCCTTGACCTCACCCTTGAGGACACCGGCCTGGAGGGTGGCGCCGATGGCGACGACCTCGTCCGGGTTCACTCCCTTGTTGGCCTCCTTGCCGCCGGTCAGCTCCTTGACGAGCTCGGCGACGGCCGGCATACGGGTCGAGCCACCGACGAGGACGACGTGGTCGATCTCGGACAGCTGGATGCCGGCGTCCTTGATGACGTTGTGGAACGGCGTCTTGCAGCGGTCCAGCAGATCGGCGGTGAGCTGCTGGAACTGGGCGCGCGTGAGCTTCTCGTCCAGGTGCAGCGGGCCCTCGGCGGACGCCGTGATGTAGGGCAGGTTGATCGTCGTCTCGGTGGACGAGGACAGCTCGATCTTGGCCTTCTCAGCGGCCTCGCGGAGGCGCTGGAGGGCCATCTTGTCCTTGGACAGGTCGACGCCGTGGCCATTGGCGAACTGCTTCACCAGGTAGTCGACGACGCGCTGGTCCCAGTCGTCGCCACCGAGGTGGTTGTCACCGTTGGTGGCCTTCACCTCGACGACGCCGTCACCGATCTCCAGGAGGGACACGTCGAAGGTGCCGCCACCGAGGTCGAAGACGAGGATCGTCTGGTCGTCCTTGTCGAGGCCGTAGGCGAGCGCGGCGGCCGTCGGCTCGTTGACGATGCGCAGGACGTTGAGGCCCGCGATCTCACCGGCCTCCTTGGTCGCCTGGCGCTCGGAGTCGTTGAAGTACGCCGGGACGGTGATGACCGCGTCCGCGACCTTCTCACCGAGGTACGCCTCGGCATCCCGCTTCAGCTTCTGCAGGATGAAGGCGGACATCTGCTGCGGGTTGAAGGTCTTGCCGTCGAGCTCGATCTTCCAGTCCGTGCCCATGTGACGCTTCACGGACCGGATGGTCCGGTCGACGTTGGTGACCGCCTGACGCTTCGCGACCTCGCCGACGAGCACCTCACCGTTCTTGGCGAAGGCGACGACGGACGGCGTGGTCCTGGCGCCCTCGGCGTTGGTGATGACGGTGGGCTCGCCGCCCTCCAGAACGCTGACGACGGAGTTAGTCGTGCCCAGGTCGATGCCGACCGCACGTGCCATTTCAATTCCTCCAGTGGGACTGACTTGAGTGGAACTGGCTCAAGGATGCATCACTGGCCCCAACGAGTCAACAGAGCTGAGTCGACCCGACTCAACTATGGTGCGTCCACCCCGCGGGCACATCGCCCTGGCGCCCGGCGCGGCCTGCGGCTACGGCGACTTCCACCGTGCCATCGTTCCCGTAAAGCACGAAAGCGTGAAAACACGCGAAAACGTGAATACGCGACGTATGGCGATCAAGGATGACGGAAGGGCCAGGTGGGAACGATGCACACCGTGCAGCCCAAACGCCTTCTCGATCTGACCCTCGGGACCATCCTGCTGATCCTGACGGCGCCCGTGCTGGCCGCCGCGGCCTGCGCGGCGGCGCTGCGCCGCACACCCGGCGGCGTGTTCGCACGGGAGCTGAAGTCCGGCCTGCACGGCTGCCCGTTCACCGTACGCTCGCTGCGCACCCGCCGCCTCCGGCTGGACCTGCTGTCGCGGCTGCCCCATGTCGTACGGGGCGAGATGTCCCTGGTCGGACCCGCGGCACTGGCGCCCGGCGATCCGCGTGCGGACGCACGCTGGCGGCAGAGCGTACGGCCGGGGCTGACCGGCCCCGCCCAGCTCGCCCGCGCCCGCCGGTCCACCCTCCCGTGGGACGAACCGGAGCTGCTCGATCTGCACTATGTGGAGCACCATTGGATCGGACTCGACCTGGCGGTCCTGCTGCACACCGTCCCCGCCGTGTGCCGCCGGCACCGCCCGGACGACCGGCGTCCGGGAGACCCCGTGCAGCCCGTACTCAGGGTGACCTGAGCGACGCAGATCACCGCTCGCCCAACTACAGTGCGGCGGAACAAGTGGGTAGTCTCAGACGGACTGAATAAGTTACCGCTTAGTAGACCTCGCTTACCCGTTCCGTAAGCGCTGGCCTCCCCACCTCGCAGGCCCGAGGAGCCCCCAAATGCAACTCGCCGCGATCATCGTGTCGCTGGTCCTGACCGTGGTCGGCGTTGCGCTCATCGCCCGAGCCGTCGCGCAGATCTACCGGTTCGTGAAACTCGGCCAGCCCGTGCCTGCGGGCAGCCGCACCGACAACCCCAAGGCGCGCACGATCACCCTGGCCAAGGAGTTCCTCGGCCACACGCGGATGAACCGCTGGGGGATCGTGGGCTTCGCCCACTGGTTCGTCGCGATCGGCTTCCTGACGCTGCCCCCGACGCTCGCACAGGCGTACGGACAGCTCTTCCGGGCCGACTGGACCCTGCCCGTCCTGGGCGGCTTCCTGCCGTTCGAGATGTACATCGAGTTCATCGGCCTCATGACGGTCGTCGGCATCGTCGTCCTGATGGCGATCCGGCTCCTCAACCTGCCCTCCCGGGCCGGCCGCAAGTCGCGCTTCGCCGGCTCCAAGGCATGGCAGGCGTACTTCGTCGAGTACGTCATCCTCACCATCGGCCTCGCGATCCTGGCCCTGCGCGGCCTCGAAGGCGCGATCCACCACGTGGACCACTACGAGGCGGCGTACTTCGTCTCGTACCCGCTGGTCCTGGCCTTCGACGGGCTGAGCGTCCCCACCCTCCAGACGTTGATCTACCTCGCCGCGATGATCAAGATCGGCACATCGCTGATCTGGATGATCACGGTCTCGCTCAACACCAACATGGGTGTGGCCTGGCACCGCTTCCTCGGCTTCCCGAACATCTGGTTCAAGCGCAACGCGACCGGCGAGAGCGCGCTGGGCGCCCTCCAGCCGATGACCTCCGGCGGCCGGCCGATCGACTTCGAGGACCCGGACGAGGACGACGTCTTCGGTGTCAGCCAGGTCGAGCAGTTCTCCTGGAAGGGCATCCTCGACTTCTCGACGTGCACCGAGTGCGGCCGCTGCCAGTCGCAGTGCCCGGCCTGGAACACCGGCAAGCCGCTCTCCCCCAAGCTCCTCATCATGTCGCTCCGCGACCACGCGCACGCCAAGGCCCCGTACCTGCTGGCCGGCGGCGGCAAGACCATGGAGGGCGAGGAGAAGGCGTCCGCCGAGCAGCTCAAGGACGTCCCCGCGGCCGCCCTCGCGGAGGCCGAGCGCCCGCTGATCGGCACCGCCGAGCCCGCATCCGACAGCGGCTTCCCCGCGGGCGGTGTCATCGACCCGGACGTGCTGTGGTCCTGCACCACCTGCGGTGCGTGCGTCGAGCAGTGCCCGGTCGACATCGAGCACATCGACCACATCGTCGACATGCGCCGCTACCAGGTGATGATCGAGTCCTCGTTCCCGTCCGAGGCGGGCACGATGCTCAAGAACCTGGAGAAGAAGGGCAACCCCTGGGGCCTCGCCAAGAAGCAGCGCCTGGAGTGGACCAAGGAGGTCGACTTCGAGGTCCCGGTCGTCGGCCAGGACGTCGAGGACCTCACCGAGGTCGACTACCTCTACTGGGTCGGCTGCGCCGGCGCCCTGGAGGACCGCGCCAAGAAGACCACCAGGGCCTTCGCCGAACTGCTGCACATCGCGGGCGTCAAGTTCGCGATCATGGGCGGCGAGGAGAAGTGCACGGGTGACTCGCCGCGCCGCCTCGGCAACGAGTTCCTGTTCCAGCAGCTCGGCGCCGAGAACGTCGCCATGCTGAACATGGCCTTCGGCGAGGACGACGACGACCCGGAGACGAAGAAGCCGAAGTCGTCGAAGAAGATCGTCGCCACCTGCCCGCACTGCTTCAACACCATCGCCAACGAGTACCCGCAGCTCGGCGGTGAGTACGAGGTCATCCACCACACCCAGCTGCTCCAGCACCTCATCGACGAGGGCAGGCTGATCCCGGTGACCCCGGTCGAGGGCCTGATCACGTACCACGACCCCTGCTACCTGGGCCGCCACAACAAGGTCTACACGCCCCCGCGCGAGATCATCGCGAAGGTGCCGGGCCTGCGGAACGAGGAGATGCACCGCCACAAGGAGCGCGGCTTCTGCTGCGGCGCCGGCGGCGCGCGCATGTGGATGGAGGAGCGGATCGGCAAGCGCATCAACACCGAGCGCGTCGACGAGGCACTGTCCCTCAACCCGGACATCGTCTCCACCGCCTGCCCCTTCTGCCTCGTGATGCTCACGGACTCCGTGAACGGCAAGAAGAACGAGGGCCAGGCGAAGGAGAGCCTCCAGGTCGTGGACGTGGCGCAGCTGCTGCTCGACTCGGTCAGGACGCCGGTGGACCCGGGCGGCGAAGGCGAGGCCGCGACGGCCGACGCGCCGGAACCGGAACCCGTGAAGTAGCCGTCTTCGTTGCCGAACAGTGAGCGGCCGGATCTGCCTCGGGGGCAGGACCGGCCGCTCATGTCTTGCGGCGGCGTCCTCCGCTCTTGCGGCGTCGTCCTCCGCCGTCAGCGGCGGACGCGGCCGTCGAAGCCGTAGACGGAGGTCTCACCACCGCGGCGGAGGTCGACGACGACCAGCGCGGAGTGCTTCCCGTTCGGCACGAGCCGGTAGTACGTGCCCTCCAGACGGACGGAGGGCCGCTCGGTGGTCAGCGTGCCGAGGTACGTCCCATTGGCCCGGTGGAGCACGACGAGCGGGTCGCTCCCGTGCCGCCCGGCCTTGACCAGCTCGGCGAAGCGGCCGTGGGGCAGCTGGACGGTGACGTACGAACGGGCGGTCACGGGGGCGGCCGCAGGGGCCGGGGCCGCGGCCGGGGCCGGGGCCGGGGCCGCGGCCGTGTGTGCGGATGCGGCGGCCGCCGGGAGAAGCAGGGCCGCGATGGATCCGGTGGTGACGGCGGCGGTGCGGAGGAAACGTCGGGTAGCGCGCATGGGTGGGCTCTCCTGCCTCGTAATGCGGGTTGCTGACGTCCACGAAGCTACGAATGACATGTGAGGGCCGCCCATAGGAAACGTAACGAAGCCCGATCAGACCACTACACAAATACGTAAACCAGCCATTCCGCCCCCTCCGGGATCCCTCACAGCAGTCCCCCTAGGGGATGTCACAGCTCAGCCGCAAAGGCCCGCATGTTCCCCTGGCAGGGACACGCGGCACAGCGAGAACAGGTACGTTCGAATGCGTGGCTGGATTCAGGATCGGACGCGGCCGGGACAACAACCGCACCCCGCAACAACAACCGCAGCAGGCGCCCCCGCCGCCGTACGGGCAGTCGTACGGGCAGCAGCAGTACGGAGGCGGCCCTGTGGCGCCCACGCACCCGCAGCAGCAGTGGCAACAGGGCCGGCAAGGCCATCCGGGTCGGCATCCCGGTCAGCAGCAGGCGCCCCACGGCGAACCGGAGTACTTCGGCGACCCGTACGCCCAGCAGGGACCGGGCGGCGCGTACCCCGCCGGAGACCCGTACGCCAACAACCCCGGTCACACCCAGGCGTTCAGCGTCGGCGAGGACCCGTACGGCAACGGCTCCACGTACCGCGCCGGAACCGCCCCCGCGGCGCCCGCGGGCCCGCGGCTGCACTGGAAGGACCTGCTGAGCGGCATCGTGCTGCGCCCGGGCCCGACGTTCCTCCAGATGCGCGACTACCCGGTGTGGGCCCCGGCCCTGATCGTCACGTTCCTCTACGGACTGCTCGCGATCTTCGGCTTCGACCAGACGCGCGAGGAAGCGATCAACGCCCCGTTCACGACCGCGCTCGTCTCCGTGCTCCTCACGGGCATGGCCTTCGTCGTCGGCGGCCTGATCCTGGGCGCGGTCACCCACACCCTCGCCCGCCAGCTCGGCGGCGACGGCGCCTGGCAGCCGACGGTCGGCCTCTCCATGCTGATCATGTCCCTGACGGACGCCCCACGCCTGGTCGTGGCGCTCTTCCTGGGCGGCGAGAACTCACTGGTCCAGGTCGTCGGCTGGGTGACCTGGCTGGCAGCGGGCGCCCTCTTCACCTCGATGGTGAGCAAGTCGCACGACCTGCCGTGGCCGAAGGCGCTGGGAGCGTCGGCGATCCAGCTGATCGCACTGCTGTCGATCATCAAGCTGGGCACGATCTGAATCGACCGCCCGCCCAGGTCCGTGACGCACTCATCCAGACCGTCTCCGTGCTGCCAGCCCGACTCAGGCGTTCCCTCACCTGGGACCAGGGTTCCGAGATGCACCTCCACAGCGAGTTCAGCATCGCCACCGACATGCCGGTCTACTTCTGCGACCCCGGCAGCCCCTGGCAGCGCGGCTCGAACGAAAACACCAATGGCCTGCTCAGGCAGTACTTCCCCAAGAGCACCGACCTGGCCCGCTACAGCCGCGAGGAGCTGGACGTCGTGGCTGCCGAGCTGAACAGTCGTCCACGCAAGACGCTCGGCTGGGAAACCCCAGCCGAGCGCCTCGCTAAGCTCCTGGCAACAGCCAGCTGATCAAATTGTGTTGCAACGACCCCTGGAATTCGCCACACCGGCGGGGGCCTTTTCAGCTCAGGCGTCGAGCACCTGTCCGCTGCGCTGCACGACGGGTTTCTCAACACTCCACGGGAAGTTGATCCAGTCGTCGGTGCGCTTCCAGACGTACTCGCACTTCACGAGCGAGTGCGACTTCTCGTAGATGACGGCGCTGCGCACCTCGGCCACGTGGTCGACGCAGAAGTCGTGGACGAGCTTCAGGGTCTTGCCCGTGTCGGCGACGTCGTCGGCGATGAGGACCTTCTTGTCCGAGAAGTCGATCGCGTTCGGCACCGGGGCGAGCATGACCGGCATCTCCAGGGTCGTCCCCACGCCGGTGTAGAACTCCACGTTCACCAGGTGGATGTTCTTGCAGTCCAGCGCGTACGCCAGCCCGCCGGCGACGAAGACCCCGCCGCGCGCGATGGACAGCACGATGTCGGGCTCGTACCCGTCGTCGGCGATGGCCTGTGCCAGCTCGCGGACGGCACCGCCGAACTTCTCGTACGTCAGGTTCTCGCGTACCCCACCTATGGCGTCACTCATGGCGTCCGGTCCTCACACCTGCGTCCGATGGAAATTCACGTAGGACCGCGAGGCCGTCGGTCCTCGCTGCCCCTGGTAGCGCGACCCGTACTTCTCGGATCCGTACGGGTGCTCCGCCGGCGAGCTCAGCCGGAACATGCACAGCTGGCCGATCTTCATCCCCGGCCACAGCTTGATCGGCAACGTCGCCAGATTCGACAGCTCCAGCGTGACATGCCCGGAGAACCCGGGATCGATGAAGCCGGCAGTCGAGTGCGTGACCAGCCCGAGCCGCCCGAGGGAGCTCTTGCCCTCCAGTCGCGAGGCGATGTCGTCCGGCAGCGTGATGACCTCGTACGTCGACGCCAGCACGAACTCGCCGGGGTGGAGGATGAACGCCTCGTCGCCCTCCGGCTCGACGAGCCGCGTCAGGTCGGCCTGCTCGACGGCGGGGTCGATATGGGGATAGCGGTGGTTCTCGAACACCCGGAAGTAGCGGTCGAGCCGCACGTCGATGCTCGAGGGCTGCACCATCGAATCGTCGAACGGGTCGATACGGACCCGTCCCGCGTCGATCTCGGTTCGGATGTCCAAGTCTGAGAGAAGCACGCCCCGAGGATACGCAGAGGGCGCGGGCCCGCCCCAATCGGACGCCACCCCGCGCGCTCCGCCCCGCCGATCGCTACCGCTACCGCTACCGTTTCACCGGCTGAACGTGATCCACGTGATCCACCGGCACGGCATGCCGCAGCCGCGCGCACCGCGGACACCGAATCAGCCGCCCGGGCCCGATCCGCCCGGCACCGAGCTGCTGCATCGGGAACGACGAGGTGGTGAAGACATGCCCCTCGGCACAGCGGACGACGGTGCGCTCCAGCGCGTGACCCTGGCCCTTCATCGACTCCGGCGCGTCCATAGAGTCCATCGAGTCCATCAAGTCCCTTCCCCAACAAGCGTGGACGAGATAGCCACATTAGGGGATCAACAGGACACCACTCCACGCGGCACTCCGCCCTCTCAAAGGTATGCCCCGCCCCTCCACCGCACCCCCACATCCACCCCTCCCTGCCACCTTCCCGAAGAACGCGAAAGCCCCACGGCTCGGACGCCGGGGGCTCGGATGGGGTACAGTGTGCGACGATGCGGTACCGATCAACGGCTCCGCCTCGCGGGTGTAGTTTAATGGTAGAACATGAGCTTCCCAAGCTCAGAGCGCGGGTTCGATTCCCGTCACCCGCTCCAAAGACTAAGGCCCAGGCCAGGGACATGATCCCCAACCTGGGCCCTTGTGTTGTCTAGACCGATTCAGGCGCCGCGCACCACCTCCGCACCACCTCCCCCCTGTTTTGGCTGGTCGGAGGGCTTCGCTCGCTGCTCTCTTACCTTGCGGTCGAGCCCCACCGCAACCTCCTTCTGTCGCTCCAAGTTCGAGTGCTGGTAGATCAGCGCCGCCTTCTCCGACGACTGGCCGGCGCGCACCATCGTGTCCTTGAGCGTCGCCCCGGACTGAGTCGTCAGGGTGTGCCCGGTGTGACGAAGGTCGTAGAAGCGAAAGCCCTCCGGCATGCCGACCTTGGCCCGCGCCCTCCTCCACTTGCGACCGAAGCTGGAGCGGCGGAACGGCTTGCCCTTCTCCCCCACGAACAGCAACCCGTCCGGACCCTTCTCCGCGTACCACTCCAAATGGCGCCTCAAGTCCGTGTGGACGAACCCTGGCAGCACGAGGACCCGCTTGCCCGCCTCGGACTTGGTCGGGCCCTCGGCGCGCTTCCCCGTGCTCAGCTCCGGAGCCGCCCTGCGGACGCGGATCGTCATGTCGTCCAGGTCGACGTCCTTGCGCCGTAGCTCTGCCTGCTCCTCAGGACGCAGCGGACCGTACGCCCCGAGGTAGACCATGAGGCGCCAGCGCAGCCCGATCGCTTCCGCGAGGGCATCCACCTGCTCTACGGTCGCTGTCTCGCGCTCGGTGGCTTCTTCCTTGCCCGCGCCGCGGATCCGGCAGGGGTTGCGGCGGATCAGTTCGTCGTCGGCCGCGGTCTCCAGGATGGCTTTGAGGAGGCGATACGACTTCGCCACCGTGGTAGCGCCCGTGCTCTGGAGTCGTTCGGCCCTCCACTCGCGTACGCGCGGCGGCGTGATCTCGTCCAGGTCTCGCTCCCCAAATGTCGGCAGGATGTGCAGTCGGAGGAGCCGCTGGTAAAGCTCCTGGGTCAGCGGTGCCACCCCCCGCTCAGCGACCCACTTCAGCGCGAACTCCTCGAAGTTGACCGCGCCGGCATCCGGGTCCCGCCAGTCCTTGCGGGTGATGTCCGCCTCCACCTGCGACAACCAGACCTCGGCATCGGTCTTGGTGTCGAAGGTCTCGTCCGCTCGACGCCGCTGTCCCGTCGGGTCGATGTACGAAGCGGTCCAGCGACCGGAGCGGTACTGCCGTACCGCTCCGAAGCGCCGCATGGCCTTGCCCTTCTGCGGTCCCTTCCGTCCCACTTACGCAGCCCTCCTCGTGCGACGTCGGGGCTGCACGGGCTGCACGGTGTTGGCGCTCACGAACGCCGCCAGCGCGCTTTCGGGGATGCGCACATGGCGTCCGACCTTCACGAATGTGATCCGCCGCTCAGCAACAAGCCGACGAGGAAAACGCTCGGTCGTGCCGAGGACTTCAGCGACCTCGGCGACGGAGAGGTACCGCTCACGCATGACGTTCACCTCGCTGGGAATCGGAGTCGGACAGGCCGGACAGGTCCAGTTCGGACTGTCCGGGGTGTTCGTGCTGGTCAGGTGGGGTGACCGGACAGTCGGACAGCTGGGACACCTCCTGTGTGGTCTGTGTCCGGGTCTCGGTGTGGGGGTAGTAGCGCCCGCTGCCGTCCTTGGTGAGTTGTCCGTCGGCGGCCATGCGGGAGCAGGTACGGCGGACGGTGTCCACGTCGACCTGCGGGAGGGCTGCGGCGATGTCCTTGGGCTTGGCGCCGGGGTTGGCGCGGACGTGGCGGAGGATCGCGGCGCGGGTGTCGCCGATGGTGTGGTCGGACGCCGGACCGTCGAGCAAGTGCCAGGCGCCGGAGGCTTCCTGGAACTGGAGCGCGTACTCGGCTTCGTTCACGTCGCGTCCGGTGACGTGGAGGATGCCGTCTGCCTGCCCGCGGGCCCGCTTGAGCACGAGGGTGGCGTCAGCGGCTCCGGCGATGCCGTTGGTGCCGGACACCTCGGTCAGGAAGTCGTCCGAGCCCGCTTTGCGGACGTGGTGGACCAGGACGACGGCGATGCCGTAGTGGTCCGCGAGCCGCTTGGCGTAGCCGACAGCGACATAGTCCGCGTCGTACGCCGACACACCCTGCGGAGCCTGCCCGCGCATCTTGGCGAACACGTCGATGACGACCATCCGGGCATCCGGATTGCGGTCCAACCACTGCGCGATGGCCTCCGTGCCGCCCTGCGGGAAGGGCGGGCACTCGGTCACCAGCGTCAACCCCGCCGGGGCAGGTTGGCCACCGAGCAGTTTGCCCATGCGGGTCTGCAACCGGCGCGGGGTGTCCTCCAGGGCGAGATAGAGCACCGGGCCGCCCTGAACGGGTACGGAGTCGAAGGCGTGCCCGCCGGCCGCAACGGCGAGACCGAGTCCAAGAGACAGCCACGACTTGCCCACCTTGGGCGGTCCGGCCAGCAGACTGACGCCTTCGGCAAGGATGCCGGGCACGGCCCACTTCGGCTCCGGGAAGCGTGCGGCCATGAGCTGATCCGCAGTCCAGGAGGTGCGGGGACGCTCGCGCTTTGGCGGCGTCTTGGGCGCCGCTTCCGGGTCGCTGGGCACGGAGTACAGGTGCAGCGGCGGAATCGGGGACGCGCTCATGCGGCGACCGTCCTCGGACGCCGTGCACCGGCCCGCAGACCGGAGTTGATCGTGCGCTGGGCCTCGCGCTCGCCCTGGCCGACCTGGAGTGCGGCGGTCAGGAGCCAGCCCGTCACGTCGGCCTCGCTCAGCTCGCCCCCGGCAACGAGCTGCCCGAGGGCGACCGCGGCGATGTAGAGCGCGTTGTTGTGCTGGCTCGGGCCGGAGCGGGTGACTCGCTCCACTTCCCCGTTGACCGCGGACCGCAGGAAGGCGCTGCGCCGCCCACGACCGGCGAGGGCAACCCTGATGGGCTTCTGTGCGGGCAAGGAGGCAGGGCGCAGCAGTTCGGCGAGCCAGCGGGGCAGGGACGCCACGGGGCCGTTGTGAGTGACCGCGTAGCGGCGTCCGTGGAAGGTGCTACCCGCGCCGACCACGAGTCCGCCGACGGCGCGGGTGTCGACCTTCCAGCCCAGTCCGCGGGCACTGTCCCCGGCGGTGTTGCGCAGGGGCTCGCCCTCCGGGGCGGCGAAGTACAGGTGGGTGCCGCCGCTCCACGTGCGCACCGTGTATGTGTCGGTGGGGAAGGGCTGGCCGTGGCGCTCGCAGAGCACGGCGAGCACGTCGGCCCCGTCCGTGACGCCGTACTCGGCCCACGCCGCCGGCGGGACGTCGTCGGGGTGCTTCGGCCGGTCCAGGTCGACGACAACCAAACCGGAGGGTCCGGCGGCGACGCCGATGTTGTACGGGGCGTGTGCCCAGCAGCGGCCGATGCGCTCGCTGTCGCTGGTGGCCCACGTGTCCCAGTCGCGGAGTGCTGGGCGCTTGTCGCCGGGGACGAGGGGGAAGATGTGCCAGCCGCGCTCAGCAGCGGTGAGGGCTGCGGTGAGCAGCGCGTGGGGCTGGTCATGAGTCATGCTGTAGGTCTCCTGTCTGTCTTCGGACGGGTAGGGAGAACCGCGGCGGCGGGCGACCTTGGTGGGGAGTCCCGCCGCCGCGGCGTTGCTACTGGTGTTTGGCCCAGCGGGCGTACTCGCGGCGGATGTAGAAACGCGGGTCGCAGATCACGGCCGCGTCGTCCACCTCCATGAGCCGCTGGGCGGCCTTGGTGGCCACCTCTGCCGCGTCGCCGTGGATGCCGGCGGCTTCGTCGGCGAGGGCGATGCGGTCCAGGACGGCGGCCTTGCGGAGCGAGAACTCCCGCCCGAGACGGGCGCCGAACGGCTTGTCGGCGGCCGTGCGGGCGGTCCATCCGATCTCGCTGATGATGCTCGGGGCGAGCGCGTACGCCTCATCCGGTGTCGGCCACGATTCCGGCTCGGGGCGGTGGTCGGCGGTCAGGTAGAGGCAGGTGCGCTTCCCGTCGCGGGTGGGGTGCTCGCGTACCGGCCCGGTGGTGAACGCGTCCGCGAGGGTCTTGCTCACGCGGTCGCGGTCGTCCGGGTCGCAGATGATGCGGATCTCGAACATGGCTGTCCTCTCGGGGGTTATGCCGCGTCGCTGCGGCAGGTGGGGAAGTCGATGACTGCGGCCAGCCGCGCTGGCTCTGCGGCAGGCCGCGAGTCCGTCTCGCGCCCGCCCGGGGGCTGGGTGCCCGTGGCCGGTGTGGCCTGGTGTGCGGCGAGCGCGGCGGCCAGGGCGTCGTCGGCCCGGCGGGATGCCCGGTGTCCGGCGAGGAAGACCGTGCCGATGACCGCGGCCGGGGTGAACAGGACACCCGCGGTGATGAGTTCGCCGTTCATGCGCCACCGTCCCGGACGGTGGCGAGCAGCTCGGGGAGCGAGCCGCCGAGCACGGTGAGGCGGTGCTCGATGGCCTGCCATGAGGTGGGGTCGATGCTCATGAGTGCGGCGGCGGCCGCCGGGAGGTCGCCGCGGGCGGTGGCCTCCAGTGCGGTGCGCAGCTCGCCGGCGGCCATGAGCGTGATCCGATCGGTCATGGTGGTGGCCCTTCTCAGAGGTTGCCGAGGGCGTTGATGACGGCGGTGGCGAGTTCGTTGATGGGTCCGGAGGCGCCGGTGGAGGCGAGGAAGAAGCCGAACCCGGCAGCGGTGAACGCGCTGCCGTAACCGAGGGAGTTGGAGCGCAGGAGGAAGAACAGGACGAGCCCGAACAGGGCGACGAGCGAGACGGTGACGACCACGACGGGTCCCTTCCGGTGTGAGTGAGTGGGGTTCAGTGGGTGCCGTCGCGGTGGATGCGGGCCGCGACGTTGTAGAGGTGGCGGCCGACGCGTATGCGTTTGCCGGTGGCCTTGCAGCGGCGGCAGTCCTTGCCGCGCTTCATGCGGCCCTTGCGGTCGGTCTTGATCTGGTGGCCCATGCCGCGGCACTTGCGGCAGGGTCCGAACGGCACGGCCGCACACAGACCGCCGTAACAAAACGTGACGGCGAGCAGGCAGGCGATAGCGAACAGGGCAGGGGTCACGTGGGGCCCTCCCAGGCGGGTTTCCGGGGTTTTCGCAGGTGGGCCGCTATGTACTAGCGGCCTGATCAGATGGGGTGTGGGCCGCTATCGGGGCTGCTATCGATAGCAGGGCATCCCGCTATCGATAGCAGCCCTCCTAGCTCAGCTCGCGTCCCGGTTTCGGTTACGCTCAGCTATCGCGTTGGTGATGTCGTCGCGCTTGATGCCGCGCTTGTTGGTGAACTTGCTGTCGATGCGGCGCCCGACCTGCCCCACGCTGATGCCGTAGGGCTTGAGGGCTGCGGTCAGGTGGGCGGTCTGCTCCTCGCCGCTCATGCGGGCCCAGTCGCCGTAGCGCTCGGGCCGCAGCTCCGCCAGGCGCTCGATGACGGTCTCGTTCCACACCTTGGCCTCATCCGGAGCGATGACCGCGAGCACGTCCGCGAGCAGCGTGTCTGCGGTCTTCTCCTTCTTCGGCGCCTCGGGGTCGGGGAGGGTGCCGGCCGCGGCGCGGGCGGCCTTGGCCTTCTGGCAGATCACTTCGGCGTTGGCGTTGTCGATGTAGTAGGAGCGGACGATCTGCGGGTTCGGCCCCGCCCCGACCAGGTAGCCGATGCCCAGGTCATCAGCGGTGAACGAGGTGGCGCGGATGCCGTTCTTGTACATCGACGTGCCCAGGACCATGTCGTTCTCGGGCTGGCCCATGACCTGAAGGCAGAACCGGATGCCGACGTTGGCGCTGATCGCCTTCGGCAGACTGTCGGCGTCCGGGCGCTGCGTGCCGAGCAGCAGGATCACGCCCAGGGCGCGGCCCCGCTTGATGATGGCGGTGGCCAGTTCGGCGGCCTTCTTGCCGAACCGGTCGTGGGTGAAGACTTCCTGGCACTCGTCGATGGACATCACCAGCGGGTGCAGCCCGAGGGACTTCTTCGCCGCCAGGGCGGGGGTGACCTTGTTCTCGGGGCAGATGTCCTTGGGCAAGCCGTTGATCACCCGGGCGCGGCGGTCGAGTTCGCCGTAGACGTACTCCAGCGCGTCCACGCAGCCCTCCACCGTGGCATCGTCACCAGGCCCGGAACCGTAGGTGTGGGAGATAGGGGCGAACGCGGAGAAGTCGCCGGTGCCCTTGAACTCCCAGGTGTGCAGCTCACAGGTCGGGTCCATGGCGGCGGCCAGGAGCAGGATCCGCAGCGCGAACGTCTTACCCCTGCCCGGCATGGCGCCGGTCAGGAAGTTCGCGTACATCAGGTCGAAGCCCACCTGCCGGCCGCGCGGGTCGGTGCCATACGGGACGGGCTTGAACAGCGACGTCGTACCGGCCTTCAACAGCGGCCATTCAGGCTTCGGGGCGCGGGCCATGTCCTGATCCCCCACCCACAGCATCACCCGCCCCGGGTGCTCACCCGGTACCGGCTCGGGCCACACACAGCCCAGCGACTTCCGAAGACCAGAGGCGAGCCGCTCACGCCGGTCGAGCACGTCGGAGACGGTCACCCCGTGCGGGAGATCCAGATCGGCGCGCCAGCCCTTGCCGTCGCGCTGGATCGGGGCCTTGAACTCGATGCCCGGCTTGCCCTTGGTCACCTGCTTGTTGATCTCCGCGATCCCCAGCGCGGCGAACGCGCGGCCGACGATGTCAGAGGTCAGGCGCTCCACGTGCGGCAAGTCGACCGCGCGGGTGAAGACCGGCGCGTCCTCGTACCGGCCGACGTGCCCGAGCGCCAGCAGCAGCGCCCCGACCGACACGGCCTGAAGCCACCCCGGGGCCAGCACATAGAGGGCCAGCGCCGCCCCGAGGCCGACGACCGAGGCGAGCACCGTAATCAGAGTGCGCAGTCGCACCCGTCCGTCCCGCTGGCGGGAGAGCTTCAGGTAGTCGGCCGCGTCCTCGCGGCGAACCGCGGCGAGCCGGACCGGCTCCCCCTCCTTGTCCGCCACCCATCGCATCGTGGAGCCGACGAACTTCGCCGCCCCACGCGGCGACAGCAGCGCCAGCCGGGCCGTGTACACCGGGGCACGCAGCGCGTGATACCCGGCCTTGTGGCCGTAGTGCCCGGCCACCCAACCGGTAGCGGCCTTCAGCTCCCCGGTGGAGCGCAGCCACATCGGCACGATCGGGCGGCGCTTGGCGCCCTTGACCAGGTCCATGAACCCGGGCCCCGCCGGGGCCGGACCATCCACCATCACCGGCCCCGACCCTCCACCCGACCGCATCGCGGTCGAGTCGCCCGACTCGGCACCCGACGCCTGCGGGGTCGAGTCGGCCGACGGGTCGGCGGTGGCGTCGCCCGACTCCGATCGGGCCGACCGCGCCTTGTTCAGGTCGACTACATCGGCGCCCGAGTCGGGCGACGGGTCGGCGGCCATGTCTGCTTCGAGTCGGTTGAAGAGTTCATTCTCGTCGTCGTGATTCACTGAGTGTTCCTCCCTGGGAACAGGGTTGGAGTGGGGCCCGGACGGCGCTGTGGAAGGTGGGCGTCCGGGCCCGTGAACTGGGCCGCTACAGTCGCGGCATGGGCGGGGAAACGAGTGCCGGGCGAAGAACCCGGCCGTGCAAGTGGTGCAGACAGCCGGTCGAGCAGCCGCGATGGCGGCGACGGAGCTACTGCAACCGTCGCCACCGCTTGAAGCAGTGGTGGGCGTCGACCATCGGTGCCGCGGCGGACAGCCTGTAGGCCGACCAGCGGTTCAGAGTGCCGTCAGGGCCTGGGTGGGGATCTCGTAGATGTCGGTGACGGAGTCGACGTCGTTCCACCGGCCGGGGCCGAAGTGGACGTGGGCGAGGTGGATGTTGTTGCCGTCGCGGTCGGTCGTCTCGTAGACGCGGACGACCGCGGCGCTTCGACGGGCCCGACGGATGATCTGGCGGGCGGTGTCGACCGTCAGCCGCTCCGGGCGGTAGGCCACCGTGCGGACATCGGTGGTGCGGCGCATCAGGGTGTGCAGAAGGACGGGACGCATGCTCGTGCTCCTCAGCATTCGGTTTCAGGCAGCGCACTGTTCCTCGGGGTAGGCGCAGGTGACGCAGGTGCCGAGCGTGGGCGGGATGACGTACCCGGCATCCAGTCGGCAGGCGGGGCAGGTGCGGCGGGCAAGCATCGCCAGAGCGAGCGCGCCCCACTTCCGCGACGTCATCGGCCGCACCGGCTTCGCCCGGTCGATCCGGTACAGGTGAGCCACCACCACCCCGCCCTTGCGACGCGGGGAGCGGCGCATCAACTGCGCGGCAACCGGCTGCCCACCGGGCCGCAGCCCACGGGCACGGAGCTGGCGGCGGGTCGCGTAGCCGTCGGGGGCAAGGCGCCAGGGGTAGGTGGGGATCCCATACGTCGCGCCGGTCGGGTCGTAGCACTTGCCGAACGCCGGCGACATCAGGCGACCATCCCCACATCCGGCGGGGTGGTACGGGCGCCGCGGCGACCTGAGCGCCGACCGGTGACCGTGGCGAACAGGCGGCCGAGCCCTGCGCGGCGCACTCCGGCGCGGCCCTGCTTGGCCGCATACATGGCCTCATCCGCCCGACCCAGCAGCGAGGACAGGTCCTCGCCGGGGAAGTCCCCAGCACGCACCCAGCCCAGCGACACGGTGGTGCGCACTGCCGGGGGCTGTCCGTCGACCGGGCGGGCCAGCACGCCATGCAGTACGGCGAGCAGATCGCCCACGGTGCCGTGGGTGTCGAGGACGACCGCGGCGAACTCATCACCACCGAGCCGACCCACCACACCCTCCGTGCCGACGTAGTGCGCCAGCCGTGCCGCGGTCGCCTTCAGGAGCGCGTCCCCGGCGGCGTGGCCGTAGGTGTCGTTGATCTGCTTGAACTTGTCGACGTCCGCGAGGACCACGACCGCCCGCGGGTCCTTCAGCAGGACCGTGGCGCGGCGGGTGAAGCCCTCACGGGTCCGCAGACCGGTGAGCGGGTCACGGCGGGCCGTGTGCAGGTTCCGCCGCAGCCACCGCGCGTGCACGAGCCATCCCGCAGCGACCGGCCCGGCAGCAGCGAAAGCGGTTAAGAGGGTGCTGCTCATGCCGCTGCCCCCTCGAACTCGACAGGACGCGCGGCTTCCGTCCGCTCAGCCAGCAGTGCGTCCCGCACGGTACGGGCATTGGCTGCCGAGCAGCGCAGCGTGGTTCGGATCTTCTCCGCGTTGATCTCGGCATCGGGCCAGTCGACGGCGGCCTCCCGCGCCGCGGTCAGCAGCTCCGCCGCCGTGCGCGTCGCCTTCGGCTTCGGGCTCGGCTTCCGGCTCCGTCGCGGCTTGGGCGCCGCGTCGTTCGATGCCTCGGGCTCAGGCTCGGGCCGGGGCTCCGGGGCCGGGTCAGCCTCGATCGCGACGGGTGCAAGGTCGCCCAGCTTGAGCAGTACGCGGGTGCGGTGCGGGGTGTGCTTGCGCCACCGACGCCCGTACACCTCGCGCAGCTCAGCGCGGGCAAGCTGCCGCTGCTTCTCCCGGGCGAGGGCCTCGGTGTAGGAGGTGAGCTCCCACAGCGTCATCCGCCGCCACAGAGCAAACGTAGAAGGGAAGGCCAGCAGCCACCGGCCGAAACGGATCTTGTCCATCCGCCGGCCGGTCGCCGCACCGATACGGACGGCGTAGATGTGGGCGCCGATCTCGGAGAACACCACCCACAACAGCGGCATCGTCCCGTGAGCCACCTTCGCCCACACGCCATGCCCAGCCGCCACGTTCAGCCCGCAGGTGACCAGGGTGAGCGCCCAGGGCACGAACCGCACCCAGGCCAACGCCATGTCCAGCCGGATCAACAGCAGATTGGCCACCGTGAACACCGGAATCGCCACATCGATCCCGACCGGCAGCATCCACGGCGAGGCGAACCCCCACCGCGCAGCGGCCTCCGACACGGCGTCGAACGACGCCACCAGGCCCAGGGCGCCGACACCGGCCGCGGCGAGCGCGCCGACACCGGCCAGGCCCGTCTCCGGGCGGGTCAGCGGCGGCACCGCCGGCCGCTCGCCGGTCTGCATGGTCGTCATGCCGCAGCTCCCTTCCGGGACCGCGTCCGCCGGACCGCCGGCCGGACCAACGGGACGACGTTGAACAGCTCCGGCGCGTACGCCTCGATCGCCTCCGCAGCGATCCGGGACACGTCGTCCGGCAGGCTCGGGTTGTCGGCCAGGATGTCGCGGGCCGCATCCAGGCGGGCCACGCGCTCCATCTCGTTCTCGCCCTCCACGCCCAGCCACAGCTCAACCGGGGTACCGAGGGCCAGTTCCACGAAGTCCGTGGCAGAGACGGCTTGATGACCGCCGATGTACGTACGCATGGATCACTCCTGAAGTCGATTGGCAGGGAGAGCCGCGGCGGCAGGCGACCTTGGTGGGGAGTCCCGCCGCCGCGGCGGTGTCGTGCGTGCCCCGGCGGGAATCGAACCCGGCCTACGACCATCAGGGCTGCGCGGACCTCACCGCGCTGGCCGCCTTTTCGGAGGAGGCGGCGGCCTCATTCGTCACGCTGTGGAGTTCTCAAGGAACGGAC
The DNA here is from genome assembly GCF_024584805.1 of Streptomyces sp. FIT100. Classification (NCBI taxonomy): domain Bacteria; kingdom Bacillati; phylum Actinomycetota; class Actinomycetes; order Kitasatosporales; family Streptomycetaceae; genus Streptomyces; species Streptomyces sp. FIT100. Next base: position 4,224,608 of record NZ_CP075715.1, on the reverse strand, counting down.
GCTTCCTTCGAGCCCGTGTCACGGGGCCCTCTGGGCGCGGGTCTTGCCGTTCGCTCGCCTAGCCACGTGGGCAGGCGTCGCGGGGGAGCCGAGAGTTCCGGGGAGCCGGAACCTCAACCCTGCCTCAGAGTGCACTGTGAGGCAGAGTTGCGCAAGTCTCCTTGCCCAAGTCGTTGGGTCCGGAGCTGGCTCTACCTCTGCCGCTTGGGCACTATGAGGCAGAGAGACGCTGACGACTCATGGGGTGCAGATGATTGAGTGGACCGGCAAACCGGCCTATCAGCAGGTGGCGGAAGACCTCCGGAAGAGGATCGCCAGCGACGAGTTCAAGCAGGCGGGGAAGCTGCCATCGCTGGCGGAGATCCAGGGGCGCTACGCGGTGACCGTGACGGTCGCCCGCGACGCGATCCGGCAGCTCAAGACCGACGGCCTTGTTGTGACCCATCAGGGCAAAGGCGCCTTCCTGACCTCCGACTCCGCGGACCGCGCCCGGCACGCGGGACCGGAAGCCGCGATCGCTGAGCTGCGCGATGAGGTGAGTCGCCTCCGAGTGGAGGTCGACGACCTCCGCGAGCGCGTGGCGGTGCTGGAGACCAAATGAGGGCTCGCCCGCTGCGGCGACCACAACCTGGCAAGCCAGGTCGCGCAGTGCTGCCGGCGTCAGCTGCCGAGTCATCGCCGTGGTCACGATCCAATTCCTTCCCTTGCTTCGGATACGGCGCCCCAGCCTGCGTCGATAGGCTGGGGATCCGCCTCTGCATCTGTTGTAGCGACGGAACTTGACTGGGCGACAGACACATCATGTGGCCGCCGCAGGGCGGCCACATGGGCCACATCGGGGAGGACGGAATGGGGCAGCGGCCGAAGGAACTAACGCCTCATGCCAGCCCACTGCATTACCTCGGCGCCGAGATGCGGGCATGGCGGAACCAGCGGGGGTTATCGCTGGGAAAACTCGGCCAAGCGATCGTGTTCAACAGCAGCTACATGGCCCGAGTGGAGCGAGGCGATCAGGCTCCTTCCCCTGACCTCGTCCACGCGTATGACAGCGCGTTGGGGGCGAGCGGGGCACTCATCCGGCTGCATGAGTCGATCACCCAAGGGGCCAGCCTTGAGGCCCTGCGCGCCCGGCATGTGTCCAATCCAGGGCCCCATGTGTCCAAGTCGCCTGTGGCCCTGGCTGACGAATCGGGTATCCAGGCACCGTCTGAGGAGGGGCTCTCCGTCCCTGTACGAACCGATGACGGAAGGATCATCTTCGTGTCGCTCTCTCGCAGGGCTTTGATCGGCGCACTCGGAGCAGGCGCTGCGATAGCCGCCGCCTCAGACCTCCCAGCCGCCGCAACTGCCGCACGCCGCTCCAGCCTCAGCGCGTCCGGCGCGAACCCGATCGAACTCCTTCAGGCGACGCGGAGAGTCCTGATCGACAACGACAACCGCTTCGGCCCTACGCAGGTCATCCCCGTCGTCCAACAGCAGATCGCCGCCATCAAGGAATTGCGCGCCGACCTTCGCGGCGCCGATCGTCGCCAACTCCTACAGGTACAGACCCAGTACTCCGAGCTGTGCGGATGGTTCTTCCAGGACCTGGGAGACTTCCGCGCTGCCCAGCACTGGACGCGAGAAGCTCTTGAAACGTCCCACATGGCCGGTGATGCAGAGCTGACTACGTACATCCTTGCACGCCGCAGCCAGCTGGCCGGCGACATGCGAGACCCCATCGAGGCTGTCGATGTCGCGGAAGCTGCGGAAGGCCATGCGGCCCCCCGGAGTCGCCTTGCGGCGGTCGCCGCGACCTACGGCGCCCACGGCCATGCGCTGCGCAAGGACGTGACCATGACCCAGCGCGCCTACGAGCACGCCCTGAACCTTCACGCGAACATGGACCCCGACCCCAGCTCACCGTGGGGTGTGTGGCTGGACACCGCGTACATCGAAGTGCAGCGCGCCCACAGCCACGCGGTCCTTGGCAACCACCACGGTGCCGCTGAAGGCTTTCGCAGCGCCATCGGTCGACTGCCCGCCGGGTACCACCGCGACCGAGGCGTCTATCTCGCCCGCGAGGCCGTTGCCCTAGCCAACGCCGGAGAGGCAGAGCAAGCCGCCTCGGTGGGCCTCCAGGCCCTGAGCATCGGCGAGGAAACCGGATCGGCTCGCATCAACCGGGAGCTGGCCCAACTCGATGAGTCCATGAACCAGTGGCGTACTGTCCCGAGCGTGGCCGACTTCAAGGACGCCATGACCGAGGCCGTGCTGAGGCAAGCCTGACGGTCCACCCGCACTCCAGCGAAGCCAAGGAGATCCGCAGTGCCCCGTCCATATGTACTGCTGAGCGTGGCAACCTCCGTCGATGGGCACATCGACGACACGACTGCCGATCGGCTCCTGCTCAGCAACGGCGAGGACTTCGATCGCGTTGACCAGGTCCGCGCGGAGTCTGACGCGATCCTCATCGGCGCCGGCACGATGCGAGCTGACAATCCGCGGCTTCTGGTCAACAGCGAAGAGCGGCGCGCTCGCCGGGTCGCAGCCGGAAAGCCTGCGTACCCCCTGAAGGTCACGGTTTCCGCCAGTGGAGACCTGGACCCCGACCTGAAATTCTGGCACCACGGCGGCGAGAAGCTCGCGTACACGACGGACGCGGGCGCCGAAAAGCTCCGGGATCGGCTCACCGGAATTGCCGACGTCGTATCCACCGGGGCGTCCATCGACTTCGGCGCACTCCTTGACGACCTAGGGAACCGAGGCGTGGAACGCCTGATGGTGGAGGGCGGCGGCAAGATCCACACAGCGTTCCTCTCCCAGGGACTCGCCGATGAGATTCACCTGGCAATCGCGCCGCTGGTCGTGGGCGACGCCGGTGCTCCCCGCTTCCTGTACCCGGCCAGCTATCCCGGAGGTTCGACCCGCCGCATGCGCCTTGCTGAGGCGCGAACGATCGGCGACGTCGTCCTTCTGCGCTACCTCCCGAAGCAGGAGAGCATGGCGTGAACCAGCTCGACGACCGGGCATGGATGGCGAGAGCGATTGCGCTGTCCCGTCTCAGCCCGCCTGTCGAAAGGGCATTCTCCGTCGGGGCTGTAATCGTTAGTGCGGATGGTCAGGAGGTTGCGAGCGGCTACTCGCGCGAGACGGACCTGTACGTCCATGCTGAGGAATCAGCTCTGTCGAAGGTGGCGTGGAATGACCCGCGGCTCCTCGAAGCAACGCTCTACAGCACTTTGGAGCCCTGCTCGGAACGCAAGTCCAGGGCGCTGACTTGCACACAACTGGTTCTCCAATCGGGCATCCGCCGTGTCGTCATCGCATGGCGGGAGCCAGACCTCTTCGTGCGTGCCGGCGCCGGTGTTGAAGCCCTCCGCTCCGAGGGAGTGAACGTGATTGAGCTCTTGGACATAAGGGATGAGGCGCGCGCCGTGAATGCGCACCTGTGGCATTGACGGTGGGTGTCCCAGCTGTCCGACTGTCCGGTCACCCCACCTGACCAGCCCGAACGACCCGGACAGCTCAAATCTGAGGTGTCCGGGCTGTCCGGTCACAGACGGCTGCAACACCCCGGGTGTTGCAGCCCGTCGGCGAAGCCGACCCTTGTAGGTCGCAGGAGCCGAAGGCTCCTTCCTCATCTACTCGTTGAGGTGCACCACCCTGCACCACCTCCGCACCACCCAGGGCGGAAAGCCACGGTCAATCAAGGCGACACCGGCCACTCTCCGAAGAGCGTCGGCGGCAGCGTCTGTGCAGGTCACGAGCCCATACCACGAGATCATTGTCAGGATTCCCAAGCTCAGAGCGCGGGTTCGATTCCCGTCACCCGCTCCACGACGAAGGCCCAGCTCATAGAGCCGGGCCTTTCTTGTTGTCCGGACAACGTTAGGCGTCGTGCACCAGCCTGATCGACAGGGGGACCGGCCGCTAGAGTGAACACCCGTACGCAGAAGTACGCGTACGAACGGCGCGACGAGCGGGGGCTCAGGATGCGGAACGCCGATCTGGACGTCTCGGAGGACGGACTCACCGGACTGGCGAACGATCTCGACGAGATGCAGCGCTTTCTGGAACAGCAGACCCGCGCCATGGACGAGGTCGTCGACAGGATCGCCGCGGGTTGGCAGGGCCCCACCGCCACCGCGTACCGCTCCCTGCACCGCGGCGTCGCCGAGGACGCCGTGCGCATCCGCCAGGTGATGATCCTTCTCGAAGCGGCCACGCGCGCCTCGCGCGACGGCTTCACCGAACAGGAGCTCGACACCCTGGCCCGGATACGGCGGCTACAGGAGGGCGAGGACGTGTCCGCCGCCGCCCGCGCCCTCACCGTGCCCGAACCGGCGCCCGCGCCGGACGCCGGGCAGCACAAGAGCCGCATTCTGGACGTCTGAACCACGGGGGATCAGCACCATGCCGGACGAAGACCGGATCACCGTCGACTTCGCCACCCTGCAACGCCTTTCGGGGAACCTGGAGGACATCCTCCGCACCCTCAACGAGAGGCTGGACACGCTGTACGGGCGGGCCACCAAGGTCGTGCTGGCCTGGGACGGCGAGGCCCGCGAGGCCTTCATCGACGAGCTGGACAAGTGGAGCCACTCCGCCGACGACCTCAAGGCCGCCCAGGCCTGGCTCCACGAGGTCGTCGTCAAGGGGCACCTCAACTACGCCGCGGCCAACAGGTCCGTACTCGAAGGCTGGGGTGGCGGCGCCTGATGGCCGGCCCCTCCGCCCCCGCCCAGTCACCCGGCGGCAACGGCGCCATCGACGTCAAGCCGAGCGACCTCTGGTCGGTCTCCGGCCGGGTCGCCGCGCAACAGGACTTTATGGTGCGCGGGGCCAACAAGCTCCTGGAGGAGCTGGGCAAGTACCCCGATGCCGGAGGTGCCGGCGCCGAGGCCCAGACGTTCGCCCAGGCGTACAAGAAGATCGGTGACCGCTGGCTGGAGGTCTGGGGCCGGTCCGTACTCAGCGTGGGCGGCGTCGCGGTCGGGTTCACCGAGACGGCCAACGCCTACACCACGGCGGACGCGGCGGCCCACCCCAAGCCGGGGAAGACGGCCGAGCAGCGCCCGCGGCCCGCGGTCATCGACAAGGCACCGAAGTTCGACTCGATACCCGACATCAAGTGGGGTGACGACGACGGCGGTGACGACATCCTGCGCGGCCTGATGGAAGGCATCCCCGAGATCGTCCGGGACGTCCTCCAGCCACTGTGCAAGCACGTGTTCCGGATCGGAAGGGTGGCGGACGTCCACCCCTTCCCGCAGCAGCACTATCTCAACTCCCTGTGCCACAGCTGGATGAACGTCTCCATCGTCGCGACGACGGGGGCGGACCAGTTCACCCAGGCAGTCGGCTCCATCACCAACCACCAGCAGGCCGACTGGGAAGCCGCCATGCGGACCTTCTGCAGCGCCCTGTGGGGAGGGACGGCGTGGGGCCAGCAACGGCACGGCTACCAGTGGGGGCAGACCGCCAGCTCCGGCCCGGGCACGCCCCGCGTCCCCACGGGCAGCGAGCCCGTCCTGGCCGTACTGAAGGACACGGCGGACAACATCGCCACCATCCTGCGCGAGTACGCGGAAGCCGCCGTCGACCTGAACCGCGACGTCGCGGACGAGCTCCACCGCGCCATGTGGAAGGCGGCCAAGGAGATCATCGAGGACCTGGCCAAGCCCAAGGACCCCAAGAGCATCCTCACCACCGTCACGTCCGCCATCGGCAAGGGTGCGGGCCTGGTCCTGTCGTTCGACGTCAAGACCGTCCTGAACATCGACACGGCGAAGCTGAACCGGATCGTCGACACGTACACCGGCATCCTGGGGGGTCTGACCAGCCGCATGGAGGCGCTGAAGGAGCCGCTGGACGAGGCGTACCTGAGCGCCCCCAAGTTCGAGGCCGGCGTCGCCCGTGCACACGGCTTCGGCATGCGGGCCCTGGAGGAGTTCAAGGACTCCCAGGTCTGGCTGAAGGTCGACTCGGCCGGCAGGTACGACCTGAACCTCGCCGCCAACGAGTACATGGCCGACGGCCACACCCTGGACAAGCACGTCGGAAAGACGGACGAGCAGCTGGCGCAGCGCTTGCGTGACCAGCAGTCGCAGGGCCCCACGCAGGCCTGGCCGCACGGCAAACCGTTCCCCGGCAGCTCTTCGGCCTTCCGGAGCTACCAGCGGGCCGAGGAGCTGACCGAGTTCAACCTCAACAAGAACAAGGCCGCCATCGAGGCGTGGATCAAGGGCCCGCCGCAGCTGGCCGACGGAGACGTCGAGAAGTTCCGCTCGACCGCGCCGAACGGCGAGACCAGCGGCCGCAGCGTGTTCAAGCAGCCGGCAGACCCGAACGACCCGAAGTCCGGCTACAAGGAGGGAGGGATCGGCGCCAAGGCATACGACGTGAACGGCATCGAGACGCGCCTCAAGTACGACAGCAGCCGCAACCCGCCGTTCACGGTCATGACGTCGATGCCCTACAAGTCCTAGCGCCCCACCGAGAAAGGCAAGCGCCACATGTCCGTCGACCAGGCCGCCTGGGAAGCCGCAGTACGTCACCTGTACGAGGACGCGTACCCGTACGACGCCACGGGCCCGCGCCGCCACGAGGACTGGATCCTCGACGTCCTCGCGCTGATGGCGCGGGTCCCGGACCCGCGGGGCTGGGCCGGTCTCGACGATGCGGCGCAGAATCCGGAGCGCGAGGGGTTCCCCACGTTCCCCTTCGCCGTCCACCCCCCGGAGTACGTCGCGCAGCGCCTCAAGGAGATCGACCGGGACAGCGCCGAGAACCTGCTGCTGGCCCTCACGGACGACGGCTGCGCCCTGTCCAACCTGGCGCGGTTCACGGAGAGCCAGGACGAGCTGCGGGCGATGGCGCGCACGATCCTCGCACGTTACGGGGACGAGGCCAGCTATCACACCAACGTCAGCAAGACCGGCAGCGCGCCCGGCACACTCGACTTCACGCTGGACAGCTTCGGCTACAGCCCGCTGAGCGTGTACTCGGAGGACTGCGGCCTGGTCGTCGTCACGGACACCGAGGTCGGCATGTTCTGGAACTTCTCCGACTACTGATCCGGCTGCCGATACGGATGCCGATCCGTACGAGCGCAGCTCCTGACCAGGTGATTTGAGAGGATGCCCCCGTGCTCACCCGTTCCGCTTCCTACCCCGACCGGGAGACCGCCCACTGGGCCACCCAGCAGGTGGTGACCGCCAACGAGCAGGTCGTCCACCGCTGGCTCGCCCAGAACACCCGGGCCCGCCTCACGATCGAGGCCGCCTGGCCGTCCCGCGAGGAGCCTGTCGGCAGGGTCCAGCTGGAAGCCGATCTGCTGGCGGGCCGCGGGCCCGTCGACGTCCGCGCGGCGCGCGTCGTCCTGCGCCGCGAGCCGTCGAGCCCGCACGGCTTCGTCGTCCACACGACCGTCCCGTTCTACCTGTAGGGGCCGCACGCACATGTCCATGAAGCCCCTCGAACACGACCGCCGATACGGCGAGTTGGATCAGGTGATGCGCGCGTACCTGGGACAGCCGGCCGACGACACCCCGGAGAGGCGAAGCCGCGCGCTGGACGCGTACCTCCGTCACACCTGGCACACCCGCCCCTCGGCCATCGCGGAGGCGGAGCGCCAGCTGCGCGAGTACAGCCGCAACCCTCCGGGCCGCATCCGGCAGGGCCTGGGTGAGTTCTACGCGATCCCGGACACCGGGATGCCCCAGTCGGAGATCGGCGACTGGCTGATGGTGCTGGCCGACCACCTGAAGAAGAGCATCGAGGAGGGCGACGTCCCGGAACCGTCGTCCCCGCAGACGCACTGGGAGTGGCACGCGCGCTTCCCTGAGACCGCGCAACTGCTCGGCGGCTGGTTCTCGCAGGACATCGTCGACGAGTTCGCCGACCATGACGCCGCCGTCGCCGACTACGCCGCCACCACCGACCCGCAGCTGGTCGCACGCCTCGTGGGCGAACTCAACGAGTTGCTCGCGCTCCCCCTGGACGAGGGGGACTACGCGCTGGCCGCCGCCGAGCTCGGCATGGAGGTCGCCCCGCCCGAGCCGTTCTCCCACGGCGCCTGGTTTCAGTCGCTGGCGACGACGCTGTCCAGCGCCTGACCGGCCTTGGGGCTGCCGTCCGCTCGTTCACGTAGTCCCAGGTCAACGACCTGGGACTCCGTGGCCGTCCAGACCGACCAGGGTCGGCGGACGCAACACCGGAGCCGACGCCTCGGCATCGCGACCTCCACCGAACCGACGAACATGACCGGCCGCCGCGGTGGCGGCAGGCCGACGGTCGGGCCTTCACCGGGAGCCTCGACGAGGCCGAGGGAGGGTTGCACTGACAGTCCGATCGGCCCGGCGTTGCCGGGACGGCCGTGCGGTGATCGGTTCGGCGGCCGCAGGTCATGGCCGTCGATGCCCAGTTGCGGCTGGCCTTGGCACCACGGCTAGGGCGTGTTGCGAAAGTAGCGTCGTCCGCCCGTAGGGCGGGCGCGGCGGCGTCTGGTGCGTGCGATCGCAAGGCGGAGGAAGGAGAGCGCAGCGGGCTGCGCCGACGACCGACAACGCCGCGAGCGTGCGTGCCAGACGCCGCCGCGCAGACGGGACTTTCGCAACACGCCCTAGGCGGCGCGTGGGTCGGCCGACGGAAGGAGCGGCTCGTGGTGGTGCCAGATGAGGTAGCGGTCCTCGCGGCGAAGCTCTGCTGAGCCCCACTCAACCCGTATGACGCCCTGTTCCATCGAGCAGGCGTACGCCACGATGATCAGCCGCAGCTCGGGCGGGAGCAGCGCGACGTCGGGATGCAGGTGCTGTTCGTCCAGCTCTTCCAAGCCGAGGTCGAGAGATTGCTGCATCGGCTCCGGGCCGTGGCGCCGGATGAGGTCAGCTCGGAAGCCGACGGCCTTTCGGAGTCGTGCCGCCGTAACCGGCACGTCCTTCTTGGCATACCGGATGGGATAGATGACGTTGCTGCCGACGACCATGATCGTACGGCCCTGTAGCCGTCGGGCCATTGCTGCCTCGAGCGGCGCCAGGCCGGCGCCGAGCGTCTCGTACTGTGCCGCGTGGAGACCATGGCCGTACGCTTCCAGGGTCTGGGTGTGGACCCCCTCGTGGCCGTGACGTGCCCTCTTGTGAGCTTCCACGAGGCACGCCGGGATCGTCCTGGCCAACTGGCCGGCCGCGGTGCCGAAGGTGTCCCTGGCCCACGGTGTGACTGCACTCACTACGCGTCGCCCTCCCCTGCGTTGTCAGAACGCCGAGCTGCATCCTCACCACGGTGTGGGCGTCGGGTGGGACGTGCAAGAGGGCACTGATGCACAGGCCGCGCATGCGCACGTTCGGCGACCGCCCTCGGTACTCACTTCCAGCAGCGCCCAAACATTTGCACATACGTCGCTCCTGGCGCGCTTGCTCCAGTGCCCGGATCTGCGCTACCCCATACCACTCGCATGTGCATGGTCTCCCATTCCGGGTTGCGAATGTTTTCTCTGTGCCGCTCGCTGCGCATCCACCAGGTAAAAGCGTCCAACGGCGTGAGGTCCTTCCCTGAGGCCGTGTAAGCGTTCTCACCTACCTTCCAGTTCGCGCAACCCCTTCCGTAGCCTGTTTCTTCGGCGCGTTTCGTAGGTGTCGATCGTGTCTGTGGATTGATGTGCGGATCGCATCGGCTGGGGTCGTCTTGTCTGGGCGTACAGGACGGGTACTGGGCTACGGATCCCCACCACCGCAACTTCGCCGCAGCGATGGCATGGTCGTAGGCGGCGCCACCGAGCCCTCGATACCTCGTCTTGCCGATGAGCCTTGTGGTGTACAGCTCCCTCACACGCTCATGACGCCGATCCCAGTTGACCAAGCAGAGCATTGCTTTCTCCATTTTGCTGCTCTGCATGTTGTAGTTGACTCGCCCAACAGGCGTATCCGGGAAATCGGACTTCGGCCGGAGCACCATGCCGTCGTTTTCGCAGAACTTGTCGACCGAGGGGGTGCCGGCGTGTGAGGCCTCAGACGGAGGCATCGCGAAGGCGATTACGAAGGCGAGAGGAGCCATGAGAGACGGGATTAGACGCTTCTTGACGTGCATATTGCTCTCCTCGGAGCTCTCCTCGGAGCCAACTGAGTCCCCCATGCCGTTCGTTATGGGATGAGGGGTTGTCATGCGCGCCAAATTCGGACCCGTCGACGAGAAGAGCCCGGGCTATGAGCTGCCGGAAAACCCGATCAGCTCGAATGGCGATCGGTCCGTGACGCGTCCCAGTCTTCACGCTGAGGCGTTATAGGATCCCCGCTTCCATGCTGCACCCTTTGATCGAATGTTGCTACTTGCCCTTACGAGATACGCAGCTCAGGTCATGGACGAGAAAAGGGACAGAGTCCTTCCTCAGGGCGGCACAGCTACTCGCCGGCCCGGATGCGCTCGGACCGCGTCCTGCGCAGGGCTGCCCCGCTCCGGCAGTCGCACGCCCTGGCCGGCCACCACGGCACAGCCGGCGACGTAGACCGGGCTGTCGCCCCACACGCGCTCAGCAGCATGAGCCCCGAACGGGAATACCGCCCTGGGCCGGGCAGGCTCCTGTGCCACAACTACGTCAGATTGGGCGGGGTCTCACCGGGAGCTCCGTTGACCCGAATCACGCTGCTGCTGGAGTATGCGGGGCATGCTGCTTCTCGCTGGCCGGAATGGGCCCGGCCCCGGCCCGTTCCTGTTTCTTTGGGGGCTGCTTGCCCTCGTCGGCGGAGGCACCCTGGCTACCAGGAAGGCCGCCACTCGCTTCCAGGCACTGGTGGTCAACGGACTCGCCCGAAGGCCGGAACAGCAGACGAAGACAAGGGCTGTGCACCCCGTCTTCCTGCGCGTCCTCGGGAGTGTCTTCGCACTCTGCGGCATGGTCGCCCTGCCGATAGCAATCAACATGATTGGGCGGAGCTGAGCCAGGTCCGTTCCTGCCCCGCGCCGGATGAGACGGACCACAGCCGGACGCCAAGCCACGGAGACCGACAGCGAATTGACTCCGAAGCCGCGGGCCAGGGCCGCTCCCGGCTCGCCATGTGAACTACGGGCAGTGCGGTCGCTCAGCGAGCCCGAGAACGGCACAAATGGGGATTCATGGAGAACCGAGGGGCGCCATGCGTGGGTTCGGCCGGACGCTGCCCGCGCTACGAAAAAGCAGTAAGAACGGCCAGTTGAGGTAGCAGCCTCGCGGGCGGTCAAGACCCGAACGCCTCCAGGCGCCGGCTCCGTCGGCCGTGCTACTGGAGCGAGCGCACCCGACGCAGTCTTGGAGACTCCACCAGTCTTGATCTTTCTCTGCTCGCGAAGTCAGCTCTCTGCTAAGAAGCTGTCATGGAAGCAGCGCTGGTCGGTCTTGCGGGCACAACGGTGGGAGCTGTCACGGGCTTTGCGGGCGCCTGGCTCGCGCAGCGCGGACAGGTGCGTATCCAGCAGGAACAACGGGCACACGCAGAGCAAGTGCGCTGGCTGGATGACAAGAAGGGCCTGTACAGGGATCTCTTGATCAGGCTCTACGGCTGGCATGACTCGCTGGCCTCCATCCTGAAGGAGGAGGACGACGGGAACCTGCTCGACAACCGGTCGGCCGCTTACAAGTGGATCGTCGAGGCGTCGCTCATATCCGGCGACGAGGTTCGTTCCGCTGTGAGTGATGTGCACCGTGCCCTGCTTGACGCCCAGACGGTGATCTCCGACGGATCCTCGGCGGCGGACGCGTGGCCGCTCCAGGGTGTGGAGGATGGCCTTTCGGCGCTGGAAGACGCGCTACGGGCCGAGCTGGCGACGCCGGCGCGCGTGGGTTCGCGACCCCGGCTGGGCCGCCGCTGAGCAAGTGCGGCGCGCCGCAACCGCCGCAGCTCGGGCGGGGAGCCGTGGACGCGGACAGACGGGGCAGCCCAGGGGTGATTCGCGGGGCGTCAGCCCAGTGCGACCTCGCCCGTGTGGACGGCGCGCAGGGCGCGCTCGGTGGTCTCCTGGTTTTCGCCGACCGGGGCCACGTAGTCGATGACGTCGCGGGCGGCGTCCTGCCCGAGAGTTCGGGTGATCACCCACGTGGCAAGGTACTGGGACGCGAGGCAGCCGCCCGCCGTCGCGATGTTCCCCTCGGCGTGGAACGGTGCGTCCAGCACGGTGACGTTGCGGGCCTCGACGAAGGGCCGGGTCTTGATGTCCGTGCAGGCGGGCATGGCGTCCAGCAGGCCGAGCCGGGCGAGCACCAGCGCGCCGGAGCACTGCGCGCCGATCAGCTGTCGCGACGGGTCGAGCGGCAGCCTGGAGATCAGCGCGTCGTCGGCGACCACGTCTCGTGCCTTCACCCCGCTGCCGATGAGGACGACATCGGCTTCGGTGACGAACTCCAGCGGGCGCTGTCCGGTGACCTCGACGCCGTTCATGGACGTGACCACCGGCGTCGGTGTCGTGATGAAGGCTTCCAGGCCGTCCTTCCGGCACCGGTTGATCAGCGCGGAGGCGATGAAGCTGTCGAGCTCGTTGAATCCGTCAAAGGTGACCACCGCTACCTGCATGACATCTCCTCCGAGTACGGCAATGGAGGTGCAGTTTCTCAGGGCGCCGCGTCCGGGGCGCGGGCCAATCGGCAATCGGTGGCCCGTGGCGATCTCGCCTGTCGGGATGGCGGCGTCGACGCTCAGTCGACGGCCTTCAAGGCGCCCAGGGCCTCCCCGAGGCCGAGCTCGGTGGCACCACGGGTCTGGAAGCCGCGGTCGAACAGTTCGGCCGTGCGCTGCCGCACTCCCTCGCCCCGGACGAGTTGCTGGAACAGTGCGGCGTCCGCGCGTACGTCGGCGGGGGCCGGCAGGCTGACGGCGTTGATGGCCGACTTGGCTGCGATCAGCGCATCGCGGGGGAAGCCGCCCATGCGCGCGGCGATGCCTGCCACGAACTCGTCCAGTTCGGCGTCGGGGACCGCGCGGTTGATCCATCCGTAGCGTTCGGCGAGGTCGGCGTCGAAGTCCGACGAGGTCAGCACGGCTTCGAGGGCACGGCCCCGGCCCAGCAGACGGGTGAGGTGCTGGATCGCGCCCGCGCCGGGGGGTGTTCCGATGCCCACTTCGGGCTGGCCGAGGATGGCGTTCTCCCGGGAGGCGAAGCGCATGTCGCAGGCGAGGAGGAACTCACTGCCCGCTCCCCGGGCACGGCCGCGCAGCTTGGCGACGGTGACGGCCGGGAGCAGGCTGAGCCTGCGGAACAGCATTCCCAGGGAGGCATCGCCGGGGCCTCCGGCCTTCGCGGCCTCAGCTGTGTACTCGGCGACTTTCGTCATGTCGACGTGCGGGAAGAAGAAGTCGGCGTCCGCGCTGTCGAAGACCACCACGCGTGGGGCGGTCGGGTGCGACAGTTCCTCGATCAGCGCGACCAGGTCCCGCACGACCTCGGGACCGATGAGGTTCATCGGCGGGGCGTTGAACGTGGCGGACAGGACGTTGCCGTCCAGCCTGGTCTCGATGGTTTCGTACGAGGCGGTCATCTCGGCCTTCCTGTCATCGCTCGGCCCCGCCCCTCGATGGCGGCCACGCCGAGGCTGACGGCGCCGCGCCGGATCGGATCGTCACCTGCCGGCTGGTCCGCTCGAAGAGCAGCACGCCCAACTCCCGTTCCAGGCGCTTGATGCGCTGCGACAGGGGCGGCTGGGCCATGCCCAGGCGGGCCGCGGCACGGCCGAAGTGTGACTCTTCTGCAACAGCCACGAAGCACTCCATATGCCGGACCAGGTCCATAGCCAGCAACGATATCCAGGATTGATCGATCCGGGATCGATAGGCGTCTTGGACATGGTGCCGTGCACGCTGCTCTTCTCGGGACATGAACCTGCTCTTCGCCCGCTTTCGTCCCCGTACGACCGCACGCGGTCCGCTGCTCGGCGCCCTGGCCCTCGGGCTGGCGCTCACCGCCGGCTGTGCCCCGCCGGACGAGCCGCGCTCCCTGCCGACTCCGGCCGGCAGCTCACCGAACGCCGGGCACACGGCAGCCGCCGCCGACACCCGCGAGCGGCTACGGGTGGACGGCGGCACCCGGGAGTACCTGCTGCACCGGCCCGGCGCCGACGGCGGCGCGCCCAGGCCGCTCGTCATCGCGTACCACGGCCGGGGCTCCAGCGCCGAGGGCATGCGTGAGATGACCGGCCTCGGCACGGCGGCCGCGGCACGCGACATGCTCATCGCCTACCCCGAGGGCTTGCACAGCGGCTGGGGCGCCGGTGCCGCCGCCACCGGACGGCGGCCGGATCCGGACGCCGATGTGCGGTTCACCGAGGCGCTCGTCGAGGAGCTGGTGCGGACCGAGGGGGCCGATCCACTGCGGGTCTACGTCGTCGGGTTCTCCAACGGGGGATCGATGGCGCTGCGTATGGCGGCCCAGCGTCCCGGTCTGCTCGCGGGAGCCGCCGCCGTCGCGGGCCAGCTCCCGACCGGGCCCGCCGCGGTCGAACCCACCGGAGCGGTACCGGTGTTGATGATCCATGGCGCGGAGGATCCCGTACGGCCCCTCGCGGGCCTGCCCAGCCCGGGCCCGGCCGCCGCGGGCGAGGAGCCGATCACCCCCAGCATGGCGTCCCGGGCCGGCGCCGAGGCGTTCGCCGCCGAAGGCGGCGCCCGCGCACCGGTCGAGCGAAGCGAGGCGGGCTACGACCGCACCGTGTGGGGCCCCGGAGACTCCAGGGCCACCGTCGAACTCCTCGTCGTGCACGGGGCGGGCCACACCTGGCCCGGCTCGTCCGTCACACCGCCCGCGGGCTTCGGCCGTACCAGCACCTCGCTGGATGCGACCGGCACCATCCTCGGCTTCTTCGCCGCCCGGCGGCGGTGACGAACGTCCCCCCTGCCTCCCCCTCCTAGGACGTCAGGACGCCTCCGCCCGTGGCCGGCGCGGATCGAACAGGGAGATGGGGTGGCGGGTCGTGCCCTCCGTCGCGAGGTCGGCGAGGATCTCACCGACCACGGGCACGAACTTGAAACCGTGGCCGGAGAAGCCGCAGGCCACCGTGGTCTGCGGGTACTGCGGGTGCGGAGCGACGACGAAGTGCTCGTCCGGGGTGAGCGTGTAGGTGCAGGCGGCGCCCTTGAGGAGGCGCCCCGCCAGGGCGGGGATGCGCGTCCGCAGGAACTCCCTCATCGCCTCGACCTCCTCAGGGTGGATCTCCCGGTCGAGGTGGTCCGGGTCGGTCGGGGCGCCGATGGAGTGGAAGGCCACCTTCACTCCGCCGTCGGGGCCGTCCAGGGCGGGGAAGGCCCGGAGCGACGACCGCGCGTCCGGCGGTGACGGTGCCCTCGGGGGTGACGACGCGGACCCCGCCTCCGGGCTCCGGCTCCCAGCGGGTGACGGGCGTGTGGAAGCGCAGCTCGGCACCGTGGCGTTCGGCCAGGCGCAGATGCGCGGCGACGGTGAGTTCGGGACGGACCACCCCCGCTTGGTGCTCGTAGAAGGCGACGTCCTCGTCCGCGGGGCGGAAGGTCGGAAAGCGGCGGCGGATCGCCGCACTGTCGAGGACGTCGTGCGCGAGCTCCCACCGGCGGGCGCTGCGCAGGCTGCCGGCGACCATCGGGCTGTCCGCCCGCCCGATCGTGAGGCCGCCGGTCCGGGTGAACATCACCTCGCCGCAGTCGCGTCCGAGCTCGTCCCACAGCTCCCTGGCCCGAAGGAGCAGCGGTACGTAGTCCGGGCCTTCGGCATAGCTCTGGCGGTAGATGCGGGACCCGCCGTGACTCGCCCCGAAGGCGTGCGCGGGGCCGAAGCGCTCCAGGCCGAGGACGCGCTGACCGCGCCGGGCCAGGTGGTAGGCCGCGGCGCTGCCCATACCGCCCAGGCCGATGACGACGACGTCGTACGAACGGGACAAGAGTCGGCTCCTTGCTGCCGGAACGTGCGTGTGCCGCCCGCGTCCGGCGTGGATTTCGCTGTGGTGTAGACATTTCGCGGCACCACGACACGGAGGATCATTGTGCGCTACCGCGAACTGGGACGCAGCGGCGTGTCCGTATCCGAGATCGGCTACGGCACGTGGGGCATCGGTGAGGCCGGGTCCGGCTGGGTGGGTGCGACGGAGGACGAATCCGTTCGGGCCCTGCACCGTGGCATCGACCTCGGCGTGAACTTCCTCGACACCGCCCGCGGCTACGGCGAGAGTGAGCGGATCGTCGGCCGCGTCGTCCGCGAGCGGGCCGGTGACGACGTGCTCGTGGCGACCAAGGTCGGGCCGAGGAACGGGATGTGGCCCGCGCCCGACGGCCTGGACCCGGCCGAGACGTTCCCCGGCGCGCACATCCGCGAGAGCGTGGAGACCAGTCTCCGCGCCACCGGCCTGGACCACTTCGACGTGCTGCAGTTCCATGTGTGGAGCGACGAGTGGGTCGGGCGCGGTGACTGGCTGGAGACGATCGCCGCGCTGAAGCAGGAGGGAAAGATCCGCCTGTTCGGCGTCTCCGTCAACGACCACGAGCCCGGCAACGCGCTCGCGCTCGTCCGCAGCGGCACCGTCGACAGCGTTCAGGTCATCTACAACATCTTCGACCAGTCGCCCGCCGACGCGCTGCTGCCGGCGTGTGTGGAGCACGGTGTCGGCGTCATCGTCCGGGTGGCGCTGGACGAGGGCGGTCTCACCGGCCGGATCACCGCCGGCACGACGTTTCCCGAGGGCGATGTCCGCGCCCGCTACTTCCGTGGCGACCGCCCGGCCCAGGTCGAAGAGCGGGTGGACGCGATCGTCGCCGACCTCGGTATCGCCCCCGACGAGATCGCCGAGTACGCGCTGCGGTTCGTGCTGAGCTCGCCGGCGGTCTCCACGGTCATCCCCGGCATGCGCAGCGTGCGCAACGTCGAGCGGAACACGGCCCTGAGCGACGGACGCCCGCTCACGGCCGACCAGCTCGCCGTCCTGGCCGAGCACCGGTGGCAGCGCAACTTCTACTCCTGATCCCCGACCGGCCCGGTCGCGCGCGACGGGGCCGGCCGGTGAGCACGAGCACGGACCGAACGGACCCAGCGACCGACCGGATCAGGGACCGGTCGGATCAGGGACCGGTCGGATCAGGGACCGGTCGGATCAGGGACCGGTCGGCGCGGGCTTCAGGCGCGCGTCGAGTCCGCTCAGCAACCGCTCCGTGTACGGCAGTACGTGAGGTGCGAGCGCGGCGGTTCCCACGGCGAGAGCCACCCCGGTCCAGGCGAACGGGCCCAGTGGGGTGCAGCCGAAGAAGTGGCTGACCACGGGGGTCTGCACCAGGCCGACCAGAACGGCGGCGGTGCCGAGCACGGTGGCCAGGATGAGGGGGCTGCGGCGGCGTCCGAGGATCGTCTGGGTGAGCTGGGCGCCGATCACTCCGCACAGGGCCATCGTGCTGGTGCGCCGGGCCGTGCCGGGGGTGAGGCTGCCGATCAGCCAGGCGCAGGTGGCGCCGATGCCGGTGACGACGCCGCGCTGCCGGATCTGGCGGGTCAGCGGCTGCCCGAGGACGGCCGGGCCCACGGAGGCGGAGTCGGGCGCGGAGGCCGGGGCGTTCGGGCGCGGGTCGTGGGGGGTCACCGCGACGGCCATCGCGGGGAACATGTCGGTGAGCAGGTTGACCAGCAGCAGTTGGCGGGTGGTCAGCGGCGAGTTCCCGGCGAGGAGGGTGCCGAGGACGGAGAAGCCGACCTCTCCGGCGTTGCCGCCGAGCAGGATGCTGATGGCGTCGGCGACGCTGCGCCACAGGGCCCGGCCTTCGCCGATCGCGTCGATGAGGACCGACAGCTCGTCGTTGGTGATCACCAGGTCCGCGGCGTTGCGGGCCGCCGCCGACCCCCGGGTGGCGATGCCGACGCCGACGTCGGCGGCGCGGATGGCGGCGGCGTCGTTGGCGCCGTCGCCGACCATGCCGACGACCCGCCCGGCGTCCCGTAGGGCCTCGATGACCTGGAGCTTCTGCTCGGGTGCGACTCTGGCGACGACGCCGCAGTCCCGCAGGAGGCGGATGCGTCCCGCCCGGTCGAGTACGGCAAGTTCGTCTCCGGTGACGACCGTGGCGTCCGCCGGCCAGCCCAGGTCCAGGGCCACCGCGCGGGCGGTCTCGGGATGGTCGCCGGTGAGCATGACGGGTCGTACGCCCGCCTCGTTCAGACCGGCGACCAGCGGTGCGGAGCTGGGGCGGGGGGTGTCGGCGAGCGCCACGAATCCGGTGAACTCCAGGGATTCGAGGGGCTTGTCCAGGGCCTCGGTGGTCTCGTCGGCGGTCTCGTCGGCCGCGAGGCGGCGCTGGGCGACGGCCAGCAGCCGCAGCCCCTGGGCCGCGAGCGTGAGCGCCGTGTCGACGACGGCCGGCCCGGCGTCGGGGCAGCTGGGCAGGACGACTTCGGGAGCCCCCTTGACGACGAGCAGGGGTACGCCGTCGGTGTCGCTTCCGACGGCCGCCGCGTAACCGCGGCTCGCCTCGAAGGGCTGGGCCGAGGCCGCCGTCCACCCCGTGTCGTGCGGGGCGGCCGCCAGAACGGCCTCGTCGGTGGCGTGGGCATGGACGCCGGTCTGCTCGGCGGCGCGGGGGCAGGCGCGTGCGGCAAGGCGCAGGAGCGGCGCCGCCTCCGGGTCGAAGGGCTGGTGCTCGGTGCCGGCCGAGGTGACGAGCCGTACGACCTTCAGGCGGTTCTCGGTCAGGGTGCCGGTCTTGTCGAAGCAGAGGGTGTCCATGCGCCCCAGCGCCTCGAGGCAGCGCGGGGTGCGCACGAGGACGCCGAGCTTGCTCAGCCGCCGTGCCGCGGCCATCTGTGCGACCGTCGCCACCAGCGGCATGCCTTCGGGCACGGCGGCGACGGCGACGGCAAGCCCGCCTTCGAGGGCGCTGCGCATGGGGCGTCCGCGCAGCAGGGACAGTCCGGTGACCGCCGCGCCGCCCGCGAGGGTGAGCGGCAGGACCTTGCGGGTCAGCTCGTGCAGCCGCGCCTGGACCCCTGCCGAGGTGGGGACGCGGGCGGCGAGCGCGGCGGCGCGGCCCGCCTCGGTCTGCCCACCGGTGCTCACGACGACCGCTCGGGCGTGACCGGCCACGACCGTGGTGCCCTGGAAGACCATGCAACTGCGGTCCGCCACGGCCGCCTGCGGCATGGCGGCGAGCTGCTTGCGGGTGGGCAGGGACTCGCCGGTGAGTGCGGACTCGTCCACCTCCAGACCGTCGACCTCCAGCAGCCGGGCGTCGGCGGGCACGACGTCGTTGGTGTGCAGCTCGATCACCTCGCCCGGTGCCAGCTGCTCGGCCTCCACGATGGACGGTTCCTCCTCGTCGCCGTCGGCGGCAGTGGCGGCGACGCGTCTGGCGATGTGCCGCTGGCCGGTGACGAGTGCGGAGAGGGCGCGCTCGGCACGCAGGCGCTGTACGCCGCCGACGAGGGCGTTGACGGCGACGGCGCCGGTGACGAGGAACGCGTCCACGACGGAGCCCAGCAGCGCCGAGGCCGTGGCACCGACCATCAGGACCGGGGTCAGCGGGTCGTCGAGCTCCGCCCATGTGGCGGCCATCAGGCGGGCGCCGAGGCGCATCGGGGCGACGGTCCGGTGCGCGGCCGCGGCGTGCGCGATCCGGCCGGCCTCGGCCCGGAGTTCCATCAGGGCGGTGGGTGCGGAGCGCGGTGCTCTGGCCAGCCGGGCGAGCACCTCCCGCGGTTCGAGCGCGTGCCAGGGAATCCGCGGCCTGGGGTGCGGCGCGGTGTGGGTGGCGGTGCCGAGCGCGGCCCACCAGCCCCACACGAGCGCGGCGGTGACGGCGATGTTGACCGGGCCGAGCCGCGCTTCGAGGGGGAAGGACGGGCGGCCCGTGCGCGTTCCCCGGCTGAGCACCAGGAGTTCGGAGAGTGCCGCGCCCGCCTCGGTGAAGAACTTGGCGTGCCGGCCGACCGTCCGGGCCGCCGGGATCGCGGCCAGCAGCCGCCACACGCCTTCCAGTCCGCGCAGGCAGATCACGTCCGCGCCCCAGACGACGGCGCTGCGTTTGTCGGTGATCGCGACGGCGATGTCACCGGCGAGCAGCCCGTCGGCGGCGTCCCCTCCACGGGGGGACAACCGCGGGCCGCCCGCGGTGTGTTCCTGCGGGACCCGCACCACGGTCATGACCGTGCGCCCCTCGTCCTGGAGGGCGCGGACCACGTCGGCGAACGGGCGGTCGGCTGCGGCGAGTTCGTCGGCCAGTGTCCCGAACTCGCCCAGGGACTCGCTCTCCACCACGACGACGTGCAGGCCCGCGCGGCGCGCCGCGTCCAGCGCGGCCTCGGCCATCGGGTCGACCTCGAAGCCGACGAGTACGGTGCCGACGTCCCGGTCGCCCGTCGAGGCGATCATCATGCCTGCCTCCGCCGGCGGCTGACCGGGCACCGGGCGCAGACCGAGCTGGGCTCTCTGCGACGCGTACGCCTCACCCTGCTGACCCGCTTCACCCGTCTCACCCGCCGCGTACGCCGCTCCGGCCCCCGACGCCCCGTCGTCGGTCCACCAGGAGCCCTGGAGCGCCGCGGTCGCGGCCTGCCAGAGCCGGTGCTCGTCCCAGTCGTCGGTGCTCGGATGGGCTTCGAGGACACAGAGCCGATTGCGGCGCAGTGCCTCCGGGTGCAGGACCACGGTGTCGACGAGTTCGAGCGCACGCAGCCGATCGGCGTCCCGGACGAGGGCGTTCTCGCGCGCGAGCAGAGTGCTGAGGGCAGCGGTGAAGCCGGCGGGTCCGTAGCGCGCGGCCTTGGGGGTCGCGGCCAGTACGGCCTCGGCCGCCTCCTCCGGGTCCCGCGTGAAGAGCAGCGTCGTCGCGGCCCCGGCCAGCATGCCGTTGACCGCGGCCTCGGCGTACTCCTCGCCCGGACCCGCCGGTAGGGGCGGGCGTACGGCGTGGTCGCCGGCCACCGTCAGCCGGTCGGGCGCGCACAGCGTGTCGTGCACCGCGTCGAAGGCCGCCAGCTGGGCGAGGGCCGCCACCAGTTGCGTGGACCGCAGCGCCGCGTCGAGCACCAGCGGGACGGGCGACTTCCCGATGGCGTGGGCCGCGGCGTACGCGGCGGCGAGCAGCAGGTCGGCCCCGTCGGCCCCCAGCGGGCCGACCAGCGCTGCGCGCACCCGGGAGTCCTCCCGCATCAGGGTGGCCGCGGCCGTCACCGCACGCGGCACGCTCCGCACGCGGGCCGTCTGCGCGGCGACGGCGGCGGCGATCCCCGCGGCGTCGCACGCCAGGGCGAGCACGCCCGCCCGCACGCTCCCGGCGGAACCCGGGTGGGCATGGGCGAGTGTGTGCTCGCCGACGTGCTCCAGACCGTGCTCGGCGGCGAGTTCGGCCGCCTCGTCCGCCACCGCGCCGCCGATCGCGTCCTCCGTGGTCTGCACGACGAGCCGGGCCAGGCCGCCGTCCCAGTAGGCGCTGACCACGTCAGGGTGCTCGGCCAGCTCGGCGGCGACCTTCCGGGCGGCCGCTTCGAGCAGTTCGACGGAGTTCTCGACGGGGGTCTCGACGGAGTTCTCGGGTGCGTCGGGGTGGTGGCGCAGAGCGAGGTGCATCCGCGATCCGGCGCGCCAGTAACCGACCTGGGGAGTCATCGCGTTACGGGCGACCCTGCCGACCCGCAGCGCGGTGTCCGACACCGCCGTCGCCCCGCCCGCGGCGGTCCGCGCACCGGCGCCCGCGAAAGCGGTCGCCACCCGTACCACCGCCGCCGCGGGCGGGGCGATGCGGAGGGCGGCCAGGGCCGGGGCGGCCAGGGCGCTGCTCAGCTGTACGGCGGGCAGCAGGGGAAGCAGGCGCGACAGCATCTCTCACCTCCGCGGACTCGGCCTGGGGCCGTTGCTCTGGAACATCGCGGAAACGGGCCTTCAGGCCCGCCGGTGGGACGGTGGAGCGGCGGGGGAGGACGGGAGAGCGGCGGTGGGTTCAGCTCTTCTTCCGCCCGGCCGAAGCCGTCTTCCGCGTACTGCTGCGCTGCGCGGAGGGGCCGCTCCTGGACCGGCCCGCGGTCGTCGGCGCCTTCTTGGCGGACGACTTGGAGGACGACTTGGCGGAGGGCTTGGCGGAGACCTTGGAGGACGACTTGACCGCGGGTTTGGCCGAGACCTTGGAGGACGACTTGACCGCGGGTTTGGCCGAGACCTTGGAGGACGACTTGACCGCGGACTTGGCCGGAGCCTTGGAGGACGACTTGACCGCGGACTTGACGGTGGACTTCACCGCGGACTTGGAGGACGACTTGGCCGAGGACTTGGGCTTCCGCGACGCGGTCGACGTGGTCGGGACGGTCGACGCCTTGGCCGACCGGGCCGCCTGTTTGGCCCGCATCCCGTTGCCGGAAGCCGCCGCCCGGGACCCCTGCGAGGTGTCCTCCTTCGAGCGCGGCTGCGTCAGCCACACCACCGCGGCGCCCGCGACCGCCACCGGCCACTCGATCACGCCGGCCACCCCGAGCAGCCCCGCTCCGGCGTAGGCCGTGACGCGGCGGGCGTGCGGCGACACGACCCCGACGGAGTCCAGTACGCCGTCGAAGGCGTGCTTGACCCTGTCCACACCCGGCACCCGGTCCACGACCGCCGTCACGGTCTCCATGGGGTGCGCCAGCGTGGCCTGGACGGGATGCGCCGCCTTCGTGTGGCCCGAGCGCTGTCTCCCGGCTTTCTCAGCCATGGTCTCTCCCTCCGAAACGGGCAGGTGAGGGCAGACAGCAGCACGCCGCTGGAGCCTCCCTCACCTTCGGGCCATCGTTTCAAAGGCCCATTCCGGGCGCCACGCAGCGCGTCCGAACGGGTACCCGCCGTGAGCGAGGGTCGGCCTTCCCCCCTCATGCCGGGCCGACGCACCCGCCCCCCTCACAACCCGGCCACCGCAAAGCCAGCCGTGCGACACCGAATGTTCGCCCCGCCTTAGCCCCTCGGCCCCGCGTATCGCTGACCATCTGTCCGACGGATGAAGAGGCTCGGCGTGCCTCGCGGAGACCGGGAGGCACCATGGAGCATCGGCGCAAGGGCGGCCGGCGCAGAAGATTCCTGCCCGTCGGGGCCGCCGTGGCGGCCGCCGCCGCGTGTGCGGTGGCGGGGGCGGTGGCGGGCGCGGTGGTCATGGCGATGGGCGCGTTCGGCGACGCCCCCGAGAAGGGCGAGGACCGGGCGGTCATGTCGCCGTCGCCCGCCCGTATCGCCTGTGCCACCCAGGGGAAGGTCCCGGGCTCGGGTTCGTCCGCGCAGAAGAACGCGATGGAGCGGTGGATCGAGGAGTACCAGCGGGCCTGCCCGTCGGTGCGGATCGCCTACAACCCCATCGGCTCGGGCGCGGGCGTCGCCCAGTTCATGCGCCAGGCGACGGCCTTCGGCGGCACCGACGGCGCACTGAAGGCCGAGGACGTCGAGCGGTCGCAGAGGGTGTGCCCGGGCGGAAAGGCGATCGACCTGCCGATGGTCGGCGGTCCGATCGCCCTCGGCTACACCCTCCAGGGTGTGGACGATCTCGTCCTCGACGCCGAGACGCTCGCGAAGATCTTCGACTCCGAGATAGCCAACTGGTCCCACCCGGCGATCCGGAAGCTCAACCCCGGTGTCGAACTCCCCGACCTGAGGATCCAGGCGGTCCACCGGTCCGACGACTCCGGCACGACGCAGAACCTCAACGCCTACCTCGCCGGCGCCGCCGAGGACGACTGGCCCTACGAGGCGAAGAAGAGCTGGCAGGGCAAGGGCGGCCATTCCGCGGCCGGTTCGGACGGCGTCGCGGCCACGGTGCGCAACAACGAGGGCGCGATCGGCTACTTCGAGCTCTCCTTCGCCACCGAGCTGAAGATCCCCACCGTCCGGATCGACACCGGCGCGTCGGAGCCGGTCATCGCCAGCCCGCAGACGGCGTCGGCAGGCATCGCCGGCGCGAAGGTGGTGGGCAAGGACGACGACCTGACGCTGAAGTTCGACTACGCGACCAAGGCCGAGGGCGCCTACCCGATCGTCCTCGTCACGTACGAGATCGCCTGCGACAGGGGCAACCAGCGCGAGACGCTTCCCGCGCTGAAGTCCTTCCTCACGTACACGGCGAGCGAGGAAGGGCAGAAGATCCTCCCGAGCATCCACTACGCGCCGCTGCCCGAGAACGTCGCCGTACGGGTGCGGCAGGTCGTCGCCACGCTGTCCTGACCGGGCCGCCGCGGCCCGGCCCGGCGGGGCCGGGCCCATCCCGCCGTCAGCCGGACGGCGACGGTTTCTCGTGGCCCCGCCGGAGTTTGAGGTTCTCGAAGTCCTTCTTGAGCTCCGCTTCCTGGAGGTTGTCCAGGGGCACGAAGAGGGCCTTCCTGGCGAGTTCCTCGTTGCTGACGACGAAGAACTCGACGAAGGCACCGACCTCTTTCCTGCCCAGGGACTCCGCCTTCGGGTAGATGTACAGCGGCCGGGAGAGCGGCTTGTACGAGCCGTCCTGCACGGTCTGGCTCGTGGGCTCCACACAGCCGTCGCCGCCGTCGACCTTCAGCAGCCTGAGCTTGTCCTTGTTCTCCTCGTAGTACGAGAGCCCGAAGTAGCCGAGGCCGCCCTTGGCGCCGGCGACGCCCCGGACGGTGGCGTTGTCGTCCTCGCTCGGCGTGTAGTCGGCGCGGGAGGCTCCCTCCTTGCCGTTGACCGCCTCGGTGAAGTAGTCGAAGGTGCCCGACTCCTTGCCGGGGCCGAAGAGTTCCAGCTTCACGTCGGGGAACGCCGGGTCGACGTCCTTCCAGGTCGCGGCCTTGGAGCCGGGCTCCCAGATCTTCCTCAGCTGCTCGACCGTGAGGCAGTCGGCGAAGTCGTTGTCCTTGTTCACCACGACGGACAGACCGTCGTTGGCGACGAGGAACTCCTCGTACGCGATGCCGTTCCTCGCGCAGGCCGCCTTCTCGGCGTCGTTGATCGGGCGAGAGGCGTCGGAGATGTCGGTCTCGCCGTTGCAGAACTTCGCGAAGCCGCCCCCGGTGCCGGAGGCCCCCACCGTCACCTTCACACCCGGGTTGCGCTCCTCGAAGACCCGGGCCGCCACGGTGGACAGCGGCGCCACCGTGCTGGACCCGTCGACCGTGATCGTCCCGGAGAGCCGCTCGCCCGTGCTGACGGCCGACCCCGCGTCCTCACTGCCGCAGGCGCTCGCGGACAGCAGCACGGCCGTCGCCGTCAGGGCCACGGGAACCGTGGGGCGACGCGGCCGGGAAGGACGGTTCACGGGAGGCGCCTCGATCCTCATGGCCGTGCGTCTACACAGGGACAAATCGCTTGAAAGCCAGGATGCCGGAAGCGGTGGGAGGCCGCGAGCGCGCAGCCCGTCGCCGACCGGAAGCTTTGTTGACAGTCAAACCAAGGTGTACTTAGGTTTGCCTTACCTAAGTACCCGAGGGGTTCCGCGGGCCGGCCGGCCGACCCGTCAGGTGCTGGGCCGACAAGGGCCTGGAGGGCTCGTTCCCATGCCCTCCGGCGCTTTCCGACACCGAGAAAGGTCTCTGCCCGTCATGAGAGCTGTCCCGTCCGCCCGTACCGCCGCCCGCGCGGGCCTCGCCGTCGTCGCCTCCGCCGCGCTGACGCTGGGCCTGGCCTCCTCCGCCTCCGCCGCCACCGCGACCCGTACGATCACCGACGGAAGCACTACGTACAACCTGTCCCTGACCGGCCCCGACACGGCTTCGGCCGCGGGCCAGGTCGTCACCGTCTCGGGCTCCGGCTACAACCCGGCCCAGGGCGTGTACGTCGGCCTCTGTGTGGTCAGCGGGGCCCAGGGCGCCGCCAAGCCCACCCCCTGCCTGGGCGGTCAGGACGAGTCCGGCACCACGGGTGCCTCGCACTGGGTGTCCAGCCTCGGCGGCGGCACCCTTCCGAACAGCTCCGCCTTCGGCGCCGGCGGCACCTTCAGCGTCCAGATCTTCGTCAAGGCCGAGCTCGACAACGGCCAGATCTGCGGCGAGGACGTCACCTGCGCCATCGTCACCCGCGCCGACCACACGGACACCAACGACCGCAAGTACGACGTCCACGTCCCGGTCGCCTTCCAGTAGTCCCCCGTCAGGCCGGGCCCCGCACGACCGGGGCCCGGCCCTCGGCGCGCTCGGGGCTGCCGGGCGGCGCCCCGACAAGTGAGGAACACCCCATGGCAGTTGAGACGACGGGCCGGCGGCGGCCGGACCGCGCACCCGGCGCGGCGGCCGGGCCAGGGCCCGGCCGCAGACGGGGACGGGGACGGGGACGGGGACGAGCCGCGGCGCTGCTCACCTCGGCCGCCCTCGTGACCGCATCGGTCACCGCGGGCTCGGCGGCGCTGGCCGCCGACACACCGAAGACGGGTCTGGGCAAGGGCGGACAGAGGCTCACCGTGTCCGCCTCCGCGCACCTCGACCCGGCCGGCGAGTCGATCCGGGTCACCGGCGAGGGATACGACGGGACCAAGGGCGTCTACGTCGCCTTCTGCAAGGACAACGGGGACAACCGGGTGCCCAGCCCCTGCCTGGGCGGCGCCGACATGACCGGTGGCGGCGGCGCCTCGCAGTGGATCGTCCCCGAGGGCGACAGCTACGAGGGCGAACTCGCCACCGCCTACGGGCCCGACGGCACCTTCGACGTCCGGATCACCGTCAAGGCCAAGGGCGACGGGCTCGACTGCACCCGGGTCGGCTGTGCCGTCGTCACCCGCGTCGACCACCGCGGCAGCGGCGACCGGTCCCAGGACGTCCGCATACCCGTCGCCTTCGAGGGCCAGGGCCCCGGCGACGGCGGGGACGGTGTGGACGTGCCCGCCGGCACGGTGAGCTACCGCGAGTCGGCCTCGTTCACCACGGCCGGCAAGCCGCTGGACGTCCTGCTGCACCCCGACTCCGGGAAGCTGTACGTCGGCTCCGACAACCTCGCCGACACCGCGGACGTCAACGAGCAGGGCCTGTACGTCCTCGACCCGGCGAACGGAGAGGTCGTCGGCCACATCTCCCAGGCGCCCGGCTCCACCGGCGCCCTGGCCGGCCGCCGGGTCACGCGGATCATCGCGCCGCTCGCCGGCGACGGCGTCGTCTTCCACTACCCGCTGCGCGGCATCGGCACCGCCAAGGCCGGCGACACGGCCGCGCGCGGTGTCTGGCTGGGCGGTGCCACGGTCACCGGCGCCGGTCCCGGCACCGAGCCGGCGACCGTCCTGGTCGCCCAGGGCGCCGCACTCTCCGAGGTCGAGACCGCCACCGGCACGGTCAGGCGCGGCATCACCCTCGACGGGGGCGGCGTGCTCGGCGTCGACCCCGCCCACGCGGCCGCATGGTCGGCCGGGGCGTCGGGCGGACAGCTGCGGCGCGTCGACACCGGCTCGTTCACGGTCACCGCGACGGCCGAACTCCCCGCCGGGTACGTCAGGTTCGTCGAGGCCGACCCCGCCACCGGCAACGTCTGGGTGGGCAGCGGGAACTCCGTCCTCGTCTACGACCGCGACGCCAAGCTCCTGAAGACCGTCGAGGGGACCGACGAGGCCGCGGGCATCGCCTTCGACCCCACCACCCAGCGGGCCTTCGTCGTCCGGCAGGACAACGGCGACACCGGCAGCGGCGGCGACAACGACGGCTCCCTGGCGGTGTACTCCACCACGACGTACGAACCTGCCGCCGAACCGAC
Organism: Streptomyces sp. FIT100; assembly: GCF_024584805.1. Classification (NCBI taxonomy): domain Bacteria; kingdom Bacillati; phylum Actinomycetota; class Actinomycetes; order Kitasatosporales; family Streptomycetaceae; genus Streptomyces; species Streptomyces sp. FIT100. The sequence continues at coordinate 4,197,034 of NZ_CP075715.1, read as the reverse complement.
GGCACTGCCGGGCAACCACTCCCAGCTCGGCGAGGCGACCGTCGCCGTCACCCCGGGCGGCTCGACCGTCTACGTCACCAGCCCGGCCGCGGGCACCGTCACCAAGCTGGACCGACGCATGTCGCCCAAGGTGACGCAGGCGCCGGCGGACCGGTCCGCCGCACCGGGCGACGACGTCGCGTTCACCGCCGCGGCCGAGGGCGCCCCGGAGCCCACCGTGCGCTGGCAGGTCAGCCCGGACGGCGGGCAGACCTGGACCACCGTCGAGGGGGCGGTGCGGCACACGTACGCGTTCACCGCGACGGCGGCACACGACGGGTACCGCTACCGCGCCGAGTTCACCAACCCCGCCGGCACCACCCGTACGGCGCCGGTCACCCTCACCGTCGTCGCGAACGGCGGCGAGGACGGGGGCGGCAGCGGCGGTGCCGGAGGCAGCGGGGGCGGGGACGACGAGCCCCCGTCGGGCTCCGGCGGCAGCACAGGCGACAGCGCCGGTGGCAGCAGCAGCGGTTCGGGCTCGGCGGACGGCGGCACGTCCGGCGGGGCGGGCGGCTCGGTCTCCGGGTCCGGGGCCACCTCCGGCTCCGGCTCCGGCTCGGGCGGCACCGTCGGCGGCGGGTCCGCGGACGCGGGCTCCGGCGACGGCAGCCTCGCCTCCACCGGCGTCACCGTCCTGTCCCTGGCCGCCGCGGCCGCGCTGCTGACGGGGGCGGGCTGGTTCGCGCTCCGGCGCGCACGCCGGACGCACTCCGCTGTCTGACCACCTATCCGATGTTGCCGACAACATGTCGGCAAATTCCTTCTCGTCCCCTGGAGGCCCCTGTGAAAGCCCCTGCCGCCCCCGCCGACCCCGTGGGCGCGACACCGTTCTCGGTGCAGATCCGCGCCGCCTCGCACGACCAGCACACCGAGGCGGAGAACTCGGGGTTCATGAGCGACCTGCTCGGCGGCCGGCTCGGCCGGGAGGCGTACGCGCGCTACACGGAGCAACTGTGGTTCGTCTACCGGGCGCTGGAGGAATCGGCACACACGCTGGCCGGCGACCCGGTGGCGGGCCCGTTCGTCCGGCCCGAGCTGTTCCGGGTGGCGGAGATCGAGCGCGACCTCGCCCACCTGCGGGGCGCCGGCTGGCGCGGGTCGGTCGGCGCGCTTCCGGCGACGCTGGCCTACACGGCGCGGATCGAGGAGTGCGCCAGGACCTGGCCGGCGGGATACGTCGCCCACCACTACACCCGCTACCTGGGCGACCTGTCGGGCGGTCAGATCATCCGGGACGCGGCGGAGCGGGCGTGGGGCTTCGCGCGCAAGGGCGACGGGGTGCGGTTCTACGTCTTCGAGGACGTCGCCAATCCGGCGGCGTTCAAGCGGGAGTACCGCGCGCTGCTGGACGCCGTCGCGGCGGACGGCCTGGAGAAGGCGCGCATCGTCGAGGAGTGCAACCGCGCCTTCGCCTTCAACGGGGCCGTGTTCCGCGAACTGGGCGCGGAGTTCGGGCCCGCCGCCTGAGCCGCGGGGCCGGGACGGGCCGGGACGGGCCGGGACGGGCCGGGACGGGCCGGGCCGGGACGGGACGGGACGGGACGGGACGGGGACGGGACGGGACGGGGACGGGACGGGACGGGACGGGACGGGGACGGGACGGGACGGGGACGGGACGGGGACGGGACGGGACGGGACGGGGACGGGACGGGACGGGACGGGACGGGGACGGCGGGGCCGTGCGCCGATGCGTGCGGCCCCACCGCCTGCCCACTCACCCGGCTCCGACAGTTCAAGGTTTTCTGAATTCAGAAATCCATGTACTGTCATTGCCATGCTGACCGTTGCCTCCGACATCGAGGTGCTGGCCCGGTTCGGCCGCGCGCTCGCCGACCCGATCCGCTGCCGGCTCCTGCTCGCCCTGCGCGAGGCCCCCGCCTATCCCGCCGACCTCGCCGACGCCCTCGGCATCTCGCGCACCCGACTGTCGAACCATCTCGCCTGCCTGCGCGACTGCGGCCTCGTGGTCACCGTGCCCGACGGCCGACGCACCCGCTACGAGCTGGCCGACGAACGCCTCGGCCACGCCCTGGACGATCTACGCACCGCCGTACTGGCCGTCGAGACCGACCGCACCTGCCCCGACGCCGCCGACAAGGGATGCTGCTGATGGCCACGGCATCCCTGGGCCCGTCCCCGGCGCGGCGCGACGCGCTCGCCCGGCGCATCCGGCTCCTGGTCGCCGCGACCATCGCGTACAACGCCGTCGAGGCGGTCGTGGCCCTCACCGCGGGCACGCTCGCCTCCTCCACCGCGCTGATCGGCTTCGGCCTGGACTCCGTCATCGAGGTCTCCTCCGCCGCCGCGGTCGCCTGGCAGTTCTCCGCCCGCGACCACGCCCTGCGCGAGGCACGCGAGAAGACGGCCCTGCGCATCATCGCGCTCTCGTTCTTCGCCCTCGCCGCGTACGTCACCGTCGACGCCCTGCGCGCCCTGACCGGCACCGGTGAGGCCGCGTCCTCCGTCCCCGGCATCGTGCTCGCCGCACTCTCCCTGGCGGTGATGCCGGTCCTGTCCGCCGCCCAGCGCCGCGCCGGACGCGAACTCGGCTCCGCCAGCGCGGTCGCGGACTCCCGGCAGACGCTGCTGTGCACGTACCTGTCCGCCGTGCTCCTCGTCGGCCTGGCGCTCAACGCCACCCTCGGCTGGTCCTGGGCCGACCCGGTCGCCGCCCTCGCCATCGCCGCCATCGCCGTGAAGGAGGGCCGCGACGCCTGGCGGGGCAAGGGCTGCTGCGCCACCTGCTGACCTCGGCACCTTCCCGCGGGCGGCGCACCCCTGACGCGACCCCGAGATCCACGGGGGCACCCCTTAGGTATCCCTGAGATGTGTCAGTCTTCTTTGACAGGTCTCGGAGGTACTGTCAGCCTTGACTGACAGGTAGGTACGAAGGGTGTCGCGATGACTCAGGTCCCGGACCCGCAACCGACCGGGGACGAGCTGCTGAAGGTGTTCGCGGCGCTCGGCAACCCGCACCGGCTGCGGATCGTGGCGGCTCTCGTCTCGGGAGGCCGGGACTACGTCAGCCGGCTCGCCCGCGAGCTGGGGATCGGCCGTCCGCTGCTCCACATGCACCTCCAGCGACTCGAAGCCGCCGGACTCGTCACCGGTTCACTGGAGCTGGCGGAGGACGGCAAGGCCATGAAGTACTTCGAGGTCACACCCTTCGCCTACACGCTCACCCCCGACGTCGTCGCGGCCGCGGCGCGGACGATCACCGAAGAGGAAGAGACCGTGAAGGAGAAGGCGAAATGAGCGGAGCGGACTGGGCGGGAGTGGTCGGTGCCGGCGGTGTCTTCACCCTCCTGATCGTGGTCGTCCGGCAGACCGCGGCGACCTGGCGGGCCCGGATGCTCGCCGCCCGCGAGGAGCAGTACCGGCAGCTCGCCGCGAAATACGCCGAGCTGCTGGAGGACAACGTCGAGCTGCACCGGCGCACGCTGGAGGAGCTCACGCAGGCCCGTGCCTCGATCGCCTCGATGGAGAAGATGATGCGCTCCATCGACTAGGGGGTGTCCCCCTAGCACAGCGCGATGCGTACGGCCGGGAGCGGCAACTCCCGGCCGTAGGCCCAGCGCTGGAGAGCACCTTTTCCCGGCACCAACCCGGACACCACGGCAGGTCGTGACACCTCTCAGCGCCGTGGTGCGGGTCCCGTACGCCCTTCGCCGGCCGAGGCCGACCGTACTCCCCACCCCGGAGACTACTCATGAACGCGCTGTTCAGGCGCGCGGCAGGCGCCCCAGGTGGCCGCCGCACCAAGTACCTCGTCCTCGTGGCCTGGCTGGTCCTCGCCGTCGCGCTCGGCCCCCTCGCGGGGAAGCTCGGCGAGGTCGAGGACACGAGCGCCAACGCCTTCCTCCCGAGCGGAGCCGAATCGGCGCTGGTCAACACCGAGCTGGAGAAGTTCCGTACGGACACGGTCATGCCCGCCGTCGTCGTCTACACCGGTGAGGGTGCGGACGCGAAGGCCGCCGCCGACCGTGCCGCCTTCGCGGAGTTCGCGGCGGAGGGCGAGCAGATCGCGCCCCCCATCCCGTCCGAGGACGGCAAGGCCCTGATGACCGTCGTCCCGCTCTCCACCGAGGGGGACGGCATCACCGGCACGATCGACGAACTCCGCACGACCGCGGCCGCCGGCGCACCGCCGGGCGTGGACGTCGCCGTCGGCGGACCGGCCGGGTCGCTCACCGACCAGGTCGCGGTCTTCGACACGCTCGACTCCACCCTGATGCTCGCCACCGGACTCGTCGTGGCCGTCCTGCTGCTGATCACCTACCGCAGCCCGGTCCTCTGGCTCTTCCCGCTGCTGGCGGTCGGCTTCGCCGCGGTCCTCACCCAGGTGGGCACCTATCTGCTGGCCAGGTACGCCGACCTGCCCGTCAATCCGCAGAGTTCGGGCATCCTGATGGTTCTCGTCTTCGGCGTCGGCACGGACTACGCGCTCCTGCTCATCGCCCGCTACCGCGAGGAACTGCACCGCCACGAGGACCGGCACGAGGCCATGCAGCTCGCGCTGCGCCGCTCCGGTCCGGCGGTCCTCGCCTCCGCCGGCACCATCGCCGCGGGACTCGTCTGCCTCTCCCTCGCCGACCTCGACTCCTCGCGCTCCATCGGACTGGTCGGCGCGGTGGGTGTGCTCTGCGGCCTCCTCGCCATGCTCACCGTCCTGCCGGCGCTGCTGGTGATCGCGGGCCGCTGGGTCTTCTGGCCGTTCGTACCGGCGTACGGCACCCCGGCCCGCAAGGCCGACACCGTCTGGTCCCGTATCGGCACCGCCGTCGCCCGCCGCCCCCGCTGGTACTGGATGATGTCCCTCGCCGTCACCGGCGTCCTCGCGCTCAGCGCCACCGGGATCGGCATGGGTCTGCAGCAGTCCGAGATGTTCCAGGAGAAGCCGGAGTCGGTCGTCGCCCAGGAGCGGATCTCCGCGCACTACCCGTCGGGCGCCTCCGACCCCGCCAAGATCGTCACGAGGGCCGCGGCGGTCCCCGAGGTCTCGGCCGCGGCGGCAAAGGTGCACGGCGTCGCCCGGGTCGAGGACGGCGAGCGCACCGTCGACGGTGAACTCGCCACCCTCTCCGTGGTGTTGAAGGACATCCCGGACAGCCAGGCGGCCAAGGACACCGTCGACGAGCTGCGCACCGCGGTGCACCGGGTCGACGGTGCGGACGCGCTGGTCGGCGGCACCACGGCCCAGACCCTCGACACCCAGCGCGCGACCGACCGCGACCTGACGACGGTGATCCCGGCCGTGCTCGCCGTCGTCCTGCTCGTCCTGATCTGGCTGCTGCGCGCCCTGGTCGCGCCCCTGCTGCTGCTCGCCACGGTCGTCGTCTCGTTCTTCGCGGCGCTCGGCGCCTCGAACCTGCTCTTCGAGCACGTCTTCGGCTTCGCGGGCGTGGACTGGTCGATCCCCCTGCTGGGCTTCGTCTTCCTCGTCGCCCTGGGCATCGACTACAACATCTTCCTGATGCACCGGGTACGCGAAGAGGCGGCCCGGCTGGGCCACGCCCGCGGTGTGCTGGAGGGGCTGACCAGCACGGGAGGCGTCATCACCTCGGCCGGTGTCGTCCTCGCCGCCACCTTCGCGGTCTTCGCCGGACTGCCGCTGGTGACCATGGCGCAGATGGGCGTGCTCGTCGGCATCGGCGTCCTGCTCGACACCTTCCTGGTCCGCACCGTCCTCGTGCCCGCCCTCGCCCTGGACCTCGGCCGCTGGTTCTGGTGGCCCGGCCGCCTCTTCAGCGCCCTCAGCGGTCCAGCGAGCGCAGATACGCCGCGAACTTCTCCAGGCCGTCGACGTTCCGTGGCCCGCTGATCCCCTCGTTGTAGTCGAGGACGAAGAAGTTGCCCTTCCTGACGGCGGGCAGCTCCCTGGTGTGGGGGGACTTCTTCAGGAAGTCGATCTTCTTCTCGGCGGGCAGGTCGCCGTAGTCGAGGATGATGACGACCTCGGGCTCGGCCTTGGCGACGGACTCCCAGTTGACCTGGGTCCAGCGCTGGTCGAGACCGTCGAAGACGTTCCGGCCGCCCGCGGTCCTGATGATGTCGTTGGGCGGCACCTGGTTGCCGGCGGTGAAGGGCTGGTCGGTGCCCGAGTCGTAGAGGAAGACGGGCACCGGCTCGCCCTCGGGGGCGTTCGCCCTGACGGCCTCGACGCGCTGCTTCAGGCCGTCGACGACCTCGGTGGCCTTCTTCTCGACCTTGAAGATCCGGCCGAGCCGGTCGAGGTCGGTGTAGAGGGCCTCGAACGGGGTGACCTTCTCGGGGTACTCGGGGTAGTTGAAGCAGCTCTCCGTGTGCATGAAGCTCTGGATGCCGAGCTTGTCCAGGATCTCGGGGGTGATGCCCCGCTCGTCCTTGAAGCCGGAGTTCCAGCCCGCGACCACGAAGTCGGACTTGGCCTCCACGACGACCTCCTTGTTGAGGAGGTCGTCGCTGAGCATCTTCACCTTGGCGTACTCGGCCGCCCAGGGGGACTCGCTCACCGGCGGGTTCGCGGGCGGCATCACGTATCCGTGCACGTGCTCGGTCAGGCCGAGGCTGAAGAGCTTGTCGGCGCTGCCACCTTCGTAGGCGACTGCGCGCTCGGGGACCGTGTAGTCGGCCATTTCGCCGCACCGCTTGACGGTGGTCTTCCCGGACGCCTTCGCGGCGTCCGGTGCGACCTCGGCGCCGCAGCCGCTGAGCAGCAGCGTGGCGGCGAGGGCGGAGCCCAGGGCGGCGCGCTGCCGCAGCGGGCCGGAGGAGCGGGTTGTGGACATGCGTGGTGTGCCTTTCACGTGGTGTGCCTTCAAGAGGTGGGGCGATCGTCAAGAGGTGGGGCGATCGCGTACAGCAGCTGCGGATCGCCCGTGAGCGGGTGGCGGACGACGCTGGCCCGGACGCCGAACACGTCCTCGACGAGTCCGGGCGTGAGCACCTCCTCGGGGGTGCCGGTGGTCACCAGGCGCCCCTGGGAGAGCACGCCGAGCCGGTCGCAGGCGGCCGCGGCGAGGTTGAGGTCGTGGAGCACGACGAGGACGGTGAGACCCGAGCCGCGCAGGAGGGAGAGCAGTTCGACCTGGTGGCGTACGTCGAGGTGGTTGGTCGGTTCGTCGAGCACCAGGACCTGGGGTTCCTGGACGAGGGCGCGGGCCAGCAGGACGCGCTGCCGTTCGCCGCCCGAGAGGGTGAGGACCCCGCGCCGCGCGAGGTGGCGGATGCCGAGCCGGTCCATGGACCGTGCGCACAGCTCCCGTTCGCGGCCGCTGAGCGCCTGGTTGCCCCGCAGATGGGGCGCGCGCCCGAGCGCGACGACCTCCTCGACGGTGAAGTCGAGGTCGACGGAGCCGTCCTGGGCCATGGCGGCGACCAGTTGCGCACTGCGGCGCAGCGGCAGCCGGGTGAGCTCGTCCTCGCCCAGCCACACCGTGCCGGAGCTGGGGCGCAGCGCCCGGTAGACGCAGCGCAGGGCAGTGGACTTGCCGCTTCCGTTCGGCCCGACGAGGCCCACGACCTGGCCGGCGGCCACCTCCAGGGAGAGGTCGCGGACGAGGCTCCTGCCGTCGGTCGCCACCGAGAGTCCGTCGAGTGCCAGTCTCATCTCAACGCCCCCCGAACACAGCGGCCTTGCGGCGCATCAGCACGATGAAGACCGGCACGCCCACGAGTGCGGTGATGGCGCCCAGCGGCAGCTCACGCGGGGCCACCAGGGTCCGCGACGCGAGGTCGACCCAGACCATGAAGACCGCCCCGGTGAGCGGGGCCACGGCGAGCACCCGGGCGTGGCCGGCCCCGACGGCCATCCGCACCACATGGGGCATGACGAGCCCGACGAAGCTGACGGCGCCGCTGACGGCGACCATCACGCCGGTGACGAGCGAGACGAGGACGAGCAGGCCCTTGCGGTGCCGGTCCGGGCTGATGCCCAGGCTCGTGGCGGTCTCGTCGCCGAGCGCCATGACGTCCAGCGCCCTGCCGTACCGGTACAGCACGGCGAGACCGAGCAGTACGGCCGCGGAGACGACGGGGAGCGCACCCCAGGTCGCGGCGCCGAAGCTGCCCATCGTCCAGTACAGGACCATGCTGGTCGCCTCGCTGTCCGGCGCGAAGTAGATGATCACGCTCATGACCGCCTGGAACCCGAGCGACATGGCCACTCCCGTCAGGACGAGTCGCAGCGGCGAGAGCCCGCCGCCCCGGCTCGCGGAGGCGGCGTACACGAGGAACGAGGCGGCCAGCGCGCCGATGAAGGCGCCCGCGGAGACCGCGTAGATGCCCAGGGCGGCCAGCGCGCCGGTGACCGTGACGCCGACGGCTCCGACGGAGGCACCGGAGGAGACGCCGAGGACGAAGGGGTCGGCGAGGGCGTTGCGGACCATCGCCTGGATGGCGACGCCGACCGCGCTCAGCCCGGCGCCGACGAGCGCCGCAAGGAGCACCCGTGGCGTGCGGATCTGCCAGATGATCTGGTACGTCGTGATCTCGTCCGCGTCGATGCGCCCGCCGCTGAGAGCCGCCCACAGATAGCGGGCGGTCTCCCCCGGCGTGATCACGGCGGAGCCCAGTCCGATGGCGACGACGACGGAGACGAGGAGGGCGGCGAGCAGCAGGGCACAGGTCAGCGCCAGGGCCCCCCGGGAGGCGAGCCGGTCCTTCCCGGTCGCGCCGTGCTCGGGGCCGGTGGTGCCGGCTGTTCCGTCTGCTGTTCCGTCTGCTGTTCCGTCTGCTGTTCCGTCGGTCGCTCGTACGGCGCCGGCTCCGGCGGCGCCGACGGTCGGCGCGGGGATCACGGGGCGTGCTCGCCGGCCGTACCGGAGCGGCCCGCCAGGAAGGCGGCGACCAGGGCGACGGCGACCAGGGCGCCGAAGGCGAGCGCCGCGCCGGGGTAGCCGGCCAGGCCGAGGCCGGCGCCGCCGAGCGCCGCGCCGACGAAGACGCCGAGGCTCTGGCCGGCGGCGTTGAGGCTCAGGGCCGAGCCGCGCAGCGTTCCGCAGCGCCTCACGAGGAGGCTGACCACGCAGGCCGCCACGACGGCGTGACTGGCGGCATGCACCGCGGTCAGCGCGAGGGCGAGCGGGAGCCAGTGCGTGAAGTAGAAGCCCGTGACCGAGGCGAGCGCGGCGAACAGGCCGATGACCAGGAGGCGTTCGGTGGCGATCCGGGGCCGGTCGGCGTTGGTGAGCCGGCCGGTGAGGAGGTTGCTGACGAAGAACGCCGCGCCGCTCAGCGTCCAGACGAACGCGAAGAGCCCGGGATCGAGCCGGAACCGCTCGTCGTAGAAGGCCGCGAGGTAGGCCAGGTAGCCCATGAACACGGCCGTGCGCGCCATGCCGATCAGCAGCAGCGGTACGACACCGGGCCGCGCGCCCAGCGCCCTGAACGAGGCGAGATAGCCGAGGCGTTGCTCCTCCCCGGCGGCCCGGCCGGCCTTCGTGCCTCCGCGCCGGGCGAGGAGGACCGCGGCCAGCGGCACCGACAGGGCGGCCACCGCGACCAGGTCGCCCTGCCAGCCCCAGAACAGCGCGGGCAGCGCCACGAGCGGTGCCGCGAGCATCGCGGTCATCGACTGCACCGCCGTGACCAGGGTCGCCGCACGGCCCGCCGCCTTGCCGGTGCCGAAGCGGTCGGCGGCCGCCGCCGTGAGGGCGGGGTTGAGCACGGCCGTACTGGCGCCGACGAGCAGGCAGAACACGGCGAGCAGGACGAAGTCCCCGCTCGCGCCCAGGGCGGCCGATGCGCCGAGCGCCACGAGCCCTCCCGCGGCGGCCCACTCCCTGGGCACCCGGTCGATGAGCGGCGCGAGCGCGGTGCCCACGAGCAGGGCGGCGAGACCGCCCAGTCCGCGGAGCCCGCCCATCGCGGCGACGCTGCTGCCGGCGTCGTGCGCGATCGGCACCAGATACGTGCTGAAGACGGTGAACGGCAGCAGGCCGACCGCGGATGCCAGCAGCACCGGCCACAGGGCACGGGCCATCCGCAGATCGCCCGGAAGCGCCTCCTCGGCCTCCTGCTCCACCGGGGCGTTCTCGGCGTCCTTGGCGTTCTCGGCGTCCTTGGCGTCCTTGGCGTCCTTGGCGTTCTCGGCGCCCTTGGCGCCCTTGGCGCCCTTGGCGGCGTCGATGCTCACGAGCCCTCCCGGCCGGCGCGGTAGCGGTACAGGACCGACTCTTCGGCGCTGAACTGCGAGAAGGGGAAGGGCTCGGCGTTCAGCGCGGTGACCCCGGCCCCTGCGGACAGGAAGGCGCGGGCCACCGCGCTGCCGGTCTGCGCGTAGACGACCAGCGGTACGCCGTGCTCCCGGCAGTGTTCGAGGATGAGGTCGAAGGTGCCGTTGCTGAGCGTCATGCCGGTGGCCACCACGGCATCGGCTTCCTTGAGCACCTCGGTCATGTCGTCGGCGACCTGCTCGCCCCACTGGGTGGTGCGCAGGTTCAGATCGCAGGGCAGGCAGACGCCGCCCCGCTCGCGTATCGCCGCGACCAGCGGGTTGACGACGCCGATGAGCGCGACCTTGGCGCCCGGCGCGATGTCGAGCAGCCCGGCGATGGCGGCGTCACGGGCGCGGGCGCGGACCTCCGGCGTTCCGCCGGGCAGCGCGACCGGCTCGGCGGACGCCGACTCCCGGTGCGGGAGCACCTGGGCGAGGTACGCGTCGAGTGCGGCGATCCGGACCGGGGTCGACGCGTTGCGGAGCAGGGTGTCCAGCGTCTCGCCGGAGGCGTTCTCGCAGAAGTCGGGGGCGAGTTCACCGGCCTCGAAGGAGCAGGCCCCGAAGGACCCTCCGACGCGGAGCAGGAGGTAGTGGTTGTGGTACGTGACCTCGCCCCCCGCCAGGCGGGTGGTGTGGTAGAGCCAGAACGCGCTGGTGACGGCCAGGCTCCCGGGGTCGGGGCCGTAGGCGCCGGACAGTACGGCGTCGGTCAGTTCCGCGACGGTCCGCGGCGTGGCGTGTGACATGTCGGTTTCTCTCGTCGTGGCGTGCGTGGGGGCGGTCACGGGCGCGTCCCGGCGGGCTCCCGGTCCCGGATCTCGGGCCAGGAGGCCACCGACCAGGGGTGTTTGAGCTCGTCCAGGGACGTGATCTCGTGCGGCTTCAGGGCGTCGATGTCCTGGGCCTCGGCGTGCCGGGCGTAGGCGCTCTCCACATAGCGGTGGCCCGTGTCGGCGGCGATGAAGACGTAGGTGCGCGAGTCGTCCTGGCGGCGCTCCCAGAGACTCGTCAGATAGGCGGCCCCGGTGGAGAGTCCCGCGAAGATGCCGCTGGTCCGCAGGAGTTCGACCGCGCCGGACATGGCGCAGGCGAAGTTCACCCAGTGCACCCGGTCGTACAGCTCGTGCCGCACGTTCTCGAACGCGATCGCGCTGCCGATCCCGGCGATGATCATGTCCGGGTCGGACACGTGCTCCGAGCCGAACGTGACGCTCCCGAAAGGCTGGACGCCGACCAGCGAGACGTCCCTGCCCGCCTCGCGCAGATACGTGGCGACGGCCCCGGTCGAGGCGCCCGAGCCCACCCCGCCCACCAGGGCCAGCGGCCCGTCGGGGATCTCGCGGGCGATCGTCGCGGCCACGTCGCGGTAGCCGTAGTAGTGGATGCCGTCGTGGTACTGGCGCATCCAGTGGTACGACGGGTTCTCCGCGAGGATCTCCGCGATCCGCCGGACGCGCAGTTCCTGGTCCAGGCGCAGGTCCTGGGACGGCCGGACCTGCTCCAGGGTCGCGCCGAGGATCTCCAACTGGACGCGGAGGGTGCGGTCGACGGTCGTGGAGCCCACGATGTGGCACTTCATCCCGTAGCGGTGGCAGGCGAGCGCCAGGGCCTGTGCGTAGATCCCGCTGGAGCTGTCGACGAGCGTGTCACCGGGGGCGACGGCGCCCGACTCCAGAAGGTGCCGGACCGCTCCGAGCGCCGAGTAGATCTTCATCGTCTCGAAGCGGAGACAGACCAAGTCCGGTTGCAGGGATATGAGATCGGGAGTCTTCACCGCCTCCGCTATGTGCTCGTGCACCCGCGGCTCCTCCTCGTTCTGGTCGTGGCAGGCCCAGAGCATCACATTAATTGAAAATGATTGTCAACATCGATAGGCTCGGGCGGTCCGCGGCCGACGGACGGACCGCTCGCCCGCCCCACCCCTGCCGAGAGGAAATCCGTGAAGCTGTCCCATGAGGTGGATCCACGGCTCCGTACGAGGCCCGCGGGAGTGGGCACCGCCTTCGGCACCTTCGGCGAGCTGCTCCAGGGCGTACTGCCGGAGGAGAACGGCGACTTCCTGGTGACGCTGCCCGTGGCCCGGTGGACGATGGCCACCTTCCGGCAGGACCCCGGCCTCACGGAGCTGCTGGTCCGCCCCGCCCACAAGTCCAAGGCCCTCCGGCTGGCCCGGATGATCACCGAGGAGGCCGGGCTCCCGGTGACCGGTCTGCTGACCGTCAGCAGCGTGATCCCGGAAGGCAAGGGCCTGGCCAGCTCGTCGGCCGATCTCGTCGCCACGGCACGCGCGGTGGGGCAGGCGCTGGACGTCCCGATGCCGCCCGCCCGGATCGAGCGGCTGCTGGCGCGCATCGAGCCCACGGACGGAGTGCTCTACCCGGCGATCGTCGCCTTCCACCACCGCACCGTGCGGCTGCGCGCCGTCCTCGGCTCGCTGCCCGCCATGGCCGTGGTCGGGATCGACGAGGGCGGCGCGGTCGACACGGTCGACTTCAACCGCATCCCGAAGCCCTTCACGGCGGCCGACCGGCGGGAGTACGCACGGCTGCTGGACCGGCTCACCGGCGCCGTGCGCTCGCGGGACCTCGCGGAGGTGGGCCGGGTGGCGACCCGAAGCGCCCTGATGAACCAGGCGCTCCGCCACAAGCGGTCACTCGCTCCGATGCGGGAGATCTGCCGCGAGGTCGGCGGCCTGGGCGTGGCCGTCGGGCACAGCGGTACGACGCTGGGCGTGCTGCTGGACGCCGGCGACCCCGCCTACACGCATCGCGCCGGCGCGGCGGCGCGGGCCTGCTCGGAGCTGGCGGGGAACGTGGCGGTCTACCGGACCCTCAGCTTCCCGAACACCGCGTGGGGGGCGGTCGCTTGAACCGGAGCCGCGGGCCGCCCGTACAGGTAACCGCGGCCCCGGCGCCCCGTGCCCCGGTCCGCCGCGCCACCGCCGGCTCCGCACGGAAGGACCTCCCGGGTGTCGCTGAGGATACGTAGCCGTCAGCCGCTGGACACGGACGCCGCCGTCACCGGGGAGGACCTGCCGCGGCAGGGCTCCCCGGAGCCCGCGGCGGACGACGGCCCGGACGAGGCGGTCCCCGACGGCCAGCGGGGCCGAGAGGGCCGACGGGGCATGCGGTCCGAACACCCCGCAGCCGCGCGGACGACGGCGCGAGCGACCACCGTCCTGGCCGCCCTGCTGGTGTTCGCCGCCCTCCTCCTGCCGAGCGAACTCGGCCGCCTCACGCCCGGCGCGTTCGCACGCATCCCGGGGGAGGCGGTCCTCGCCACCGCCGTACTGCTCGTCCTGCCGCGGAAGCCGGGACGGGTCGTGCGGGTGGTGCGGGTGGTGCGGGTGCTGCCGGTGCTCGCCGGGACGGCCCTGGGCCTGCTGACCGTCCTGAGACTGCTCGACATGGGCTTCCACTCGGTGCTCGCCCGGCCGTTCGACCCGGTGCTCGACTGGATCCTGCTCGACGACGCCCAGGCGTTCCTCAGGGACTCCGTCGGCCCGGCCGGCGCGATCGCTGCCGCGACCGCGGTCGTGGTCCTCGCCGTCTCCCTGGTGGTCGTCATGGCACTGGCGACCGCCCGGCTGAGCCGCCTCGCGGTCCGGCACACCGCCGCCTCGACCGGCGGCACGTTCGTCCTCGGGACCGTCTGGATGCTCTGCACGGCGCTCGGCGCGCAGCTCGCCGGTGTGCCGGTGGCCGCCGACAGCGCGGCCGGGGCCGTCCAGAGCCGTGCGCGGCAGGTGTACGCGGGTCTGGAGGACCGGCGGAAGTTCGCCGGGGAGGCGGGCGTGGACGCCTTCCGCGGCACGCCCGGCGACCGCTTGCTGACCGGGCTGCGCGGCAAGGACGTCCTCTTCGTCTTCGTCGAGAGCTACGGCCGCAGCGCCGTCCAGGACCCCGCCATGGCCCCGCAGGTCGGCGACGTACTCGCGGACGGGACCAGGCAGCTGCGCGCGGCCGGCTACTCGTCCCGCAGCGCCTTCCTCACCTCCCCGACGTCGGGCGGCGGCAGTTGGCTCGCCCACTCCACCTTCATGTCGGGCCTGTGGATCAAGAACCAGCAGCGCTACCGCAACCTCACGTCGGGCGACCGGCTCACCCTCACGGGCGCCTTCCGGCGCGCGGGCGGCTGGCGGACGGTCGGCATCATGCCGGGCGTCACCCGGTCCTGGCCGGAGGGCAGGTTCTACGGCCTCGACCACGTCTACGACTCGCGCGAACTCGGCTACCAGGGGCCGAAGTTCAGCTGGACCCCGGTGCCCGACCAGTTCACCCTCTCGGCCTTCGAACGCCTGGAGCACGGCAGGCGGGGCCATGAGCCTCTGATGGCGGAGATCGTCCTCGCCTCCAGCCACAACCCCTGGGCGCCCATACCCACGGCCGTCGGCTGGGACGAGATCGGGGACGGCTCCGTCTACCACTCCATCAAGGACGCGGGGAAGGACCCCGAAGAGGTGTGGCAGGACCCGGACCAGGTGCGCACCGAGTACCGGCGTGCCATCGAGTACTCGCTGAACAGCCTCGTCTCGTACGTGGAGGAGTACGGCGACGACGACACCGTCCTCGTCTTCCTCGGCGACCACCAGCCCGTACCCACCGTCACGCGCGGCGCATTCGGCCGGGACGTACCGGTCTCGGTCGTGGCGCGCGACCCGGCCGTACTGGACCGGATCTCCGGGTGGGGCTGGCAGGAGGGCCTGAAGCCCGGCCCGGACGCCCCCGTCTGGCGGATGGACACCTTCCGTGACCGCTTCCTGACCGCCTACGGTCCCCGGTCCGGCCCCGCGACACTGTGACGCCGGTCCCGACAACCTGAGGGAGTCTGCCCTGGCGTGCCGCATCGAGCCTCTCAGTGCACTCTGAGGCGTGGTGGGCGTCCACCCGTGCGTCCTGTACCCACCGGAAGAGGAGGTCCGCCGAGGTCTCCTTCCGGCCACGGCGGGTCGCCTGGCACCAACATGAACGCGAGCAACGCATACGACTGCCGTCCCGGCTGTGACTGCTGCCACTGACCGTCCACCGACGCAAGGTGAGGAACAGCGCAGGTGTGAGGAACAGCCTGACGTGGGTGGGGAACAAGAAGCCTCATCGCCCGGAGCACGTGGGTATTTGGCGCTTTCGGGGTGCTCGACAGGCGGTAGCGTCCCCGTGAGACCAATCGCGGAAGGGACGGTCACCGCATGTCGCACAGCACTGCCACCGCCGGGGGGCGCGAGCAGCGCGGCCTGATCCTCGACTTCGCCGGGGTGCTCACCGCCAACCCCAGGACCGCCCATCGTGCGTGGTGTGTGTCAGAGGGGCTGGCTCCGGGCGCGTGGCGTGGCATTCTCAACGATCACCCTGAGGGCCGGCGTCTGTACGCGGCTCTGGAGATCGGGGAGATCGGGCAGGCCGAGTGGAACGAGGGCACGGCCGCACTGTTGGGTGCGCATGTGGATCCGGTGAACCTGATGGGGCGGGCCTGGGCCGGGGTGTCTGCGGCCCGGCGGATGGTCGCACTCGCGCGTGCCGCGCGTGCCGCCGGTCACCGTCTCGCCCTGCTGTCCAACAGCTTCGGTCTCGACCCGTTCAACCCGTATGAACACGTCGGCATCTGGGACTTGTTCGACGTGCACGTCGTCTCCGAGCTGGTCGGGATGGCCAAGCCCGATCCGGCCATCTACGAGCTCGCCCTGGAGCGGATCGGGCTGCCCGCCGAGCGGTGCGTGTTCGTGGACGATCACGCGGTGAACCTTCCGCCGGCGGCCGATCTGGGCATCGCCACGGTCCACGTCACGGACGAGGACACGGCCGTGACCAAGCTGGAGGCCCTCATCGGTGTCACGGCGGTGCTCGCCGCGTGAACCCAACTGCCGTCTGATCAAAGGCTGTCAGCTCCACCGCTCCAGCCAGTACTGTCCGTGTGGGGTCCATCACGCGGAGGTTCTGGAGCATGCAGTGGGCGGAGTACACCACCGCTGAGCGCTTGAAGGCGCTGCGCGGCGGCATGACGCAGGAGCAGTTAGCGGAGGCGGCCGGCGTGTCGGTCGGCGTGGTCCGCAAGCTCGAACGTGGCGGAACGGCTTCCCTGCCGTCCTTGCTGTCGATCGCCGACGCGCTCGGTACGGACATCGCCGTGCTCCTCGGCCAGCAGGCGCCTCGACGGTCCATGGACCGTGACGAGCGGTCCGCGTTGCGCCTGGTCTCCGCAGCCACCCATGACGCGGCCATCGGCATCCCCGCCGAGGTCGAGCCGGGCACCGTCGAAGAGCTCCGCGCCGTCGTCCGTCGTGCGGATGCCGCGTACTGGGAAGGCCGGTACACCGAGCTCGGCACTCTCCTGGGGCGGCTCCTTCCCGAGGCGCGGGCCAGGTTCGACGCGGCCGACCTCGATGAGCGGGAAGCCGCCGCCGGCGTCCTGATCGACACCTTTCAGACGGCGGGCATGGCTGCCAATGTGCTCGGATCACGAGATCTGGCGTATGCGGCGCTGACGTACGGCCGCCAGATTGCCGTGCAGGGCGGGGATGATCTGCGTGACACGCACCTCGCCGCCACGACCGCGTGGGTCAATCTCCGCGACGGCCGGACCAAGCAGGGCTTCCTCCTTGCCGCGGCACAAGCCGACCGGATCGAGCCCAAGATGAGCGAGCACGACCCGGAACGCCTGAGCGTGTACGGGCAACTCGTCACGAACGCCGCCGTCGCCGCTTCCCGGGGCGGTGCGCATGCCGACAACGCTCGCGAGTACCTCTCCCAGGCCCACGCCGTTGCTGCCCGGATCGGGGACGAGCACGCCCGCGGCTCGCACGCCCAGCCGTACGGACCGATGTACGCCGCCACGCAGGCGATGAGCATCGCCGTGGCCCTTGGCGATACGGCTGGAGCGCTGCGGCTCACGGACACCGTCCGCCTGGACGACACGGTGCCCTTGGCCACACGGGCCCGCTACGGCCTGGACGTCGCCCTCACCCAGGTCGAATGCCGACGGTGGGATGCAGCCGCCGACACCCTCCAAGCCGTCTGCGCGATGGCCCCGGGATGGGTGCGCCACCAGATGCTTCCCGGCGTCATCATCAGCAGGCTCGCCGGCGTGTCTGTCAACCGACTGCGAGGATTGGCGAACTCCGCGGGCGTGCCCCTCGGAGTGCGTTGACCTACGAGCCGAAGTACCACGGCCCGTAGTAGGTACGAGCGCGCCATCAGCGCGACTGCTATGGGGCGTGGCACACCCTCGGGCGACCCTGCTTCAGCTGCCACGGGACGTGGCAGTCCGACCGGATACGGAGTCTCTCCACTGCGACGGGCCGTGCCTGGGCTCGAATTCCGCAGCACAGCAGCCTTGTGGGCATGCCGAACAATCCCCCCGGCGGCCTCGGGCACGTACCCGTCGCCGTCTACTTGTGCGCCACCACCTCCACCGCCCTCGGTGAGAGCGAGGAGCGTGGCCGCTACTACGCCGACGGCCGGCACTGGCACGTCGCCGGCGTCTGGTCCGACCCCGACCCGGCGCTGCCGCTCATGGAGCGGCCGGGCTGGCAGGCCGTCACGTCCGCCCTGTCCGCCGGGATGATCCGGGGCGTCGTCGTCAGCGGCCCGACGCATGTCGCTGCCGACGCCGCCCAGTTCGCGGCTCTCGGCGTTCTCCTCCGCGACCGGGGAGGGTTCCTCGCGGACGCGTCGAACGGCGCCCCGGCCCGTCGAACCCCTGGCCAGGCCCGGCGCCGTCGCGACATCGCGGACGCGGCCTCCGGCTGGTTCACGCAGCTGGACACGTACGAGGAGGGCGCCTCGTGAACGCCCAGCGTGCCTGGGTTGGCGACCTCGTGCGGGACGGCGACAGACGGCGGGCGATCGTCACCGACGTCCGCACCGGCGGCACCGTGTGGGTGCTGCGACCGCCGACCGGGGGCGGGCCCCACTGGGAGACCGACGAGCCCGACAGCCTCGAAATCCTCGCCCGCTCCGAAGCCCGGGACAGCTGTTGAGCACCCGCGCTCACTGCCGACCCTTCCGTCCCGCCCGTGCACCACGCCCGAAAGGCGAAGTCGCCGTGTACGCGTTCGGCCTCTGCATCGACCAGCAGTACCTCGTCCCCGGCCTCGCCACCCTCGCCGGCCTGGCCGACAGCCTCACCCCGGCGTCCCGCCGCAACGCCGCCGTACGGGTGCTCACCCTCGACCTGGCCCCGGCGCAGGCCCTCCTGCTCGCCGACTTCGCCAAGCGGGTCGGCTTCGGCTCCTTCGGCCTCCGCCGATGCGCCCCTCTGCGGACCTCGCGCATGGCGGACGCCTCGTACATCACCGTCACCACCTATCTGCGGTTCGAGTTCACGCCGAGCTTCGTCCGCCGTCCCTACCTGATCTACGTGGACGCCGACGTGCTCGTACGCGGAGACGTGAGCGAGCCGCTCGGCTCCCTCACCTCGGACGAGACCGGCGCTGTGCGGGACGAGTTCAACCCGGCCGTCGGCGAGTGCCCGGCGCTGCCCGGAGCCGCCGAGCGCTGGCCCCACCTGCGAGGACGCCCGTACTTCAACGCAGGCGTGCTCTGGACCCACACCGACCACATGCCCCGCATCCGCCAGGGCGTCGAGCAGACCCTGATCCACGCCCGGCGCCACATCCTCCACAACGACCAGGACGCCCTGAACCTGTGGCTGCTGCGATCCGGCCGAGTGCGCCCCGTGGCCGGCGGCTTCAACCGGTTCGAGGTCGGCCGATTCCTGGAACGCGGGAACTGGGTACGCCGGGTCGTCACACGGTCGCCGAAGCCCGATCCGACCGCCGCCCTCGTGCACTTCGTCGGCCCCGAGAAGCCGTGGCAGGCAGACTGCCCCGGCACGGAGGAAGTCGTCGAATACCGGCGGCACCTGGCAAGAACCATGCGTCACGTCCGGCGCCTGGGTGCCATCGGCGTGGAACCGGCGGGTCTGCGGTGAACACGAGAGTGCCGCCGGCCGTCTCGCGCGCTGCCCTCGCCCTGACCGGCCTTCAACGAGGCCGCCTACCTGCCCCGCTACCTGCCCTCCGTCCTCGCCTCCCTCGCCCGCTGGGAGGAGATCACCGGCCATACGGGAGAGGTGATCGTCGTCGACAACGCCAGCACCGACGCCACCGCCGACATTTCCGCCTCTTTCGGCGTCCGCGTCGTCACCGAAGCCGTTCGCAACATCGGCCGGGTCCGTAACACCGGAGCGCACGCCGCCCGCAGCGGACGCCTGTTCTTCACCGACGCCGACGTGGCGCTGCCCCTGGAGGCGGTCACCGCCGCTGCTGCGGCCATGGACGCCGGGGCCGTCGGCGGCGCCATCCCCCCGCTCTACACGCCCGAACGGCTCGGCGCCCGCCTGCTGTGCGCGTACTGGGACCACTACCGAACCCGCCGCGGCGGAGCCCAGGGCGTCAACCAGTTCTGCACCGCCGACGCCTTCCACCACGTCGGCGGGTACCGGGACGACCTGTTCATGAGCGAGGACGTGGAGTTCTTCGCCCGACTCACCGCCCACGGCCAGGCCACCGACCGGCCCGTGACCATCCTCGACGAGTTGCGTGTACGCCCGTCGACCCGCCGCTACGACCAGTGGTCGAGCCTCCGGATGCTCTGGTGGCAGAACCCCGTAACCGCCCGCCTGCGCCTTCGGTCACCGCGCATGTGGCGCCACTGGTACGAGACGACCGTGCGATGACGAAGGGGACCACCGTGGAATCGACCCTGACCCTGCCCATGCCGGACGGGACCGGCATCTACACCTTTCCCGACGACCTCCACCGCGCCCACCAGTCGCACACCCAGCAGCTCGCCGCCCGCCACCGATACCACGACCACCGCGTCCTGGAGGTGACGGCACCCCACGCCCGCGTCCCGTACTACATCGAGGCGCGCACCCTCGCCGGCCGCCCGGTCCTCGCCATCGAACCCCATCACGACGACTTCGCCCTCTCGGCCTCAGGCACCTTCCTCGCCCACCCCCGACCGCTGACCGTGGTCACCGTCTTCACCCGATCCCGGAGCGTGCACCCCGCCCTCGAGACCACGTACGCCGACGTCGACACCGTGTCCGAGCTGCGCGACCGGGAGGGTGCCGCCGCGCTCGCGCCGTTCGTCGCCCGCCGGCACCTCCTCGGCCACAAGGACGCCGAGCCCCCGTACCGGCCCTACACGCCCGAAGCGCTCGACCGGATCACGGACGAGCTCCGCCGGATCGTCGCCGCCCACCCCGGCGCCGAACTCCTCGCGCCCGCCGCCGTCACCCGCCACCCCGACCACCTCCTCGTCCACGAGGCAGCGGTCCGCCTCGGCTGCCGCTGGTTCTGGGAGGACCTCGCCTTCTGGTCCACGTACGCGCTCGCAGGCTGCGACCAGCACCTCTTCCGTACGCGTACGGGGGCGACGATGCGGTCCGAGCTGGTCGACATCACCAACGTCGTCCTCGACAAGGTCACCGTCCTGCGGATGCACGGCTCGCAGATGTACCCGGCCCGGAAGATGTACCGCCCGATCCGGCACGCCTTCACAACGGCGGCCGACCTCGTCGACGGGCCCGGGCTCTACGCCGAGCGCTTCTACCGGACGGAGGAGCCGACGTGCTGATCATCGCCCTGGAAGGACCCTCCTACGCCGGCAAGTCCACGGCGATACGCCACCTCCGCCGCACCGACCTCGGATCGCGGGCGTTCGTCTCCGACTGCTACGTCAAGCACATCGCCCACCGCGACGACATCCCTCCGGCCCGTACCGACTCGGCGGCTGCCCAACTTGCCGCCTTCGAGAGGTTCATGGAGATCGAAGCGACGCGCTTCGCCGAGGCCACCACAAGCGGCAGGCAACTCGTCATCCTCGACCGCTCCGTGGACACCCTCCTCGCCCACGCGTACGCCCTGGACGCCCTGTTCGGGTACGGCGTCCACCACCAGCTCCGCGACCGCCTCAGGACGCTCTCCTTCCTGCGCCCCGACCACACCCTCTACCTCGACGTACCGGGGGACACGCTCCACCTCCGCCGGAAGACCGCCGGCCACACCGCCGCTGAGTCCGAGTACTTCCTCCACGAGCCCGGCTTCCTCCGCCATGCACGCGACTACTTCGTCCACACGCCCCGGCGGCCCGCGACGAGAGAACTCGTCGTCCTGGCCGCCGACGCCGTTCCGGACGACGTCGCGCAGGCGGTGGAAGCCCTCGTCACCTACTGGGCAAGGTGAAGAAGGATGCCCACCGCCCTGTTCGCCTGGCGCCGCACCCCGCCCCCGTTCCTCATCGGCGGCGCCGAGGTCACCCAGCAGCTCCTCGCCGAAGAACTCGCCACCGCCGGCTGGCACGTCACCTACCTCGGCTCGCACGAGGCGCCCTGGGACGGAGTGACTCAGCTCCCCGACATGCGCGCCCACCTCGACAGGCATCGCGTCCCGTACGACGAGACGGACGGCACCCTGCGCTACCGGTGGAACGGGGTCGAATGCTCTGCGTTGACGCAGAACAACGTGGAGCACGCCCTCGACGGCCTCCTGGGAGACCTCCACCCCGACATTGTGTTCACCTCGCAGGAAGGCTCGGCACAGCTCGCCACGCGGGCCCGACCGAGTGCGCTCGTTGTCGGCCTCCTGCACTCGGTCTCCGCCACCGGCCTAGGAGTCCTCGGCGGCCGACCCCACTACGGCCTCGCCGTGTCAGAGTTCGTCCGGGCGCGCGCACCCCACGCGCCTGGCACCCGCCTCGCCGTGATGTACCCGCCGTTCGCGCTGCCCGACGAGAGCTCGGGCGAGGCCCGCACCGCGTCCGTACTCATGATCAACCCCATCCCCGCCAAGGGCTCCGCGCTACTGCACCGGCTCATCCGTCTCATGCCGGAACAGCACTTCACCCTGGTCGAAGGCTGGTGGGACACCGCCGCCGACTTCGCCGCCCACCCGAACGTGACGTACGTGCCCCGCGTGTACGACATGGGGCCGCTGTACCGCAGCCACCACCTGCTGCTGGTCCCCTCCACCGTGGAAGACGCTTTCCCCCGCGTGATCATCGAGGCCGCGCTCCACGGCGTCCCGACCATCGGGACCGACCGGGGCGGCATCCCCGAAGCCATCGGTGACGCGGGCATCGTCCTGCCCGCCGCCAGCCCCGAGACATGGGCGCGCGCGATCCGGGCAGCGGACCGCGAGGCGCTCGGCGCAAGGGCCCGGCGCCGGGCGGCCGGGTTCACGCGGCCGTGCCTGCCCGAGCTCCGGGAGCTGGGGATCTAGGCAGACCCGGCGAACGCCCGCTCCACCACGTCGAGTCGCTCCGTCCACCAGTGAAGGAGCGCCTCATCGGCGATGAACAGCTCGTCGAAGGAGCAGTCGCCCCGGTCATAGTGGAATTCGAGCTGCCAAAAGTCCGTCATCCGCTTCCACCACAGGCGGCGCGCGGCGTCGGCCAGGTCGGCCGACTCCAACGGGATCACCGACCGGTAGCCGGCAACGAAGGCCGACACCCGCTCCAGGTCGAAGACACCCTCCACCCCGAACTGCACCTGCGCCGTACGAACGACTTCTTCCGCGTATGGGCGGACGCCCAGCCGGTCCCAGTCCAGGACAGCGGCCAGCTCGCCATCTGCCCAGAGTAGGTTCCGGTACTGGAAGTCTCCATGCGTCCAGCCGTGAGGGCCGACAGGGACAGCGCTCTGCGGGCGCAGATGGGAGCGTTCGGCCAGCAGGGCACGGCGTCGTTCCAGGGCGACCTTCGCCACAGCGTCAAACGCGTCGCCGGCACTGCGCGCCAGCACTGCCGCCGTGTGCCGGTCAGCCTTCTGAACGGCCTGCTCCGGTGCTGTCACGTCCGCTCTGCCCCTCTCGGGCACGGGGGGCAGTTGCCCGCTGTCGGCAACTGCCCCGAGCGCCCTATGGAGGCGCGCAAGGTGTGCACCCAGCGCGGACACTCGCGGAAGAGGGAGATCAATTCCACGCATATGTTCCCCTACCGCCCACGGGAACAAGCAGTATGCCTCGCCACCGACCTCGGCGATGGCGTCGCCCGAAGCCGTGGTGACCGGGGTGGGCACGGGGATGCCTTCGGCGCCGAGGGCGGGGAGAACTGCGAGGTTGCGCCGCAGTCGGTCGAGCGGTACATCCATGACCCGCTTGAGGGCGAAGGACCCGACGACAGTGTCCAGTTGCCAGTTCACGTTCATCAGGCCCTCGGCCAGATGGTGTCTACCCAGCACGCCGCCGAGACCGAACGCAGTGATCAGGCCGTCAACATCGTGAACCGAGATATGCGTCCTGTCCGCGATGGTCGTGTCAGTCACTTTGGCGACGATACGCGAGCGCGGTACTCAGGCGCACAAGGATCAAGGCTTCCCCCCGGGCCCACCACGCCTGAGTCGTCAATCGATGTCCGGCCGATCGTGGAGGACGCCGCCCGGGCGGTGGCAGCCGTGTGCGAGGGCATCACTCGTCAACAACCCTGCGGGTCAATACAGCTAGGGCTTGTCGTCCGGGATGCCATATCGGAAGCGGGGTCTGGTGCACGCCTCCGGAACCGCCTCGGTCACGCCCTCTCGCGCACCGCGTCGGCGTCCCTGACCACGGCCGCGCCCGGGCGGATCCTGACGCGCCACAGCCATCCGATGTCCCGTCCGAAGGACCAGACGAGGCAGGCGAGCGCCGCCAGGACCGCCGCGTGGGCGAGAACCCGCGGGAGGATCCCGGCGGTGGCCGTGAGCAGCACGATCCCCTGAAGGGCGGCCACCGTCTTGCGTGCCGTGCTCGGCGGAAGCGGCCCGTGCAGCCACGGCAGTACGCGGGCCGCCGCGACGAAGGCGTAGCGCATGGCGCCGATCGCCAGCACCCATGCGCCCAGCGACAGGGCGACCTGGACGCTGAGCACCAGGATGAGGACGGCGTCGGCCTCCATGTCGAAACGCGCCCCGAGGGAGGACTCCGTCCGGGTGCGCCGGGCGACCTGTCCGTCGACCGCGTCAAGGACGAGCGCCACCGCGGTGAGGGCCACCAGGACCGCGACCGGGGTGCGGCCCGCGAAGGAGTCCGCGACCAGGGCGGTCACCCCGCCGATGAGCGTCGTCCGGGCCAGGGTGACGCCGTTGGCCGGCCCGAACGGCCCGGTCCGCGACCGGCTCAGGGCACGCGCCAGCACCGCCCAGGTGGCGGCCGTGAACGCCAGACCCGCCAGCAGGCCTGCGGGCCCCAATCCGCCCGCCGCGGCGAGCAGGACCAGCAGGAGCGTCGTCGCGAGCGCCCCCGCGGCCGGCTCCGGGCGCAGCCGCCTCGTGTCGTGGTTGCCGCTCGGGGCCACCGCTCACCACCCTCCGGCCGTGTGACAGAGTCGACGGGTGCCGCGTACCGTGTGCGCGGCCTCATGATTGTCAGAACGTAAGCCGTCGTACGAGCGTTCAGCGGGAGGGCGCCGATGGAGCGTGCCGCACGCGCCTTCTGGCTCAGCTCCCCCGGCCACGGCGAGATACGGGACGTGGTCCTGCCCGAGCCCGGCGCCGACGACGTCGTGGTGCGCGCGCTCTGGTCCGGGGTGAGCCGCGGCACGGAGAGCCTCGTCTTCCGCGGGGGCGTGCCGCGGAGCCAGCACGCGGCGATGCGGGCGCCGTTCCAGGAGGGCGACTTCCCCGGGCCGGTCAAGTACGGCTATCTCGGCGTCGGCGTCGTCGAGGAGGGCCCGCGGCGGCTCTCCGGGCGCACGGTCTTCTGCCTGTACCCGCACCAGAGCCGCTACGTCGTGCCGGCGAGCGCCGTCACCCCGGTGCCGGACGGCGTCCCCGCCGAGCGGGCCGTGCTCGCCGGGACGATGGAGACGGCGGTGAACGCCCTGTGGGACGCCGCCCCGCTGGTCGGCGACCGGATCGCCGTCGTCGGAGCGGGGATGGTCGGCTGCTCCGTCGCCGCGCTCCTCGCCAAGTACCCGGGTGTACGCGTCCAACTGGTCGACCCCGAACCCGCCCGCGCCGCCGTCGCCGAGGCGCTCGGCGTCGGCTTCGCACTCCCCGAGGACGCGCTGGGCGACTGCGACCTCGCCGTCCATGCCAGCGCCACCGAGGCCGGACTCACCCGCTGTCTGGAGCTGCTCGCCCCGGAGGGCACGGTCCTGGAGCTGAGCTGGTACGGCGACCGGCGCATCAGCGTGCCGCTGGGGGAGGCGTTCCACTCCGGCCGGCTGGTCCTGCGCGGCAGCCAGGTGGGGCGGGTGGCCGAGGCCCGGCGCTCCCGCCGGAGCTTCGCCGACCGGCTCGCGCTCTCGCTCGACCTGCTCGCCGACCCCGTCTTCGACGCGCTGATCACCGGCGAGTGCGGCTTCGACGAACTGCCGTCGGTGCTGCCGCGGATCGCCTCGGGCGAGCTGCCGGGGCTGTGCCACCGCGTGCGGTACGACCAGGACACCCATCGGGCCGCCCCGAGCGGGCCCTTCGGCACCTGACACCGGACGACCTGCGTCGTTGAACAGTCCGCGCCCTTCCGCCGTAGTGAAGGGCAGGGGGCCGCGCAGGCCGGCCACGTCGCACCGGGAGGTCACAGCCGTTGTTCAGCGTCACCGTCCGCACCCATCTGATGATCGCCCACAGCTTCCGCGGCGAGGTCTTCGGCCCCGCGCAGCGGCTGCACGGAGCGACCTACCTGGTGGACGCCACCTTCCGCCGCACCGAGCTGGACGCCGACAACATCGTCGTCGACATCGGGCTGGCGACGAGCGAACTGGGCGAGGTGGTGGCGGAGTTCAACTACAGCAATCTCGACGACGCACCCGAGTTCGCCGGGGTCAACACCTCGACCGAGTTCCTGGCCAAGGTCGTCGCCGACCGCCTGGCCGACCGGGTGCACGCGGGCGCGCTGGGCGAAGGCGCCCGCGGTCTGTCCGCGATCGCGGTCACCCTCCACGAATCGCACATCGCGTGGGCGAGTTACGAGCGGCCCCTGTGAGCCTCGCGGCCGGCAGCCCCGAACCCGGGCGCACGGTCCGGTTCATGATGCCCGGCGCCGTCGACGATCCGGGGGCGCCGAGCGGCGGCAACACGTACGACCGCAGGGTCTGCCGGGAGCTGCCGCAGCTCGGCTGGCGGCTCCACGAGCACCGTGTCGCCGGCGGCTGGCCGCGTCCCAGCGCCGGGGCGCGCGCGGAACTGGCCCGGACGCTGGCCGAGTCGGCGGACGGCTCCCTCGTCCTCCTCGACGGGCTCGTCGCCTGCGCCGCCCCGGAGACCCTCGTGCCCGAGGCGGGACGGCTGCGCCTGGCGGTGCTCGTGCATCTGCCGCTGGCCGACGAGACCGGACTCGCGCCGGACGTGGCCGCGGCCCTGGACGCCGCGGAACGCAGCACGCTGCGGGCCGCCACGGCGATCGTGGCGACCAGCGACTGGGCGGCCCGCAGGCTCCGGGACCACCACGGACTCGCCGCCCGCCGGGTCCATGTCGCCGTGCCCGGCGCCGACATCGCGCCCCTGGCGGCGGGTACGGCCTCGGGCACCGGCGGCGGGCCGCGTCTGCTGTGCGTGGCCTCGGTAACCCCGCGCAAAGGGCAGCACCTACTGGTGGAGGCCCTGGCCGGCGTCGCCGACCTGCCGTGGGGCTGCTCCCTGGTCGGCGGACCGGGCGGTGACCCCGGCTACGCCGCCCGGGTCCGCGAGCTGATCTCGCGGCACGGCCTCGACGGCCGGATCCACCTGGCGGGCCCCCGGAACGGCCCCGAACTGAACGCCAGCTACGCCGCAGCCGACCTCCTGCTGCTCACCTCGCACGCCGAGACCTACGGCATGGCCGTCACCGAGGCGCTCGCACGCGGCGTCCCCGTGCTGGCGACGGCCGTCGGCGGCGTCCCCGAGGCGCTCGGACGCGCCCCCGACGGGGGCCTGCCGGGCGCCCTGGTCCCGCCGGACGACCCGGCGGCGCTCGCCGCGGCGCTGCGGCGCTGGCTCACCGACTCAGGCGAGCGCCACCGGGCGAAGTCGGCCGCGCGACGGCGGCGTACCGCCCTGGCCGGCTGGGAGACGACCGCGCGGGCCCTGGCCAAGGCCCTCGAACACACCCGGCAGCACCCCCTGGAGGCAGCATGAGCGCGACCGGTGTCGCCCACTACACACCGGAGTGGCTGGCGCTGCGGGAGGCGGCCGACGAGGCGGCCCGCGCGGTGGAACTGCTCGATCCGCTGCGGGAGTTCCTCGCGCGGCCCGGGGGCGGCAAGCCCCTGGTGATCCGTGACCTCGGCTGCGGCACCGGTTCCATGGGGCGCTGGCTCGCCCCGCGCCTCGACGGTCCCCAGCACTGGATCCTGCACGACCACGACCCCGGTCTGCTCGCCCTGGCCGCCGGGCAGTTGCCCCGTACGGCCGCCGACGGCGGCGCGGTCACCGTCGCGACGGAGCACGGTGACATCGCGCGCCTGACCGCGGCCGGGCTCCGGGGCACCTCGCTGGTGACGGCATCCGCGCTCCTTGACCTGCTCACGCGCGAGGAGCTGGACGGGCTCGTCGCGACCTGCGCCGGGGCCGGCTGCCCGGCGCTGCTGGCGCTGTCGGTGCTGGGGCGGGTCGACCTCACCCCTGCCGACCCGATGGACGCCGAGATCGCCGACGCGTTCAACGCCCACCAGCGCCGTGCCGACCGGGGCCGGGGACTCCTCGGACCTGACGCCGTCGCGGCGGCGTCGGTGGCCTTCGCCCGGCACGGCATGACCGTACGGGCCCAGAGCAGCCCGTGGCGGCTGGGTCCCGTCGACCGGGTCGGGCCGACGGGGACGTCAGAGGCTGCCGCCACGGGGGAAGCGGGGTCCGGTCCGTGCGGCTGTGGGTCCGGTCCGTGCGGCTGCGAGGCGGGGGACGGAGCCGCGGCGGAGCATGGGCGAGCGACCACTGGGGGCGCCTCCCGGACCCGCAGGGCCCGGAGGGAGGAGCCGCAGTTGTGCGTACCAGGGCTCGCGAGCGCGGAGGGGCCCGGACGACGGGCCCCAGGGCCTGCGTCCTCCGCGCTGACGGAGCAGTGGCTGCGGGGCTGGGTCGGGGCCGCCCGTGAGCAGCGGCCGGAGCTCGCGTCGCGCGCCGACGCGTATCTGCGGCGGCGTCTCGCCGCCTGCGAGGCGGGCGAGTTGCGGGTGGTGGTGCACCACAGCGATGTGCTGGCGCTGCCCCGGCCGGCGGGGCGCACCCCGTGAACGGGGCGATCCGGGCAGTGGTGCCGATCGAGGCAGTGGGGGCGGTGGGGGCGGTGGGGGCGGTCCGGGCGCGCCTCGGCCTGTTCGCCGGCGCGGGCATCCTTGCGGCGACGCTGTGGTGGCAGGGCACCGGCGCCCTCCTCGCCGGTGTGCGCGGTGTCGACGGCACGACCCTGCTGGCGGCGCTCGGTCTCGGCCTGTTCACCACCGTGCTGTGCGCATGGCGCTGGTGCCTGGTGGCGCGGGGGCTGGGCATCCGGCTGCCGCTCGGCCGGGCCGTCGCCGACTACTACCGGGCCCTGTTCCTCAACGCCGCGCTGCCCGGGGGCGTCATCGGCGATGTGCACCGGGGGGTACGGCACGGCCGCAGCGCCGGTGCCGTCGGCCGGGGCATCCGCGCGGTCGTCCTCGAACGGGTCGCGGGCCAGGCGGTGCTGGTCGCGACGGGCGCGGCGCTCCTGGCCGCGTACCCCGCCGCGGCCCCGGCGGCGGCTCTCGGCACGAGCGGCACGAGCGGCACGACCGGTGTGATCGCCGCGGTCGGCGCGGTGTGCGCGGTGTGCGGGCTCGGGGCCGTGGCCGCCGTACGGCTGCGCCGGGGGCCGGACAGCTCACGGTGGCGCCGTGCGCTGCGCACCACGCTGGCCGAAGCGCGCCTCGGACTGCTCGCCCGGGCGAACTGGCCGGGGGTGCTGGTCTCGTCGGTCGCGGTGCTCGCGGGGCATCTCGGGATGTTCCTCCTCGCCGCCCGCGCGGCCGGATCGACCGCTCCCGCCGCCGAGTTGCTCCCCCTGATGGTGCTGGCGCTGCTCGCGATGGCCCTGCCACTGAACGTCGGCGGCTGGGGCCCCCGGGAGGGCGTCACCGCCTGGGCCTTCGGAGCCGCGGGCCTCGGCACCGCGCAGGGGCTGACCGTCGCCGTGGTGTACGGGCTACTGGCCCTCGTCGCGAGCCTGCCGGGGCTCGGGGTGCTCGCCGTCCAGTGGGTCGCCGGAATGCGGCGTCCGCAGGTCGAGCTCGAAGAGGGTGTCCTCGCCGAGGGCGGCACGCCGCACCGCCGGCCGGAGCGCGTCCCGCATCAGGTCGGGGCCGGGGAAGCCGATGCCAGGGACGCCGTCGCCGATCAGGACCGGCGCGACGGTCACGTACAGCCGGTCAAGCGCACCCGCGTGCAGGAAGCGCGACACGGTGACACCGCCGCCCTCGACCAGCACCCGGCCGAGACCGCGCCGCGCGAGCTCGTGCACCAGGCGGCGGGGGGCGAACGCGGCGCTGTCGGGCAGCGTCAGTACGTCAACGCCCTCGACGTTCTCGACGCCTCCGGCACCGGCACCGGCACCGGCGACAGCGGCGCTGTCGGCGCCCACCACCCACAGGGTCGGCGCCTCCCCGTCCGTGAACACCCTGCGCCGCAGCGGCACCCGGCCGTGCGGGTCGAGGACGACGCGCACCGGGTGCTGCCCGGCACAGGCCCGGACCGTCAGCCGGGGATCGTCGGCGACGGCGGTGCCGGCCCCGACGACCACCGCGTCGGCCAGCGCGCGCAGCCGGTGCAGGTGCTCCCGGTCCTGCGCACCGGTGACGTAGTCGGCGTCACCCTTGCGGGTCGCGATGAACCCGTCGAGGCTCTGCCCCAGTTGTGCGAACGTGGTGCGCGGACCGGCCAGGCAGAGCGGCAGATAGCGGTCGGCGAGGACAGCGGCGGCGGGCGAGGCGTCCCGCCACCGGAGCCGGCCGTCGGCACCCCTGAGCAGCCCGGCGGACGCGGCGTCCGCCTCGGACCGTACGCGGAGCAGCCGCTCCCAGGCTTCCGCGGCGCCGAGCACGGTGGCACGGCTCTCCACCGCGCCGCGGCGGCCGGTCATCGTGCCTCCCCCGGCGCCGGGTCCGGGGATTCCGTGGGGGCCAGCAACGAGAAATACCCGGCGAACGAATCGGTGAGTCCGGCGAGCAATTCCTTGCCCTTCTCGGCCGTTGCCAAGGACGGCCGGCCGATCACGCCGGTCTCCGTATAGGCACGCAATCCCAGGGTGAGGAAATGCTCGCGGTCGTCGGCGAGGAAATCGGAGGTCATATGGCCGGAGCGGACGAGTTCCGGATGCTCGTGCAGGAGGATGGACGTCTCCAGCTCACCGGCATGCATATCGCTGTGCGCCGGTGTCCGCACGCCCGCCCGGTCCCTTGCCGCACTCCAGTCGGCGGATCCCGGGAAAAGCGCCATGCGCGTACCGCCGCCTGCGGCCCCGGCGGACCCGGCGGACCCGGCGGACCCGGCGGACCCGGCGGACCCGGCGGACTCCTGGACGACGTTGCGCAGGACGTAGTTTCCGCCGTGGCCGTTGATCAGGACCAGGCTGCCGATGCCCGAGCGGCGCAGCGAGTCGGCGATGTCCCGCACGACGGCGTACAGCGTCGCGGCGGAGATGCTCACGGTCCCCGGCCATGCCGCGTGCTCGTGCGAGCAGGAGACCGTCACCGGGGGCAGCCGGAGGACCGGATACGCGGCGGCGACCTCCCGGGCGATGGCGCAGGCTATGAGCGTGTCCGTCATCAGGGGGAGATACGGCCCGTGTTGCTCGAAGCTGCCGATGGGCAGGACCGCGACACCGGCCCGCCGCGCCCCCGCGTCCAGCGTCGTGTCCAGCGGCAGAAGTCCCCGCACCGGGGCTCCCGCGTCCGGGCCGTTCATCTTCCCCGACCCCTTCCCCGCCCCATTTCCGAGCCCATTTCCCAGAGGCTACCCGATAGGATCCGGTCATGACAGACAGCTATGGCGTACACCGCGACGGTGCGCGTTCAGCCGGCACCGAACGCATGGCAACTGTCCAACTCTCCACCGAATACGGGGTTTTTCTCGCCGTCGGTTATCTGGACCGGAAAAGCGGTGACGAACACATGGCGCTGGTGTACGGCGACGTCGAAGGGGACGACGCACTCACCCGCGTGCATTCGGAGTGTCTGACCGGTGACGCCTTCGGTTCCCGGCACTGCGAGTGCGGCGACCAGTTGTCCGCGGCGCTGCGCGCCGTCGTGCGCGAAGGGCGCGGCGTGCTCGTCTATCTCCAGGGCCACGAGGGGCGGGGGATCGGCCTGTTGGCGAAACTCCGGGCGATGCAGCTCCAGGCGGAGGGGCTGGACACCGTCGAGGCCAACCTCGCGCTCGGGCTGCCGGCGGACGCGCGCGACTACCAGGTGGCGGCGGACGTCCTCCACGACCTCGGGGTGCGATCCGTACGGCTGCTGTCCAACAACCCCCGCAAGCGCGAGGCGTTGCTGCGGCACGGCATCAAGGTGACCGAACAGGTGCCGCTGCTGACAACGCCCCGCGAGGAGAACATCCTCTATCTGCGCACGAAGCGGGAGCGCTTCGGCCACCACCTTCCGCACCTGGACCTGGAGCCGGGCCTGGACCTGGAGCCGGGCCTGGACCGCGCGGCCGACCGGTCCTGAGGGGTGCGGCGGAGGGGGCGAAGGGGCGGATACAGCGGCGGAGGCGAATACGGCCCCGGGCGCCGTCAGACGAGGTCGGCGAAGGTCTCCACCGCCCGGGTCCGTCCGGTGACGATGACGATGTCACCGAGGCGTACGACCGTCTCGGCGGTGGCGTACGTGAAGTCCTCGCCGGAGCGCTTGATGCCGACGACGGTGACGCCGTACCTGGCGCGGACCCTGAGTTCGCCGAGCGGCTGCCCCGTCGCGCACGCCGGTGCGACGGTCTTGGCCAGGGCGTAGTCGTCGTCGAACTCGATGAAGTCGAGCATCCGGCCGGTGACCAGGTGCGCCACCCGCTCGCCCATGTCCTGCTCGGGCAGGACCACATGGTGGGCGCCGACCCGTTCCAGGATCCTGCCGTGCTGGCGGCTGACGGCCTTGGCCCAGATGAGGGGCACCCCCGCGTCGGCGAGGTTGGAGGTGACCAGGACGCTGGCCTCCAGGGAGTCGCCGATGGCCACCACGGCGCGGGAGAACTCGACCACCCCGAGCTGGTCCAGGGCCTCGGGGTCGGTGCAGTCCGCGGCGGCCGCGTGGGTCAGCACGTCGCGCATCCGCTGCACCAGGGCGGCGTCGGAGTCGATGCCCAGGACGTCCCAGCCGCGGCGCATCAGTTCGGTGCCGAGCGAGCAGCCGAAGCGCCCCAGCCCGATCACGGCGACCCGGAGGTCGCCCCGGAGCTGTCCTGCTCGCGGTGCGGCGGCGGCGCGTTCGGAGGGCCGGTGGGCGCCGCGGCGACGCAGCCGGTCCAGGTATCGGGATCTAGCCAATGACGGGTCGCTCCTCGGGCAGCTGGTAGCGGCGGCCGCGTTCGCGCAGCGCGAGCGCGGAGGCGAGGGTGATCGGGCCGAGCCGGCCGGCGAACATCAGGGCGATCAGGACGAGTTGCCCTTCGACCGGCAGGTCGGGGGTGATTCCCGTGGTCAGTCCGCAGGTGCCGAACGCCGAGGTGGTCTCGAAGAGGACCTCCTCCATCGATGCGTCGCTGACCGTCAGGACGATGATGGTGGCGACCATGACCGCGCCCACGCCCAGCAGGGCGACGGTCAGCGCCTGGCGCACGACGCCGGGCGCGACCCGGCGGCCCATCACCTCCACCGCCGTGTCGCCGCGGGCCTCGGCCAGGATCGCGGCGGCGAGCAGGGCGAAGGTGGTGACCTTGATGCCGCCCGCGGTGCTCGCACTGCCGCCGCCGATGAACATCAGGACGGTGGTCACGAGCAGGGTCGAGTGCCGCATCTCCCCGACGTCGACGCTGTTGAAGCCCGCCGTACGGGCGGTGACGGCGTTGAAGAAGCCGTTCATGAGCCTGTCCGGCCAGGCGAGCGGGGCGAGCGTGCCGGGGTTGGTCCACTCCAGCAGGCAGGTGAGGACGCTGCCGACGGCGAGCAGCACGGCGGTGGTGAGCAGCGTGAGCCGGGTGTGCAGCGACCAGTGACGGGCGGAGCGGGCCAACGTGCCCCGGCGGCGGCTGCGCAGCAGTTCGAGCAGGACAGGGAAGCCGATGCTGCCGAGGATGCAGGCGAGGGCGATCGGCGCCATGACCCAGAAGTCGGAGGCGTAGCCGACGAGGTTGTCCTGGCGCAGTCCGAATCCGGCGTTGTTGAAGGCGGAGACCGCGTGGAACACCCCGGAGTACGCCGCCTGCCCGATCGGCTGCCCATGGCCGAAGTGGAAGCGCAGCGCCAGCCAGACGGCGGCCGTGAGCTCGACGACGGCGGTGATGCGGGCGATGCCGAGCAGCACTCTGCGGACGTCCCCGATGCCCAGGCTCCTCGTCTCGGCCTGTGCGGTCAGCTGAAGGCTCAGCCGGAGCCGGCCGGAGACCAGCAGCCCGAGGAGGGAGGCGAACGCCATGATGCCGAAGCCGCCGAACTGGATCAGGCCCAGCACCACCAGTTCGCCGAAGAGGCTCCAGTGCGTGCCCGTGTCGACGAGGGACAGCCCGCCGGACATCGCGCCGGTCGCGGTGAACACGGCGGGCACCACGCCGGTCGGCAGCCCGTTCGCCGCCGAGACGGGGAGGACGAGCAGCCCGGTGCCGAACGCGATGGCCGCGGCGAAGGCGCCGACCACCACCCGCGCCGGATGGGCCAGCAGCGCGGCCCATCGCGTGCGGTGCATGCCGTGTCCCTTCGTCGCCGACACCGCCACAAAATAGTGGCGATACGGGATGAAAGGTGCGCATGACTGTCCGAAGGCGCCACCGCGCGGCGCCGTATCGCGCCCCTGGCGCCGTTCGAGACCATGCGGCCCGCGGCGTCAGCGGGCCGCGTCAGCCCTTGACGTCAGTGCCGCGTCAGCCCCTCACGACAGCGCCGCGTCAGCCCTTCACGACAGCGCCGCGTCAGCCCTTGACGACCCCCAGCGGGACCAGCCGGGCCACCTTGCGGCACAGCCCCGCGCCCTCGCTCGCCTCCACGACGCGGTCGATGTCCTTGTACGCCATCGGGGCCTCCTCCGCGAGTCCGCGCCAGGAGGTGCCCCGTACCGCGATCCCCTGCGCCTCCAGCTCCGAGCGCAGCCGCCTCCCGTCGACCTCCCGTGCGGCGCGGTGCCTGCTGCGCACCCTCCCGGCGCCATGGCACGTCGAGTGCCAGGCCCCGCCGCCCGGCACACCCGCCAGCACGTACGAGGCGGTGCCCATGGTCCCCGGGATGAGCACGGGCTGGCCGAACCCGGCGAGTTCGCGCGGCAGATCGGGGTGGCCGGCCGGCAGCGCGCGGGTGGCTCCCTTGCGGTGGACGCACAGCCGCAGCGGGGCCCCCGCGACCTGGTGCGTCTCCAGCTTGGCGAGGTTGTGCGAGATGTCGTACACCAGGTCGAGACCGCAGCCGACCGTGTCGGCGAAGGCCCGCCGGGCCGCCTCGGACAGCAACTGGCGGTTCGCGCGGGCGTAGTTGGCCGCGGCGGCCATCGCCGCCAGGTAGGCGCGGCCCTCGTCCGAGTCCGCGGGGACGCAGGCGAGCTGCCGGTCGGGGACCTCGATGCCGTACCGCGCCATCGCACGGTCCATGGTGCGGACGTGATCGGTGCAGATCTGGTGCCCGAGGCCGCGCGAGCCGCAGTGGATCATCACGCAGACCTGCCGCTCCCGCAGCCCCATCGCCCCGGCCGCGGCCTCGTCGTAGACGGTCTCGACCGCCTGCACCTCCAGGAAGTGGTTGCCCGAGCCCAGGCTGCCCAGCTGCCCGAGGCCCCGTTCCACGGAGCGGTCGCCGACCTGTCCGGGGTCGGCGCCGGACAGCACCCCTTCGTCCTCGCAGCGCCGCAGGTCGCGGGCGACGCCGTGCCCGCGCTCGACCGCGTACCGCGCGCCCTCCGTCAGGACGTGCCCCAGCTCGGCCCGGCCGACCTGCCACACCGCCCCGCGCCCCGCCCCGCGCGGGATGCGCATGCCGAGCTCGTCCATCAGACGCCGGAGGCGGTGCGGAGCGAGCGCGTCGCGGTCGTCGCCGGCCGCGAGCAGCCGCACCCCGCAGGAGATGTCGAAGCCGACACCGCCGGGCGAGATCACGCCCCCGTCCGCCGTGTCCGTCGCGGCGACGCCGCCGATGGGGAAGCCGTATCCCCAGTGCACGTCCGGCATCGCGTACGAGGCGCCGACGATCCCCGGGAGCACCGCCACGTTCACGACCTGGAGCAGGGCCTGGTCGCCTGCGGCCTCGGGCAGCAGGGCCTGGCTGGCGAAGACCACGCCCGGCACGCGCATGTCCCCGTGCCGGTCGATACGGAAGCGGAAGGGTCCTTCCTTGACGACCTCAACGGTCTTCTCGACGGTCCGGACCATGATCGATCGCCTCCTGCAAGCCCCTCCTACACGTCCAGCGTCACCGAGCAGCGCCAGCCCCCGGGCCCGTGGGCGAACGCCAGCTCATGCAGCGTCACCGCCTTCGGCACCGCGCCGATCAGCGGCAGCGCATCGACGTGCGCGACCTGGAAGCCCACCTGCAACCCGCCCCTGACCGGGGTGATCTCGACGTCCACCGGCACCTCACCCGCGGTGTCGAGCCAGTAGACGAACTCCTCCAGGAGGGCCACCAGAAGCTCCTCGTCGCGCTCCGCCCGGATCATCACGTCCCGCGTGCGGGTGACCGCCGCCCCGCCGAGGTCGGCGAACGACTCGGCGACGCCGCGCACCGCGTGCGCCAGACAGTCCTCACGGGTGGGGGCCCATGCCTCGACCCGCAGGTCAGCGGTGTGCGGAACACCGCGGTGCCCGCCCGGCCGGGCAAGCTGTCCCCGTCCCATCGCCGCCGCCCCGCTTCCCTGGGCGCCATCCCCTACTCCTGACTCCTCCATCCTCCCCCCGGGAGGCCGCGCCGTGCAGCACCCTTCCCGCCGCTCCCCGTCATGCTGGAGCCACACCGGAGTCAGGCGCCGGGAGTCGGGAGTCGGGCGTCAGGGGTTCCCCGCGCATCGGAGGATCGTGAAGGACTGGCAGAGCTGGGCGGCGCTCGTCATCTTCATCGGCACATACGCGCTGATCATCAGCGAGAAGGTGCACCGCGTGGCGGCGGCGCTCGGCGGCGCCGGTCTCGGCGGCAACGCCACCGCGATCGGGGCCAGCGCCAACGTCGTCGTCCTCGGCATCGCCGAACGCAACCGCACCCCCATCTCCTTCTGGCACTTCACCAGGTACGGACTCGTCGTGACCGCCATCACGGTGGCCCTCGCGGCGGTGTACGTATGGCTGCGCTACTTCGCCCTGGCCTGACCGGTCAGAACCCATGAACGCAGATACCGCAGATACCGCAGACGACTCAGACCACATGGACGACGCTGGAGACAGCGACCAACGGCAGCAGACGAGGAGCCGGCCGTGCGCGCACGAGACCTGGCAGTCGAGTACGAATACGTGACCGTGGACAGCGACGCCCTCGCCGGCTCCCAGATGATCAAGGTCCTGGTGCCCGAGTACGTGATCGAGGACCCCACCCTCGCCGCCGTCGTCGACGAAAAGCACGCCGACCGCCTCTGCCGGTCCCTGATCGGCCGCCGCGTCGGCGACTGCCTCCCCAGGAACGCCCCCGCCCCGCCCGTCGCCGACCCCGACGACACCGCCCTGGAGGTCGCGGCCCTGATGTCCCGCGTCCGCAGCCCCCTCGTCGCCGTGGCCGAGAGGTCCGGGACCGGAACGACCCCCCGCCTCCTCGGCGTGATCACCGCCGCCCATCTCCTCCACGAGCTGCTGCGCGAGGTGGACGACCCGGGCGGCGCCGCCGGGCCGCACCCGTGAGTCCTCAGAGTTCCCGCGCGGGCCAGTCCAGCAGCCGGGCCCCGATGACCGCGGTCTGCAGCGTGTAGCGGTGCATCGGGTCGGCCGGGTCGGCCCCGGTCAGGGTGCGGACGCGTTCGAGTCGGTAGGTGAGCGCCCGCACGCTCAGCCGCAGCCGGCGGGCGGCCTCGGCGGCCACGCAGCCGGCGTCGAAGTAGACGGCCAGCGTGTCGATGAGCGGCTGTGCTCCGCCGCGGGCCGTGCGCAGCGGCCCCAGGGTGGTGCGTACGAGGTCGGCCATGGCCTGTCTGTCCCGGGTGAGGACGGGGAAGACGAGCAACTCGGCGGCGCGCAGCACCGGTTCCTCGTACCCCATCCGCGCGGCGAGGTCGAGGGCGCCGAGGGCCTCCTCGTAGCTCTGCACCACGCCGCCCGCGCCCGGATGGGGCCGGCCGATCGCCACCTGGCCGCCGTCGGTGGCGGCGTGCGCGTGCTTGGCGAAGTGGCCGAGCATCTCGGGCTGGTCGCCGGGGGCGATGCAGATGATCCGCCCCTCCTTCGTGGCGAGCAGGATCAGCCGGTCGCCGAAGCGGCCCACGAGCGCGCCGTCCACGCGCCGCGTGACGGGATGCGTGTCGTCGTACGGCTCCGGGCCGTGGGCCACGGCGACCGCGTACGCGTGGGAGAGGCGCAGGCCGAACCGTTCCGCCCGCTCGGCCAGCCTGCCCAGGTCGCTGCGTCCGTACAGCAGGTCGTCGATGAACTCCCGCCGTGCGGCCTCCTCCTGGCGTACGGCGAACCGCTGGGCGCGTTCGAAGCCCTCGGCGAAGGCGTCCACGGCCTGGGCCATGGCGGCGAGGACCCCGTCCACCGACGCGCCCGGCGCGGCGGCGGGCCAGTGTTGGCGGGTCGTGGCCAGATGACTCGCCACGAGGGCCCGCAGCCCGTGGCCGTCCTCGGCGGCCCGTTCGCCGAGGGCGCGCCGGGCGTCGAGCTCGTCGCGGGTGAGGCGGCGGCCGGTCAGGGCGACGTCGGCCAGGATCCGGGCGTAGCCGTCCAGATAGGCGTCGGGCATCTCGCGCGTCGCGCGTATGGCGCGTATCTCGGACCCTGTCATCCGATCCCCCTGTTTCCTGACGTCCCTCTGACGGTTCTTTGACGTCCGGGAGTCAGGGTGGCAGAGGGGCCGGGAGTGACGGCACCCGGCATCAGGAGAGTGTAAAGACTGCCGGAGACCGGCAATGCGAACACCTGTGCAGCACTGTCAGGATGCGTACGGGGAAACACGGGGGACGTTCCCGGTGCGGGAGTCCGGAAGGAACTGCCGCACCGGGGCCGGCACCGGGGTCGGCATCGGCACCCGCACCGGGGCCCGCGCCGGGGCCGGCACGCCGACGGCGCCTGCGAGGGGGAGGAAGCGAAGACGGATGGGCGAGTTCCTCGAAGCCGCCGCGGCCTTTCCCACGGTCCTTTTCTCCTCGGCGCTCGTCGTGACCGCGGGTTTCTGGCTCACGGTCCTGCTCGGCGCCGCAGGCGCCGAGACCTTCGACGCGGACGCGGACCTCGACGCGCTCGGCATGGGCGGGGTCCCGGTCTCCGTCGCGGGCTCCCTGCTGATCGCCTTCGGCTGGTCCACCAGCCTCACCGGCTCCCTGCTGCTCGGCCGTGCGGGGATCGCGGGCGCCCTGCACCATCTGCTCGGCGTGCTGCTGCTCCTCGCCTCGCTCCTCGCCGCCTGGCGGGCGACCCGGCTGCTCGTACGGCCGCTGGCGAGGCTGTTCCCCCGCTGAGACGGCCCTCGGCGCGGCGGGCGGGCCGGCCGATCGCGAGCAGGACATGGGTGGCGCGGCGGCATGCGGACCGTCCGGCCCGCATGTCCGCCTCAACGATCACTACAGGTCGGCGTCACCGATCACCGCAGGTGGGACCGTGTCCGGCCGGTGGACCGTCAGCGGTCCGCGACGTCCTCGCGGAGTCCGTCGCAGAACTCCCACCACGAGAGCGGAAGCCAGTCGCCGTTCACAAAGGCGTCGACCGTCGCGCCGCGACCGCGCACGGTCACCGTCGTTCCGGCCGGGTAGGTGGTGCCGGACAGGCCGGGCACTGGGACGAGCAGGGTCCCGAGCCGCTGTGCTGCCACTTCTCGCCCTCCTTCTCCGTGTCTCGGTCCGCTCCCGCTCGGGTCATACCAGGGGCGGATATTCCTCCCGAGATTACCGGGTTGTCCGATCCTGGTGGCCGGAGAATCATGGAGAGAAGGGTCACGCTGACATGGCGCGGCGCCAAGGGCCGGAACGAGGGGGCGCCGAAGGGCGGGCGGGCGGGGCGGCAATCACACGTGCATCGCCGAGCGGAGGTGGCAGCCATGAAGGCCGTCGTGTACAAGGGACCGTTCACCGTGGCGGTCGAGGACGTCGACAAGCCCACGATCAAGCACCCCAACGACGTCGTCGTACGCGTCACGTCGACCGCGATATGCGGCTCCGACCTGCACATGTACGAGGGCCGTACGGCGGCCGAGCCGGGCATCGTGTTCGGGCACGAGAACATGGGGATCATCGAGGAGACCGGCCAGGGCGTCACCTCGCTCAAGGAAGGCGACCGGGTGGTCATGCCCTTCAACGTCGCCTGCGGCTTCTGCACCAACTGCAACGAGGGATTCACCGGCTTCTGCCAGACCGTCAACCCCGGCTTCGCGGGCGGTGCCTACGGCTATGTGGCCATGGGCCCCTGGCCCGGCGGCCAGGCGGAATACCTGCGCGTCCCCTACGCCGACTTCAACTGCCTGAAGCTCCCGCCGGGAAACGAGCACGAGACCGACTTCATGCTGCTCGCCGACATCTTCCCCACCGGCTACCACGGCTGCGAGCTCGCCCAGGTGCGTCCGGGCGAGAGCGTCGCGGTGTACGGCGGCGGGCCGGTCGGGCTCATGGCCGCGTACTCGGCGATGCTGCGCGGCGCACGGAAGGTGTTCGTCGTGGACCGGGTCCCGGAGCGGCTGGAGAAGGCCCGGGAGATCGGCGCGGTCCCGATCAACTTCGCCGAGGGCGACCCCGTCCAGCAGATCAAGGACCAGACCGAGGGCATCGGCACGGACAAGGGCGTGGACGCCGTCGGCTACCAGGCGACGGCCCACGGCACCGACCGCGAGGAGCCGGCGACCGTACTGAACTCGCTCGTCGGCACGGTACGGGCCACCGGGATGCTCGGCGTACCCGGACTCTACGTACCGTCGGACCCCGGCGGCCCCGACGAGCAGGCACAGCACGGCATGCTCCTCGTCTCGATCGGCAAGATGTTCGAGAAGGGCCTGAAGATGGGTACGGGGCAGTGCAATGTGAAGCGCTACAACCGCTACCTGCGCGACATGATCATCGAGGACCGGGCGAAGCCGAGCTTCGTCGTCTCGCACGAGCTCCCGCTGGACCAGGCGCCGTCGGCGTACGACAAGTTCGACAAGCGGATCGACGGCTACACGAAGGTCGTGCTGCACCCGTAGGCGCGGACGCCGCCCCGTCACGCCCTGTCACGCCTGAGCGAGCCCCGGGCCGTCGGCCCGGGGCTTGCCGCTGCCGGGCCGCGCACGGACGTGCATGCGCTCGCCCTGGCGGCCGAAGAGGCTGAGGATCTCGACGGGTCCGTCACCGGTGCTGCCGAACCAGTGCGGGAGCCGGGTGTCGAACTCGGCCACCTCGCCCGCGCCCAGCAGCAGGTCGTGGTCGGCCAGGACGAGCCGCAGCCGCCCCGCGAGCACGTAGAGCCACTCGTAGCCCTCGTGCGTACGGGGATCGGGGGTGTTGCGGGACGCCGGGATGATCATCTTGAAGGTCAGCAGCGGCCCCGGCTGGCGGGTCAGCGGGACCACGGTGCTCCCGTTCACCACCGTGGGCGTGAGCCGGACCCGGGGGTCGCCCACCTCGGGCGCACCGACCAGTTCGTCCAGGGGGACCTGGTGGGCCTGGGAGATGGGGAGCAGCAGCTCCAGGCTGGGGCGGCGCTGCCCCGACTCCAGGCGGGACAGAGTACTCGTGGAGATGCCGGTGGCCTCCGAGAGCGCGGCCAGGGTCACTCCGCGCTGGGTGCGCAGGCGCTTGAGCCTGGGGCCGACCTCGGTCAGGGCACGGGCGATGGCGGGTGAGAGCTCCACACCACCCATTGGACCGCCGACGTCCCCGAAACGGCAATACCGTTTGCCACTCGGAGCAGCCACTCGATTGCGGCCGCTCAAGTGCGGCCGTACATGAGCAGCCGTACAAGAGCGGCCACACGAACGCCCGCGCTCCTTTGGCCGTCCTCCCGGGCGGAGGGCAGTATCGGAAGAGGTGAGACCCGCCGACGGCCTTGCCCGGAGGTGATTCCCCGATGACTTCCCCCACAGAGCGGCCCCATCGCCGCCGAGACGCCCTCACCGCGCGGCCCGCGCCGGGGGCGGTGGGCGCCGACGACGTCGGGATGCTCCTCCTCCGGCTGGCCGTGGGCCTGATCATGGCGGGCCATGGCGCCCAGAAGCTGTTCGGCAGCTTCGGCGGGCCGGGCCTGGAGGCCACCGGAAAGGGCTTCGCCGCGATGGGGTACGAACCCGGCGTCTTCTTCGCCGCCCTGACCGGGATCTCGGAACTCCTCGGCGGCCTGGGCCTGGCCGCCGGGCTGCTCACCCCGCTCGCCGCGGCGGCCGTGATCGGGGTCCTGATGAACGCCATGTCCGTCGCCCCCCAGCTGAGCCTGTGGCCGGCCGGACCCCCGTCTTTCGCGTACCCCATGCTTCTCTCCGTCGCCGCCCTGACCATCGCCGCCGTGGGCCCCCGGCGCCTCTCTCTCGACGCCTTCTTCCCCTGGCGGGACGGCGGATGGGTCCCGATGGCCTTCGCGCTGCTCCTGGGCGGCCTGGGGGCGGCGCTGGTCCTGGCGCTGTGAGGCCGCCGGTCCCGACGCCGTGAGGCGTCGGCCGGGCCGGCCGGCCCGGCCGGCCTCGTGGTCCCTGAGCAGCTCACCGATCACATAACGGGCGGTGGCCGCCATGACCGGGTTGGGCTCCCGGTAGTACCGGAGCTCCATGAGCCCGATCGACAGCGCCCAGCCGCGCCCCCGCACCCAGGCCGCGTCATCGGCCCACGGGCCCAGCGCGGCGCGGAAGGCGCCGCGGGCGGCGGCGGGCAGCACGTACCACGCCACGATCAGGTCGACGGCCGGATCGCCCACCCCCAGGCAGCCGAAGTCGATGACGGCGCTGAGCCGTCCCCGTACGGTCAGCAGGTTGCCCGGTTGCAGGCCGGCGTGGATCCAGACGGCCGGGCCGTCCCACCCGGGCGCCCGCAGGGCCGCGTCCCAGACGGCGGTCGCGACGGCGACGGACGCGGCTGGGGAGGCGCTGTGCCCGTACCCGAACCCGTACTCCCGCCCGGCCAGCTCCTCGATCGCGGCCCGCGTCGAGGTATCGCGTGTCGCCAGCGCCTCGCTGCGGTAGGCGGGAGGCCCGTCCGCGGGATCGATCCGGTGCAGCGCCCCGACGAATCCGGCCAGATCCTCCGCGAGCCCACCGGCGTCTCCGACGTCTCCGACCTCGCCGGCCTCACCGGATGCACCGGCGCGGCCGGGGGGCTCGCCGTCGAGCCAGCGGTAGACGGACCAGGGCCAGGGATAGCCCTCACCGGGCCTGCCCCTGCCCAGCGGCACCGGAATGGCGACCGGCAGCGGCGGGGCGAGCCGCGGCAGCCACGTGTGCTCCTTGTCGACGTCGGCGGCGGATCCGGCGACCCGGGGCAGCCGTACGACCATGTCCTCGCCGAGCCGGTACATCGCGTTGGACGTGCCGACCGGACCGACCTGGGTGACGGGTAGCTCCGCCCACTGCGGGAACTGCGCGCCCAGCAGCCGTCGCACCAGGCAGACATCGGTCTCCGCCTCGTCGGCATGCATCCTGCGAGCGGCCATGGAGCACCTGCGCCTTCCGATCGGGCCGTCGTACCGGAGGGACGGGAAGGCCCGCCCGGGCGATGCCGATGCAAGCGAGCCGCCGGATCGGTCGTCAACTCATTTGTCCCGGCGGGCGCGGTTGCCGGGTGCGCCGCGGGCACCCCGGCATGCTGAGGGGATGAGATCCAGCAGCCCCGGCGCCGCCCGGCCGCCCGCTCCCGCACGGGACTTCTCCGGCGCGGTCCACGGCTCGCTCCTCGCCGCCTCCGTGATCGCCACGGCGGGGACGCTGGGTCCGTACCCCAAGCTGCAACTCACGATCATGCTGATCACCACCGGTCTGGTCTTCTGGCTCATCCACGTCTACTCCCGTCTCGTCGGCCACCGGCTGGCGAGCGGGGACCTGTCGTGGCGGCAGGTCCGCGAGGAGGCGCGCAAGGAGTGGCCCATCGCCGAGGCCGCCTTCCCGCCGGCCGCCGCCGTGGCGGTGAGCCCGCTGCTGGATCTGGGGCACAACGACACCGTGTGGCTCGCGCTCGGCGTCGCGCTCGCCGGACAGGTGTGCTGGGCCACCGCCGCGGTCGTTCGCGCCGGGGCCGCCCGGCGTCTGGTGGTCGTCACCGGCGTCGTCAATCTGCTCCTGGGGCTGGTCCTCGTGGCCATGAAGGCCGCCATCTCGCACTGACCGCCCGCGCCGCTCCCGCCGACCGCGTCACCGCGTCACCATGCCGACCGCGTCACAATGGTGGGGAGGAGCCATCCGTGCCGTACGTAGCTGTCACCGCTCTGAGCGATGTCGGACTGATACGGGACCACAACGAGGACAGCCTCGTCGTCGGACCGTGGACCCTGTGCGGCACGGTGACCGAGAACCCCCAGACGCTCCTCTTCGCCCTCGGCACACCGCTCGTCGTCGCGGTCGCCGACGGCCTCGGCGGGCAGCCCGCCGGGGAGGTGGCGAGCGGGCTGGTCGTCCGCAGGCTCGCCTCGCTCGGCCCCTCGCTCGACGGCGAGGAGGCCGTCCACGACGCCCTGGACCTCTGCAATCGCACGGTGTACGCGGTCGCGGACGGCGATCCGGAACTGACCACGATGGGGACCACGGTCGCGGGTGCCGTCGTGCTCGACGGGTCGCTGCTGACGTTCAACGTCGGCGACAGCAAGGTGTACGACCTCGCGCCGGACGGACTGCGCCAGGTCAGCGTGGACGACAGCCCGCCGCCCGCGCCGGGACGCCGCACCACGTCGGCCGTGACGCAGACGCTCGGCGGCAGCCCCGTCTTCAGCCCCGTCACGGCACATGTCTCGGTCGCCCCGGTGACCACCGGCACCCGCTATCTGGTCTGCTCCGACGGGCTGACCGACCCGGTGCCGGACGACGAGGTGGAGAAGCTGCTGCGGGCGCACGACGACGGCAGGGCCGCCTACGAGCTGTGGAAGGCCGCGATGGAGGCGGGCGGTCCCGACAACATCAC
This sequence comes from Streptomyces sp. FIT100, assembly GCF_024584805.1. NCBI lineage: Bacteria > Bacillati > Actinomycetota > Actinomycetes > Kitasatosporales > Streptomycetaceae > Streptomyces > Streptomyces sp. FIT100. The sequence goes on along the minus strand of NZ_CP075715.1, from coordinate 4,152,571 downwards.
GCTCGCGGTGGTGCGGATCGGCGAATAGCCCCGGCCGGCCCTCTCGGACCTCGTCGTCCGGCCCCCGGCCCCCGGCCCCCGGCGCTCGTCAGTCCTCGGCCCGCTGGGTGATCGCCGCCTCGGTACGGTCCCCGAGGAACTCGTACCAGCGGCGTTCCAGGCACACGTACCGCATGTCGGCCTCGACCAGGCGGAGGAACGCCTCCACCGTCTCGGCGAGCCGCTGCTGAAGCCCGGAGTCGGTGAGCTGCCCGTCCTCGGTGAAGCCCTGGTGGGCCTTGGCCAGGCTGAACATGTCCGGATAGACGCGGGTGCCGAGGTGCTCCAGCGGAACCCTCAGCGCCCACAGCCCCCGGTTGCCGCCCACCATCGACGGGGAGGCGGAGACGAGCATCGCGTGCTTGTCCTTGAACGGCTGCGGACGCACCCGCGAGACCCAGTCGATGGCGTTCTTCAGCACGCCCGGCACCGACGCGTTGTACTCGGGCGAGGAGATCACGAACGCCTCGCACCGCTCGATCCGGTCCCGCAGCGCGAGGGCACCGCTCGGCAGCCCCTCGGCTTCCTCCATGTCACCGTCGTACAGCGGCATGTGGAAGTCGCGCATCGAGGCGAGATCGACGGTGGCACCGGTGTCGGCGACCAGCCGGGCCACGAGCGAGGCGAGGCGGGCGTTCACGGATGCCGCCCGCATCGCGGCGCCGAAGACGAGTACGCGCAGCGGACCGGGAGCGCCGTCGGCCGAGCCGTACGAATCGTCCATGGTCATCGGCGGCGTCCTTTCCGGTGTGCCCGACACTGACCAGTCTGGTCCGGGCGGGGCCGCCCCGCGAACGCACGACGGGCTGTTGCCGGACGTCCTACTGCCGGACGTCCTGTTGCTGGACCTCCCGTTGCCTGCCGTCCCGTTGCCCGGCGGTCCGCGCCGCGGGCGCATCGTTGAGCGTCCCCCCTCGGGCACGCGCACCATGGAGGCATGGACGACCCGCGCACCGACCGGCCTCTCGGGGCGATCAGCGGCCCGGGCCGTCTCGCCGGGCCCGGCGAGGGGATCAGCCTGGAGGAACTCGCGCTCGCGGCCCGCAACCACGGGATGCCGCTGGAGGCGCTGCGGTACGAGGTGACACCGGCCGGGCTGCACTACATCCTCGTCCACTACGACATCCCGGACACCGGCGGCGACTGGCGGCTCACCGTCGGCGGCCGGGTGCGGACCCCGCTCGTGCTCGACCTGGCCGCCCTCAAGGCGTACCCGCCCCGCACCCACCGCGTCACCATGGAGTGCGCGGGCAACGGACGCGCCCTGCTCAGCCCGCGGCCCGTCAGCCAGCCCTGGCTGGTGGAGGCGGTCGGCACCGCCGAGTGGACCGGGGTGCCGCTGCGGGTGCTGCTCGACGAGGCGGGCCCCGCGCCGGACGCCGTCGAGGCGGTCTTCACCGGCGCGGACCACGGGGTCGAGCGCGGCGTCGAGCAGGACTACCGGCGCAGCCTGCCGCTGCCGGTGGCCACCGGCGACCACCCCGAGGTGCTGGTCGCGTACGCGATGAACGGCGAGCCGCTGCCGCCGCAGCACGGGCACCCGGTGCGGCTGGTCGTACCCGGCTGGTACGGCATGGCCCAGGTGAAGTGGCTGTGCGACATCAGCCTCACCGCCACCCCGTTCACGGGCTACCAGCAGTCGGTCGCCTACCGATACAAGCAGTCCGCCGACGACCCCGGCGAGCCCGTCACCCGCATCGAGCCCCGCGCCCTGATGGTCCCGCCCGGCTTCCCCGACTTCATGTCCCGCGCCCGCGCCGTGCGCCCCGGCCGGGTGGGTCTGGAGGGCCGGGCCTGGTCCGGGCACGCCCCGGTCGTACGGGTCGAGGTCAGCGCCGACGACGGCGGTACATGGCACGACGCCGCGCTCGACCCGGCCGAGGGCCACCCCTGGGCGTGGCGCCACTGGCACACCGCGTGGACGGCCACCCCGGGCAGCCATGTGCTCGCGGTCCGCGCCACCGATGCCGACGGCCGCACCCAGCCCCTGGAGCAGCCGTGGAACCGGGGCGGCTTCGGCAACAACCTCGTGCAGCGTCTCGTGGTGCTCTGCGCTCAGGAGTGAGCGCGCAGCGCCGCCGCGAGCCAGGCGAACTCCTCGGCGTGCGAGGGCCGCACCGGCTCCCCGTTCACGGCGGCGACCAACTGCCGGTACCGCTCCATCCGCGCGTTGCCCGCGTCCTCGATGCGGGCAAGCACCTCGGCCCTGCGGACGCGGTCGGCGGGCCCGAGCAGCCGGTCCAGCACGCCGGCGGCCTCCGGCGCGTCCGGGGCGATCCCGGCCGCGCGGGCCTCGCCCACCATGCCGACGACCTTCCTGACGAAGAAGAGGTACGCCCCCGGCTCCCGGCCGGGCCCCTCCTCGGCGCGCCCCGCGGCGCCGGACTGCGCGACGGAGCGCAGCCGCCGCCGGAACTCCGGGTCGGCGACGAGCTCGGCGAGTTCGACCCACGCGTCGACCTGCGCGGCCGTGGGGTCGTCGGGAAGTTCCACGCGGATGTCGGTCATCCGGTCCCGCAGCCGGGGATCGAGGTCGAGGCCGCCGAAGACCTCGTCCAGGAAGTCGTCGATGATGCGGCGGCGTTCTCCGGCGGTGAGCCGGGCGAGCTTGTTCAACAGTGTCATCTCCTCGGTCGGCGGCCTCCGTCCCGCGGCGACGGCGGCGAGCACCGCACGCCGCAGCCGAAGGCCCTTGATCTGCGCGTCCAGCGCCTTGATGTGGTCGACGGCGACATCCGCGACGGTGGTCTCCCGCTCCAGCACCCGCCGCACGTCGTCCAGACCCAGCCCGAGCTCGCGCAGCGTGCGGACGAGTTCGAGGCGGGCGGCGGATGCGGCGTCGTAGAGCCGGTAGCCGCCGCTGCTGCGACCGGCCGGCGGCAGGGCGCCGGTGTCGGACCAGTAGCGGATGGTGCGCACCGGCATCCCGGTACGCAGGGACAGCTGCCCGATGGTGAACAGCTCGGACGGTTCGGGCGACTCGGACGGTTCGGGCGGCTCGGGCGGCTGCCGACTGCTGTCGTCGGCGTTCATACGGCGAGTCTGGACCTTCCACCGGCTGGAGACTCAAGCCCGCCGCCGGGGCCGGGGAGCCCGAGTTGCGCAGCCGCGCGGCATGGGGTTGGTTCGAAGGAGAGCCCCTGTAGGGGGTGAGCCGTTGTGCTGTTCAACGACCGTGTGGACGCGGGACAGCGCCTCGCCGAGGCGCTGGGCCCGTTGCGGGCGGCCGATCCCGTCGTGCTGGGGCTGCCGCGGGGCGGTGTCCCGGTGGCGTTCCAGGTGGCGCGGGCGCTCGGCGCCCCGCTGGACGTGATCGTCGTGCGGAAACTGGGCGTGCCGTACCACCGCGAGCTCGGCTTCGGGGCGATCGGCGAGGGCGGGGTACGGATCATCAGCGACGACATCGTGCGCCGCGGGCATGTCTCCCGCAAGGACGTCGAGTCCGTGGAACAGGCCGAGCATGCCGAACTCGCGCGCCAGGCCGAGCGGTTCAGGGCCGGCCGGGAGCGGGTCGGCATCGCCGGGCGGACCGTGATCGTCGTGGACGACGGGGTCGCCACCGGCGCCACCGCCGCCGCGGCCTGCGAGGTCGTACGGGCCCAGGGCGCGGCCCGGGTGGTGCTGGCCGTGCCGGTGGCGCCGCCGGACGCGGTGGCGTGGCTGCGCACGGAGGCGGACGAGGTGGTGTGTCTGTCGACGCCGCGCGCGTTCTCGGCGGTCGGGGAGTGGTACAGGGACTTCTCGCAGACCCCGGACGACGAGGTCGTCGCCCTGCTGGAGCGGGCAGCCTCGGAGGAGCCTGCACCGGTGAAGCCCGAGGAGGCGGAGATCGACGCGGGCGGTGTGCGGCTGGCTGGTGAACTGACCGTGCCGGACGGCGCCGGTGCGGTCGTGATGTTCGCCCACGGCTCCGGCAGCAGCCGCCACAGCCCCCGCAACCGCGCGGTCGCGACCGCCCTGAACGAGGCGGGCCTCGGCACCCTCCTCTTCGACCTGCTCACCGAGGCGGAGGCCGGCGACCGGGCGAACGTCTTCGACATCGAGATCCTCGCCCGCAGGCTCGCGGGCGCCACCCAGTGGCTGCGCACCCGGGTGTCCGTCCCGATCGGGTACTTCGGTGCGTCCACCGGCGCCGCCGCCGCGCTCTGGGCGGCGTCGGGCGCGGGCCCCGAGGTCGGTGCCGTCGTCTCCCGCGGCGGCCGCCCCGACCTGGCCGGCTCCCGGCTGCCGGGGGTGCGCGCCCCGACGCTGCTGATCGTCGGCGGCCGGGACACGACCGTCCTCGACCTCAACCGTCAGGCCCGGTCCGCGCTGCGCTGCGAGTGCCGGCTGGAGGTCGTCCCCGGCGCGACCCACCTCTTCGAGGAGCCGGGCGCACTGGACGAGGTCGCGGACCTCGCCCGCGACTGGTTCACCGTCCATCTGACCCCTCGGGAGCCGTAGGCCGGAGCACGGCGCGACAGCCGTCCCCGCGCCGGTCTATTAGCCGACGAAATACTGAACAACCGCTCCGTAAAAGCGGATTCACGGAACATCGACTGGCCGGCCGGCCCTCCGGAATGCGTACGTTCGGGTGGTCTGTACGCCCAAAGCCCCTCAGGGCGTGGGATGTCATAACAGCCACCTCGTAACTTTGGCGACATTGAGGGCGGTTCGAACTCGGGATGTGACCAAGTGAAACGTGGGCGATTGTGGACAGGGCTCGTCGCGACGGCGGCCGTTGCCGCCGGAGTGGTCACCTGGGCGGCGCTCGACCGGCCGGACGGAACGTCCGACGCCGAGAGCGGCACACCGGAGTCCCGGCGGATCGTGAAGGCGAACTCGCTTCTCCACGCCGGTCTCCTCCAGGCGAAGTACCAGGACTACACCGGGGCCGCCGGCACCTTCAGGGACGTGGTGGAGCTGGATCCGGGCAACAAGCTCGCCTGGTACAACCTGGGCGTCATCGCGCAGCGGGACGGCAGGAAGACCGAAGCCCGCGCCGCCTACGAGAAGGCGCTGAAGACCGACCCGAAGTTCACTCCCGCCCTCTTCAACGAGGCGGTGCTGGTCGAGTCGAGCGAGCCCGACCGCGCCATCACGCTCCTGAAGCGCGCCGTCGCCGCCGACCCGAAGGCTTCCACGGCCTATCTGCACCTCGGACAGGTGCTGGCGAAGAAGGACCGCGACGACGAGGCCAGGAACGCGTTCCGTCGCGCCGTGGCGGCCGACCCCGCGCTGCACCCCTTCGTACCGGAGCCGTTCAAGGACTCCGCAAGCCCCTCACCGACATCGAGCGAAGCAGGTGCCAACAGATGACGTCGACTGCGACACCGAGGTTCTCCGTCTTCACGCCCAGCCACCGGCCCCGTTTCCTCGACGAGTGCCTGGCGACCCTTCAGGCGCAGACCTGTTCGGACTGGGAGTGGATCGTCCTGCTCAACAACGGCGCCAGGTGGCGGCCCGAGCAGCCCGACGAGCGCGTCCGTGTGGAGATCGGCGACGAACTCCGCGGCGTCGGGGCGGCCAAGCGCCGGGCCTGCGAACTGGCCCGCGGTGAGATCCTCGTGGAACTCGACCACGACGACCTCCTCGCGAGGTCCTGCCTGGCGGAACTCGCCACGGCGTTCGACGAGAACCCCGAGGCCGTCTTCGTCTACAGCAACACCGCGCAGATCACCGAGGACGGCGAGCGCGACGAGACCCGCTTCAACGAGGCGCACGGCTGGCAGTACGAGGACGTGGACGTCGACGGCCACCGGCTGCTCCAGGCCATGTCGATGGAGCCGACGCCGCACAACGTCTCGTACATCTGGTACGCGCCCAACCACGTGCGGGCGTTCCGCAGGGACGTCTACGAGAAGGTGGGCGGCTACGACGCCACGCGTACGGTCCTGGACGACCAGGACCTGATGTGCCGGCTCTTCCAGGCCGGCGACTTCCACCACATCCCCCGCTGCCTGTACCTCCAGCGGATCCACGCCGCGAACACCCAGCGCGATCCGCAGATCAACGCGCACATCCAGCGCGAGACGGTCGCCCTGTACGACAAGTACATCGAGGCCAACGCCCTCGCCTGGACCCAGCGCCGCGGGCTGCTCGCGCTCGACCTCGGCGCGGCCCACCGCAAGCCCCCGGGCTACCTGGGCGTGGACCAGTACCCGGGCGAGGGCGTCGACATCGTCGCCACACTGCCGGACCCGCTGGACCTGCCCGACAACTCGGTGGGTCTGATGCGGGCGGTCGACTTCCTGGAGCACGTGCCCTCGAAGGTGCCGCTCATCAACGAGCTGTACCGGCTGCTGGCACCCGGCGGCATGCTCCTCACGATGACCCCCAGCGCCGACGGCCGCGGCGCGTACCAGGACCCGACGCACGTCGCCTTCTACAACGAGAACTCGTTCTGGTACTACACGGACAACCAGTACCGCACGTTCGTGCCCGAGATCGAGGCCAGGTTCCAGAACTCCCGGCTGGTCACCTACTTCCCGACCGACTGGCACTCCAAGAACAACATCTCCTACGTGGTGGCGAACCTCATCGCCATGAAGGAGGGCGCCGCACGGTGCGGCGGCGCGCTGAAGGTCTAGGTCGCATCTTCCTGGATCGTCCGATACGCGAGGCGCCCGGCGGGGCGAGAGCTCCCGCCGGGCGCCTCGCGCGTCCGGGGCCGGGGCCGGGCTGTCAGCGGGCCGCCCGCGCGGCGGCGGCCCGGGCCTCGAACTCCGGCGAGTCCAGGGCCTCGGTCAGCTGCTCCTCCCACCCCGGCAGGGGAGCGACCCCGGTCCCCGTCCAGCCGCCGTGCGCGAGGACGCCGAACTCCGGGCGGGCGGCGGGGCGCGGGAACTTCCCCGTGCCGACCGGGCGGATCCGCTCGGGATCGAGACCGCACAGCCGGAAGGTCTCCCGTGCCAGGCCGTACCAGGTGGTCCGGCCCGCCGCGGTGCCGTGGTAGACGCCCGCCGGCGCCCGGCCGGCCAGTGCGGCGCGGCCGAGAGCGGCCAGCTGCCGGGCGAGCGCGCGGGACCAGGTGGGCTGGCCGTGCTGGTCGGCGACCACGTCCAGGGTCTCGCGCCGCGTCGCCAGATCGAGCATGGTCGTCACGAAGTTCCGGCCGTGCGCGCCGTAGAGCCAGGCGGTGCGCACGGTGTAGCCGGTGCGGGGCAGCAGCTCGGCCACGGCACGCTCGCCCTCCAGCTTGCCCCGTCCGTACGCGTTGACGGGGCCGGTCGGCGCGGACTCTGCGTACGGCTGCCGGGCGTCGCCGGGCAGCACGTAGTCGGTGGAGACATGCAGCAGGAGGGCCCCGCTGCCGGCGCAGGCGCGCGCGAGGTTGCGTACACCGGTGCCGTTCACGGCGGTGGCCGCCGTCTCGGCCCGCTCGGCGCCGTCGACGTCCGTCCAGGCGGCGCAGTTGACGACCAGGTGGTGGCCCGCGACGGCCGCGTGCACGGCCGGGGGGTCGGTGATGTCGAGCCCGTCCCGGCCCAGCCCCGTCACCGTGTCGTCCGGGCCCGCGCCGAGCTCGGCCAGGACGTCCCGGCCGAGCATCCCGCCCGCGCCGGTCACCAGCCAGCGTGTGCCCATCACAGCGCCGCCCGCGCCCTGAGCGGCTCCCACCAGGAGCGCTGCTCGCGGTACCAGGCGACGGTGGCCGCCAGCCCGTCGGTGAAGGACACCTGCGGGGCGTAGCCGAGATGCTCGCGGATCTTGCTGTCGTCGAGTGAGTAGCGCAGGTCGTGGCCCTTGCGGTCGGCGACGTAGGCGACCCGGTCCCAGCCCGCGCCGACGGCGTCCAGCAGCAGACCGGTGAGCTTGTGGTTGCTCACCTCGGTCCCGCCGCCGACGTTGTAGACCTCCCCCGCCCTGCCGCCGTTCAGGACGAGGTCGATGGCCCGGCAGTGGTCGGACACATGCAGCCAGTCGCGGATGTTGCGGCCGTCCCCGTAGAGGGGCACCGTCCTGCCGTCGATCAGGTTGGTGATGAACAGCGGGACGACCTTCTCCGGGAACTGGTACGGCCCGTAGTTGTTGGTGCAGCGGGTGACCACGACGTCCAGGCCGTGGGTGCGGTGGTACGCGAGCGCCAGCAGGTCGGCGCCGGCCTTCGAGGCCGCGTACGGGGAGTTCGGCGCCAGTGGCCACTCCTCGGTCCACGAGCCCTCGCTGATCGACCCGTACACCTCGTCGGTGGAGACATGGAGGAAACGGCCGACGCCGTGGCGCACCGCGGCGTCCAGCAGCACCTGGGTGCCGAGCACATTGGTGCGGACGAAGGGTCCGGCCCCCTCGATGGAGCGGTCCACGTGCGACTCGGCCGCGAAGTGCACCACCGCGTCATGGCCCGCCATCACCTGCCCGACCGCGTCCGGGTCGCAGATGTCGCCCCGGACGAAGGTGTAGCCAGGGTGTCCGGCCACGGGGGCGAGATTGGCCTCGACACCCGAATAGGTGAGTGTGTCGAGGACCGTGATCCGTGCCGCCGGGTCCGCGTGCAGCCGCCGGCGGACGTACTCCGAACCGATGAAGCCGGCGCCGCCGGTCACAAGGATGCGCATGGTTCTCCGAATTCTCTGTCGTCTTCTGCCGTTTCCCGATGTCACGGGAAAACGCCGACGGTGCCCCGAAGCCGAAGCCCCGGGACACCGTCAATCGTTGCCCGCATGAAGCCGGCGGCCGGTACCGCACCGCCGCTCACACGTTTACGGCTCGTCGTGGCAGATCGCGTAAGCGGTGAAGTTGCCCTGGACACCCGCCGCGAAGGAGGCGGTGGCCTGCCACCCCGTGGCCGGCCCATCGCCGGTGAACACCGGAGCGTTCTCCTGGACGTTGACGGCGACGCCGAGGGGGGTGAAGTCGGAGCTGAACCCACCGCCGATGGCGACGTCGTTGCCCTCGCACTCGACGGTCGCGGTTACCGAGGTGTCCAGGAGGCCGACTGGCACCGTCGTGAACTCCACAGAGGTGTCGAGCCCGCTCTCGCCCTGCACACCCTGCGGGCCCGTCGCGCCCTGCGTGCCCTGAGCGCCCTGAGCGCCCTGAGCACCGTCGGTGCCATCGGCACCGGCCGGCCCCTGGGTACCCTGTGCGCCCTGCGCACCCTGGGCACCGTCGACGCCATCGGCACCGTCGGCGCCCTGGGCACCCTGCGGACCCTGCGCACCATCGGCGCCGTCAGTGCCCGGCACACCCTGCGGACCCTGCGGACCCTGCGGGCCACCGGGGTCACCCGGGACACCCTGCGGGCCCTGGGCGCCGTCGATGCCGTCGACACCCGGGACACCCTGCGGGCCGGTGGCTCCCGGCACACCCTGCGGGCCCTGGGCGCCCGGCCTGCCCTGAGGACCACGGTCGCGGTCCTTGTCGCGGTCACCGTCGGCGCTCAGGGCGCCGTTCGGGCCCGGCACGCCCTCGCTGTAGGTGGGGCCGGCCCTGTGGACCGCGTCGGCGATGGCCGCCGTGGCCGGTACCACGTTGAGCACCGCGGCAAGTGCTCCCGCAGAAACCAGCGTTGCGGTTTTCATGCGGGAAGTTCGGATCGTTTTACGGCTCACCAGAGAACCTTCCTCACGGAACTTGGAGTGACCACACCGCAAGCGTGCGCACCCGGTATGTGCGCGTGATTCGCATGCGCGTCGCGTTGCCCAGCGGCCACGGACATCAGCAGTCTTCACTCTCGGCAATTGAATGATTACGAGATGTGCCGTGTCGCACCCGGAGATCACCCGAGCGGCCGTGAAGTCTCGTTTGCGTCCGCATTTCCATTCACGTCAATGGCACCCGATTGCGCGATCAAGGCGCCGCTTCGCAGACTGCGGCGATACGCACGGCAATCCTGGTAGGACGGCAGCAGGCCCAGGCTCTCGGCCTCTTCCAGTGTGGGTGCCGCTGCGTCCTTCTCGGAGAGTTCGGGCACGAGACCCTCCGGCCAGGAGATCGCCAGCGCCGGATCGAGCGGATCGATCCCGAATTCGCGCTGCGGCGCATATCCCGACGAGCAGAGATAGACCACGGTGCTGTGGTCGTCCAGCGCCATGAAGGCGTGGCCAAGTCCTTCCGAGAGGTAGACGCTCCGGTGCGTCCGGTCGTCGAGCCGCACCGCCTCCCAGCTGCCGAAGGTAGGAGAGCCGGTGCGGATGTCGACGATCACGTCCAGGACGGCGCCGCCGACGCAGGTGACGTACTTGGCCTGGCCGGGCGGGACCGAAGCGAAGTGGATGCCGCGCAGCGCTCCCCTCACGGAGCGGGAGCAGTTGGCCTGTTCGAGACGGAGGCCGTGGCCCGTGGCATCGCGGAACGCCTCGCTCCTGAACCACTCGTGGAAGCGGCCCCTGTCGTCGGCGAACACGGGGGGTTCGCTGACCCAGGCGCCTTCGATACCCAGCGGCCTCATGCGCCGGATCCCGTCCGCTGCAGTTCTTCCCGGCGTGCTCCGCTGCCCCTCTGGGGCATGACGGCGTACCGGGAGTCGTCGGGCAGGCTCAGCAGATAGTGGCCGTAGCCGCTCTTGAGCAGGGGCTGGGCCAGTTCGCGCAGCCGGTCGTCGTCGATCAGGCCGGCCCGCCAGACCGCTTCCTCGACGCACCCGATCTTGAAGCCCTGGCGCTCCTCGATGACGCGGACGAACTCCGACGCCTGCACCATGGAGGCGAACGTGCCGGTGTCCAGCCACGCCGTGCCCCGGTCGAGCCGGGTGACATGGAGGTCACCGGACTCCAGATAGACACGGTTGAGATCGGTGATCTCCAATTCGCCGCGGGCGCTGGGCCGCAGCCGCCGGGCGATGTCCACGACCTGATCGTCGTAGAAGTACAGCCCGGGCACGGCGTACCGGGACCTCGGCCGGGCCGGCTTCTCCTCGATGGACAGCGCCCGGCCCAGCTCGTCGAACTCCACCACTCCGTAGGCCGAGGGGTTCGCGACCTGGTACGCGAAGACCCTGCCGCCCTTCATGTCGCCGTGGTGGGCGAGCCGGGTGCCGAGGCCGCTGCCGTGGAAGATGTTGTCGCCCAGGATCAGGGCGACCGATTCGCCCCCGATGAAGTCGGCGCCCAGCAGGAATGCCTGGGCAATGCCTTCCGGCCGCTCCTGTGCCACGTATTCCAGCCGAAGGCCCAGTTGTCCTCCGTCACCGAGCAGCCGGCGGAACTGGTTTTGATCCTCGGGGGTGGTGATGATCAGGATCTCTCTTGCCCCGGCCATCACCAGTGTGGAAAGCGGGTAGTAGACCATTGGTTTGTCGAAGACCGGCAGCAGTTGCTTGGACACCGAACGGGTCAGCGGCCACAGCCGCGATCCGGTTCCGCCGGCCAGCAGAATTCCGCGCATGGCAGCACCATAGCCTGCCAGTTGGCGGATACGCCGGAACCGGACCTCACCTCTCCACCAGATCCATCGCGTGCCGGACCGAGAGCGCGCAAAGGAATAGGTGCATGGCGATCTCCGCGGCAATCTGCCGGCGAACGGAAGACGAAGGGGAAACAAGGACAAGATTTCTGCCGTTGCGCTTCCAGGAAAGAAGAAGATCGAGAAGCTCTTTTCCGCAGTCCGTCACTTCTGCACAATCCACGACCAGGCCGACGTAACCGGATTTCACGGCGACGGCAAGCATCAGCCGGACGGGATAGACGCTCGTTTCGTCGATCACCCCCCGCAGAGCGATGACCAGCGTGCGCTCGATGGTCTGGCAGTGCGAAATGGCAACCGGCTCGCTCCACTGCGCGGTACCACCGCACAGGCCGTCCGCCCGGCGCGGATGCGTCTTGACCAATTCATCGACATACATATTGCTGCACCCCTTCTCAGCGACCGGCCGCGGTGCGCCGCGGTGCGGTCCAAATCGACCACCACACCTACCGCATAAGTGCCGTGAACTGCACCCGGAGTTCGAGCCATACGGGTGACGCGCGAAGGAACGCGCCGCTCCGGGCGTGTCCGGCGCCAGGGGAAATCGTTTTGCCGGTGATGAATTCTTCGAGTACCCCGCCGCGCCCCTACGGCCAGGGCCAGGCGGCGCAGACACCGCTGTACGTGCAGCTGATCGCCGAGTGGCGGGCGCGCGGGGCCATGCTGCCGGGCAGCCGCGACCTGGAGTGGGACAGACTCGCCTCCAGCTGGGCGTTCGAGGAGGAGACCCAGCGGACACTGCGGATGCTGCGGCTCGAACGGGATCCGGTGGCGCCGTCCGGCGTGCCGAAGGCGGATCCGGATGCCGTAGGACGCGTCCCGCGGCCCCGGTGATCCGACGACGGGAACATCGTCCCATGAAACTCAAGTGGTTTCGTAGGACGAACGGTACATGCAATTGAATGCATCACACTTCGAATGACAGAAGGCTTTGGCGTTGCCGCGATCGGGAATCGGAAAAACTTGAGCCATTGGAGCTCATCGTGTGAATTCTGGTGCGATCGCGAGTCCCCTGGGTACAAGGGGCGTTTGTGCGTATGTGGAACCGCGTGAGTTGTGGGAAAGAAATACTGTGCTGGCGAAGGCCTTCTGTGCCAGCGATGACCGGGTGCGCCTGGCGCAGAGCGCGTTGGACGAGGCGCAGGCCGATCGTTCGCGCATGCTTGCCGCCTTCGCCGTGGTCGTGGGGGACGATGGCACCGTCGCCGGCATGATGGGCCTCCAGGAGCGCGAGGTCAGGATCGCTCGCAGGACCGTCGGTCGCGAAGGCGCCCGGACAGTGGCGGCCAACCTCCTGACGCGCGCCTCCGAGCAGTCCGGCGAGCCGGGCAGCGAGACCGCGCACGGCGCCGCGCACGGCGGTGCGGGGCAGCCGGTCACGGAGCCCCACGCGTCCTACCCCCGAGCGGAGACCGCCCAGACCGCGGCCGCGTCCGCCCCGCACCCGGCACAGCAGCCCCAGGTGGTCAGCAGCTGGCCGACCGCGGGCGCCGAGGAGCAGACGTGGACCGAGCCCGCGCAGACCACCGTGCCCGTCTGGTCGCCGTCGATGGACTCGGTGCTGGTGTGGAGCTGGCACTCCGGTCTGGATCTGCAGGTCGTCGCGAACGAACTGGGCCTCGAACTGGGGACGGTGCTCCAGCGCGTGCAGATCCTCGCCGCCGAGGGCCATCTCGTGAAGACGACCAACCAGGTGACGTCGATGGACTACTCCAGCGCTTCCAGGGAGTACTCGGGCCGCCACCGGCGCAACGAGGCGTCGTCCGACTACACCGACTCGGGGGCCTTCGGCCTGGGCGGGCTGTTCTCCGCCGCCGCCTGGACGTGAGCGCACGAGGACCCCGGGCCATCGCTCCAGGGCGGTGGCCCGGGGTGGTGCCCTCCCCCCGCCGGGTCTGACACCGGCTCAGCTCGTCCAGAAATCCCACCAGCGCGTCAGCACCAGCATCCCGATCGCCCCCGTCCACACCACCGGCGCCACCCAGCCGAACTCACGCAGGCCGCGGCGCAGCCCTTCCGGCGCCGGGAGGAACCGGTGCTCGACGGTGTGCCGCGTGACGTGGCAGAAGAGGAAGACCGTGGCGACCCACGCCAGCGAGCACCACAGGCACAGGGCGTTGATGCGGTACAGCGACTGGAACTGGAGCCAGGTGCAGAAGCCGACGCCGAAGAGGGCGCCCGCGTTGAGGCCGAGCCAGAACAGACGGCCGTAGCGTGCGCCCGCCAGCAGGCCCGCGCCGACGGCGACGACGACGGCGTACGAGACGAGGCCCAGCATCGGGTTGGGGAAGCCGAAGACCGCGGCCTGCTCGCTCTTCATGACGCTGCCGCAGGAGACCACGGGATTGAGGCTGCACCCCGGCGTGAAGTCCGGGTCCTCGAGCAGCGCGAACTTGTCGATCGTGATGACCCACGAGGCGAGCAGTCCCGCCGCGCCCGTGACGACCATCAGCCAGGCGAGACCGGGACGGGCGCCGGCCGAATCTGACGGTGCGTCGTCCGGCGCCTTCGCGGGGCGCGGGACCCGTGCCCCGCCGGGTGTCCTCACAGGTGGCCTGACGAGCGTCCTGGCGGGTGTCCTGCCGTGTGTCCCCATACCTCTGTCCTCTCCGGGTGTCACCTGGGCCGATGCGCGCACGCAGTAATCACGGCCTCTCCCGACGCGACGGATCGTCAGATTCGGATTAGCGTCGCGGGTGTCCCTGCCTCTATGCCGAGGAGCTCGATCATGAAGCTGACGCTTCGCCACATAAGACGCCGGCTCGCCGGGGGCCCCAGGCCGGCCGTACGTCCCGCGGCCGCCTGCCCGGCGAGCGAGCCCCAGCAGATTCGCCTCTGATCCGTCAGGCATACCCATGGCCCGGCAGGCGGTTCACCAGCCGCCCGCCGGGCCCTTTGCCGTGCCGGGCCGCCGTACGGAGCCCTCGGCGACGGCTCCGGCCCCTCACCGCAGCTGACGCACCGGCAGCAGACAGTGCGCCGCCGTCGACAGCATCTCCTCGTCGCCCACGAAGTCCCGCAGCATCTCGTCCGTGACCGGCACCCCGGGCGTCGCCTGCGGCCAGGGGCGGGTGGCGAAGAGGAAGTAGACGTGCCCCCGCTCCCCGACCGCGGTCAGCCACTCCGGCGGCACCGTGCACTGGGCGCTCAGGTGAGGCATCGTCAGCACCGCTTGCCCGGCCTCGACGAGGAGGGTGATGGGCAGGGCGTCCGCCCGGACGGCGTCCACGTACTCGGTACCGACGCGCAGTCCGGCCTGGCCGAGCAGCTGCCTGGCGGCCGGCTCCACGGCCTCTGGTCCGCCGGAGCCGTCCCCGAGGGAGTAGGCCAGCAGGAAGGGCATGTCACGCTCGTCGTCCGGGTGTTCGCCGCTCCAGGCGATGACGGCGAGGGTGCCCAACTGGGCCGGGTGGTAGGCGCGTACAGCGCCGGAGGTTGTGGTCACCCGGGGGACCTTAGCGACGTACCGGGATCCTCCGGGCGTCCGTGTCACCTGCCCGGGGGAGCTCCGCCGCCGATTACCCCTAAGGTGTCGCGCTCGCTCGCGTGTACGGTCCGGCACGGCGGGCCGCCGGACGGCCGCCGTTCCTGGGCGCCGAGCACGAGCGCCGCCCAGGAACACCGACAGGAGCACCGGCAGGGGCGTCGCTCAGGAGCCCAGGGGAAGGCCGCCGAGGAGCCCGGCCGGTACGCCGCCCTTGGCCTTGCCCAGCTCGCCGGTCGCGCCCTTGACGCTGTTGAGCAGCGAACCCTGCTGCTCGGTGTCCAGCGTCTTGCTCGCGATCGGCGCCGCGGCGGCCGTGGTCTGCTCGGCGACGGTCGTGACCGCCCCGTTGAGGCTGGTCGGCGTCGTGAAGCCGGAAGCGGCGAAAGCCGGGGCGGAGGCACCCGCGACCGCCAGAGAACCGGCCACGACCGCTGCGACCTTCATGGGCTTCATCAGTGAATCTCTCCTTCGGCGCCGCGTGTCGCGTGCGCAAGTTTCGTACGGGTCAGGCATATTGCGTACCGTTCGGGCGTACTGCGACCGCAGGTCTGCGGTGCCGTCCGCCTGCTGCTATGCCTTGTGTAACGACCCCTGGGCGCGTCAGAAACTCCGAAGTCCGCGAATTCTCGTAACCCCACCCGAAAGAACCGGCCCGGCCGGATTCTCGTATGAGATCCCGCCGCCACGGCACCGGAACACGAACAGGCCGCCCTCCCCTGCCGTGGCAGGGGGGAGGGCGGCCGCGTGGAACGCCTCGACGGATCGTCAGTCGTTCACGCAGGTGTTGCCGAAAGCCGGGTTCAGCAGGCCGATGACGTCGACGGTGTTGCCGCAGACGTTCACTGGCACGTGGACCGGGGCCTGGCCGACGTTGCCCGACAGGACGCCCGGCGAGTTCGCAGCGGCGCCTTCCGCACCGGCGTCGGCGGTGGCCAGACCGGCGGAGCCCACGACAGCGGCGGCGGCGAGGGTGGACAGAACGAAAGCCTTCGCGGTACGCGACATGGAGAAGCACTCCTTGATCAAATGTTCATTGCCGTGCGTGACTGCCCGGTATCTGTGTCAACGGCGGCGGGGACTGTCAGGTTGTGCGGCCGAAAGAGTGAACACCGGTCAGCCGATATGCGCGCGGCGCGCGGTGGCGGTGTGCCGCCGGGCGCCTGGCGCTGGTGTGTCAGTTGTTGGCGCAGCCGTTGCCGAAGGCGGGGTTCAGTGCACCGATGACGTTGGCGGTGTTACCGCAGACGTTCACCGGCACGTGGACCGGGACCTGGACGACGTTGCCCGACAGGACGCCCGGCGAGTTCGCCGCGCTACCGGTGCTCCCGGCGTCGGCGACGGCCATGCCCGCGCCGCCCATGATCAGGGCAGCACCCGAGCCCGCGAGCGCAACCGACTTGGCAATTCGCTTCATCATTTCTTCCTTCCCGGTTACCGATGAGGCACAACCATCAACGAGCCAATGCGGACTCCGGACACGGACGACCGCCGAATGGACGAACCCCGGCCGGACCACCCTGCGCAAATCCGGGAGAAAAAGGCGTTAGAGTCGTCTCTCGCCCCGGGTGTACGGGGCGAGAGCACGCACGGAAGGCTTTCTCCGGAATACGGAGAACCGGTCATACGACATTTCATGCACGGCGTCGCACACGGCATTCCCGCCGCCCGCCGGCATGTTCGTGTGAATACCGTTGGATATGAATTCAGCAGCGACCAGTACAGGAGCGGAGGTCCCTGCGTGCCGGCGCAGTCCCCTAGGTGCGGCCTTCGTCCGGCGGTGCTCCACGTCGTGCAGCCCGTCGACGGCGGAGTCGCCCGGGTCGTCACGGATCTGGTGGCCGATCAGCTCGGCGCCGGTCTCCCCGCCGCCGTCGCCTGCCCGGCCTCGGGCGCGCTCGCGGACGCGGTACGGGCGCTCGGGGCCGACGTCCACCCGTGGCGGGCCCGGCGTGTGCCCGGCCCACTGCTGCCCCTGGAGATCCGGCAGCTCGCCGGGGTACTGGAGCGGGTGCACCCGCAGGTGGTGCACGCCCACGGCGTCAGGGCCGGGCTGGCCGCGCGCTTCGCCCTGCGCGGCCGGATCCCCACCGTGTTCCAGCCGCACACCTGGTCCTTCGAGGCAGGCGGCGGTGTCACGGCCCGGCTCGCGCGCCGCTGGGAGCGCTACGGGGCGCGCTGGGCCGACCAGGTCGTCTGCGTCAGCGAGGCGGAGCAGCGGACCGGTGAGCGGGCGGGCATCGACGCCCGGTGGACCGTCATTCCCAACGGGGTGGACACCAGGCGGTTCCGGCCCGCCGTGGAGGACCGGCCGCGGGCCCTGCCGCCGCTCGTCGCGGACCTGCCCGAGTCCGCCCCGCTCGTGGTGTGCGTGGGACGGCTGTGCCGGCAGAAGGGCCAGGACATGCTCCTCGCGGCATGGGAGCACGTGCTGCGCAGGCTTCCCAACGCCTGTCTCGTCCTGGTCGGCGACGGCCCGGACGCCGAGGAGCTGCGCGCGAACGCGCCCGCGTCCGTACGGTTCGCCGGAGCGGCGCCGGACGTGGCGTCCTGGTACCGGGCGGCCGATCTCGTCGTCCTGCCGTCCCGGTGGGAGGGGATGGCGCTGCCACCGCTGGAGGCCATGGCCTGCGGCCGGCCCGTCGTCGTCACGGATGTCGGCGGGGCCCGCGAGAGTCTGCCCCCGGGGCACGCCCTGTTCTGTCTGACGCCGTCCAGGGATCCGTACGCCCTGGCCACGGCCGTCGCCGACCTGCTGCTCAACGCGCCACTGCGGGCCACCCTGGGCCGGCAGGGCCATCAGCACGTGCTGTCCGCCCACGACGTACGGCACGCCGCGGGTGCGGTGGCGGACGTGTACCGCGAGGTGGCGGGTGTGGAACCCGTACGCCGCCGGACACCGCTCGTGCGGTGAGCCGGGCGAATCCACAGGCTCTGCGCACAGGACACAGCGGACGGATTCGCGCGTACCGGCAGAACGAACCGGCCGGGAGGGTCCGTTGATCGGACTCTCCCGGCCGGCCTTCGTACGGGAAACGCGTTCACGTCACCGCTGGGCGGCAGCAGTCCCGCGGCGGTAGAGCAGCAGACCGCCGGCCAGCAGGGCCACGGCGGTGGCACCGGTGGCGAGCATGCCCATCTCGTTGCCACCGGTCTCGGCCAGTTCACCCGGGACGTTGCCGGGGGTCCGGTCGTCCGGGGTGTCCACGACCGGCACCAGGGTGTCGGGGGTCTCGGGGGTCTCGGGGGTCTCGGGGGTCTCGGGGACGCCCGGCACCTGCGGCGTGTTCGGTGTGCCGGGCTCTTCGGGAAGGCCCGGCTCCTCCGGCGTGTTCGGCTCCTCCGGCGTCACGGGGGTGTCCGGGACGCTCGGGGTGTCCGGTGTGTTCGGATTCGGAGTATCCGGCGTGTCGGGAGTGTTCGGCTCCGGCGGCGTCACCGGAGGCACCTCGCCGTTGGCGCAGGTGTTGCCGGACGCCGGGTTCCCCACGCCGATGACGTCGACGGTGTTGCCGCAGGCGTTGACCGGCACGTGGACCGGAAGCTGGACGACGTTGCCGGAGCCGACGCCCGGCGAGCCGACCGCGGCCCCGTCGGCCGTGGCGCCGGAGCCCGGCGCCGTGCCGTCCGACACGTTGGCGCAGTTGTTGCCGAACGCGGGGTTCAGCAGCCCGACCACGTTCACGGAGTTGCCGCAGACATTGACCGGCACGTGGACCGGGGCCTGGGCGACGTTCCCCGACAGCACGCCGGGGGACTCCGCGGCCACTGCGTCGGCCTGGGAATCGGCGCTGGCGTACACACTGCTCACGGACAGAACGCTGGTGGCCGCCGCGGCCGTCAGAATTCCCTTGGTAATGACCTGTCGCATCTTGTTGTTTTTCCCGCTTCCGCTTTGCGAGCCGGTCCTGAAGCGTGCCGGGCGGCACGCCCCAGGACCGGCGGAAAACGACCCTTCAGGGCTGCGTGCGAAGACCGATTGGTCAGTCGTTCGCACAGAGGTTGCCGAGCGCGGCGTTCAGCCCGCCGACGAGGTTGATGGTGTTGCCGCACACGTTGACCGGGACATGCACGGGAATCTGGATGACGTTCCCGGACAGCACTCCCGGCGACCCCACCGCGTCACCGGTCGCCCCGGAGTCGGCGAGGGAGGGCGAGGCCACGCCCATGGCCATCACGATCCCGGCGAGAACCGCAGCGATCTTCCTGTACTTCATGACCGGTCTCAGCTGTTGCCGGTGCCGTTTGCGGACAGGACCGGGATGTCGGAGAGGATGTGCGAAAGCGGCTCGTCGCCCTTGGCCTGCGTCGAGTTCTCGACGCACTGCTGGCTCTGCGGGTTGGACAGGACGTTGACGTCCTGGACCACGCCCTGCACGCCACCGACGAGCGAACCGACGTTCGCCTTCGCCGGCAGCGCGAGACAGGGCTTGTTGAGCGAGCCCTGGACGAGCGCCATCTGCGGGCTCATGTTGCCGTACGTGGCGGAGTTGCCGTACGACTGCATGGCGCCGACGCCGCTGGCCGACGTGGTGCCGGTGTCGTTGTTGGTGGCCAGCGCCTGAGGCGCGGCGGCAGCGGAGACACCGATTACGGAGGCCGTGACCGCAGCCGCAGCCATAACCTTCTTGATCATCACTTGATTGCCTTTCTTGCAGGAACACTCGAGCTCGTCTGCGCACCGGACCAACGGAAAGGCGGGGACCCGGGTTTCGCGGCTTCACCCGAACAGCCCCATGCCGCGACTTCTTCGCCGTGGAGTGGAGGCCGGGGTCAAGTGAGGGAATTCCGGGTCCGCCCGTCGGGATTCCGTACCGGCCTTTCGAGTGAAGCGGAGCAACCAACTCCGGGTGCCGGAGTTGGTCAGGAGGCTCCGGGAACGAGCTCTCAGACCCTTCCTCTCCCCTCTCAGAACCCCACGGTTCCGAGAACCCCGGTCTCCGTACCCCCAGAAAGGGATCAGACGTGATCAAGAAGGTCATGGCGGCTGCCGCCGTCACCGCGTCCATCGTCGGCGCCTCCGCTGCCGCCGCTCCGCAGGCCCTGGCCATCAACAACGACACCGGCACCACGTCGGCCAGCGGCGTCGGCGCCATGCAGTCGTACGGCAACTCCGCCACATTCGGCGACATGAGCCCGCAGATTGGGCTCGTCCAGGGCTCGCTCAACAAGCCCTGCATCGGTCTGCCGGCGAAGCTCAACGCCGGTTCGATCGCCGGTCTCGCGCAGCTCGCGGTCCAGGACGTCAACGTCCTGTCCAACCCGCAGAACCAGCAGTGCACCGAGAACTCGACGCAGGCCAAGGGCGACGAGCCGCTCTCGCACATCGCCGACGGCCTCGCGCTCCTGTCCGGCAATGGCACCGGCAACAGCTGACCACGCCTCACCTGCTCACCGGCCGGGACGCCGCGGTGCTCCGCGGCGTCCCGGCCGCGCATGACCGCGTCCGTGGCCTGAGTCCCGCTGACCCCCGCGCCGCAGGCGCTCGCATCGACAACGGCACCGGCACCGGCACCGGCACCGGCACCGGCACCCGCTGAGTCCGTATGGGTCCGAACCGGCGCCGATTCAGCGCCGCTTGACCGCGCGCAGGACCACGAACTTCGGGTTGCTTGCGACTGTCTCGCAGTTGCCGAAGAGCCGGCGCAGCCTGACGTGGTAGCCGAGGTGGCGGTTGCCGATCACCCACAGCTCGCCGCCGGGGCGCAGCGCGGCGCGCGCGCCGGTGAACATGCGCCACGAGGTGCTGTCGGTCAGGGCCCGGTGGGTGTGGAACGGCGGATTGTTCAGCACGAGGTCGACCGACTCGCGCGCCATGCCCGCGAGCCCGTCGCCGACCAGGAACTCGGCCTTGGCGGACGGTCCGGTGTTCGCCCGGAACGTCGCCTCGGCCGAGGCCACCGCCTGGAACGACTCGTCCGTGAACACCACGTCGGCCTCGGGGTCGGCCACGGCCACGGCCGTACCGACCACGCCGTTTCCGCAGCCCAGGTCGACGACGCGGACCGGGCCGCCGGGCTGCGGCAGGTGCTGGAGGAAGAGACGGGTGCCGATGTCGAGGCGGTCGGCGCAGAAGATGCCCGCGTGGTTGGTGACGGTCCGTCCCGACATCGCTCCGATGCCGCCGGGCAGCTCATAGCTCCGCGGCCAGGGCTCACCCGCCACCGCCGCCGTACCCGTGCGGCCGGGATCCGGGGTGCAGAAGATCAGCCGGGCCTTCTTGACGGCCAGCGAGGTCCTGGTGGGGCCGACGATCCGCTCGAACAGCCGGAGCGTCGAGGTGTGGATCTCCGTCACCATGCCGGTGCCCACGACGACTGTCTCCGCGTGCAGGTGCGGAGCGAGCCGCTGGAGCTGGTCCTCCAGGAGCGCGAGGCTCTTGGGGACGCGTACGAGCAGTACGTCGATCCGGTCCGGGGGCGTGTCCTGCGTCGACAGCAGCCGTACGCCGGCGGCCTCGTCCTGTGTGCGGTTGCGCGCCAGGTTGGCGCGGGTGGCCTGCTGGGTCAGGTACGAGTCGGTGATCTGCACCGGCCGGAGTGCGGCGAGAGCGGTGACCAGGGCGCCCCAGCGGTCGCCCACCACGACGACGGTGCCCCGGGGCGTCTCGCCTTCGAGGTGGCGCAGCAGGTACTCGTCGGAGGCGTCCCAGGCCCGGAGCTGGTCACGGGGGTCCTCGGGGAAGCGGGTGAGGCCGAGGGCGCCCCGTGACGTGGTGAGGATGTTCATCGTGCTCCCAGGCTACGCGGCCCCCTTCGACAGCTCCGCCGCGCCGAAGGAGACGTCGAACCGGTCGCACCAGATGGCGACGCTGGTGTACGTGCCGAGATCGACGTCGGCGGGGAGCGCGTAGTTCTGGTCGCCCTTGTTGCCCTTGAGCTTGCCGAGGCTGACGTGGGCGCCGTCGTCGAAGACGCGCCAGCCCGCCACGCCCTCCTTCACCGGTGCGTCGGTGATCCAGACCCGCAGGTCGGGGCCGTTGCTGGTGTCCAGGCCCTCCAGGCGGAGAGTGCGGCTGCCGTCGGGGAGCTCGATGATCCTGACCGTGCCCTCGGTGGTGTGCTCATGGCTGATGAACGACCCGGTGGCGAGGGTCCTGGGCCCGCCCGGCACCGGGTTCCCCGACTCCGCCGGGGCCGACGGGGGCGCCGACGGAGCCGCCGCCGAGGGCAGCTCGTCCCGCACGGTCCGGTCCACCCAGAGCTGCCACGGCTGGAACCAGTACAGACCGACGGCGACGAGAACCGCGGCCACGACCACGACTGCGGAGATCACTGACTTCCTCATGGACCCATTGAAGTCCAGGTGAGACAGGATCGGGCGGTTCCACCGGTGACGGAATCCTTACGCCAGTCCGCCGATCAGCGCGGCGAGCTCGTCGTGCTCGCCGGCCGTGAGGTCGCTCAGCGGGGGGCGGACGGGGCCCGCGCCGTGGCCGACGGCGGTCATGCCCGCCTTGACGATGCTCACGGCGTATCCCGGCTGCCGGTTGCGGATGGCGGTGTAGGGCAGGACGAAGTCCCTGAGCAGCTTGACGACGGTGTCGTGGCGGCGGTCGCGGACGGCGCCGTAGAACTCGAGGGCGAGCTTCGGCAGGAAGTTGAAGATGGCGGACGAGTAGGTCGTGACACCGAGTTCGAGGTAGGGGAGGGCGAAGGTCTCGGCGGTCGGCAGGCCGCCGATGTAGGTGAGGCGCTCGCCCAGGCGGGTGTGGATGCGGGTCATGGCGTCGATGTCGCCGACGCCGTCCTTGTAGCCGACGAGGTTGGGGCAGCTGTCGGCGAGCCGGGCGAGGGTGTCGGCGGTGTAGACGGCGTTGGCGCGGCTGTAGACGACGACGCCGAGTGAGGTGGCACGGCAGACGGCCTCGACGTGCTCGGCCAGGCCCTGCTGTCCGGCCTCGGTGAGGTACGGCGGGAAGAGCAGGATCCCGTCGGCGCCGGCGCGTTCCGCGGCGGCGGCCAACTCGACGGCGGTACGGGTGCCGTAGCCGGCCGGGGCGAGGATCGGGGTGCCCTCGGGGGCGGTCTGCACGGCGGCGGCGACGACCCGCTCCACCTCGTCGGGGGTGAGTGAGAAGAACTCACCGGTGCCGCCGGCGGCGAAGAGGCCGCCGACCTCGTACCCCGCGAGGCGGGCGATGTGCTCGCGGTAGGCGCTCTCGTCGAAGGACAGGTCGGCCGTGAAGTGGGTCACCGGGAAGGACAGCAGCCCGGACCCGATACGGCGGCCGAGCTCGGCCGGGGTGAAGGCCGGGGTGAAGGACGTCATCTGCGTACTGCTCCAGAGGGAAGGAAGAAGGAAGGCGGCGCCACGACGGTGCGCGTGCGCGACGGCGCCCGGGCGCGGGGTCCGCGGCCGGGCGCGGGGTCCGCGGCCGGGCGCGGGGTCCGCGCCCGGCCGCCGGGCGCCGGGGCGTCAGGCGCGCTTGCCGACCTCGAACTCGGCCCGGGTCCAGGCGCGGGCCTGCTCGCTGAGAGTGATGCCCAGGCCGGGGCGGGAGGGGACGTGCATCCGGCCGTCGCTGATGTGCATCCGCTCGTTGAAGAGCGGCTCCAGCCAGTCGAAGTGCTCCACCCACGGCTCGCTCGGGTACGCGGCGGCCAGATGGAGGTGGATCTCCATGGCGTAGTGCGGAGCGAGCTGGAGGTGGTGGAGGTCGGCGAGCGCGGCCAGCTTGAGGAACTGGGTGATGCCGCCGATGCGGGGGGCGTCGGGCTGGATGATGTCCGCGGCGCCGGCGCGGATCAGCTCCCAGTGCTCGGCGACGCTGGCGAGCATCTCGCCGGTGGCGACCGGGGTGTCGAGGGAGGCGGCGAGGGCGGCGTGGCCCTGGGCGTCGTACGCGTCGAGCGGCTCCTCGATCCAGACGAGGCCGAACTCCTCCAGTGCCCGGCCCATGCGCTGGGCGGTGGGGCGGTCCCACTGCTGGTTGGCGTCGACCATGAGCGGCACGTCGTCGCCGATGTGCTCGCGCACGGCGGTCAGCCGGCGCAGGTCCTGCTTGCCGTCGGGGTGGCCGACCTTGATCTTCAGACCGCCGATGCCGCTGGCGAGCGAGGCGGTGGCGTTCTCCAGCACCTCCTCGGTGGGCGAGTGCAGGAAGCCGCCGGAGGTGTTGTAGCAGCGGACGGAGTCGCGGTGGGCGCCGAGGAGTTTGGCCAGCGGCAGACCGGCGCGCCTGGCCTTGAGGTCCCACAGGGCGATGTCGAACGCGGCGATGGCCTGGGTGGCGAGACCGCTGCGGCCCACCGAGGCGCCGGCCCAGCAGAGCTTGGTCCACAGCCGGCCGATGTCGCTGGGGTCCTCGCCGATGAGGTCCGGGGCGAGCTCCTTGGCGTGGGCGAACTGGCCGGGCCCGCCCGCGCGCTTGGAGTAGCTGAAGCCGATGCCCTGGTGGCCCTCTTCGGTGGCGAGCTCCACGAAGAGGAAGGCGACTTCGGTCATGGGCTTCTGGCGCCCCGTCAGCACCTTGGCGTCGCTGACCGGGGTGGCCAGCGGCAGCGTCACCGAGGAGAGCTTGATCCAGGAGATCCTGTCGAGCGTCGCGTCGCCGGCGGTGTGCGCGGCGTTGGCGGTCGTCTGCGTCGTGGTCACCACATCGTGTCCCTGGGTGTGAGGCGGGCGTTCCGGAGTCGGTGCCGGTCGTTGCCTTCTGACGCTAAGGTCGACGATTGATCCAAGTCCAACATAACTTTTGCATCCACTGATACCCGGAGGGCATGGTTGTTCACGCTGACGCAGCTGATCAGCTTCGTGGCCGTCGCCGAGGAGCTGCATTTCACCCGGGCCGCCGAGCGGCTCCAGATGACGCAGCCGCCGCTGAGCCGGCAGATCCAGCTGTTGGAGAACGAGCTGCGCGTGCAGTTGCTGGACCGCACCAACCGGTCCGTGCGGCTGACCCCCGCGGGGAGGGCCTTCCTCAACGAGGCGCGCCGCATCCTGCGCCAGGCCGAGCACGCCACCCTCGCCGTACGGCAGGTCTCCGCCGGTGAGGCCGGTGCGATCGCCATCGGCTTCACCGCGGCGAGCGCCTACTCCACCCTCGGCAAGCTGCTCGGCATCGCCCGCGAGACCATGCCGGGCACCGAGATCGTGCTGCGCGAGATGGTCACCCGCGACCAGCTGGAGGCCCTCACCGAAGGCGCCCTGGACCTCGGCATGGTGCGCCCGGCCGCCACCGGGCCCGACCTGGAGACCCGTCCGGCGATACGGGAGGGCCTGCTCGCGGCCCTGCCGACCGGCCATCCCCTCGCCGCCAGGGAGGAGGCGCTGCGGGTCGAGGACTTCGACGGTCAGGAGTTCCTGATGTACTCGCCCGTCGAGGCGCGCTACTTCCACGAGCTGCTGATCAGCATCTTCCGCGCCGCGCAGGTCTCGCCCGCCTTCATCCAGTACCTCAGCCAGGTCCACAGCATCCTGGCGCTGGTCAACGCGGGCTGGGGCATCGCGCTGGTCCCCGAGACCGCCGCGCAGATGCGCTTCGCGGGCATCACCTTCAGGCCCGTGGCGCTGCCCGCTCCCCAGCCCGTCGAACTGAACCTGGCGTGGCGGAAGAACAACGACAACCCCGCCCTGCACGCGCTGCTGCGCCACCTGTGATGCCGAGAAGGTATCGCAGCCTACAAAAATCGATCTAGACGGGAATGAGAACCGAACCTACGGTCGACTCCCAGCCGCTGGTGCTGTGGCTTGGACCACACCGCGGCGTGAGCCGCCCACCGCAGGTCTAGGAGATCGACCCTCATGACAGCTCTCGACCGGCAGGACAAGCCGGTTACCGCCGTCCGCGCCGTCACAGCAGGCCGCCTCAGGTACTGGATCCTGGCCATGCTGTTCATCGTCACCACGATCAACTACGCCGACCGGGCCACGCTCTCGATCGCCGGTGACTCGATGCAGAAGGACCTCGGCATCAGCTCGGGCGAGCTGGGCGTCCTCTTCTCCGCCTTCTCCTGGTCGTACCTCATCGCCCAGATCCCCGGCGGCTGGCTGCTCGACCGCTACGGGTCGAAGAAGGTCTACGGCGCGGCGATCTTCCTCTGGTCGGTCTTCACCATGCTCCAGGGCGCCATCGGCTTCTTCGCCGGTGCGGCCGTGGCGCTGCTGTTCGTCCTGCGCTTCCTCGTCGGCCTGGCCGAGGCGCCGTCCTTCCCCGGCAACTCGCGCATCGTCGCCGCCTGGTTCCCGACCAAGGAACGCGGATTCGCCGCCGCCCTGTTCAACTCCGCCCAGTACTTCGCGACCGTGGCCTTCGCCCCGCTGATGGGCTGGCTCGTGGTCTCCATGGGCTGGGAGCACGTCTTCACCGTCGTCGGCGGAGTCGGCGTCGCCCTCGCGCTGATCTGGACCCGGGTCATCCACCCGCCGCGCAGCCACCCGCGGATGACGAAGGGCGAGCTCGACCACATCGGTGCGGGCGGCGCCCTCATCGACATGGACGCGCCCGCGGACGCCGCCGAGGCCCGCAAGCAGGAGGCCGCCGCCGCGGGCAAGGAGAACCTGCGCCACGTCAGGGCGCTGCTGGGGAACCGCACCATGCTCGGTGTGTTCGTGGGTCAGTACTTCATCAACACGATCACCTGGTTCTTCCTGACCTGGTTCCCCGTCTACCTGGTCCAGGAGCGCGGGATGACCATCCTGGAGGCGGGCTTCGTCGCCTCCCTGCCGGCGCTGTGCGGATTCGCGGGCGGCGTGCTCGGCGGGTTCCTGTCCGACCTGCTCGCGCGGCGCGGCGTCAGCCTCACCGCGGCGCGCAAGATCCCGATCGTCACCGGCCTGCTGTTGTCCACCAGCATCATGATCTGCAACTACGTCACGGCCGACTGGCTGGTCGTGCTGATCATGTCGCTGTCCTTCTTCGGCAAGGGACTCGGCGCGCTGGGCTGGGCCGTGATGGCGGACGTCTCGCCGAAGCAGATCGCGGGGCTGGCGGGCGGGGTGTTCAACACCTTCGGCGCGGTGGCGGGGATCGTGACGCCGCTGGTGATCGGCTACATCCTCGACGCGACGGGCTCCTTCGACCTGGCGCTGGCGTTCGTGAGCGTGTGCGCCGCGCTGGCGGTCGTGAGCTACGTCGTCATCGTCAGGGACATCGAGCGGCTCGACCTCGCGGAGCTGGAGTCCGCCCGCGCCTGACGCGGTGCCGAGCGGGGGACTTCCCGAAGTCCCCCGCTCCTCGCTACGCGCCGCCGTCCTCCAGACTGCCCTCCGTCTCCAGGAAGACCTGGCGGAGGGCTTCGAGGACCGCGGGGTCCGGCTTGGCCCACATCCCGCGGGACTCCGCCTCCAGGAGCCGCTCGGCGATGCCGTGCAGCGCCCAGGGGTTGGCCTGCCGGAGGAACTCGCGGTTCTCCGGGTCCAGGACGTATGTCTCCGTGAGCTTGTCGTACATCCAGTCGGCGATGACGCCGGTCGTCGCGTCGTAGCCGAACAAGTAGTCCACCGTCGCGGCGAGTTCGAACGCCCCCTTGTACCCGTGGCGCCGCATCGCCTCGATCCACTTCGGATTGACCACCCGGGCGCGGAAGACCCGCGAGGTCTCCTCCACGAGCGTGCGCGTCCTGACCGTCTCCGGCCGGGTCGAGTCGCCGATGTACGCGGCGGGGGCCGTGCCGCGCAGGGCGCGGACCGCGGCGACCATGCCGCCGTGGTACTGGAAGTAGTCGTCGGAGTCGGCGATGTCGTGCTCGCGCGTGTCCGTGTTCTTCGCCGCGACCGCGATCCGCCGGTACGCCGTCTCCATCTCGTCGCGCGCCGCGCGGCCTTCGAGTCCGCGGCCGTACGCGTAACCGCCCCAGACCGTGTACACCTCGGCGAGATCGGCGTCGGTGCGCCAGTCGCGGGAGTCGATCAGCTGGAGCAGTCCCGCGCCGTACGTGCCCGGCCGGGAGCCGAAGATACGGGTCGTGGCGCGGCGTTCGTCGCCGTGGACGGCGAGATCGGCCTGGGCGTGCGCCCGTACGAAGTTGGCGTCGGCGGGCTCGTCGAGCGAGGCCGCGAGCCGTACGGCGTCGTCGAGCAGGCCGATGACATGCGGGAAGGCGTCCCGGAAGAAGCCGGAGATGCGGAGCGTGACATCGATGCGCGGACGGCCCAGCTCGGCGGCAGGGACCGGCTCCAGACCGGTGACGCGGCGCGAGGCGTCGTCCCAGACCGGGCGCACGCCCAGCAGCGCGAGCGCCTCGGCGACGTCGTCGCCGGCGGTGCGCATCGCGCTGGTGCCCCACAGGGAGAGGCCGACGGAGGTCGGCCAGTCGCCGTTGTCGGTGCGGTACCGCGTGAGCAGCGAGTCGGCGAGGGCCTGGCCGGTCTCCCAGGCGAGGCGCGACGGCACGGCCTTGGGGTCGACGGAGTAGAAGTTGCGGCCGGTCGGCAGGACGTTGACGAGCCCGCGCAGCGGCGAGCCGGACGGGCCGGCGGGGACGAAGCCGCCGTTCAGCGCGTGGACGGCGTGGTCGAGTTCGTCGGTGGTGGCGGCCAGGCGCGGGACGACCTCGCGGGCGGCGAAGCCGAGGATGTCGGCGACGGCCCGTCCGTGCCCCTCGGCCACGGAGGCGACGGCGGCCGGGTTCCAGTCCGCCTCCTCCATCGCCTCGACCAGTGCGCGGGCGGCGGCCTCCGCCTCGTCGGCGGTGGTCCGGCTCGCGGCGGACTCGTCGAGGCCGAGCGCTTCGCGCAGTCCGGGCAGGGCCGTCGTACCGCCCCAGATCTGGCGGGCCCTGAGGATGGAGAGGACCAGGTTGACCCGCTCGGGGCCGGCCGGGGCGCCGCCCAGCACATGCAGACCGTCGCGGATCTGGGCGTCCTTGACCTCGCACAGCCAGCCGTCGACGTGGAGCAGGAAGTCGTCGAAGCCGTCGTCGTCGGGGCGGTCGTCCATGCCGAGGTCGTGGTCGAGCCTCGCCGCCTGGATCAGGGTCCAGATCTGGGCGCGGATGGCGGGGAGCTTCGCCGGGTCCATGGAGGAGATCTGCGCGTACTCGTCGAGCAGTTGCTCCAGGCGCGCGATGTCGCCGTAGGAGTCGGCGCGGGCCATCGGCGGGACGAGGTGGTCGATGAGCGTGGCGTGCACCCGGCGCTTGGCCTGGGTGCCCTCGCCGGGGTCGTTGACCAGGAACGGGTAGACCAGCGGCAGATCACCGAGGGCGGCGTCGGGGGCGCAGGCGGCGGACAGGCCCGCGTTCTTGCCGGGCAGCCACTCCAGGTTGCCGTGCTTGCCGAGGTGGATCATCGCGTCGGCGCCGAAGCCCCCGTCGTCCTGCCGGGCCGCGATCCAGCGGTAGGCGGCCAGGTAGTGGTGCGAGGGCGGCAGGTCCGGGTCGTGGTAGATCGCGATCGGGTTCTCGCCGAAGCCGCGCGGCGGCTGGATCACGATCAGCAGGTTGCCGCGCCGCAGGGCCGCCAGGACGATGTCGCCGTCCGGGTCGCCTTCGGCGGTACGGGAGCGGTCCAGGAACATCTCGCCGGGCGCGGGGCCCCAGTGCTCCTCGACGTGCTCGCGCAACGCGGCGGGCAGGGTCGCGTACCAGCGCCTGTAGTCGGCGGCCGGGACCCGGACGGGGTTGCGGGCGAGCTGCTCCTCGGTGAGCCAGTCCTGGTCGTGGCCGCCGGCCTCGATGAGCGCGTGGATCAGCTCGTCGCCGTCGCCGGAGACCAGGCCGGGGACCTCCTCGGCACCGAAGTCGTAGCCCTCGGCGAGGAGTCGGCGCAGCAGCGCGACGGCGGACGCGGGGGTGTCGAGGCCGACCGCGTTGCCGATGCGGGAGTGCTTCGTCGGGTACGCGGACAGGACGAGCGCGATCCGCTTCTCCGCGTTCGGGATGTGCCGCAGCCGGGCGTGGCGTACGGCGATCCCGGCGACCCGGGCGGCGCGCTCGGGGTCGGCGACGTACGCCGGGAGGCCGTCCTCGTCGATCTCCTTGAAGGAGAACGGGACCGTGATCAGGCGCCCGTCGAACTCGGGTACGGCGACCTGGCTGGCGGCGTCCAGCGGGGACAGACCCTCGTCGCTCTCCTCCCAGGCGCTGCGCGACCCCGTCAGACACAGCGCCTGGAGCACGGGCACGTCGAGCCCGGCGAGCGCGCCCGCGTCCCAGGACTCGTCGTCGCCGCCGGCCTGCGCCTCGGCGGGCCTGGTGCCGCCCGCGGCGAGCACGGTGGTGACGACGGCGTCGGCGTCGCGGAGCCGGTCGAGGAGCTCGGGCTCGGGGGCGCGCAGGGACGCCACGTACAGCGGCCTGGCCCGGCCACCGGCCTCCTCGATGGCGTCGCACAGGGCGCCGACGAAGGCGGTGTTGCCGCTCATGTGGTGGGCGCGGTAGTAGAGCACGGCGATGACGGGGCCGGTGGTGGCCTCGGGGGTGCGCTCCAGCGGGCCCCAGGTGGGGGCAGGGGCCGGGGGCTCGAAGCCGTGGCCCGTCAGCAGGACCGTGTCCGAGAGGAACCGGGCGAGCTGCTCCAGATTGCCCGGGCCGCCGTGGGCGAGGTAGGCGTGTGCCTCGGCCGCGATGCCGATCGGGACGGTGGACGCCTCCATCAGCTGGGCGTCCGGGGCCTGTTCGCCGGTGAGCACGACGACGGGCCGCTCCTGGGCGAGCAGCGCGTCGATCCCCTCCTGCCAGGCGCGAATGCCGCCGAGGAGGCGGACGACGACGAGGTCGGTGCCGTCGAGCAGGCCCGGGAGCTCGTCGAGCGGGAGGCGGGAAGGGTTCGCGAAGCGGTACTGGACCGGCCCCCGCGCGGCACGGGCGCTGAGCAGGTCGGTGTCGGAGGTCGACAGCAGCAGGATCGTCGCGTGCGTCATCGCGTGCGCAGGCCTTCCTCGGGGTTTCCGCGCCCCGGGTGGTCGTGGTCGGCGGGAGTTCCTGACTCACCAGGCCGTTGAGGACCTGGCTCACAGTGGCGGGACCGCGCCGGAATCTCACCGGGCTTCCTCCCTAGGGTCCTGGGACCCTGTGCCGTCTGCATAGTAGAGGCTCACCTGGGCGGCAGTATGCTCGCCGCCATGCCGCCCATACCCTCAACCCCGGCGGACCCGGGCGAACCTCGCATACGGGACCGGGGCGACGCCTGCCCGGGCGCGCTGCGGCTGCACGCGGCGGACGACGGGCGACTGGCCCGACTCCGGCTGCCCGCAGGCTTGTTGACATCACGTCAGCTGATGACGCTGGCCGACGCGGCGGAGCGCCTGGGCGACGGTGCGGTGAGCATCACCTCCCGGGGCAACGTGGAACTGCGCGGCCTCGGCGACGACTGCGGGGCGGAGCTCGCGGAACTGCTGCGGGGAGCCGGACTGCTGCCCTCCGACACCCACGAGCGGGTGCGCAACATCGTGGCGTCCCCGCTCGCCGGACTGGACGGACTCGGTTGCGCCGACGTGCAGTTGTGGGCGCGCGAGCTGGACGCGCTGCTGTGCGCGACCACCCGGGCGGCGGACCTCTCGGGCCGCTTCCTGTTCGCGCTGGACGACGGGCGGGGCGATGTGGCGGGGCTCGGCGCGGATGTGACCTTGCTCGCAGAGCCGGGGGACACGGTGGTGGTGCGGGTGGGGGGCGCGGGGTTCCGCGTCCCCGCCGCGGCTGCGGCCCGGGCGGCCCTCGCCGCGGCAGAGGCGTTTCTGGCGGCGGCGGCCGGCACCGGTGCGTGGCGCGTCCGGGACCTGCCGGACGGGGGAGCGGGGTTGGCGGGCGCCTGCGGCGAGCTTTTCCCCACCCCGCCCCTTCCCGAACCGGGGGCTTCGCCCCCAGACCCCGACGGCGGGGGCTCCGCCCCCGCACCCCCGCGCCTCAAACTCCCCCTACGCCCTGCGGCGTGGGGGGACCCCCAGCGAGGCTGGAAACCGGGGCTGCGCCCCGCATTTCCAGCCCGTTGGGGGCACCTCCCAGGCGAAGCTCTGGGGGAGTTCGAGGACACGGCCGGAGGCCGTACGGAGGGCTGGGGGCTTGCCCCCCCAGTTGCGGGAAAGGGCCGGGTGGGGACAGAACCCACCGCAGGCCCGCCGCCCGGGATCGTCGAGGGGCCCGGCGCATGGGCCCCGGTCGCCGCCGCGCCCCTCGGGCGCCTCACCGCCGCGCAGCTCCGCGCCTTGCTCCCCGCGCCCGCGGGCGAAGTGCGGTTCACCCCGTGGCGCGGGGTCGTCGTGCCGGGCTTCGCCGAGCCCGAGGCTGCGGAGGAACGACTCCGCGCGCTGGACGCCGCCGGGTTCATCACCGGCCCCGCCGACCCCTGGTACGGCGCCACCGCCTGCACCGGCCGCCCCGGCTGCGGCAAGGCCCTCGCCGACGTACGGGCGGACGCGGCACCCGGCCGCGGCGGCCTCCCGGTCCACTTCTCCGGCTGCGAACGGCGCTGCGGGCACCCGCACGGCGACTGGACCGACGTCGTCGCGACGGCCGACGGCCGCTACGAGGTCGACGGAGTGCCCTGCGCCCGCTCCTCACTCGCCGCCACCGTCGCGGCGGCCCGCACCACCGGCACCACACTGACGACGAAATGAGCGAGAGCACCGTGTTCGACTACGAGAAGGACGGGGCGGAGATCTACCGCCGGTCCTTTGCCACCATCCGCGCCGAGGCCGACCTCGCCGCGCTCCCCGCCGACGTGAGCCGGGTCGCGGTGCGGATGATCCACGCCTGCGGCATGGTCGACCTGGTGCGCGATCTCGCGTACTCGCCCGGTGTGGTGGCCCGCGCCCGCGCCGCCCTGCGCGCCGGGGCGCCGGTCCTGTGCGACGCGCAGATGGTCGCCAGCGGCGTCACCCGCAAGCGGCTGCCCGCGGACAACGACGTGATCTGCACGCTCTCCGACCCGTCCGTGCCCGCGCTCGCCGCCGAGCTCGGCACGACCCGCAGCGCCGCCGCACTGGAGCTGTGGCGCGACCGCCTCGACGGCGCCGTCGTCGCCGTCGGCAACGCGCCCACCGCCCTGTTCCGGCTGCTGGAGATGATCGACGAGGGCGCGCCGCGCCCGGCCGCCGTCATCGGCATCCCGGTCGGCTTCATCGGCGCCGCCGAGTCGAAGGACGCGCTCGCCGGGCACGGCAGCGGCGTCGAGCATCTGGTGGTGCGGGGCCGGCGCGGCGGCAGCGCCATGGCGGCCGCCGCGGTCAACGCGATCGCGAGTGAGGCGGAATGAGCACCCAGCGGACCGGACGGCTCTACGGCGTCGGGCTCGGACCCGGCGACCCGTCCCTGATGACCCTGCGGGCCGTCGAGGTCATCGCCGAGGCGGATGTCGTGGCCTACCACAGCGCCCGCCACGGCCGTTCCATCGCGCGCTCCATCGTGGCGGGACATCTGCGCCCCGACCACATCGAGGAGCGCCTGATGTACCCGATCACCGTGGAGACCACCGACCATCCCGGCGGCTACCGCGGCGCGCTCGACGACTTCTACGAGGAGGCGGCGGAGCGGCTCGCGGCCCATCTCGACGCGGGCCGGACGGTCGCCGTGCTGGCCGAGGGCGATCCGCTCTTCTACGGCTCCTACCAGCACATGCACAAGCGGCTGGCCCACCGCTACCCGACCGAGGTCATCCCCGGGATCACCTCGGTGAGCGCGGCCGCGGCCCGGCTCGGCGAGCCGCTGTGCGAGGCCGAGGAGGTCCTGACGATCATCCCCGGCACGCTCCCGGAGGAGGAGCTGGCGGCCCGTCTCGCCGCCACCGACTCGGCTGTGGTGATGAAGCTGGGGCGGACGTTCCCCACGGTGCGGCGCGCGCTGGAGCGGGCGGGGCGGCTGGACGACGCGCGGTACGTCGAGCGCGCCACGATGGACGGCGAGCGCACGGAGCGGCTGGCCGAGGTGGATCCGGAGTCGGTGCCGTACTTCTCGGTGGCGGTGCTGCCGAGCCGTGTCGACGAGGTCCGGCCCGAGGCGCGGGCGCAGGGCGAGGTCGTCGTGGTGGGCACCGGCCCGGCCGGACCGCTGTGGCTCACGCCCGAGACCCGGGGTGCGCTGGCGGCCGCCGACGATCTGGTCGGCTACACGACCTATCTGGACCGGGTGCCGGTGCGGCCGGGCCAGCGCCGCCACGGCTCCGACAACAAAGTGGAGGCGGAGCGCGCGGAGTTCGCGCTGGACCTCGCCCGGCGCGGGCGGCGCGTGGCCGTCGTGTCGGGCGGCGACCCGGGCGTCTTCGCGATGGCCACGGCGGTGCTGGAGGCCGCGTCGCTGGAGCCGTACGCGGACGTGCCCGTGCGCGTCCTGCCCGGTGTCACGGCGGCGAACGCCGCGGCGGCCCGCGCGGGAGCGCCACTCGGCCACGACTACGCGACGGTCTCGCTCTCCGACCGGCTCAAGCCGTGGGAGGTCATCGCCGAACGGATCCGGGCGGCGGCCGCCGCCGACCTCGTCCTCGCTCTCTACAACCCGGGCTCGCGCAGCCGCACCTGGCAGGTGGCCAAGGTCCGCGAACTGCTCCTGGAGCACCGCGCCCCGGACACCCCGGTCGTCGTCGCCCGCGATGCGGGCGGTGCGGAGGAGAGCGTACGGATCGTGCGCCTGGCCGAACTCGACCCGGCGGTGGTCGACATGAGGACGCTGCTGCTGGTCGGCTCGTCCCGGACGCGCACGGTGTCGCGGGGCGACGGCACGACGGTCGCCTGGACTCCGCGGACGTACCCCGCTCAGGGCGCGTCCGACGCATAGCGGCGTCCCGGTGGGGGCGTGCCGGGCGCCGACAGCAGCCGGGACGCCGACGACACGCCCCGCGCCGGCCCGTGCACGGGGCGAGCCCGCCCGGACGGCCGGGCCGCGGCCGGGCCGTCGTCCGTCCACAGTCAGTCCGTGGTCAGTCCGCGGCCAGGACTTCGTGGGCGGCTCGCTCGCCGGAGCGCACCGCCCCCTCCATCAGTCCGTGCATCAGCGTCGCCGACTCCGTGCCCGCCCAGTGGATCCGGCCCGCGGGCTCGCGCAGCGCGCTGCCGTAACCGGTCAGCGCGCCGGGCGGGAAGTGGGCGACCATCCCGCCCAGCGACCACGGCTGTCCCGACCAGTCCGTCTCCAGGTACGCGGTGGGACGGCGCGCCTCCGGTCCGAACCGCTGGGCGAGCGCGCCCAGCCAGAGGTCCTGGCGCTCCTCGGGGGCGAGGCGGCCCAGCCGCACGGCCCCGGGCCCGAACGCGTAACTGCTCAGCACCCCCGGCCGCCCCGAGCGCGGGGTCTGGTCGATGGTGACCGGGGCGGGCGACCGGGGTGCGAGCGTCTGCCCCGACAGCCGCTGCCCCCGCCAGAACGGCTCGGGGTACTGCGTGATCACCCTGATGATCGCCCCGGGCACCGCCCGCTGCCGCAGGTGGCTGTGTGCGGCGGGCAGCGGCGGGTCGAAGACGATGCGGCCGGCGAGCACGGGCGGAGTGGCGACGATGACCCGCCGTGCCCGCACGGCGAGCGCGTCGGAGACGAGCCGCACGTCGGCGGCGTTCTGCTCGATGCGCCGGACCGGGCTGGACAGCCGTACCGCCGCTCCCAGGCGCTCGGCCATCCGCCGCGCCAGTTCGGGGGCTCCGCCGTCCACGAGGTGGGATTCCGTCTTCCGGCTGTCGGTGTAGTAGCCGAACCCGCCGAGCCCGCCGCCCCGCGCCAGAACGAGCGCGCCGAGCAGCGAGACCTCCGACGGGTCGGCGCAGAAGAGCAGGCTCATCGTCGATCGGAGGAGCGTACGGGCGGTGTCCGAGGGCACGTTGAGCGGTTGGGAGAGCCACTGCCCGAGCGTCCGGGCGTCCCAGGCCCGTGCCCGCCGGGCCTGCCAGGGGGCGTCCGCGGGAAGCCGCCGCGCCATCAGGTTCAGGCGCAGGAGGGCGGTCCCGAGCGCGGCGAGCGCGGCCGGGCCGGCCTTGGGGACGGTGCCCCGGTAGCGGTGGTTGACGCCGTCGAGACGCACGAGGTGATCGCCGTCGTCGTACTGGGGGTACACCTCGAGTCCGAGATCCCGGCAGAGCTGGAACATCCGCTCCTGGCCCTTTCCCAGCCAGGTGCCGCCCGCGGAGACCACGGTGCCGTCGGGCAGCTCCCTGTTCCAGACCCGCCCGCCGACCCGGTCCCCGGCCTCCAGCACCACGACCTCCCGGCCGGCCCCGACCAGTTGCCGCGCGGCCGCAAGACCCGCGAACCCCGCGCCCACGACGCACACGTCTGCGCTCACCTGCTCCATGGCCACCTCCACGGAGCAGCCTCGCCCGCCGGTGCCCGCGGCGCCCGGTGGGTGATCCGGCCGGGCGCGACGGGGGAGCCGTCCGGGTGACCGACCGGGCGGGTGACCGACCGGGCGTCCCCATGACCGGCCGGGCGACCGCGTGACCGGCCGGGCGACCGGCCCGACCGCCCGTGGTCAGGGCCCCTTGGGGGACGAGCGCCCCACCACCGTCCCTGCCCGGTCGACGCACACCACGTCCACCGTGACCGGTGCGCCCCGGAGCACGCCGAGCGCCTGCTCCCGGGCGGCCGCCGCCACGAGGTCGCCCAGCGGCACACCGCGTGCGGCACACAACTGGAGGGCGGCGAGGCCGGTGTTGGCCGCCGCGACCTGTGCCGCCAGCGCCTCGTCCGCCCCGCCCGCCCGCGCCAGCTCCGCAAGGAAGCCCTTGTCGACCTGGGAGCGGGCGGAGTGGAGGTCCAGATGCCCGGCGGCGAGCTTCGACAGCTTCGCGAAGCCGCCGCAGACGGTGAGCCGGTCCACCGGGTGCCGGCGTACGTACTTGAGCACCGCGCCCGCGAAGTCGCCCATGTCGAGCAGGGCGTCCTCGGGCAGACCGTAGAGCGAGACGACCGCCTTCTCGGACGTCGAGCCGGTGCAGCCGGCGACATGCGTACGGCCCGCCGCCCGGGCCACATCCACACCACGGCGGATCGAGTCGATCCACGCCGAGCAGGAGTACGGGACGACGATCCCGGTCGTGCCGAGGATGGACAGTCCGCCGAGGATGCCGAGCCGCGGGTTCCAGGTGGAGCGGGCGATCTCCTCGCCGTGGTCGACGGAGACGGTGATCTCGGCGTCGCCGGTGCCGCCGTGCCGGGCCGCCGCCCGGGCGATGTGCTCGCGCATCAACTGGCGCGGCACGGGGTTGATGGCGGGCTCCCCCACGTCGAGCGGCAGCCCGGGCCGGGTGACCGTGCCGACGCCTGCGCCCGCCCGGAAGACGACACCGGAACCGGCCGGCAGGATCCGCACCGCGGCCCGGACCAGCGCGCCGTGGGTGACGTCCGGGTCGTCCCCCGCGTCCTTGACCACACCGGCCATCGCGTGTCCGTCCCGCAGCTCCTCGGCGGCCAGCGCGAACGCCGGGGTCTGCCCCTTCGGCAGCACGATCGTCACCGGGTCGGGGAAGTCGCCGGACAGCAGTGCGGTGTACGCGGCGGTCGCGGCGGCGGTGGCGCAGGCGCCGGTCGTCCACCCGGGGCGCAGACCGGTGTGCTTCAGTTGGGCGGCACGACCGCCACCGCCACCACCGGCCTCACCCATCGAAGGACCCCATGCACATCCTCGTCCTCGGCGGTACCACCGAGGCCCGTGCCCTCGCCGAACCGCTGTGCGCGAGGGGGATCCGGGTGACGACCTCGCTGGCCGGCCGGGTCGCGGCGCCGCGGCTCCCCCGCCGCGGTGAGGTGCGCGTCGGCGGCTTCGGCGGCGCGGAGGGCCTCGCGGCGTGGCTGGGCGACCACGGCGTGGACCTGCTCATCGACGCCACCCATCCCTTCGCCGGAACGATCAGTTTCAACGCGGCACGCGCCGCCGCTCTGGCCCATGTTCCCCTGCTCGCCCTGCGCCGCCCCGGGTGGGCCCCCGCCGACGGCGACACCTGGCACCTCACCGACTCCCTGGCGGACGCGGCACGCGCCCTGCCGGCCCTCGGCACCCGGATCTTCCTCACCACGGGCCGCATGGGGCTTCCGGCCTTCGCCCACCTCGACGAGCTGTGGTTCCTGGTCCGCTCCGTGGACCCCCCTTCGCCTCCGCACCCGTCCCGGATGGAGACCCTCCTGGACCGGGGGCCCTTCACCCTCGACGGCGAGCGCGAACTGCTGCGCCGCCACCGCGTCGACGTCCTCGTGACGAAGGACAGCGGCGGCGCGGCGACCGCCCCGAAGCTCACGGCCGCGCGCGAGGCGGGCCTTGCGGTGGTGGTGGTCCGCCGCCCGCCGGTTCCGGAAGGGGTGCCGGTGGCGGCGACGGTGGACGAGGCGGTGGCGTGGGTGGCGGCACGGGCGTGAGCGCCCCGGAGCCGCTCCGCGCCGCCCCGCGGCGCCCCCGGGTCAGTCGCCGCAGGCGTGGCGCTCGCGGGCCGGGTCGTACAGGTGGCTGTCCCTGAACTGGGACGCGGCCAGGGTGCGGCCCACCAGGATCACCGCCGTCCTGGTGATGCCCGCCGCCTTCGTCAGACCGGCGATGTCGCCGAGGGTGCCGCGCAGCACGATCTCGTCGGGGCGGCTGGCCATGGCGACGACCGCGGCGGGGCAGTCGGTGCCGTAGTGCGGCAGCAGTTCGGCGACGACGCGGTCGGCGTGGCGCGCCGCCAGGTGGAGGACGAGCAGCGCGCCGCTGCGGCCCAGGGTGGCGAGGTCCTCGCCGTCGGGCATGGGGGTGGCCTGCTGTGCGATGCGGGTCAGGATGACCGTCTGGCCGACGGTCGGGACGGTCAGTTCGCGCTTCAGCGCGGCCGCCGCCGCGGCGAACGCCGGCACCCCGGGCACGACCTCGTACGGGATTCCCACCGCGTCGAGGCGCCGCATCTGTTCCGCGACGGCGCTGAAGACCGAGGGGTCGCCCGAGTGCAGCCGGGCCACGTCGTGGCCCTCCTCGTGGGCGCGGACGAACTCGGCGGTGATCGCGTCCAGGTCGAGGTGGGCGGTGTCGACGAGCCGTGCGTCCGGCGGGCATTGGGCCAGCAGCTCGGCCGGGACGAGCGAGCCGGCGTACAGGCAGACCGGGCACGAGGCGAGCGTCCGTGCGCCCCGCAGGGTGATCAGGTCGGCGGCGCCGGGGCCCGCGCCGATGAAGTAGACAGTCATTGCTCCTGCCCTTCCGTTTTGGTGACGGACCATTGGGTGACCGGCATCG
The DNA here is from genome assembly GCF_024584805.1 of Streptomyces sp. FIT100. Lineage (NCBI taxonomy): Bacteria > Bacillati > Actinomycetota > Actinomycetes > Kitasatosporales > Streptomycetaceae > Streptomyces > Streptomyces sp. FIT100. The sequence goes on along the minus strand of NZ_CP075715.1, from coordinate 4,113,606 downwards.
CCTGGCGCCAGCCGGTGAAACCGCCGACCGGCACGGCGTGCGCGACGGCGAGCCGTACGAGCTCGCCCCCGTGGCGCCGGTACCGGTCGGCGAGCAGCGCCTCGGACTCCAGCGTCACGGTGTTGGCGACGAGCCGCCCGCCCGCCGGCAGCGCGGCCCAGCAGTGCTCCAGCAGACCGGGCGCGGTGAGCCCGCCGCCGATGAACACCGCGTCGGGCGCGGGGAGCTCGGTGAGCCCCTCGGGCGCGGCGGCCGCCACGATCCGCAGACCGGGAACGCCGAGCGCCTCCGCGTTGCGCGCGATGCGCCGCGCCCGTTCCGGATCGCGCTCGACCGTGACCGCCCGGCACGACCGGTGCGTACGCATCCACTCGATCGCGATCGACCCCGATCCGCCGCCGATGTCCCACAGCAGCTCCCCGGGCGCGGGTGCGAGCGCGGCGAGCGTCGCGGCGCGCACATGCCGCTTGGTGAGCTGGCCGTCGTGCTCGTACGCCTCGTCGGGCAGCCCCGGCACGGCGCCCAGCCGCAGGGCGCCGGCTTCCCGTACGCAGTCGAGCGCGATGACGTTCAGGGGGTCGCCGGGCGGGTGGGCCCAGCTCCCGGCGATTCCGTCCCGTACCCGCTCGCGCGCCGAACCGAGCTGTTCGAGTACGCGCATCCGGGTCGGCCCGAAGCCCTTCGCGGCCAGCAGCCCGGCCACCTCCCCCGGCGTCGCCGCGCCCGCGCTCAGGACCAGCAGCCGCCGCCCGTCGTGCAGCGCGCCGGTGAGCGAGGCCGCCGGCCTGCCGACCAGGGTCACCGTGCCGGTGTCCTCCAGCGGCCAGCCGAGGCGGGCACAGGCGTACGACACGGACGACGGATGCGGCAGGACGCGCACCCCGTCCGCGCCGAGCTCCTCGGCGAGCGCACGGCCGATGCCGTAGAACATGGGGTCGCCGCTGGCGAGCACGGCCACGCGCCGGCCGGCGTGCGCGGCGAGCAGCCCCGGCACGGCGGGCCGCAGCGGCGACGGCCACGGCACGCGCTCGCCCCCGCACTCGGCGGTGGGCAGCAGGCGGAGCTGGCGTGCCCCGCCGATGAGCACGTCGGCGGCGCGCAGGGCGGCGCGGGAGGTCTCGGGGAGCCCGTCCCAGCCGTCGGCGCCGATCCCGACGACGGAAAGCACGTGGTCGGCGGGGTACGGGTCGGCGTTCACGGACCGGAACTCTACTGTTCGGGCCCCCGCCGCCCGCCGCCCCCCGACGATGGTCAAGATCGACCAATGGAAAGGTAATGGTAGTTTAAAGACATACTGCTCAACTCCTGTACCGGGAGGCATCCATGGGCACACGGCGCACTTCGCTCCCCGGCGTCGGCACGCAGTACGACTTCACCACCGAGAGCGGACGCCGTCTCTCCGTCGTCGTCCACCAGGACGGCCGCCGTTTCCTCGGCTTCTACGCCGCCGCCGATCCGGACGCGAGCGTCGCGTCCGTACCGCTGTCGCCCGACGAGGCGGCCGCGCTCGCCCACCTCATCGCCCCGGACACGATCGATGCCGTACGCACCGACGGGATCGACCTGGTCACGGAGCGCATCCCGGTCTCCGCCCGCTCCCCGTACGCGGGGCGGCGGCTCGGTGAGACCCGGGCGCGCACCCGGACGGGCGCGTCGATCGTCGCCGTGCTGCGCCGGACCAGCGCGCATCCGTCGCCCGGTCCGGACTTCCGGTTCGCGATCGGGGACACGCTCGTGGCGGTCGGGACCCGGGAGGGCGTGGACGGCCTCGCCGGGATCATCTCCGGGACGGAGCACGAAGCCGGCGACGGCAGCGACGCCGGCGACAGCGACAGCGACAGCGACAGCGAGGGCAGCAACGGTGGCGACGACAGCGACGGCGACACGGGAGACTGACCGTGCACAGCACCACCACCCTCCTGATCGAGCTCGGCGGCATCATCCTCACGCTGGGGCTGATCGGCCGGTTCGCCGGACGCATCGGGCTCTCCCCGATACCGCTCTATCTGCTCGCCGGGCTCGCCTTCGGACGGGGTGGGCTGCTGCCGCTCAGCGCCAGCGGGGACTTCATCGCGGTCGGCGCCGAGATCGGCGTCATCCTGCTGCTGCTCCTGCTGGGGCTGGAGTACAGCGCGTCCGAGCTGGTCACCAGCCTGCGCACGCAGTATCCGTCCGGCGCCGTCGACTTCGTCCTCAACGCGCTCCCCGGCGCGGGCGCCGCGCTGCTGCTGGGCTGGGGCCCGGTCGGCGCCGTCGCGCTCGCCGGGGTGACCTGGATCTCCTCGTCCGGGGTGGTGGCGAAGGTCCTCACCGACCTGGGGAGGCTCGGCAACCGCGAGACACCGGCCATCCTCGGCGTGCTCGTCATCGAGGACCTGTCGATGGCCGTCTACCTGCCGCTGCTCACCGCCCTGCTGGCCGGTCTCGGCCTCGCGGGCGGCAGCATCACGCTGGTCATCGCCCTCGGCACCGTCTTCGTCGTCCTCTGTCTCGCCATCCGGCACGGCCGGGTCCTCAGCCGGGCCGTCTCCTCCGACAACCCGGAGATGCTGCTCCTCGTCGTCCTCGGCCTCACCCTGCTGGTCGCGGGCGTGGCCCAGCAGCTCCAGGTCTCGGCGGCGGTCGGCGCCTTCCTCGTCGGCATCGCGCTCTCGGGGGAGGTCGCGGAGGGCGCCCGGCGGCTGCTCGCGCCGCTGCGGGACCTCTTCGCCGCGGTCTTCTTCGTCTTCTTCGGACTGTCGACCGACCCCGCGGCGATCCCGCCGGTCCTCGTCCCCGCGCTCCTGCTGGCCCTCGCCACCGCGGTCACCAAGATCGCCACCGGCTGGTACGCGGCCCGCCGCGCCGGCGTCGGGCCGCGGGGCCGGCTCCGGGCGGGCGGCGCGCTCGTCGCCCGCGGCGAGTTCTCGATCGTCATCGCGGGCCTGGCGGTGGCCACGGAGCCCCGCATCGGGCCGCTCGCCACGGCGTACGTCCTGATCCTGGTGATCCTGGGACCGTTCACGGCCCGCTTCACCGAGCCGGCCGTGCGTCACCTCCAGTACCGGCTCAGGCTCCGGCACGGGCCGCAGCAGCCGGGCCGGGCCGGGCGGGAGGCAGCGCCCGAGGAGCTCGCGTCCCCGCCCCGGGGCGGTTGATCACTTCTGGGCGTGCCCGCCCACGTAGAAGAGCAGCCACACGAAGCCCGCGAAGAGGTGCGTCGCGAAGACGTAGACGAAGACGCGCAGGGCGACACCGCGCTCCTTCCAGCGCTCGCTCTCGCTCACCACGGCCTCCTGTGCATACCGGACACGTCGCTCCAGAGTACGGCGGAATAGACCCGGGGCCGCGCCGGTTCAAGGAGACGGTTTAAGATTCAACCAACTGGAACCCCCCTGGAGGCGAGCGCGATGCAGTTCGGGATCTTCACCGTCGGTGACGTGACCACCGATCCGACCAACGGCCGCACCCCGACCGAGCACGAGCGGATCAAGGCGATGGTCGCCATCGCGCTGAAGGCCGAGGAGGTCGGCCTGGACGTCTTCGCGGCCGGCGAGCACCACAACCCGCCGTTCGTCCCCTCGTCGCCGACGACGATGCTCGGCCACATCGCGGCCCGCACCGAGAACCTGATCCTGTCCACGTCCACGACGCTGATCACCACCAACGACCCGGTGAAGATCGCCGAGGACTACGCGATGCTCCAGCACCTCGCGGACGGCCGCGTCGACCTGATGGTGGGCCGCGGCAACACCGGCCCGGTCTACCCGTGGTTCGGGCAGGACATCCGCCAGGGCATCCCGCTCGCCATCGAGAACTACTCCCTCCTCCACAAGCTGTGGAGGGAGGACGTCGTCGACTGGGAGGGCAAGTTCCGCACGGCGCTGCAGGGCTTCACCTCCACGCCGCGGCCGCTGGACGGCGTCCCGCCGTTCGTCTGGCACGGCTCCATCCGCTCGCCGGAGATCGCCGAGCAGGCCGCGTACTACGGCGACGGCTTCTTCCACAACAACATCTTCTGGCCGGCGGAACACACCAGGCGGATGGTCGCCCTCTACCGCAAGCGGTACGCGCACTACGGGCACGGCACACCGGAGCAGGCGATCGTCGGCCTCGGCGGCCAGGTGTTCATGCGCAAGAACTCGCAGGACGCGGTCAGGGAGTTCCGCCCGTACTTCGACAACGCGCCCGTCTACGGACACGGCCCCTCGCTGGAGGACTTCACCGAGCAGACCCCGCTGACCGTCGGCTCCCCGCAGCAGGTGATCGAACGGACGCTGGGCTTCCGTGAGGTCGTGGGCGACTACCAGCGCCAGCTGTTCCTGATGGACCACGCGGGACTCCCGCTCAAGACCGTGCTGGAGCAGCTCGACATCCTCGGTGAGGAGGTCGTCCCGGTGCTGCGCAAGGAGTTCGCGAACCAGCGGCCCGCCGGGGTCCCGGACGCGCCCGTCCACCCGGCAGTCGCCGCCGCCCGCACCACGGCCCGCAACACGACCAAGGAGGACTGACCATGGAGCAGTTGAGGCTCGTCGCCGTGTCGGCCGGGCTGAGCAGTCCGTCCTCGACCCGGCTGCTCGCCGACCGGCTGGCGGAGGCGGTACGCGGCGAACTCGCCGAGCGCGACCGCAAGGTGGAGGTCGAGGTCGTCGAACTGCGCGACCTGGCCGTGCCCATCGCCAACAACCTGGTGACCGGCTTCCCGCCGCCCGCGCTGGCCGCCGCGGTCGACGCCGTGACCCGGGCGCACGGACTGATCGCCGTGACGCCCGTCTTCACGGCCTCGTACAGCGGACTGTTCAAGTCGTTCTTCGACCTGATCTCCCCGGACGCGCTGACCGGCAAGCCGGTCCTGATCGCGGCGACCGGCGGCACCGCCCGCCACTCCCTGGTCCTCGACCACGCGCTGCGGCCGCTCTTCGCCTATCTGCGGGCGCTGGTCGTCCCGACCGCCGTCTACGCGGCGTCGGAGGACTGGGGCGCGAGCGGTGACGAGTACACCGAGGGCCTGCCCGCCCGCATCCGCCGGGCGGGCACCGAACTGGCCGGGCTGATGGCCGCCCGGCCGACCGGTGAGGCTGGGGAGGGAGAGGCGAGGGAGACGAGGGAGGCCGACGAGATCGCCGAGTTCGAGGAGCAGTTGGCCGACCTCCGCTTCGACTGATACTCCTGCGGCTTGCGTGAACGAGGGGCGAACTCCTCCCGCTCGTCCACCGCTGCGGCTCGCGACGGCACCTTCGCCACGCGTACGAAGATCGGCACAGGCCGGCAGATCTACCCGGTGCTGGCCGGAGGCAGCGACGTCACCGGCGACGGGAGGCCCGACCTGGTCGCCAAGGACGCCGGGGGCACCCTGTGGATCCACAAGGGCACCGGCAGCACGACCGCGCCCTTCGCCGCGCGCACGAGGGTCGGGTCGGGCTGGCACGTCTAGACCAAGGTCGAGGCCGTCGGCAACATCGCCGGCTCGTCCGTGGGCGACCTCGTCACGCGGGACACGGCCGGGGTGCTCTGGCTCCACCAGCAAGGGCAACGGGACGTTCAGCCCCCGCGTGAGGATCGGCAGCGGCTGGAACGCGTACACCCACATCGTGGCCATCGGCGACGCCAACGTCGACGGCAGGCCCGATCTCTACGCGTTCGGCCCCAACGCCGCGTCGTACTACTACGAGAGCACGGGCAGCGCGAGCGCTCCGTTCCGTGCCCGCACGGGCAGCTCGGTGCTCTTCCACGCCTGGCAGACCTACAACCACCTGCTCTGATCAGAGCAGGACCCGGCGGGACGGCGGCCGGTGGTTCCACCCCCGTGGGAGCCACCGGCCGCCGCCCCGCTCGGCCTCACTTGCGGTTGTACAACCGCATCGTGACCGCACCGAAGACGAGGACGAACGCCGCCGACCAGCCCAGCGACCAGGCGATGTCGGCGGCGGGCCAGTTGCCCGCCATCAACTCGCGCACGGCCGTGGCCAGATGCGTGACCGGGCTGTTGTTGACGAACGCCTGGAGCCAGCCCGGCATCGTCCTCGGGTCGACGAAGACGTTGCTCAGGAAGGTCAGCGGGAAGATCACCATCATGCTGACGCCCATCACCGACTTCTCGGTGCGCAGCATCAGGCCGAACATCGTCCAGATCCACGAGAAGGAGAACGAGAACAGCATCAGCAGCGCGATGCCGAGCAGGATCCCGGTCGCGCCGCCGCCCGGGCGGTAGCCGATGACGACGCCGACCGTCAGCATCACCACGGAGGCGATGAAGTAGCGGACGACGTCGCCGAGGAGATAGCCGACCATCGGCGCGGGCCGCCAGATCGGCAGCGTGCGGAAGCGGTCGAAGACTCCCTTGTCGATGTCGGTGTTGATCGCGACGCCCGTGTACATCGTGATCATCACGACGCTCATCACGAGGATGCCGGGCAGCAGGAACTGGATGTACGCGTCGACCGAGCCGGCCAGCGCCCCTCCGAAGAGGTACGTGTACATCAGCACCATCATGACCGGGAACGCCGTCACGTCGAAGAGCTGCTCCGGCACGTGCTTGATCTTGAGCATGGCGCGCCAGCCGAAGGTCAGGGACGCCGAGAGGGCGCTGGGACGCAGCGGGCGGTCCCCGGCGACGAGGAGGGCGGCCAGGTCCTCGGCCCTGGGGGCGGTGAAGGAGTGGTCCTCGGTCTCCTTGGTGGCGACGGTGCTCATACCGCGGTCTCCTTCTGCTCGGCCGTCCCGTTCATGCCGTTCGCGCTGTTCATTCCGTTCGCGCCGCTGGCGCCGTTCGCGCCGTTCGCGCCGTTCGCGCCGTTCGCGCCGTTCGCGCCGTTCATGTCGGCGTCACCGCCGTTGAGCGCCTTCTTGTCCGTGAGGGCGAGGAAGACCTCGTCCAGGCTGGGCTGGCCCAGCGCGAAGTTGTCGACGGTGATGCCGGCCCTGGCCAGCTCGGACAGCGCCCGGGCGGCCTGCTCGGCGGCGCCCAGTTCGGTGCCGTGGCCGTTGACGCGGGCCGTCAGGGCGACCGGGTCGGCGTCGAGCTGGACCGTGGCTTTCAGGGCGAGCGCGAGGATCCGTTCGGCCTCCGGCCGCTGCTCGGCCTCGCGCAGCCGCAGATGGACCGCGCCCGAGCCGACGGACGCCTTCAGCTCGCCCTTGGTGCCCTCGGCGATCACCCGGCCGTGGTCGATGACGGCGATCCGGGAGGCCAGTTGGTCGGCCTCGTCCAGGTACTGCGTGGTCAGCAGCACCGTCGTGCCCTGGGCGACGACGGCCCGCACGATGTCCCACACCTGGTTGCGGCTGCGCGGGTCGAGCCCGGTCGTCGGCTCGTCCAGGAACAGCAGATCGGGTGTGTTGAGAATGGACGCGGCGATGTCGATACGGCGCCGCATCCCGCCGGAATAGCTCTTCACCTGGCGGCCGGCCGCCTCCGACAGCCCGAACGCGTCGAGCAGCTGGGCGGCCCGCTCGCGTGCGGCGGGCTTGCTGTGGCCGAGCAGCCTGGCGAGCAGGAGCAGGTTCTCGGTGCCGGTCAGGTCCTCGTCCACGGAGGCGTACTGTCCGGTGAGGCTGACCAGGCCGCGTACCGCGTCGGCGTCCGCGAGCACGTCCCTGCCGAAGACCCGCGCCTCACCGCCGTCCGGTCTCAGCAGCGTGGCCAGCACCTTCACCGTGGTCGTCTTGCCCGCGCCGTTCGGGCCCAGGAGGCCGTAGACGGTGCCGGCGGGGACGCGGAGGTCGACGCCGTCGACCGCGCGGTTCTCGCCGAACACCTTCACCAGGCCGGTCGTCTCGATGGCCAGTTCTGTACTCATCCTCGGTTCCCTCGGTCCTTCGGTCCTCGGTTCCTTCGTTCCTCGCGGAAGCGCTGGAGTGCAGACCGCCACCGTGGCACAAACTCACCGCGCGGCCGCCGGATTTGTTACCAGGCGGCCGCGCGGGGGCACGGGGTGAGGGGGGTATGGGGGTTCGAGGTACGGCGATACGTCAGTCCTCGTGCGTGTAGTAGTAGTAGAAGGTGACGATGAACGTCGCGGCCGCGATGGCCAGCGAAAGCACCGTCACCGTGAGGATGCTCCGGCCGCTCAGGCTGTACAGATAGCCGACCGCGCAGCCCATGAGCACCGCGTACGCCGCGGCGCGCACCTCGCGCGGCATGGCGTGCTGGAAGCGGCCCATGGCGTAGCACAGCCCGGCCATCACGGCGGCGGAGACGATCCCGACCGCGAACTGCGCGCCGGCGGACGCCCCGTCCTCGCGCGTCATGAACGATGTGTAGAGGCCGTACAGCGCGCCGATCGTGAGGGGCACCACCCATCCGAGGGCGCCGTGGCGGTGGACCGGCACCGCAGCGTGCGTAGCCATGGCAGAGCTCCTTCCGCTCCATCCACTACTCCACCCACCAGCGGACACCCGTACGGCGTACACGGCAAGTGGAAGCAGGCTGGAACAGCCCGGAACAGCCCGTAACGGGCACGGGCGGGCCGGATCAGGCCGGATCAGGCGGTGCGGATCGCCGCCCCCTTCACCCGAACGGCCCAGCCGACATGCCGGACGGGCGCCTCCGCCGCACGATGACCCCATGAGCCAGAACACAGCACCGCGCGGTCAGGGCCACCGGACCGGCACGAGCACCGACGCCTGGTCGGCGGGCGGCACGCTCTTCGCCGGTGTCCTGATGACCGTCGTCGGAATCATGGACATCATCGAGGGCATCGCCGCCATCGCGGAGGACGACGTCTACACCCGCATCGGCGACTACGTCTTCTCCTTCAGCCTCACCGGCTGGGGCTGGATCCATCTGATCCTCGGGGTCATCCTCGTCGTCACCGGCTGGGGAATCCTCAAGGACGCCGAATGGGCCCGGGTCGCCGGTATCGCGCTGGCGGCGCTCAACATCGTCGCCCAGTTCCTGTTCCTGCCGTACCAGCCGGTCTGGGCGATCTTCTCGATGGCCATCTCGGTCTTCGTGATCTGGGCCCTGGCGACGGACAGGACCACCGCCAGGGTCTGAGTCACGTGGGGGGGGCGGGCGGGACCGCTATTCGCCGTTCGCCAGCAGGTCGAACTCGTGCGCGTCGTGCGACGAGAAGACGCGGACCAGCCGCGGATGTGCCCTGCGCAGCTCCATCAGCCGTTCCAGCTGACTCAGCCGCAGTTCGTGGTCGTCCGCGACGAGCCGCTGGTGGAGAGCGAGGGGACGGGGGCAGCGGGGGCGGCGCAGATCGACCTCGCCGTGGAAGTAGTACGCATCGCCCGCGTGCAGCAGCCAGCGGTCCGGCTCCTGGACGGCGACCGCGCTGTGGCCGCGGGTGTGGCCCGGCAGCGGCACCAGCAGGATGTCGGGTGCGCGCAGCACCCGGGCCGCGGGGAAGCCGAACCAGTCGGAGTCGGCGGTGTCGTGGACGACCCAGTCGACGCCGTGCGCCCACAGCGCGGGGAGATAGCGGTTCACTTCGAGCCGGGTGTCGCGGCGCATCGCCGAGCGGTACTCATCGGCCATCACATGCACCCTGGCCTGCGGAAAGTCGGCGATGCCGCCCGCGTGGTCGAGGTCGAGGTGGGTGATCACGATGTCGGTGACGTCGTACGGGTCGTAGCCGAGCGCCCGCACCTGGTGCACGGCCGTACGGGAGAGATCGAGCTCGGGACGCATCGTGCGGCGGAACAGCGCCCCGAGCCGCCGCGGGTCGGAGACTTCCGCCGCGCCGAGCCCCGTGCCGACGAGGGCGAGTCCGCTGCCGGTCGGGATCAGCAGGCAGTGCGAGACGAGCGGAGCGGCGCCGATGGGGCGCAGGGGGGCGCAGTCGAGGTGGTGGATCGTACGGGCCGCGCGCGAGCGCCGCTGGGGGACAGGGTGCCGGGGAACGGGGGTGGTACGCACAGACATCTGTGCCTCCTGCTGCCAGGGGGAGACCCGGCGGGGGGCCGGGCTGGGAGAGGATGGTGGCTGTGCTGACGTGGATGGCCACATTTCACCTTGCCTCCACCGCAGTTGTGCCACTTACACCGTAAGTACGAGCCACGAGCGAAGCACTTACGCTGTAAGCCGTCAAGCGTTACCGCGCGTAGCCACCCGAAAGAGGAGCGGCCACCCATGGCCCACGGAACCAGACGCGAACTCCCCCGAACCCGTGAGCCGTTGACCCGGGAGCGGATCGTCGGGGCGGCGCTGGCGATCATCGACGAGGAGGGCGTGGACGCGCTCTCCATGCGCCGGATCGCGGCACGCCTGGGGGTGCAGGCGATGTCGCTCTACAACCATGTGCGGAGCAAGGCGGACATCCTGGACGGGGTCACCGAGTTCATCACGACCGAGATGCGGATGCCCCGGCGGATGACCGGCGGCTGGGAGGACGGCATCCGCTCGATCGCGTACGCCTTCCGACAGGCGTCGCTGCGCCACCCGCGCGCGTGCGAACTGGTCCTGATGCGCCAGCTGTCGACGCCGACGGCGCTCGCACCGGTCGACACGATGCTCGCGATGATGCTCGACCACGGCTTCGACGAGGAGACGGCGGTGCACGCGCTGCGCCTGTTCATCTCCTTTCAGGTGGGCACGCTGCTGCGGCAGTTCCACGGCTCGACGGCGCTGGGCGGCGGCGCTGCCGACGAGGGCGACACGGCGGCACGGGAGGCCGTCCGCACCGCGTACTTCGCGGATTCCGGCTTCCCGGCGGTGGCGAAGGTCGCGCCGGTCCTTGCGGTCAACGACCACGAGGCGGAGTTCGCCTTCGGCGTCGAGCTGCTGATCGACGCCCTGGGAAATCTGGCCCCCACACCCCCTAGCGGTTCGTGACCGGCGAGGGGCAGCCGAACCTGCGGCCTGACGAGTGCGTTCGTCGCCCGTTACCGCGTCACAGCGCTGCCGGGGCTGACCATGGCTGGGCGGTCAGGGCTGGGTGATGACCGGGGTGGAGAAGTTGCCCCTACCGTTGCCGAGGTAGGTGTAGAAGGTGCTGGCGCCCCGCAGGGCGAGGAGATCGGCTTTGCCGTCACCGTCGAAGTCGCCGCCGGTGATCAGGCGGGTGCTCTTCCATCCGGAGCCGACCGCGGTGCCCGGGTTGAAGCCGTTCTTGCCATTGTTCGTATAGCTGAACAGGGTGCCGTTGTCGTGGACGGCGGTGGCGTCGGCCCTGCCGTCGCCGTTGAAGTCGCCGCCGGCGATCAGGCGGATACCGGACCAGCCCGCACCGGCCACGATGCCGCGGCCTACCTTGCCGTCCGCGGTGCCGGGGTAGATGTACAGGGTGCCGTCGTCGTGAACCGCGAGCAGGTCGGTCTTCTTGTCGCCGGTGAAGTCGCCGACGGCCAGAAGGCGCATGCTGTTCCAGCCCGTGCCCGCCGTGACGGCCGTCCCGAAGCCGCCGGCGCCGTTGCCCGGGTACGTGAGCAGGACTCCGTTGTCGCGGATCGCGACAATGTCGGACTTGTTGTCGCCCGTGAAGTCACCGGCGGTGATGACACGGCTGGTGTCCCACTGCACGCCGATCTGGCGGCGGCCCGTGAAGCCGCCCTTGCCATCGCCGGGATGGGCGTGGAGCTTGTTGTCGTTCTTGTCGATGGCGATCGCGTCCGTCTTGCCGTCGCCGGTGAAGTCCCCAGCCGCCAGCTGACGGGCCCAGGTCTGGTTGACCGTGGCACTCATCCACTCGACGAGGTCGTCGGTGCGGACCGCCTGGGCGTTGGTACGGGTATCGGACTCGCCCAGACAGCCACCGTGCCAGGAGCGGATGCCGATACCCACGAGCTCGGTGCCGTTGTCGGTCTCGCGCAGGAGGGGGCCGCCACTGTCGCCCTGACAGGCCGAGTCGGTCCGGGTCTTGCCGGAGATGAACAGGGTGGTGTCGGTGACGCTGTCGACCTTGAAGGCCGCGGTGTGGACCTTGTTCGGCGCCCACTCGGTCCCGGTCCGGCCCAGTCCGGCGAAGGTCGCCTCGTCACCGGCGGCCAGCGGGGTGTCGGCCAGGGCGACGGGGGCGACGTCGACGGGGGCATAGGAAGCCAGGCGGGCCATCACCACGTCGCGGCCCTTCGCGGGCACCAGCTCGGCAATCTCGCTCGTATGGGCACCGTCGGCGAACAAGTCGGCGCGGTCGACGATGACGGTGGTCTTCTGCTCAGGCCTGCCCGCCCTTACCTGGGCCGGGTCGTCCGCGAAGCAGGAAGCGGCGGTCACGATCCACTCACGGGACACCAACGCCCCTGAACAGCCACGCACCGGGGCACCGTCCCCGACGAGCACCTTGGCGGTGAATGCGTAACCGTCAGCCGCGACCGGCCCGGCGACAGCACCCGCAGGGGCGGGAGACATGAGGCCGCCAGTCACTGCAGCCGCGGTCAGGCCGGTGACCCAGGCGGTGCGGAAACGTCGAGAGGACATGAGTTCTTCCTTGTCGAACTGGGGGACGGCGTCGAGGAGGTGATTCAGGCCGGCCAGCCGTGAGCCGCGCGAGGTGGGCTACTTGCTGGTGCGGATCTCGACGAGCACATGGTCGCGGCTCTCGGGATCGGTGGTCTCGCCGATGCCTTCCCAAGCGTTCTTGCCGACATCGTAGGACTTGGTCCTGTCGTCGACGATCATCTCGATGTGGGCCTTGTGATCGGCGGTCTGCACACCGGTGACGTCGGGAACCTCCAGCGTGAGGTAGCCCTTGGGACCGATGGTGCGGAAGCAGAAGTCCTCCCGGTCCCGTCCGATGAACCTCATGAGACCCGGCGCGCTGTCGCATTCGGCGAGCACGATGTGCCCGTCACCACGCTTCAGCTTGAGGTTCTTCTCCTTGAGGATCCTCTCCGCGTCGGGGTAGTCGAAGCTTTCCACCGCCGAAGGCATCGACAAAGCCTCATTGGTGACGGCCTCTCCCGTAGGGACCGCCGCGCCGGCTATTCCGGCGACCAGCAGGCTGGCACTTGCCGCTGCGGGGATCATCCAGCGCCATCGCACGCGCATGAAAAACCAATCCTCTCTGTGGAGTTGGAAGGAGACCGAGCAAGTCGGCAGCCCGGCTTGGGTATTCGAGAGCAGCGACGGAACTGCGACCACTCCGGGTGTCAAAGAATTTCATGCACATCGGGGACCGAAGGACCAATGGAACGTGACAAAGATCATCTTCTTCTGCACTTTGACGCCTTGGAGCGTCCGGCAGGGACGAAAGTCCCACGAGCAAAACCGCAGGCAGAGCGGGGGGTTGGCTTTCCGATAGCACTGCCGAAGCCGAACCGCTGCGGGACTTTGGTCCTTTATTTACCTGTGACTTACACGTGATGAGGTGTCAGGCGGCTGTTTTCGACGGCCGTCATGGATTCCCCGTTCCGCCCTTCTCTTTAAGGATGGTGAGGCCTCATCATGAAACGGTCCGCATGGTCCCGCGCCACATTGTGTGGTGCTCGGGCCAGGAGCGCAGCTGTGGTCGCGCTCGGCACGTCGGCTGTCATGCTCTGCACGAGCGTGGCTCAGGCAGCCCCCGCCGATCCTGCTGGTGTGCCCCTTCCCTCCGGCAGCCGCGCGCAGGCGGTGAGCGAGTGGATGGCCGGAGGAAAGGGGGTGAAACGCGAAGCCCGTAAAGCCCTGCTGGGCAATGACGAAGATCTGCGGAAGTTCTTCACCACCGGCCTGCGCCGGGCCTCGGCGGAGGACGCGCGGGTGACGATCCTCAAGCTGCTGCCCACGGCCGGGAAGGGGGTTTCCGAGGCCGCGCAGAAGGCTCTGTCGGGCTCTGAACAGGATGTGCTGGACTTCGTGAACTCCGGCATCGAGAAGCACTTGCAGGATGACCGCAGGGTCGCGGTCCTGCGGGCGATGAGTGAGGGTGGCCGGGCGGTCGACCGCGAAGGCCAGAGAGCACTGAACGACGGCAGCCCGCAGGCGTTGGACGCGTTCTTGCAGAGCGGATGGCCCAAGGCTGCCTTCGAGGACAACCGCGTCAAAGTCCTGCAGTTGATGAACACCGGGGGTCCCGCTCTGCAGGAAGCCGGGAAACGTGCCATGAACGGCACGGCTCAGGACCTCGTTCGCTTCCTGGAGAACGGTCAGTATCTGGCTCAGGCGCGTGACCAGGAGCTGATGACGGTGACGCAGCTGGCCGAAGCCGCGACGGAGGCCGGCGAGGAGGCCAAGTCCGCGACCGATCAGGCCAAGGAGGCAGCGGCCCGGGCCGACGTGGCCGCGGATCTGGCGAAGAAGGCGGCGGAAAAGGCTGCCAAGGAGACCGTTGAGGCCAAGGGCGAGGCGGACAACGCCAGTGCGGCGGCGAACCGGGCGGCACAGGCCGCGGAAGGAGCAGCAGGAGCGGCACGAACTGCGGTGGAGGCGTCGAACACGGCCGTCGCCGCCGCCAGGACCGCGGCGAGGGCAGCCTCGAACGCGGCGTCCGCGGCCGCGGCGGCGGGTCAGGCCGCAGCCCGCGCATACAACGCGGCGAACGCGGCGATCGGGGACCGGGGCAAGGCCGGAGACGCCCGCAAGGCGGCCCAAGTAGCGCGGGAGGCCGCCGCGGGAGCCAAGGACGCCGCCGCGGCCGCGAGCCACGCGGCGGACGCGAGCGCGGCTGCCGGGGATTCCGCGGCAGCGGCAGCGCGGGCGGGGCAGAACGCCGCCGCGGCCGCCGCCGCGTCCGCCCGCGCCAGTGAGCAGTCCGGGGTCGCCGCGAGCGAGGCCAAGCGGGCACGTGAAGCCGCCGCGACCGCCCGCACCGCGGCAGGCCAGGCCACCAGGTCCGCGGGTCGTGCGCAGAACCTGGCGGCCCAGGCGGCCGATGCGGCGCGGGCGGCCCATCTGCACGCCAACGCTTCGGCCGGCCACGCCGAGCAGGCAGCCAAGGCCGCTGACGAGGCAGCCGACCATGCGGGCGAGGCCGACGCGGAGGCCAAGAAGGCCACCGCCCACGCCGACGCGGCGTTGAAGGCCGCCGAGGCCGCCGCAAAGGCCACCACCGAGGCCACCACTGTCAGCAAGGTCGCCCGCGAAGCCGAGCAGTACCGGCTCGAGCAGGAGGAAGCAGCCGCCATCGCGGACGCCAGACAGCTCGCCGTGCTCGGCCAGGAGATGGACCAAGCCACCGACCGCGCGCAGACCCAGGCAGCCCGGATGAGCGAAGAGACCAAGAAGCTCCTCGCTGACGCCGCCGAGAAGGCGGCCAGTGACAAGGCGGCGGGGGCAGCCCTTGCGCGCGAGGCCGCGCTCAACCTGATCGGCAATGACGGATCCTGGACTCGGATGGCCGCCGGCAATGCCTTGTCCGGCACGGACACGGACATGCTCGACTGGCTCGGCTCCGGGCGACTTGCGGCACAGCGGGAGGACGACCGGGAAACCGTCCTCCATGTCGCCACCATCGGCACTGCCAAGACCGCGGCTGCCGCCGAGCAGGCCCTCAAGGACAGTCCACGGGCGGTCGAGGAGTTCCTGACCACTGGCATGTTCGAGGGGCAGCGTGACGAATTCCGGATCCAGGTCCTGCGACTGATGGAAGGCGCCGGCAAAGGTGTGCGAGAAGCAGGGACGAAGGCGCTCAACGACGGCTCGGCCAAGGCGCTGAGTACCTTCCTCACCACCGAGTACCCGCGCGTCCTGGCTGACGACAACAAGGTGGAGACGCTCCGCATCCTGGACAAGGGCGGACCGCATGTGCAGTCCGCCGCCCGTATCGCCATGGCCGGACCGGACTGGATGAGGAACGTTTTCGTCACCCAGATCCAGTACAAGGCCGCCCAGGCCGACCAAGACACGTACACCCATGAAGCCGCCATCAGCACCCAGCTCAGCATCGCGGCCCGCACCACTGCCGAGGCATACGAGAACGCCAACACCGCTGCCGCGGCAGCGGCCTGGGCCCGTGGCCGGGCCGAAGACGCCAAGCGGTACGAGGCCGCCGCCAATAGGTCCGCGGCGGACGCCCAAGACCAAGCCCGGCGGGCCAAGGAGAGCGCACAGGCTGCCGACAAATCGGCCGCCGAAGCAGCCTCTTCCGCGAAACTCGCCAAGGACGCCGCGGCAACCGCCCAGAAGTCCAGCAGGGCAGCCAACTACTCGGCAGCCCAGGCCACCAGCTCAGCCGCCCAGGCCAGCAGCTACGCCGACACCGCTGCGTCCAGGGCGGCCACGGCACGCCAGGCCGCCCTGGACGCAGGCAAGGACGCGGCCGAAGCCGGCCGTGCGGCCCAGCAGGCACTTGCCTCCGCCGCCGAGAAGCGCAACCAGGAACAGCTCGCCGCAATTGAAGTCGCCCGCAAGCAGGCCGAGACCGACGCCGCCAACCACTACAGGCCCCAGGACGACCCGAAGAACGACCACTCCTCGCAATTCCCCTCGCACAGTGACGCAGGAGTGCCCCCCGAAGTACGCAACATCGTCGGATTCTTCAGCCTGCGAGGGTTCTTCGACACTGTGGCTCTCTCACTGCTGGGACGGACCGATGAAGCGAAACAATCTTTCAAGGGATTCATCGGACCGTTCATTGTGGGCCAGTCGTTCGGGTACGCGATCAGTGGAGGCCAGAAAGTCGGACTGGTCGTGGGAGCAGGCGGAGCAATAGGGGCTAAGATCTTCGGGTGGCCTGTGGCGTTCGGTGCCACCATCGTCGACTACCTGCTCCCCGAAGGCGGGCCCGTCCGATACCTCGAACCCGGGCCACTCGACCACCGCCCCAAGCCCTCCATCATCTGAAACAGACTGCCATAATGCCCATAAAAGCCTGGCTCAATTCAACCAAATCCGGAAAGGTCACCAAAGGATTCATCAATACCGTCAGCGCCATGCTTCTTGGCTGGAGGATGCTGCTACTCAGTTGCGGAGGGGTATTGGTAGGGTTTTCCAGTGTCGTCAACCCGCTCCTCAGCCTTGGCGTATTCGAGCGGCTGCTGATGCTGGGTCTGGGGATAACTTCCCTAGCACTTGCCATTGCGTCGTATACGTACATGAAGAACTCGAACAAGTGGAACTGGTAGACCCACGAGATCAGTCCCGGTCTCCGTAGCTTTCCCTCGGTCGCCCGAGTGGCCGAACGAGGCGACCGGGCGCAGTCTGGCCGTATGGAACAGGTACGTGGCGCCAGTGGCGCCCTCCTCGCCGCCGCCGCGCTGATCGCGGCGTCGCTCGTCGGATGCTCGGACACGACGGAGACCCCCGAATCCCTGTCGGCGCGCGCGAGTGAGGTCGTCGCGTCGGCGTCGGCCCAACTGGGGGACATCCGCGGCGCCATCAACGCCAAGGACGATGTGAAGGCGGGTCCGACCAAGAACGAGGACGGCCGCGCCGTCTCCGAGATCACCGCCACCAACAGCTCCGGCAACACCGCGGACTACACGGCCCTGGTCAGCTTCAAGGACGCCGACGGCAACGTCCTCGACGCCGTCGTCGTCACCGTCGAGGACATCCCCGCGGGTGCCTCGAAGACGGCCGACGCCCGCAGCAACCGCGCACTCTCCGGTACGCCCCAGGCCGTGATCGGCCAGGCAGTGCGCCACTGACCCATCGTTCGGGGCGGCCTTGCGGGCCCCCCGAGACCCCGCCGCTGCGACGGCCGGCGGACACAGCCGACGCAGGCGCAGCGCCCGCAGAACTCCTGCCCGTCGCCACGCGTTCGACGGGCATGGACCCTCTCCGCACGGGCCCGCCGGCCCCGAGGCGCGTCGCCGCGTGGGCCGCCGGGGCGCTGCTCGTCGGCACGGCCGCGGTCGTCGGCTGCCGTGCCGCCGGCGTGGACGCCGACACCCCCGTGCCGCAGTTGCTCGCGTTCCTGCCGTGGCTGCTGGTCCCCGGGGGCCTCGCGCTGCTCCTCGCCGCGCTCGCCCGGCACCGCCCGCTCGCCGCCGCCGCGGTCGTCGTCCTGGCCCTGACGGGCTGGTACGCGCTGCCGTACGGGGCCGGCGCGACCGCCCCGGGCGGCCCGGTCGTCGCCCGGCTCCGCGTACTCACCGCCAACGTGGAGTTCGGGCAGGCCACCGGGGACCTGATCGCCGCCGTCCGCAAGGAGAAGCCGGACCTGCTCTTCGTGCAGGAGTGCGACCACTCCTGCACCGCCGCCCTGGCCGCCGAGCTCCCCCGCACCGACTACCCGTACCGGCACGTCGTCGACGGAGACCTCGCCTCCGGCTCGGCGATCCTCTCCGTCCACCCGCTCACCCGCCTGACCGCCGGCATCCCGGCCACGCTGGCCATGCCGGGCGCCGAGGCCCGGATCGGAGGCCGCACGGTCCGGCTCCAGCTCGCCCATCCGCTGCCGCCCGTGCCCGGCGGCACCGGGGCCTGGCGCGCGGAGCTCGGCCGGGTGCGGGCGTACGCCGCCGCGAGCAGGGGCACGCCCACGATCCTCGCGGGCGACTTCAACGCGACCCAGGACCACGCCGCCTTCCGCCGCGTCCTCGACGCCGGGGAGCTGCACGACAGCGCCCGTGCCGCGGGCGCCTCCCGGACCCCCTCCTGGCCCGCCGCCGCGCCCCGGCCGCTGGGCGCGCAGATCGACCACGTCCTGGTGAGCGATGATTTCGGCGTACGCGGTGCCCGGTTCCTCGATCTCGCCGGCACCGACCACCGCGCACTGCTCGTCGATCTCGCACTGCACAGTGGGTGACCATCGTGGACCGTGACCGTGTGCGGCTGGCGCCGCCGGCCTGGCTGGTCACCGGCCTGCGCCCGCAGCCCGCGCCGATCCCCTGGGCCGCCGTCGCCCGCGCCTCCGTGGCGCTCTCCGCGCCGCTCGCGGTCGGTTTCGCCACCGGCCGGCCGGAGTACGGGGCGCTCGTGTCCATGGGCGCGCTCTCCGGAGTCATCGGCGACACCGCCGACGCCTACCGGATGCGGATCTTCAATATCGCGGTCCCGCAGCTCTTCGGCGCCGTCGGCGTCACCGTCGGCACGCTCGTGTACGACGGGGGCTGGACCGCGGTCGCCGTGCTCACCCTCGTCGCGCTCGTCTCCGGGATGATCTCGTCGATCGGCGCGGTCGCCTCCGTGTCCGGACTGCTCCTGCTGCTCAACGCGGTGATCGGAGCCGGGCTGCCACTGCCGCAGCCCTGGTGGACGGCGCCCCTGCTGCTCTCCCTCGGAGGGCTGGTCGTCCTCGCCCTCGCCCTCCTCGGCTGGCCGCTGCGCGGCGGCATGCCCGAGCGCTCGGCGGTCGCCGGTACCTACCGGGCCGTCGCGGATCTGCTGGAGGCGGCGGACAGCGACACGGCCACGTACGACGAACGCCGGCAGGCCGTCACCCAGTCCCTCAACACCTCCTACGACCTGGTGCTCGCCCGCCGCACCCGCGACCACGGCCGCAATCCGGCCCTCGTCCGGCTGCTCGCCCAGCTCAACGCCGTCATCCCGGTCGTCGAGGCCGCGCCCGCCGCCCACCAGCGCGGACGGCCCCTGCCGGAGCCGATCCCGGCGGCGGTCCGGGCCCTGGCGGACGCCGTCGAGCGGGGCCGCACGGGACCGCCGGGACCGGACCTGCCGCCGCCCCGCACCCCCACCGAGCGGGCCGTCGACGACGCGCTGCGGCACGCGGCCACCGTCGTGCACGAGGCCGACCCGGACCCGGACAACGTCGACGACCGGCTCGGCCGGCCCGCCGCGCTGCGCATCCGGGCCCGCCGCACGGCCCGCAACGTCCTGCTCTCCGAGGCGTCCTGGCGCTACGGCCTGCGGCTCGCCCTCTGCATCGGCCTCGCCCAGGCCCTGGTCTCGCTCGTCGTCCTGGACCGCTCGTACTGGGTCGCGCTCACCGTCACCTTCGTCCTCAAGCCGGACTTCGGCTCGGTCTTCTCACGGGCCGTGGCACGCGGTCTCGGCACGGCGGCGGGGCTCGTCGTCGCCGCGGCCGTGCTGGCGGAGGTGGAGCGGGGCTGGTGGGACGTGCCCGTCATGATGGTGCTGGCCGCGCTGATCCCGGCGTTCTCCGCGAAGGGGTACGCCTTCCAGACGGCGGCGATCACCCCGGTCATCCTGCTCCTGTCCGACCTGCTCAACCGGCAGGGCACCGCGCTGCTCAGGCCGCGGCTCGTCGACAGCCTCATCGGCTGCGCGATCGCGCTGGTCGCGGGCTATCTGCTGTGGCCGGAGAGCTGGCACACCCGCATCGGCGACCGGCTCGCCGACTCCGTCGGGGCCGCGGCGCGCTATGTGGAGCTGTCCTTCGCCACGGACGGCGACGTCGAGCGCGGCGAGCGTGCGCGGGCCAGGCGCCGGCTCTACCGGGACCTGTCGGCGGTGCGCTCCGAGTTCCAGCGGGCGCTGACGGAGCCGCCGCCGACGGGGACACGGGCGGCCGCGTGGTGGCCGCTGGCGGTCGCCGTCGAGCGCATCGCGGACGCGACGACGGCGGCTCGGGTGCGGGTGACGCACGGTGCGGAGCCGCCCGAGCCCGACGAGGTGGCGTCGATCGCCCGCGAGCTGCGGGAACTGGCGGACGGGCTCCGTTCGAGCAAGGAGCTGTACACGGTCCAGGCCGACCTCTCGGGCGACGAGCGTTCGGTCCTTGCGCCGCTCCGCCACGAGGTGGCGGCGGCGCGGGCGATCGCCTCCGCACCGCGCTGATCCGCCCGATCCGCAGCGGAACCCCGCCTTCGGGAGCCCGGCCTTCCGGGAGCCCTCCGCCTTTCGGAAGTCCCGCCTTCCGGGAGCCCCCGCCTTTCGAGAGCCCAGCCTTCCGGGAGCCCCCGCCTTTCGGAAGCCCCGCCTCGTACGCCGGGGCCCCGGTCAGGGGCGGGGTGGCGGGGAGGCCGACCCGCGCAGCCGCTCCAGCTCCCGGCGGTCCCGCTTCGTCGGGCGGCCGGTGCCCCTGTCCCGCAGGCCCATCGGCGCCGCGAACTCCCGCGGCGGCGGAGGCGGGCTGTTGTCCACGTAGCACTGCACGGCCACCGGCGCGCCCACCCGCTTGCGGATGATCTTCGACACGACCACGATCCGCTCCCGGCCCGCGTGGAACACCCGTACCTCGTCCCCCGCCTTCAGGGGGTGCGCAGGCTTGACCCGGTCGCCGTTCACACGGACGTGGCCGGCCCGGCAGGCCGACGCCGCCTGGGAGCGGGTCTTGGTGATCCGCACGGACCAGATCCAGCTGTCGACCCGAACGGTCCCTTCCGTATCTGTCTCCGCCATACCGACGAGGGTACGGGGGGCGACTACGATGCGCTCAGTTCCCCGTTGATCCATCGCCATATGCCCTGCCACACAAGGACATTCGATGACCAGCAACTCCGGCAGAGGGCTCCAGCCCAACGTCCTCGGCACGTTCGACACGATCGTGATGGCCGTGGCGGGCAGCGCGCCCGCGTACTCGCTCGCCGCGACCACCGCGGTCCTGACCGGAGCCGTCGGTCTGGCCAGCCCCGCGGCGCTGCTGTACTGCGCGATACCGATGTTCGGCATCGTCCTGGCGTTCAGCCGGCTCGGGCGGATCGACGTCAACGCCGGCGCCAGCTACTCCTGGGTGGGCCGCACCCTCCACCCGTTCCTGGGCTTCCTCTCCGGCTGGGCCCTGGTCGTCTCGGCGACGATCTTCATGGTGGCCGGCTCGCTGCCGGCCGGCGCGATGACCCTCGCACTCGTCGACCCCGGCCTCGCTGACAACACCGTGCTCGCCACGGCCGTCGGCGCCTGCTGGTTCCTGGTCATGCTGCTCGTCGTCCTCGGCGGCGCCCGGCTGACCGTGCGCGCCCAGCTGCTCATGTCCGGCGTGGAACTGGCCCTCCTGCTGCTCTTCCTCCTCGGCGCCCTGCTGCACAACGGCGCCGCGCACGCCTTCGACTGGTCGTGGCTGGGCTTCGGCCACTTCGACGGGGCGTCGGGCTTCGCGTCGGGCGCGCTGATCGCCGCGTTCTACTACTGGGGCTGGGACGTCACCAGCAACCTCAGCGAGGAGACCCGCAACAGCCGCAGGACGGCGGGACTCGCAGCCCTCGTCGGCGTCGGTGTCGTGTTCCTGCTCTTCGAGGCGTTCACGATCGCCGTCAACATCATCCTCACCAGCGAGCAGATCCAGGGGGGCAGCGGAAACGTCCTCGGTGTGCTCGGTGACGCGATCTGGCCCGGCGTCGGCGGAAAGCTGCTGATCGTCGCGGTGATGCTGTCGACCGTGGCCACCCTGGAGACCACCCTCATCCAGGTGACGCGCTCGCTCTTCGCGATGGGCCGCGACCGTACGATGCCGGCGGCGCTCGGCGCCGTACACCGCCGCTGGAACACGCCCTGGGTGGCGATCGCCGTCGTCGGCGCGGTCGCCCTGGCGATGTTCGTCGCCGCGACGGCGCTCGGCTCGGTCGGCGTCATCATCTCGGACGCGGTGAGCGCCATCTCGCTCCAGATCGCCGTCTACTACGGACTCGCCGGGATCGCCGCGGTCGTCGCGTACCGCAAGATGCTGCTCACCTCGGCGGCGAACTTCCTGCTCGGCGGGGTGTGGCCGCTGCTGGGCGCCGTGTTCATGTTCTGGACCTTCTTCGCCTCGCTGGGCGAGCTGAGCCGCGCGGCGGTGGCCATCGGGCTGGGCGGCCTTGCGGCCGGGCTCGTGCCGATGATCTGGTACTGGCGGCGGGGGAGCGCCTACTACCGGCCGGCGAAGCTCGACGCGGTCCGGGCGATCGAGGTGGAGACGCCCTACCCGGGCTCCGGCTCCGGCCGCCGCTCGGACGCCATGGCCACGGACTTCTGACACCCGGCGCCGCAGCGCCCCCGGAGCACACCCCAAGGACCAGCACGCAGGCAGACCCCAGAAAGCAGGCGCCACCATGGCCGCTGCCCGCCGCCGCTTCGAGCCCGTCTTCGACCCGGACTCCGGCGACCGTGCGCTCACCGAGGCCCGTCACGACATCGTGATCGGCCGCTGGCAGGGCGTACGGGACCTGCTGCACGCCACCGGCGAGGACTGGCCGCGGCGCACGCACCGGGTACGGCTGCTCGCGCACGCGGCGGCGGGTTCGTCGGCGGTCGAGTCCTGGCGGGCGGCCGAACCCGGCAACCCGGACGCGGCCGTGCTGCGCGCCGCGACCGAGGTCGTGCGCGTCTTCGACGAGGCCATCGCGGCGGGCCGGGGCGCGGCCGTCGACCCGGCCCGGGTCGACGTGGCGGTGATGGTCTGCCTCGGCGCCGCGGACGCCGCGCCCGCCGACCCGATGCCGTGGGTGTCGCTGCTGACCGTGGCCAGGCTGTACGAGGGCGGTGTCGGACGGCGCCGACTGCACGGCTGGTGGGACGAGTTGCGCCGCCGGGACCCCGGCAGCATCGAGGGCCATGTGCAGCTGCTGCGCTACTGGTCGGCGCGGTGGCACGGCACGCACGGCGCGATGTACGACATCGCACGCGACGCGGCGGGCGCGGCGCCGCCCGGGTCCCCGCTGCCCGTGCTGGTGCAGATCGCGCGGGTGGAGGAGTTCCGTTACGTGGCCGAGGGCGCCCTGGGCCGACGGCACCGGGCGGCCTCGGCGGGAGGTTCGGCACCGGACTTCGGCCAGCACTGGAAGCACGAGCTGGCGGTGTCGGAGGTGCGGCGCACCTGGGAGCGCTGGATCGGGGGCCGGGAGAACGGCCCGGTGCTCCCGGAGGAGATCCCCGAGCTCAACTACCTCACCCACGCCGCCTGTTACGCCGGTGAGACGGAGCTGGCGCGAGGGCTGTTCGGGATGCTGGGCGCACGGGCGGCACGGGTGCCGTGGTCGTACACGGGCGATCCGGCGGAGCAGTTCGTACGGTTCCGCACGGCGACCGGTCCGGAGTGACGGGCGAGCCCGGACTGCTGCTCCTCCCTGCGGGCCCGGCGGGAGCGGCCGGGCCCACAGGGGTCACTGGAGTCTCAGGGCCTGTCGTTCCGATCAGGCCGGATCAGACGCCGATGTCGCGGCCGTCCTTGCGGTAGACGGCGACGACCGACGGGCGCACGATGCGGCCCGGTCCGTCGGGCCACGCGGACGCCGGCTTGTCGACGGTCGCGCCGTCGATCTCGCCCGGGTGCTGCACGGCGACGAGCACGCGCCGGTCCTGGATGATCGGACCGCAGGTCTCGGCGCCCTTCGGGACGGTGAGGAACTGCTTCAGCTCACCGCGCCGCTCGCCCTGCGTGGCGACACCGAACAGACCGTCGTGCGAACCGAGCTGGGCGCCGTCCGTGGAGATCCACAGGTTGCCGTGCGGGTCGAACGCCACGTTGTCCGGGCAGGAGATCGGGCTGACCGCCTCCTTCGGGTACCCGGCGAAGTAGGTGGCCGGGTCGTTCGGGTCACCGGCGACCAGGAAGAGCCGCCAGGCGAAGCCGTCGTTCGCCGGGTCGTCCCAGTGCTCGGCGAGCTCCAGGATCTGGCCGTGCTTGTTGAGGTTGCGCGGGTTGGCCTCGTCCGCGCCGGCCTTGCCCGCCTTGCCGCGGTCGGTGTTGTTGGTGAGCGCGATGTACACGCGGCCGCTGCGGGGGCTCGGCTCGACGTCCTCGGGGCGGTCCATCTTGGTGGCGCCGACCTTGTCACCGGCGAGGCGGGTGAAGACGTACACCTCCTCGGCGGTCATGCCCTCGACGTGCGAGACATCGCCGGTGGCCAGCGGGATCCACACGCCGCTGCCGTCGAACTCGCCGTCGTTCGGGAGCTTGCCGGTGCCGTCGATCTCGGCGGCCGGGGAGTCGCCGGTGAGCTTGGCGACGTACAGCGTGCCCTCGTCGAGCAGCGTCAGGTTGTGCTCACGGTCGGCGCGGCTGCTGCCCTTCTTCATCCGCTTCGACGAGACGAACTTGTAGAAGTAGTCGAAGCGCTCGTCGTCGCCCATGTAGACGACCGGGCGGCCGTCGCGGGTCAGCCGCGGCTGCGCGGCCTCGTGCTTGAAGCGGCCCAGCGCGGTGCGCTTGCGGGGCGTGGAGTCGGGGTCGTACGGGTCGAGCTCGACGACCCAGCCGAAGCGGTGCGACTCGTTGGGCTCCTGGGCGGCGTCGAAGCGCTTGTCGAACCGCTCCCACTTGCGCTCGGTGGCGGCGGTGCCGAGGCCGTAGCGCTTGTCGGTGGCGCTGGAGCCGTTGGCGAAGTACTGGTTGAAGTTCTCCTCGCCGGACAGGATCGTGCCCCACGGGGTGGTGCCGCCCGCGCAGTTGTTGAGCGTGCCGAGGACCTCGGTGCCGGTCGGGTCGGCGGAGGTCTTCAGCAGGTCGCTGCCCGCGGCCGGGCCGGTGAGCCGGAACTCGCTCGTCGCGGTGATGCGGCGGTTGAGGTAGTGGCGCGTGACGGGCGTGAGCTTGCCGCTCCGGTGCTCCTCCTGGACCACGACGACGGAGAGGCCGTGGGCGGCCCAGGCGATCTCGACCTGCTCGCGGGTGGGGTTGGCGGAGTCGTAGTTCCGGAACATCAGGACTTCGTCCGTGTACTCGTGGTTGGCCACGAGTACCTGGCGGCCGTGCTCGCGCAGCGGGAGCAGGCTCAGGAAGTCGTTGTTGTAACCGAACTGGCCGGCCTGCGCCTTGGCGGTCTGCTTGTCGGCGTCGAAGGCGGGGGCGTTGCGGAGGATGGGCTCGCCCCAGCGGATGACGACGTTCTGGGTGTAGCCCTCGGGGACCGTCACCTGGTCGGCGGTGTTCGGCGCGACCGGCGTGAAGCGGAGACCGCGGGCGCCGTCGGCGGTGCCGCCGTGACCGTGGCCGTGGCCGCCGAAGGCGGTGGCCGCAGCCTCCGCGGACGGGGCGTTGCTC
Organism: Streptomyces sp. FIT100; assembly: GCF_024584805.1. Lineage (NCBI taxonomy): Bacteria > Bacillati > Actinomycetota > Actinomycetes > Kitasatosporales > Streptomycetaceae > Streptomyces > Streptomyces sp. FIT100. Next base: position 4,087,996 of record NZ_CP075715.1, on the reverse strand, counting down.
GCCACGACGGCACCGCCGGCGGCGGCGACGACGGTCGCGGCGGCGGCCGTACGCATCATGGAGCGGCGGGAGAGCGCGCCGGCGATGATGTCGCCGACGTACTCGTTGTCGCTGGTGTTGGGCACCTCGTGGAAGCAGGCGTCACCACAGCGGTAACGGCACGTGAGAGCGGACCGGCCGCCCGCGTGATTCGAGCTCAGGAGCGGCAGCAGCTTGCGCACTTCTTCCCCATCCCCTTCGGCGCACCCCGCGCCGACATTGTGTCGGAATACGTCCGGCCGTGACGCTAGGCGCACACATGTGCACTGCGGCGGCGGACAAATGAACGAGGGATGAATGCGGGTCGACCGGGGCGGTCTTGACACCGGAGGGGGTTGCTGAGCTGAGCTACGGGCGGCCGCTAACCTTACGTGTCCGTCGTGGCCGGCGATGCGGGGCTGCCGCCCCCGGCGCACTGGACCGGACATGGATCGCACCCAATTCACGCGAAAGGCCTCGCCCATGGGCATTCGGAGCTTGCTGCGCAAGGTGTTCGGACGCGAGCGTACGGAGCCGTCGTCCCCGGTGGCCCCGGCGACGACCTCCACCGCCGCCGCCGTCCCGCCCCAGGCCGAGGCGCCCTCCCCCGAGGACCGCGCGGCCGACCTCGTGGCGGCGGCCTTCGACGCCCCGGCGCCGAGGCCGACGATCCCGTCGGCGCGCTCGGAAGCGGCGACGGTGACGCCGGACGGGGACGGGGCCGCGGACGGGGACGCGCCTGCGCCCCAGGCGGAGGCGGTGGCCGCCGACGCGGCCGCGGACGCGGACGCCGAGCCGGTCGCTGCCGCACCCGAGGCGGACCCCGCGCCCGCCACCGACGACGACCCCGCCACGGAGGCGCCCGCAGCCGACGTCAGCACCGACGAGGCTCCGGAAGCCGCCGAAAGCACGACCGAGCTCGCCGAGGCCGAGCCGGCGACGGCGGCCACCGAAGAGGCACCCGCCACGACGGCGCTCCCCGAGCAGCGCGGCGACACCACCGAGGCGGAGCCCGCCGAGGCCGCCGAGGCGACGCCGGTGTCCGCCACGGCCGAGGACACCGGGAGCGACACGGCTGACGAAGCCGAGGCACCCACCGCGACCGGGATCCCTGAGCAGCGCGGCGAGGCCGCCCAGGCGGCGGACACCGCCGACGCTGAGACGCCCGCGCCTGCGCCCGGCACCGAGGCCGAGCAGGTCGCGGCCACCGCCGAGGAGAAGCCCGAGCAGGTCACCGAAGGCGACACCACCACGGACGAGCCCGCCACGTCGGCCACGGACACCGCCGGCACCGAGGCCGCACCCGCCGAGGCTGAGAGCAAGCCGGTCGCGGCCACCGCCGCGGACACGGGCGCTGGCGAGGCCGCCCAGGTAGCGGACACCGCCGAGCTGAAGCCCGAGCAGGTCACCGAAGGCGACACCACCATGGACGAGCCCGCCACGTCGGCCGCGGACACCGTCGACGCCGAGGCGCCTGCGCCCGGCACCGAGGCCGCACCCGCCGAGGACGAGCCGGTCGCCACCGAGGACGAGCCGGTCGCGGCCGCCGCCGAGGACACGGGCGCCGAGGCCGAGCAGAACGCCACCGAGGACCAGCCGGTCGCGGCCGCCGCCGAGGAGAAGCCCGAGCAGGTCACCGAAGGCGACACCACCACGGACGAGCCCGCCACGTCGGCCGCGGACACCGTCGACGCCGAGGCGCCTGCGCCCGGCACAGAGGCCGCACCCGCCGAGGACGAGCCGATCGCGGGCGCGGGCGCGGGCGCGGGCGCGGGCGCCGGGGACGGTAAGCCCGCCCACTCGCTCGCCCGGCTCAAGGCGCGGGCCGCAGGGCTCGTGGGGGCGTACAAGGCCGCGGGCACCGTGCTCAAGGACGCCGGGGCCGCGGGGGCGCGGGCCCGGGTGTACCTGGTGCTGGACCGGTCCGGGTCGATGCGGTCGTACTACAAGGACGGCAGCGCGCAGCAGCTCGGCGAGCAGGTGCTCGCCCTCGCCGCGCATCTCGACGAGGCCGCCACCGTGCACGTCGTGTTCTTCTCGACCGACATCGACGGGGCCGGGGAGCTGACGCTCACCGACCACGAGGGCCGGGTCGACGAGATGCACGCCGCCGCCGGGCACATGGGGCGCACCAGCTACCACCGCGCCGTCGAGGAGGTCGTCGAGCACTACGAGAAGTCCGGCGCCGAAGGCCCCGCCCTCGTCGTCTTCCAGACCGACGGGGCGCCCGACGCGAAGCAGCCCGCCAGGCAGGCCCTCACGGACACGGCCGGCAGGCCGTTCTTCTGGCAGTTCGTGGCGTTCGGCCAGTACGAGGCCAAGGGCTTCGACTTCCTCCGCAAGCTCGACGCCGACGAGGACGCCGGCAACGCCGCGTTCTTCCACGCCGGGCCCGACCCCCGCGAGCTCACCGACGACGAGCTGTACCGGGGGCTCCTCGCCCGCTTCCCCGGATGGCTGGGCAGCCGCGACAGCTGATCGCCACCGCGCGGGGCGGGCCCGCCCGCTCCGGGCCCGTCCCGCGCGTGTGAGTCGATCTTCTGTCGGCCGTTAGGATTTCGACCATGGCGGCCACTGGATCCGAGAAGCAGGGGGCGAGCGAAGCCGTGAAGGCTTTCTACGTGTCGACCCCCATCTACTACGTCAACGACGCTCCTCACCTGGGCCACGCCTATACGACCGTCGCAGGCGACGTGCTCACGCGCTGGCACCGTCAGCGCGGCGAGAAGGTGTGGTACCTCACCGGCACGGACGAGCACGGTCAGAAGATCATGCGTACCGCGGAGGCGAACGGCGTCACCCCGCAGGAGTGGTGCGACAAGCTCGTGGAGGAGGCGTGGAAGCCCCTCTGGGAGCACCTGGAGATCGCGAACGACGACTTCATCCGTACGACGGAGAAGCGCCACACGGACCGCGTCCAGGAGTTCGTGCAGGACCTGTACGACAAGGGCGAGATCTACAAGGGCGGGTACGAGGGCCCGTACTGCGTGGGCTGCGAGGAGTACAAGCTCCCCGGCGAGCTGCTGGACGGCGAGGGTGAGTTCGCCGGGCAGAAGCTGTGCCCCGTGCACAAGAAGCCGGTGGAGATCCTCAAGGAGGAGAACTACTTCTTCAAGCTCAGCGAGTACGGCCCGAAGCTGCTGGAGTTCTACGCCGAGAACCCCGGCTTCATCCAGCCCGAGTCCGCCCGCAACGAGGTCGTGAACTTCGTCAAGCAGGGCCTTCAGGACCTGTCGATCTCCCGGTCGACGTTCGACTGGGGCATCCCGATCCCGTGGGACGAGAAGCACGTCATCTACGTGTGGGTCGACGCCCTGCTCAACTACGCGACGGCGGTCGGCTACAACGAGAACCCGGCGAAGTTCGAGGCGACCTTCCCGGCGAACGTGCACCTCGTCGGCAAGGACATCCTCCGCTTCCACGCGATCATCTGGCCCGCGATGCTGATGGCGCAGGGCCTGCCGGTGCCCGGCAAGGTCGCCGCCAACGGCTGGCTGATGGTCGGCGGCGAGAAGATGTCGAAGTCGAACCTGACGGGCATCAAGCCGCAGGACCTGACCTCGCACTTCGGCGTGGACGCGTACCGCTGGTACTTCCTGCGCGCGATCGCGTTCGGCCAGGACGGCTCGTTCTCGTGGGAGGACTTCACCGCCCGCTACACGAGCGAGCTCGCCAACGACTACGGCAACCTCGCCTCGCGCGTCGCCGCGATGGTCGGCAAGTACTTCGGCGGGGCGCTCCCGGAGGCGACGGCGAACGGCGAGGCCGAGAAGGCGGTCCACGAGGGCCTGGCGAAGGCCGTCGCCGAGGCCGACCGGAAGATCGGCGAGGAGCTGGACTTCCAGGGCGGCATCCTGGCGGTCTTCGACTTCGTGAAGCAGGTCAACGGCTACATCACGGAGCAGGAGCCGTGGAAGGTCGCCAAGACCGCATTCGATCATGCTGCTGACGCAGCGGGGTCGGAGGAGGGCCGGGCCCGCCTCGCGACGATCCTGTACACGGCGGCGGAGTCCCTGCGGGCCGTGGCGGTGCTGCTGAACCCGGTCATGCCGGACACCTCGCAGAAGCTGTGGGACTCCCTGGGCGCGGAGGGGTCACTCGGCGCCCTGGCGGACCAGCGGGTCCAGGACGCGTCGGACTGGGGCCGGCTCCCGGCCGGTTCGACGGTCACGAAGGGCGCGGTGCTGTTCCCGCGCCTGGAAGAGCCGAAGAAGGGCTGAACCCTCGGCGCGGGAGCACACGGGGGTCTGGGGGTCGCCCCCCAGAAGATGCAGTCCGCGCCTGGAGGAGAAGCCCGCGCAGTAGCGGGCGCGGGAGCGACGACGGCCGCGAAGGGCCCGGGGACCGTGAGGTTCCCGGGCCCTTCGCGCGTCAGCGGCCCAGCGCGCCGGCCCGTCAGCGTGCCAGTGATCCCCCGTCGCCCATCACCACGACCGGATCGCGCTCCGGGTCCAGCCACAGCAGCAGCTCCCGCATCTGGTCCAGCTCCAGCGACACGCACGCCTGCGTGGGCCCGTCGTGGTCGACGTGGAACCAGACGCCGCCGCCGCGGTCCCAGCCCATGGGCCGGGTGCCCTCGTCGTAGAGGGGCGACGTGCCCGGCCGGCGGTTGTAGTTGATGGCCACGACGTAGTCGAACGAGCCCTCCAGCGGCTCGCCCAGGAAGCCGGTGCCGGCCACGGTGAACAGCGACGGGGACTCGTGGTACGGGAGCTTCGTGCCCGGGTCGGGCAGCCGGCCGCCCGCGTCGGTGAGGCCGAAGACCCCGGTCGGCGAGCGGTTGTCGCCGGCCCAGTGCTCGTCGGTCCAGCCCTTGAGTCCGTTGTGGGCCGGCCAGGGCCCGACGACGGCCTGCCAGCCGCGCCCGGGGTCGCGCTCGTACAGGACGACCTCGGAGTTGCTGGAGTCCGCGTCCTCGCCGGTGACGACGACGGCCTGGGAGGTGCCGTCCGGGATGAGGCGGCGGGTGTCCGGGCCGAGCCCGGGGATCTCCGCGGGCCCGGCCCGCACGATCTTCGTCGGCAGCTCCGGCCCGGGGGCCGGCGGCGGCGGCTCCGCGGGCGTCGCGCAGCCCGCGAGCAGCAGTACGGCGGCCAGCAGTACGGCGGCGGGACGTGCCGCCGCTGCTCTGGTCAGTAGGGTGCTCAGCACTCCGCGGTCCTCTCGTGGTCCGTCACCGGTCGTGTCCCTTCCCGCTGACGGAGCCCGCCGTCGGCGTGCCCGGCGCGAACGACTCGGAAGGAGCACGAAATGAACGCGGAGGAAGGCAGAAAACGCGAAAGACGCAGAAAGCACGGTCGAACGCCGAAGGGGCCCGGAACCTGTACGGTTCCGGGCCCCTTCTCACGGCCTCACTTGGTGGGCTTGTACGGCGTCGGCTTCGCCGGCCCCTTGTAGACGCTGATGTGGAGCTCCTTGAGGCGGGCGTCGTCGACCTCCGCCGGGGCGCCCATCAGCAGGTCCTGCGCGTTCTGGTTGAGCGGGAACGCGATCGTCTCGCGGATGTTCGGCTCGTCGGCGAGCAGCATCACGATGCGGTCGACGCCCGGGGCGATGCCGCCGTGCGGCGGGGCGCCGTACTGGAAGGCGCGGAGCATGCCGGAGAACTCGTGCTCCACGGTCGCCCGGTCGTAGCCCGCGATCTCGAACGCCTTGAACATGATCTCGGGCTCGTGGTTGCGGATCGCGCCGGAGGACAGCTCGACGCCGTTGCAGACGATGTCGTACTGCCAGCCGAGGACGTCCAGCGGGTCCTGGGTCTCCAGGGCCTCCAGGCCGCCCTGCGGCATCGAGAACGGGTTGTGCGAGAAGTCGATCCTGCCGGTCTCGGCGTCCTTCTCGTACATCGGGAAGTCGACGATCCAGCAGAAGCGGAAGACGTTGTCCTCGAAGTGGCCCGCACGGCGCGCGGCCTCCACCCGTACCGCGCCCATGATCTTGGAGACCTCCTCGACGTCCCCGGCGCCGAAGAACACCGCGTGGCCGGGCTTGAGGCCCAGGCGCTCGGTGAGGACCTTGACGTTCTCCTCGGTGAGGAACTTGGCGATCGGGCCGGACAGCGCGCCGTCGTCGCCGACGCGTACCCAGGCGAGGCCCTTGGCGCCCTGCTCGACCGCGTACTCGCCGAGCTGGTCGAAGAACTTCCGCGGCTGGTCCTGGACGCCCGGCACCGGCAGGGCGCGCACGTGCTTGCCCGCGAACGCCTTGAACTCGGAGCCCTCGAAGACATCGGTGATGTCGACGAGCTCCAGCTGGGCGCGCAGGTCCGGCTTGTCCGAGCCGTACTTCATCATCGCCTCGCGGAACGGGATCCGCGGGAACGGCGAGGTGACGTGGCGGCCGCCGCCGAACTCCTCGAAGAGCTCGGTCATCAGCTTCTCGACCGGCTGGAAGACGTCCTCCTGCTCGACGAAGGACATCTCGATGTCGAGCTGGTAGAACTCGCCCGGCGAGCGGTCGGCGCGGGCGTCCTCGTCGCGGAAGCAGGGCGCGATCTGGAAGTACCGGTCGAAGCCCGCGATCATCAGCAGCTGCTTGAACTGCTGCGGGGCCTGCGGCAGCGCGTAGAACTTGCCGGGGTTCAGCCGCGACGGCACCAGGAAGTCGCGGGCGCCCTCGGGGGAGCTCGCGGTGAGGATCGGGGTGGCCATCTCGTTGAAGCCGAGCGCGGTCATCTTGTGCCGGATGGCGGAGATGACGGCGGTGCGCAGCATGATGTTGCGGTGCATGCGCTCGCGGCGCAGGTCCAGGAAGCGGTACTCCAGGCGCCGCTCCTCGTTGACGCCGTCGTCCGTGTTGATCGTGAAGGGCACCTGGGCGGAGGCGCCGAGCACCTCGACCTCGGTGACCTCGATCTCGATCTCGCCGGTGGGCAGCTCCGGGTTGACGTTCTCCGCGCCGCGGGCGGAGACCTTGCCGTCGATGCGGACGGCGGACTCCTTGGTGATGTGGCTCAGCGCCTCGTTCGCCGGGGTGCCCGGGCGGGCGACCAGCTGGACGAGCCCGTAGTGGTCGCGCAGATCGATGAAGAGGATGCCGCCCAGGTCTCGGCGATTGTGCAGCCAGCCGCTCAGCCGGACGTCGGAGCCGACGTCAGAGGCGCGGAGCTCGCCGCAGGTGTGGGACCTGTACCGATGCATCGTCGATCATCCAGTCTTCGTCGCGATGGAGATGGGGGCAGACCCACCCAGGTTACCGTCCGGGTCGGGATCCCCCGGCCCCGCCAGGGATTCGAGGCCCTGCCGCGGAGCCGGGAGGTAAATGCCGCGTAAACGTGAATACAGTAGGAAAGTGCGCACCGAGGACGTCCTGGCCGCGATTGCGACCGGCGTGTGGAGCTGGGACAACGCCTCCGGGACGGTGACCCTCGACGCCGAGGCCGCCCGGCTGCTCGGGCTGCCGACGGAGGACTCCGGACTCCGGGAAGGCCCCGCCCCCGCCGGGAAAGGGTTCGTCACCCTGTCCCAGGCCGCCGTGCGCAGCCGCTTCCACCCGGTCGACTGGAACGAGATCTACGGGGTCGTCACGCTCGCGGCCGCCGAAGGCACCCTCGCGGAGGCCCGGATGCGCGTCGTGGACGCCGAGGGCCAGGTGCTGCGCACCGTGCGCAGCCGCTCCAAGCCGGTCGTCGAGAGCGGCGAGTACAAGCTCACCGGCACCCTCCAGGAGGTCGCCGAGCCACCGCCCGGCACCAGCGCCGCACGCACCCCCGTCACCGGCGACTGGCGCCGCAACCGCGAGGCGTTCCTGCTGGACGCGGGGTGGGCGCTGGCCGAGGCCCGGTCCACGGCCGAGGTGCTGCGGGTCGCCGCCTCCCTGTCGATGCCGGGCTTCTCGCCGGACGGACTCGCCGTCTTCGGGATCCAGGGCGACCGGCTGCGCGTCCTGGACATGCACGGATACGACCCGGCGGCCGGCGGCCCGTTCGCCGACATGCCGCTGGACACCGCCTACCCGGCCGCCGAGGTGATCCGTACCGGACGGGCGCTCTACATCCCGTCCCCCGCCGAGTACCGCAGGCGCTACCCGGCCATGTGGCCGCTGATCGAGCGCTACAAGCGCCATTCCTGGGCCTATGTCCCGCTGACCGTCGCGGGACGCACGATGGGCTGCTGGATGGCGGCCTTCGGGCATCCCGTCGCCTTCACCCCTGACGAGCGGTCGGTGCTCGGCACCGTCGCCCGGATGCTGGCGCAGGCACTGGCCAGGGCCGGGGTCGCGGAGAACGAGCGGGAGCTGTCGCGCGGTCTCCAGCGCTCGATGATGCCGTCGCTGGGGCCCGGCATCCCGGGCATGTCGGTGGCGGCGCGGTACGTGCCCACCGGCGGCGGGCTCCAGGTGGGCGGCGACTGGTACGACCTGATCCCCCTGCCGACCGGCCGGATCGCGCTGGTCATCGGGGACGTGCAGGGCCATGACGTACGGGCGGCGGGACTGATGGGCCAGTTGCGGATCGCCCTGCGCGCGTACGCCTCCGAGGGGCACCGCCCGGACGCCGTGCTCTCGCGCGCCTCGCGCTTCCTGGTGGGGCTGCACGAGTACGCGGAGAGCGAGACGTACGACGACGGGGACCCGGTCGGCCCGTTCAGCGGGCCGCGCTTCGCGACCTGCCTCTATCTGGAGTGCGATCCGGCCACCGGCACCCTCGACATCGCCCGGGCCGGGCACCCCGACCCGGCGATCCGGATGGCCGACGGGACGGTCATCATGCGGCCCACAGCCGGCGGACTGCCGCTCGGCATCGACCCGGACACCGACTACCCGACCACCCGGATCGTGCTGGAGCCCGGCGAGACGATCATGGTCTGCACGGACGGGCTGCTGGAGACCGGCGGGCACGACCTGGACAGCGGCTGGGAGCGGATCCGCGCCGTCCTGGAGGACCACCGCGACGACGGCGGAGCGCTGGAGCTGGAGAAGCTCGCCGACGCGCTCGTCCGGGCCGTGCACGGCCCGGCGTCCCACTACACGACCGGCCCGCTCGCCGACCGGCGCGAGGACGACATCGCCGTCCTGCTGCTGTCCCGGCACGGCAGGCCGCCCCGGCGCGCCCCGCGCCGCACGGCCCTCACCGTCGCCCAGGCCGACCCTGAGCGGATCGCGATCGCCCGGCAGCACCTGCGCGACCTGCTGCACGACTGGGCGGACGCGGAGCAGATCGACGCGGCGGTCCTGATGGTCTCGGAGATGGTCACCAATGTGCTCGTGCACACCGACGGCGACGCGCTGCTGGTGGCGGAGGCGGCGGGTGAGCGCGGCAGCAGGCGGCTGCGCGTGGAGGTCTCGGACGGCAGTGACGAGCTGCCGCACCGCCGGCGGCCCGGCGAGATGGCCTCGTCCGGGCGCGGTCTGCTGCTGATGGAGATGCTCGCGGACGTGTGGGGCGTGGACCCCCGAGGCGAGGGCAAGTCGATCTGGTTCGAGCTCTACGAGCCGGGGCCGGCGGACGGCGGCCCCGAGGTGCTGCCGGCGGGGCCCTCGGTGGGCTCGCCGACGGGTGTGTAGCGCTTGCGCAGTTCGCCGATCACACCGAAGGCGGCGGCGGTCAGGGGCACGGCGAGCAGCATGCCGAGGATCCCGGCGAGGCCGGCGCCCGCCGTGAGCGCCAGCAGGATGATCGCGGGGTGCATCTGGACCGTACGGCTCTGGATCATCGGCTGGAGGATGTGCCCCTCCAGCACCTGCACGGCGAGGACGACGCCGAGCGCCCAGAGCGCGATCACCCAGCCGCGGTCGGCGAGCGCGACGAGGACGGCGAGCGAGCCGGAGATGAACGCGCCGAGGTAGGGGATGTAGGCGAAGACGAAGACGAGCGCCCCGAGGCCGACGGCCCCGGGCACGCGCAGGATCAGCAGCCCGACGGTGATGCAGACGGCGTCGATGAGCGCGATCAGCGTCGTCCCGCGCATGAAGCCCTCGACCGCCCCGAAGGCGCGCCGCCCCATCGCCTCCACGGTGTCCCCGGTGGCGCGCGGCGCGAGGGAGCGCAGGGTGGCGACGGCGCGGTCGGAGTCGCGGAGGAAGAAGAAGATCAGCAGCAGCGCGAGGACCGCGATCGCGATCCCCTCGGCGACGACGCTCAGCCCGGAGATCACCCCGGAGGCGGCGGACCCGCCGAATTTGGCGAGCAGGTCCTTGGAGTTGGCCGCCAGGTCGTCGATGGAGGTGCCCAGGGCTCCGAAGTGCTCGGAGAGCGCCCGGGCGGCCTGCCGCACCGAGGCGATGATCTGGTCGCCGCTCTGGACCAGCGCGGTGACCACGACGTACCCCGCCCCGCCGACGACGGCGACCACGGCGGCGCAGGTCAGCCCCGCGGCGAGCGAGCGCTGCACCTTCATCGTGACCAGCCGCCGGTGGAGGGGGCCGAGGAGCGCCGTACCGAGCACCGCGAGCAGCGCGGGCGTGACGGCGGTCTTGAAGACGACGATCAGCCATACGCCGACGGCGCAGACCGCGGCGACGAGCAGCACGACCCCGCACCAGGCGGCGAGGCGCCGTACCGGGGTGGGCAGCAGGGGTTCGCGGGGCTGACGTGTCTCGCGGGGCTCCATCCGCCCAGCGGACCATATGCGCGGCGGCCCGTCCCGCCTGTCGGGCCGGACGGGTGACGCCGCGTCAGCTTCGGTGGTTCCGGGAGGGGATCACATCCCGTGGACCGCGGGGACGGTCCCCAGGCGCCCCTTCTGGAAGTCCTCGAACGCCTGCTGGAGCTCCTCGCGGGTGTTCATGACGAACGGCCCGTAGTGCGCCATCGGCTCCCGGATGGGCCGGCCGCCGAGCAGCACGATCTCCAGGTCGCCGTCGTGCGGACCGCCGCTCTGCTTGTCGTCGGCCCGCACGGTGAGCGAGCCGCCGTCGCCGAAGACCGCGGTCTGCCCCATGTGGACGGGGCGCCGCTCGGTGCCGACGGCGCCGCTCCCGGCGAGCACGTACGCCAGTCCGTTGAAGTCCTCGCGCCAGGGGATCGTGATCTGCGCGCCGGGGCGCAGGGTCGCGTGGATCATCGTGATCGGGGTGTGGGTGATGCCCGGCCCCTCGTGCCCGTCGAGCTCACCGGCGATGACCCGCAGCAGCGCGCCGCCGTCCGGCGAGGTGAGCAGCTGGACCTGGCCGCCGCGGATGTCCTGGTAGCGCGGGTCCATCATCTTGTCGGAGGCCGGGAGGTTGACCCAGAGCTGGAGTCCGTGGAACAGCCCGCCGGACATGACGAGGTCCTCCGGCGGGGCCTCGATGTGCAGCAGCCCGGAGCCGGCGGTCATCCACTGGGTGTCGCCGTTGCGGATGGTGCCGCCGCCGCCGTTGCTGTCCTGGTGCACGAAGGTGCCGTCGATCAGGTACGTGACGGTCTCGAAGCCGCGGTGCGGGTGCCAGGGCGTGCCCTTGGGCTCGCCCGGCGCGTAGTCCACCTCGCCCATCTGGTCCATCATGATGAACGGGTCGAGGTACTTGTAGTTGATCCCGGCGAACGCGCGTCGCACCGGGAAGCCCTCCCCCTCGAAACCGCCGGGCGCCGTGGTCACGGCGAGCACCGGCCGGGCGACGGCGTCGGCCGGCGCGGTGACGCGCGGCAGGGTGAGCGGGTTCTCGACAGTCACTGCAGGCATGGGACGACCTCCTTGTGCGACAAAGTTTAGTTGAACGCTGAACTTCTTGCCACCCGCAACACGAAACGCCCGGAGGGAATTCCCTCCGGGCGCTCCCGGATCCCGTGCCGCGCAAGCCGCACCCCGGCCGCACCTCAGCCGTACATGCGCCGCATCGCGAAGTCGACCATCTGCTCGACCGCCTTGGCGTCGAACACCATCCGGTGGTCGCCCTCCATGTCGAGGACGAAGCCGTAACCGGTCGGCAGCAGGTCGATCACCTCGGCGCCGGTGATCACGAAGTACTTCGACTCCTTGCCCGCGTACCGCCGCAGCTCCTTGAGCGACGTGAACATCGGGATGACCGGCTGCTGCGTGTTGTGCAGCGCGAGGAACCCGGGGTTGTCGCCGCGCGGGCAGTACACCTTCGACGTCGCGAAGATCTGCTGGAAGTCCTCCGCCGACATCGCCCCCGTCGTGAACGCCCGCACCGCATCGGCGAGCGACGGCGGCGACGGCTCCGGATACAGCGGCGGCTGCTGCCCGTACCCGGGCGGCGCCTGCTGCCCGTACCCCCCACCGGGCACGCCGGCCCCGGCCATCGGCTGCTGCGGCGGAGCGCCGTAGTGCTGCTGGGCACCGGGGTTCTGGTCGTAGCCGTACATGCCCCCAGCGTACCGATCCCGGGTGCCGCCCGGGCCCCGGCTCAGCAGGCACCGCGGTCGAGGCCCACGACGGGATCCACGCGCCGCGGGCCTCGACCAACTCTTCTACACCGTCAGGAATTTGGCGCTGCTGAGATCCCAGCCAGGCAGATTCCCCTTGGTTTCGGACCGCGTCTCGCCGGGCTGCATCACCAAGCGGTCACCGGTGCAGCCGGAGAACCGGTAGATGACCACCAAGGCATTCGTGTTGTTGTCGATGTCCGTCGTGCCGACCACCCCGGTGTTGTGACAGGCACAGTCGGCCGGGTCGTCTAATCGGGTCGAGGAGCTCTCTTCTCGCTCGGCATCGAACCCGTACACCTCGAAGGAACCCGTCGCAGCGGCTGCGGACGGACTGCCTGCGACCATCGGGATCACAGTCAGGGCGAGCGCGAGCGGGAGCATGATCAGTTTTCGCATCGTCATCCTTTCTCGACGTCAGGGGCGCGGGTCTTATTCGCCACAACGCCCCCACCAAAGGTCGGATTTTCCGACTTTGCTAGCACTCCCCCATTTTTCATGCCATAAACCGCATAACTACACATCAGCCACTGCTGTGGTCGGCACGGGGATCGGCACCTCCGCGCACCCCCCACCCGCCGTTGCGGCCGGCGGTGGCCGGCGGTGGCAGACGGCGGCAGACGGCGGCAGACACCCGGAACGTGCGGGACGCGTCACAGATGCGCGATCGGGGTTGCACGTTATTACCGACGGGTAGCATCATCGTGGCTACTAGTTGGTAGACGTACCGGCGTACGGTACGAGGAACCCTTCCGATCCCTTACGGAGCCGTCGCCATGGGGCACTACAAGTCGAATCTCCGCGACATCGAGTTCAACCTCTTCGAGGTCCTCGGCCGCGACAAGCTGTACGGCACCGGCCCGTTCGCGGAGATGGACGTCGACACCGCCAAGAGCATCCTCGACGAGATCGCCCGCCTCGCGGAGAACGACCTCGCGGAGTCGTTCGAGGACGCCGACCGCAAGCCGCCGGTCTTCGACCCCGCGACCAGCACCGCACCGGTCCCCGCCTCCTTCAGGAAGAGCTACCAGTCCTTCATGGACTCGGAGTACTGGCGGCTCGGGCTGCCGGAGGAGATCGGCGGCACCACCTCCCCCCGCTCCCTGATCTGGGCCTACGCCGAGCTGGTGCTGGGTGCCAACCCGGCGATATGGATGTACTCGTCCGGGCCCGCCTTCGCCGGGATCCTCTTCGAAGAGGGCAACGAGCAGCAGAAGGAGATCGCCCGGATCGCGGTCGAGAAGCAGTGGGGCTCCACCATGGTCCTCACCGAGCCGGACGCCGGCTCGGACGTCGGCGCCGGCCGCACCAAGGCCGTGCAGCAGGACGACGGCTCCTGGCACATCGAGGGCGTGAAGCGCTTCATCACGTCCGGTGAGCACGACATGTCGGAGAACATCCTCCACTACGTGCTGGCCCGCCCCGAGGGCCACGGCGCCGGCACCAAGGGCCTGTCCCTCTTCCTCGTGCCGAAGTTCCACTTCGACTGGGAGACCGGTGAGCTCGGCGAGCGCAACGGCGTCTACGCCACCAACGTCGAGCACAAGATGGGCCTCAAGGCGTCCAACACCTGCGAGATGACCTTCGGCGACCGGCACCCGGCCAAGGGCTGGCTGATCGGCGACAAGCACGAGGGCATCCGCCAGATGTTCCGCATCATCGAGTTCGCCCGCATGATGGTCGGCACGAAGGCGATCTCCACGCTGTCGACGGGCTACCTGAACGCGCTGGAGTACGCCAAGGAGCGCGTCCAGGGCCCCGACCTGGCGCAGTTCATGGACAAGACCGCGCCCAAGGTCACCATCACCCACCACCCCGACGTGCGCCGCTCGCTCATGACGCAGAAGGCGTACGCGGAGGGCATGCGCTCCCTCGTCCTCTACACCGCCGCCGTCCAGGACGAGATCGCCGTCAAGGAGGCCGCCGGCGAGGACGCCAGGACCCTGCACGGCCTGAACGACCTGCTCCTGCCGATCGTGAAGGGCTACGGCTCCGAGAAGGCGTACGAGCAGCTCGCCCAGTCGCTGCAGACCTTCGGCGGCTCCGGGTACCTCCAGGAGTACCCGATCGAGCAGTACATCCGCGACGCCAAGATCGACACCCTCTACGAGGGCACCACGGCCATCCAGGGCCAGGACTTCTTCTTCCGGAAGATCGTCCGCGACCAGGGCGCCTCGCTGAACCTGCTGGCCGAGGAGATCAAGAAGTTCCTCGCGGTCGGCACCGGCGGCGAGGAGCTGGCCGGCGCCCGCGACGCGCTCGCCAAGGCCGCCGTCGACCTGGAGGCGATCGTCGGCCGGATGCTCACCGACCTCACCGCCACCGGCGAGGACGTCAAGAACATCTACAAGGTGGGCCTCAACACCACCCGCCTGCTGCTGGCCTCCGGCGACGTCGTCGTCGGCTATCTGCTGCTGCGCGGCGCCGCGGTCGCCGCCGAGGCGCTGGAGACCGCATCCGCCAAGGACGCGTCCTTCTACCAGGGCAAGATCGCCGCCGCGAAGTTCTTCGCCGCGAACGTCCTGCCCGGCGTCTCGCTCGCCCGCGAGACCGCCGAGAGCGTCGACAACGAGCTGATGGAACTGGACGAGGCCGCCTTCTAGTCCTCCTGGTACATCCCCTCGTACGGGGGCCCGCTCCTCACCGGGAGCGGGCCCCCGTCCCTCGTTAAGGTGAGCAACATGAGCAGCGAACCCGCCCGCCTCGGAACCGCCCCCTTCGACCGCGGCCACACCGACGACCTCATGTCCTTCCTGGCGGCCTCCCCGTCGCCGTACCACGCCGTGGCCAACGCCGCCGCGCGCCTGGAGAAGGCCGGCTTCCGGCAGGTCGAGGAAGCCGACGCCTGGGACGCTGTGACATCAGCGGCTTCCGCCGCGGGCAGCGGCGGGAAGTACGTGCTGCGGGGCGGCGCGATCATCGCCTGGTACGTCCCCGAGGGCGCCGAGCCGCACACCCCGTTCCGGATCGTCGGCGCCCACACCGACTCACCCAATCTGCGGGTCAAGCCGCAGCCCGACATGGGCGCGCACGGCTGGCGGCAGATCGCCGTCGAGATCTACGGCGGACCGCTGCTCAACTCCTGGCTCGACCGCGACCTCGGCCTGGCCGGCCGGCTCTCGCTGCGCGACGGCACGAGCCGCCTCGTCAGCATCGACCGGCCGCTGCTGCGTGTGCCGCAGCTCGCCATCCACATGGACCGCTCGATCCACGAGAAGGGCCTCCAGCTCGACAAGCAGCGGCACATGCAGCCCATCTGGGGCCTGGGCGACTCCGTCGACGAGGGCGACCTGATCGCCTTCCTGGAGCAGGAGACCGGGCTCGCGGCGGGCGAGGTCACCGGCTGGGACCTGATGACCCACTCCGTCGAGCCGCCCGCCCACCTCGGCCGCGACCGCGAGCTGGTGGCCGGCCCGCGGATGGACAACCTGCTCTCCGTGCACGCCGGCACGGCCGCGCTCGCCGCCGTGTCCGCCCGCGGTGACCTCTCGTACATCCCGGTGCTCGCCGCCTTCGACCACGAGGAGAACGGCTCCCAGGCGGACACCGGCGCGGACGGCCCGCTGCTCGGCTCCGTGCTGGAGCGCTCGGTCTTCGCCCGCGGCGGCACCTACGAGGACCGGGCGCGCGCCTTCGCCGCCACGGTCTGCCTCTCCTCCGACACCGGCCACGCCGTCCACCCCAACTACGCGGAGCGCCACGACCCGACGCACCACCCGCGCGCCAACGGCGGCCCGATCCTCAAGGTCAACGTCAACCAGCGGTACGCGACCGACGGCAGCGGCCGCGCCGTCTTCGCGGCGGCGTGCGAGCGCGCCGGGGTGCCGTGGCAGACGTTCGTCTCCAACAACGCGATGCCGTGCGGCACGACGATCGGCCCCATCACCGCCGCCCGGCACGGCATCCGCACCGTCGACATCGGTGTGGCGATCCTGTCGATGCACAGCGTGCGCGAGCTGTGCGGGGCGGACGACCCGTACCTGCTGGCGAACGCGCTGGTGGCGTTCCTGGAGGACTGAGCCGACGTCAGCCCGCCTCCCCCGCTTAGGTGCCACGGGTCGGGGTACCCGGTGTCCCTAGCTGATTCCGGAGGTGAATCATGGGCTTGGGAGGCTGCATCCTGCTGATCGGTGCGGGAGCGATCCTCACCTTCGCGACCGACTGGGAGGTGGAGAGCGTCAACCTCGACGTGGTCGGGCTGATCATGATGGCGGTGGGCGTCATCGGCGTCGCCACGTTCACCAGCATCGCGCGACGGCGGCGGGCGGTGGTGCCACCGGTCGCACCGACGATCACCGAAGAGGGCCGCTCGACCGGCTACCCCCGCTGACGCGGCGTCCGGCACCCGCACTCACACCCGCACCGGCCCCGGCCCTGACAGGGCCGGGGCCGGTTTCCGTGCCGGGCCTGCGGGCCGGGCTTACCTCCGTACCGGGCTTCCGTGCCGGCCGTCGGAAGACCTACTCGCCCTCGTCCATGCCCGCGAGCACGAGCGCCAGCCGCGAGTCGCCCTCGGCCGTCACCCGGACCGGAACGCCCCAGTCCTGCTGGTGGACATGGCAGGCCGGGTACTCGTTCGCCGGGTCGTCGTCGCACGACGCCGCCATCGCCGAGACGTGCAGCACGCCCTCCGTCACCGCGGGGTCGAGCTCCAGCTCACGGAAGAGGTCCGTGCCCGCGCCATCACCGGTGGCGAGCAGCTCCGGCGGCGTCGAGGAGACCAGCAGCCGGGTGGAGGGGCCGTAACGCGTGTCCAGCTTCTGGCCGGCCGGGGCCTGGAAGACCACGTCCAGCCGCAGCGTGCCCGGGGCGACGGCGGTCGCAGCGCGCTGCGTGCGATGGGCGACCGCCTCGACCCGTACGGCCTCCTCCGGCAGCCGCAGCCGGGTCAGCCGGTGCCGGGCCGACTCGACGACCACGATCTCGTCACCGTCCAGCACGGCCGCGGACGGCTCGCGCAGATCGGTGGCGAGCGTCGTCACCTCACCGCTCGCCGGGTCGTAGCGGCGCAGCGCGTGGTTGTACGTGTCGGCCACCGCGACCGAGCCGTCCGGCAGCGCGGTGACGCCCAGCGGATGCTGGAGCAGCGCCTGGCCGGCGGCACCGTCCCGGTGGCCGAAGTCGAACAGTCCGGTGCCGACGGCGGTGTGGACGACGCCCTCGATGTCGATCCAGCGCAGCGCCGAGGTCTCCGAGTCGGCGATCCACAGCCGGTCATCGGTGGCGGCGAGCCCGGACGGCTGCGCGAACCACGCCTCGGCGGCCGGACCGTCGACGAGTCCCTCGTTGGTCGTACCGGCCGCCACCCCGACCGTCCCGCTCTCCGGGTCGTACGTCCACAGCTGGTGGACGCCCGCCATCGCGATCCACACCCTGCCCTGCCACCAGGCCACGTCCCACGGCGACGACAGATCCACCTCCAGGGCGGGCCCCGCCGTCGGCGACCCCTGCCACCACTGCCGCCCCGTCCCGGCGACCCGCTCGATCGCACCGGTCTCCGGGTCGTACGTGCACAGCGCGTGGTTCACCGTGTCGGCGACGATCACCTTGCCTCCCCCGGAGCCTCCGGCCTGGGAGGTACCCCCCGGCAGCAGCGCGAGCCCCTGCGGCTCCCGGAACTCCCCGTCCCCGATCCGCCGCACCACGGTCTCACCGTCCGCCGCCAGCTCGACCAGCTGATGCCGGGTCGAGTCGGAGACCAGGATGTTCCCCGACGGCAGCACGACGGCCTTCCCCGGAAACCGCAGATCGGTCGCGGCCGGCTCCGGCGGCACGTACGGCCCGTCGCCGCGCCGCAGCGTCCCCTTCGCCCCGTGCTCCACCTCCAGCTCCTCCACGAGCCGCTCGATGGCGTGCGCATGCCCCTCGCCCGCGTGCTGCGCGACGACGTACCCCTCGGGGTCGATGACGACCAGCGTCGGCCACGCCCGCACGGCGTACTGCTTCCAGGTCGCGAGCTCGGGGTCGTCGAGCACGGGGTGGTGCACCTCGTACCGCTCCACGGCGTCGACGACGGCCTGGTGATCGGCCTCGTGCACGAACTTCGGCGAGTGCACCCCGACGATCACCAGGGTGTCCCGGTGCTTCTCCTCCAACTCGCGCAGCTCGTCCAGGACGTGCAGGCAGTTGATGCAGCAGAAGGTCCAAAAATCCAAGATCAATGTGCGACCTCGGAAGTCGGCGAGCTTCAGGTCCTTCCCACCGGTATTGATCCAGCCGCCCTTGCCGATCAGCTCGGGGGCACGGACACGGGCACGCTTGCGGGGTGCGGGGGCGGGGGTGGGCGCCGGGGCAGCATCGTTCATGCTTCAAGCTTGCCATCCGCCCATGAGCACCGGCCGACCTGCGGGGTCAGCAGGACCGCGGTGCCTTCTTGCCGTGGACGGCGGTGTACTCCGCCACGGGCCCACGGACTCGGTGAGGTCGCCCGCGCCCCGTGGTCACCGAGGGGTCGGGAGGCCCAGGACGCGGTCCTTCAGGGCCGGGAACTGGTCGCGGGTCTCGGCCGGCTTCGTGGGGTCGAGGTCGACCGTGAGGATCTCCTCGTCCGGGCCGGCCTGCGCGAGGACCTCGCCCCAGGGGTCGACGACGAGGCTGTGGCCGGCCTGGGGAACGCCCCCGTGGGTGCCGGAGCAGCCGACGGCGAGGACGTAGGACTGGTTCTCGACGGCGCGGGCGCGGGCGAGGAGGGTCCAGTGGGCGCGGCGGCGTTCGGGCCAGCCGGCGGCGATGACGAGGGTGTCGGCGCCCGCGTCGACGAGGCCGCGGAAGAGTTCGGGGAAGCGGAGGTCGTAGCAGGTGGCGAGGCCGAGGGTGGCGTCGGGGAGGGCGACGGTGACGAGTTCGGTGCCCGCGGCCATCAGCACCGCCTCGCCCTTGTCGAAGCCGAAGCGGTGGATCTTGCGGTAGGCGCGGGCGAGCTCGCCGGCGGGGGAGAAGACGAGGGAGGTGTTGTAGAGCGCCCCGTCGGCGTCCCTCTCGACGATGGAGCCCGCGTGCAGCCAGACGCCCGCGTCGCTCGCCGCCTTCGCCATCGCCTCGTACGTGGGGCCTTCGAGCGGTTCCGCCTCCGTCGCGAACGACTCGTAGGCGAAGGCCCCGACGGGCCACAGCTCGGGGAGGACGACGAGATCGGCGCCGGCCTGCGCGCGTACGAGCGAGGCGGCGCGCTGCCTACGGGGATCAACCGATTCGTCCGGGTCTACTGCGATCTGAATGAGCGAGGCGCGCACACTACCACCGTCCTGGCATTCGAGTCGTCAACACGGGCCTACGATCGTCACACGAAAGCACTGCCGGGGTGCCCGGTGGCAGCGTACTGTTCTGTCCCGGGGTCACCCCCAAGACCCCCGGCAGAGCTGCCCAGCACCCAGCCCGCGCACAACCGCCGAGGGGTTCCGTGACCGTCCATCCCAGTCTCCAGACCTACGCCGACGCCTGGACCCACTCCATCGAAGCGATATCCGAGCTGGTGCAGCCGCTCGCGGAGGGTGAGTGGAACCGCGCAACGCCGTGCCCAGGGTGGTCGGTGCGCGACATCGTGTCGCATGTCATCGGCATGGAGTGCGAGATGCTCGGTGACCCCCGGCCGATCCACACGCTGCCCCGCGATCTCTACCATGTGCGCAGTGAGTTCTCGCGCTACATGGAGATGCAGGTCGATGTGCGCCGCCACCACACCGCGCCCGAGATGACCTCCGAGCTCGAGTACACGATCATCCGGCGGAACCGGCAGCTGCGCAACGAGAGCCGCTCGCCCGAGACCATGGTGCGCGCTCCGCTCGGCGCCGAGCAGACGCTGGAGCTGGCGTACCGGATGCGGGCGTTCGACGTCTGGGTGCACGAGCAGGATCTGCGGACGGCGCTCGGCAAGCCGGGCAACCTCGACTCCCCCGCCGCACTCGGCGCCCGCGACAACTTCCTCGCGGTCCTGCCGAAGGTCGTCGCCAAGGACGCGGGCGCACCGCCGAACTCCGCCGTGGTCTTCGACGTCAGCGGGCCCGTGGAGTTCCTGCGGACCGTCCGTGTCGACGCGGACGGGCACGGCACGATCGACGGAGCGCCGTCGCTGGGTCCTGCGGTGACGTTCGCGCTGGACTGGGAGACGTACGTACGGCTCGCCACGGGGCGGGTCAGGCCCGCGGCCGTCGCCGACCGGATCAAGGTCGAGGGCGACGCGGAGCTGGCGGCGGCCATCCTGGACTCGTTCGCGATCACGCCCTAGCGGTCGGCCTCGTCCGGACGGCCCAGTCCGGACGGCCTCGCCCGGACGGCCTCATCCCGGCCCGCCCGCCCGGATGGGGCCGTGCAGACAGGGCCGTGCGGACGGGCGGACCGAGCCCCGCCGGGCGAGCGCGCGGGGCCGAGCCGCACGGGCGGTCACACCGGTACGTGCACGGCCTCCACCCGGCTCGCCACCAGCCGTTCGCGCTCCCGCCGCGCCGTGCGCGCCCGCAGCCGCAGGATCTGCACGACGCCCAGCGCCTGAAGGACGAAGACGGACGCGAAGGCGATCCGGTAGTTGTCGCCGGTCATGTCCAGCAGCACGCCCACCGCGAACAACGTCGCCATCGAGGCGGTGAATCCGCCCACGTTGACGATCCCGGACGCCGTGCCCTGCCGCTCGGGCGGGTTCGCGGGGCGGGCGAAGTCGAAGCCGATCATCGAGGCGGGGCCGCAGGCGCCCAGCACCGAGCACAGGGTGACGAGGAGCCACATCGGCGCCTGGTCGCCGGGGTGGGCGAGGGTCATGGCCCAGACCGTCGCCGTCGCCCCGACGGTGCCGATCGCGAGCGGGGCCCTGGCCGCGTGGTGCCGGGCGATGATCTGGCCGTAGACCAGCCCCACGGCCATGTTGACGACCACGACCAGTGTGAGCAGTTCGCCCGCCGTGCGACGCGACAGGCCCTGTGCCTCGACGAGGAACGGCAGCCCCCACAGCAGCAGGAAGACCATGGCCGGGAACTGGGTGGTGAAGTGCACCCACATACCGAGCCGGGTGCCGGGCTCGCGCCAGGCCGCGGCGATCTGCCGGCGGACGAAGGCGGCCCCGGTGTGCCGGGCCGGGGCGGGCTCGTACCCCTCCGGATGGTCCTTGAGGAAGAGCAGCAGCAGGACGAGGACGACCACGCCGGCGATCGCGCTGCCGGCGAACGTGGCGGTCCAGCCGAGGCCGTGCAGCAGCCGGGCGATGAGCATCGTCGACACGAGGTTGCCGGCCATCCCGAACAGCGCGGCGATCTGGGCCGTCAGCGGCCCGTGCCGCGCCGGGAACCAGCGTGCGCCGAGCCGCAGCACGCTGATGAAGGTCATCGCGTCGCCGCAGCCGAGCAGCGCGCGGGAGGCGAGTGCCATGCCGTACGAGGGGGAGAACGCGAAGCCGAGCTGGCCCGCCGTGAAGAGGACGACGCCGAGGGTGAGGACCTTCTTGGTGCCGAGCCGGTCGACCATCAGGCCGACGGGTATCTGCATGCCCGCGTACACGAGCAGCTGGAGTATGGAGAAGGTGGAGAGCGCGGAGGCGTTGACGTCGAAGCGGTCGGCGGCGTCGAGTCCGGCGACGCCCAGCGACGTACGGAAGATCACGGCGACGAAGTAGACGGCGACGCCGATGCCCCAGACCGCGTAGGCGCGGCGGCCGCCGGGCGGGTCGCCCGGCAGTGAGAGGGGCAGGGCCCCGGATGAGCCGCTCATCCGGCCTCACCCCGGACCAGGACCTTGACCCAGCCCAGATGCTGCCGTACGCACGCGGCGGCGCCGTCGGCGTCGCCCGCTCGGATCCGGTCGAGGATCTCGGCGTGCTCGGTGATGTTCTTGGCGACCCGGTCCGGTCTGGCCTGCATCACGGCGACGCCCATGCGCAGCTGCCGGTCGCGCATCTGGTCGTAGAGCTTCGCGAGGATCTGGTTGCCGGCGTGGCGGACGATCTCGGCGTGGAAGCAGCGGTCGGTGACGGCGACCTCGGCGAGGTCGCCCGCGGCGGCCCGGCACCGCTGCTCCTCCAGGAGCTCCTCCAGCCGCGCGATCAGCGCGGGCGGTGCCGGGACGGCCTGGCGTACGGCGAACTCCTCGACCAGCAGCCGGGTTTCGACCACGTCCCTGATCTCCTGCGCCGAGACGGCGAGCACGAGGGCGCCCTTCTTCGGGTAGAGCTTGAGCAGCCCTTCCATCTCCAGCTTGAGCAGGGCCTCGCGCACGGGGGTCCGCGATACGCCGACGGCCTCGGCGAGCTCGCCCTCCGTGAGGAGCGTCCCGCCCTCGTAACGGCGGTCGAGGACCGCCTGCTTGATGTGCGTGTAGACGCGGTCGGCGGCGGCGGGGGCGGCAGGCATGCGCACAACATAGATACAACAAGGGTGCATCAAAAAATCTCGTCCGAATCGCGGGACGCGTGCATCCCTCCGGACCTCTCGTGCGTCTCTTCAGCGTGCGGCACTCCCATGTGCCCCGCGCACTATGACCAATTCGGGATCATCAGCTCATTTCGGAGCACACAACTTGAAGACAGGTATCAAGGGCATGCGGCTCGCTGCCACCGTGACCCTCACCGCTGGTGCCGTTCTCGCCGGCAGCGCATTCGCCGGCCAGGCCCAGGCAGCGGCCCCGCCGGTGCCCACGATCGCCGCCACGGGCGGCTACGTGATGAACAACAGCACCGGGGCGTCCCTTTACACCAAGGCCGCCGACACCCGTCGCTCCACCGGGTCCACCACCAAGATCATGACCGCGAAGGTGGTGCTGTCGCAGCCCAACCTCAACCTTGACGCCAAGGTCACGGTCCAGATGGCCTACAGCGACTACATCGTCTCCAAGAACGCCTCGTCCGCCCGCCTGATCGTCGGCGACAAGGTCACCGTCCGCCAGCTGCTCTACGGTCTGATGCTGCCGTCCGGCTGCGACGCCGCCTACGCGCTGGCCGACAAGTTCGGCACCGGCACCACCCGCGCCGCCCGCGTGAAGTCCTTCATCGGCAAGATGAACAAGGCCGCCGCGGACCTCGGTCTGCGCAACACGCGCTTCGACTCGTTCGACGGAATAAGCAATGGCTCGAACTACTCGACGCCGCGCGACCTGACGAAGCTCGCCAGCAACGCGATGAAGAACTCCACGTTCCGCGCCATCGTGAAGACGAAGTCGTACACGGCCAAGACCACGACGAAGACCGGCGGCACCCGCACTATGCCGACGTGGACCAACACCAACACGCTGCTGGGCACCTACAGCGGCGCGATCGGCGTGAAGACCGGCTCCGGCCCCCAGGCCAAGTACTGCCTGGTCTTCGCGGCGACCCGGAACGGCAAGACGGTCATCGGCACCGTCCTCGCCTCCACCTCCTCGACGCAGCGCACCACTGACGCGAAGAAGCTGATGGACTACGGCTTCAAGCGGCTGGGCTGACCCGCACGCACGCAAAGGGGGCCCGCCGCTTTCGCGGCGGGCCCCCTTCGTGTGTCCGTGCGTGCCTCTTCGTGTCAGGGCGTGGCTACGCCCAGGTGATGAGCCGCTTCGGGTTCTCCAGGACCGCCGCGACGTCCGCAAGCACCTTGGAGCCGAGCTCGCCGTCGACCAGCCGGTGGTCGAAGGAGAGCGCCAGCGTGGTGACCTGACGGGGCTTGACCTTGCCCTTGTGGACCCAGGGCTGGAGCTTGATCGCACCGACCGCGAGGATCGCGGACTCGCCCGGGTTGAGGATCGGCGTGCCCGTGTCGACGCCGAAGACGCCGACGTTGGTGATGGTCACCGTGCCGCCCTGCATGGCCGCAGGGGTGGTCTTGCCCTCGCGGGCGGTGGCGACCAGCTCGCCGAGCGCCTCCGCCAGTTGCGGCAGGGTCTTGTCGTGCGCGTCCTTGATGTTCGGCACGATCAGACCGCGGGGTGTGGCCGCGGCGATGCCCAGGTTGACGTAGTGCTTGAGCACGATCTCCTGGTTCGCCTCGTCCCAGGCGGCGTTGACCGCCGGGTTGCGCCTGATCGCGACGAGCAGCGCCTTGGCGATGAGCAGCAGCGGGTTCACCCGGAGCCCTGCCATGTCCTTGTCGGACTTGAGCTCCTCTACCAGCTTCATCGTGCGCGTCACGTCGACCGTGACGAACTCGGTGACGTGCGGCGCGGTGAAGGCGGACCCGACCATCGCGGCGGCCGTGGCCTTCCGTACGCCCTTGATGGGGACACGGGTCTCCCGGGCGCCGGGCACCGCGGCGGGCGCGGCGGCGGCAGCGGGAGCGGGGGCGGCGGCCACGGGCTCCGGAGCGCGGACGGGCGCCGGGGCGGCGGCCGCGGGGGCCGCCGCCGCGTGCACGTCCTCGCGGGTGATGATCCCGTCGGGCCCGCTGGGGACGACCGCGGCGAGGTCCACGCCGAGGTCCTTGGCCAGCTTGCGGACCGGGGGCTTGGCCAGCGGGCGGGCCGCGGCCGGCACCGCGACGGCGCCGCCGTGCCCGTTGAGCTCGGCCTGCACGGCGGCCTGGACCTGGGCGGCCTGCGCCTGCTCCGGCACCGAAGTGCCCTTGCGCGGGCGGCGCTTGGTCGAGGACTCGGCGACGCCGTACCCGACGAGCACCGGCTGGCGGCCGGTGGGCTTGGCCTCGGCCTCCGGCTCGGGGGCGGCCGGCTCGGCCGCGGGAGCGGGGGGCTCGGCGGTCTCCGACCCCGGAGCGACGTCCACGGTGATGATCGCCGTACCGACGTCCACCGTCGTGCCCTCGTCGAAGCGCAGCTCGTGCACGACGCCGTCGTACGGGATCGGCAGCTCCACCGCCGCCTTCGCCGTCTCGACCTCGCACACCACCTGGCCGTCGGTGACGCTGTCACCGGGCTTGACGTACCACTTGAGGATCTCGGCCTCGGTCAGTCCCTCGCCCACGTCGGGCATCTTGAACTCACGGAAGCGAGCCGCGTTCTCAGTCATCGTCGTCACGACCCTCTCCTCAGTACGCCAGCGAGCGGTCGACGGCGTCGAGCACACGGTCCAGTCCCGGGAGGTACTCCTCCTCGAGCCGGGCCGGCGGGTACGGGGCGTGGAAACCGCCGACCCTCAGCACCGGGGCCTCCAGGTGGTAGAAGCACCGCTCCGTGATGCGGGCGGCGATCTCGGCACCGGAGCCGTAGAAGACCGGGGCCTCGTGGACGACGACGAGCCGGCGGGTCTTCTCCACGGACTTCTGCACGGCGTCGAAGTCGATCGGGGACATCGAGCGCAGGTCCAGGACCTCCAGCGACTTGCCCTCCTCCTCGGCGGCCGCGGCGGCCTCGAGGCAGACCTTCACCATCGGGCCGTACGCGGCGAGCGTGAGGTCCGTGCCGGTGCGGACGGTCCGGGCGGCGTGCAGCGGGTCGGGGATGGCCTCGGTGTCGACCTCGGCCTTGTCCCAGTAGCGCCGCTTCGGCTCGAAGAAGATCACCGGGTCGTCGCTCTGGATGGCCTGCTGGAGCATCCAGTAGCCGTCCGACGCGTTCGAGGGCGAGACCACCTTCAGGCCCGAGACATGCGCGAAGAGCGCCTCGGGCGACTCGGAGTGGTGCTCGACGGCGCCGATGCCGCCGCCGTACGGGATACGGACGACGACCGGCAGCTTGATCTTGCCGAGCGCGCGGGCGTGCATCTTCGCGAGCTGCGTGACGATCTGGTCGTACGCGGGGAAGACGAATCCGTCGAACTGGATCTCGACGACCGGGCGGTACCCGCGCAGCGCGAGACCGATCGCGGTGCCGACGATGCCGGACTCGGCGAGCGGGGTGTCGATGACCCGTCCCTCGCCGAAGTCCTTCTGGAGCCCGTCGGTGATCCGGAAGACTCCGCCGAGCTTGCCGACGTCCTCGCCCATGATCAGGACCTTGGGGTCGGTGTCGAGCGCCTTGCGCAGCGACTCGTTGAGCGCCTTCGCGAGCGACATCTTCTCTGCGGCCATGGCTTACTTGCCCTCCTGCGCCGGGCCCGCGGCGGAGCCGCTGTCCAGCTCTGTCGCGAACGACGCCTGGTAGGCGGCGAACTGCGCGCGCTCCTCGTCGACGAGGGCGTGCCCGTCGGCGTACACGTTCTCGAAAATGGCCATGTGGTCCGGGTCGGGCATGGCGCGGACGACCTCGCGCACGCGCTTGGCGAGCACGTCGCTCTCCTCCTCCAGGGCGGTGAAGAACGCCTCGGCCTCGTTCTCGCCGAGGACCTCGCGCTCCAGGTACGTCCGCAGACGCAGGATCGGGTCCTTGGCCTCCCAGGCCGCCCGCTCGTCGTCGTGCCGGTACTTGGTGGGGTCGTCGGAGGTCGTGTGGGCGCCCATCCGGTACGTGAACGCCTCGACCAGCGTCGGGCCCTCGCCGCGCCGGGCGCGCTCCAGCGCGGACCGGGTCACGGCCAGGCACGCGAGCACGTCGTTGCCGTCGACGCGGACGCCCGGGAAGCCGAAGCCCTGGGCGCGCTGGTAGAGCGGCACACGGGTCTGGCGCTCGGTGGGCTCGGAGATCGCCCACTGGTTGTTCTGGCAGAAGAACACGACCGGGGCGTTGTAGACCGCGGAGAAGGTGAAGGACTCCGCGACGTCTCCCTGGCTGGAGGCGCCGTCGCCGAAGTAGGCGATGACGGCGGAGTCCGCGCCGTCCTTGGCGACACCCATCGCGTACCCGGTCGCGTGCAGCGTCTGCGAGCCGATCACGATCGTGTACAGGTGGAAGTTGTTGCTGTTCGGATCCCAGCCGCCGTGGTTCACGCCGCGGAACATGCCGAGCAGGTTCGTCGGGTCGACCCCGCGGCACCAGGCGACGCCGTGCTCGCGGTAGGTCGGGAAGACGTAGTCGTCGTCGCGCAGGGCCCGTCCCGAGCCGATCTGGGCGGCCTCCTGACCCAGCAGCGACGCCCACAGGCCCAGCTCGCCCTGGCGCTGGAGGGCCGTGGCCTCGGCGTCGAAGCGACGCGTCAGGACCATGTCCCGGTACAGGCCCTTGAGCTCGTCCGCGCTGAGGTCGACGTTGTACTCAGGGTGCTCGACCCGCTCGCCCTCGGGCGTCAGCAGCTGTACGAGCTGCGGCTCGGAAGTCCCCGGCTGCGGCTCCTGCTGCGGCTGCTTCCCGGCGCGCTTTGCGCTGCTCGCGCTGGTTGCGCTGCTTGCGCTCTTCGCGGCGGTGGCGCCGGTGCGCTTACTACTGCGGCGCGGTTTGCTCGCGGCAGTGCTCTCCACGGTCACGTGCGTGCTCCTCCGTCTGTCCGGCCCCCGGGATCCGCCGGGAACCAGTGCGGCTCGCCTGCTCCGTACCCGTGCACGGGGTGGGTGCACCGTTGGGTATGACTCGGGAACAGGCTGACAGGTGCCCCGGCGAGCGCCCTGCCAAAGGCACGTTACCCAGTGGGCCGCATTACTGCGAAACCCCATTTGACCTGCGATTTTGCTTGGATTTCCAAGTAAATCGAGAAAAGCGGGAACAACCACTGGTCACAGCCTTGCAGGCCGCCGGAACACGGGCACGTTATCCCGGTCACCCCGGACACGGGAAGAGTGAGTATGTGAGACTTACCCCGTGCGCGAAGACGGAAAAATCACAGTATTTCTGTTGGATGACCACGAAGTCGTCCGGCGTGGCGTCCACGAGCTGCTGTCGGTCGAGGACGACATCGAGGTCGTGGGCGAGGCCGGCACGGCGGCAGACGCCCTGGTCAGGATCCCCGCGACCCGCCCTGATGTGGCCGTTCTGGACGTACGGCTTCCGGACGGCAGCGGCGTCGAGGTCTGCCGTGAGGTTCGTTCCCAGAACGACGCCATCAAATGCCTGATGCTCACCTCGTACTCCGACGACGAGGCACTTTTCGACGCGATCATGGCCGGGGCCTCGGGCTATGTCCTCAAGGCCATCCGCGGCACCGAGCTGCTGGCGGCGGTGCGCGACGTGGCGGCGGGCAAGTCGCTGCTCGACCCCGTGGCCACCGCGCGCGTCCTGGAGCGGCTGCGCGACGGCAACGCCCCCAAGGGGGACGCGAAGCTCGCGAGCCTGACCGACCAGGAGCGCAGGATCCTGGATCTGATCGGCGAGGGGCTGACCAACCGGGCCATCGGCGAGCGACTCCACCTGGCCGAGAAGACCATCAAGAACTACGTATCCAGCCTGCTCGCGAAGCTGGGCATGGAGCGCCGCTCGCAGGCCGCGGCGTACGTGGCGCGCATGCAGGCGGAGCGGCAGTAGAGCGCGCCGCGCGGCCCCGGCCCCTTCGGACCTTTCGGCCCCTAGGGGACCCACCGCACGGCCCTCGCACCCCCTCGGGACCTAGGTCCCCACGCAGGGGGCCGGGCGGCCCTTTCGGTGCCACCGCCCGTCGGCCGACAGTGGGGGTCATGCCTCCCCAGGACAATCCCCCCGTCCCGGCCGAGCTCTCGTCGGACCCCTCCGCGGAGCTCCGCGACGTCGAGCTGCTCTCCCGGGTGTCGTACGGGCGGCTGGCGACCAGCCTGCACGCGATGCCGTACGTCGCACCGGCGCGCCATGTCGTGTCGAACGACGGGAACGTCCTGCTCCGCGTCCACGCCGGACTCGAACTCGCCAGGAGCTGCGGCGGCAGCGTGGTGGCGTACGGCGCGGACAACCTCAATTCGGGCGCGGACGCCCTCTGGTCGGTCCAGTGCACCGGCACGGCGGAGATCGTCGAGCCCACGGCGGCCGAGGTCGCGAGCTTCGGGCCGGGCCCCGACCAGGTGGACGGAGAACCCTTCGAACCGGTCTACATGCGCCTGCGGCCCCGGTTCGTCACGGTGCACACGTCGTGCTCGTCGGCGCTCTCCGAGGGGCGGTTGGCAGAGCGGTCCACCGAGGGATCCGCAGGCCGAACCACCAGCCGAGCCACAGGCCGGGCCACGGGCCGATCCACAGAGCGATCCACAGAGCGATCCGTGCGACACGCTGTGTGATCTATCATCTGGCGGGTGCCGCGCTCATCTGCTAATGCTCTGGCCCCCTCCCCGCCGCTGGGTGAGCTGCTGCGCCGCTACGACGACCCCGGCGAGCCCCTCTCCTGCGAGCCCGTCACCCAGGGCCTCCTCAACCGCGGCTACCGGCTCGCCACCACCCGCGGCGCCTACTTCCTCAAGCAGCACGTCGACGCCCCGACCGCCGACCGGGCCACCATCGTCCGCCAGCACCGCGCCACCCAGCGGCTCGAGTCCCTCGGCGTCCCCGTCGCCCCGCCGGTAGCGGACACGGCCGGCGACACCGTCGCCGTCATCGGCGGCCGCTGCTACGCGCTGCACCCCTGGATCGACGGCCGGCACCGGGACGGCGCCCAGCTGACCACCGCCGAGTCACGCCGCCTCGGCGCCCTGCTCGGCCTGGTGCACACGGGCCTTGAGCGGGTCATGGAGGCGGAACCGCACCCCCGCACCCACCACAGCGCCGACCCGGACGAGACCTTCGCGCTCATCGACGACCTGCTGGACCTGGCGCGCCGCCACCACCCCCGCGACGCCTTCGACGCCCTCGCCGAGCACCGCCTCGTCGAGCGCCGCACCCTCCTGGAACGCCACGCCCACCGCCGCCCGCCGCCCGGCACCGCCAGCGGCTGGGTGCACGGCGACTTCCACCCGCTCAACCTGCTCTACCGGGGGGACCACCGCGGCGCAGAGCCCGCCGCGATCGTCGACTGGGACCGCCTCGGGGTGCAGCCGCGCGCCGAGGAGGCCGTACGGGCCGCGGTGATCTTCTTCGTCCGGCCTGCGGGCGAGCTGGAGCTGGCGAAGGTACGGGCGTACGCGCGCGCCTACCGCCGCGCGGCCGGCGCGGACCGCGCGGAACTGGCGGCCGCGGTCCACCGCGTGTGGTGGGAGCGGCTCAACGACTTCTGGATCCTGCGCTGGCGCTACCAGCTGCACGACCGCAGGGCCGACCCGCAGTTTCCTGCGGCGTCGGCCCTGGCGGTGTGGTGGACGCGGGAGTACGAGGCGGTGTGCGAGGCGTTCGCGGGGTGACTCAGGTGGTGTTGCCGCCGACCTGACCCGTGGTCCCGCCGGTGTCCTGACCGGTGGTGGTGGTACCGGTGCTGTTGCCGCCGTCGGTCGCGCCCTCCGTGACCCCCTCGGTCGCGCCCTCCGTGGCCCCCTCACTCGTGTCCCCCTCCGTCGCCCCTTCGTCCGTGTTGCCCTCCGTCGACCCCTCACTCGTGTTCCCCTCCGTCGTCGAGGGCGAGCCCGTCGGCCCCCCGTCGGTGGGGCTCTGCGGCGTGGACGGCGTGTCCTGGTCGGTCGGGGTGTCGGACGGCGTCCACGGCTGCTCGTTGCCGCCGTCCGTCGGCTGCTCCGGCTCGTCGCTCTCCTCGGTCTCCGTCTCGGACGGCGTCGGGGACGTCGCGTCCGAGGTGTCCGGGGTGCTCGAGATCTGGGGCTGCGGCTTCTGGTTCTCTCCGGCGTTGTTCGCCCGGTCGAGCGCGAAGACCACGCCCGCCGTGATCGCGATCAGCGCGAGCGCGACGAAGAGCAGCGCCTTGCCCCGCCCGCCGCGGCCGTTGCCGCGTGCGCCGTCGTACGCCCCGTAACCGCCGTCGTCCGGATTGCGCGGCGGGAGGATCGGGCCCTGGGAGGTGTCCCCGTGGGGCGGGTGGCCGATCACGGTCGTCGCGGTCATCCCCTGCGCCGGGGTGTGGCCGCCCTCGTGCACCTCGACCGGGCCGGTGTTCCACGTACCCGTGTGGCTGCCCTGCTGCTGGAGCATCTGCAGCCCGTACTGCACGAGGCCACGCATCTCCTCGGCGCTCTGGAACCGGTCGTCCGGGTCCTTCGCGAGCGCCCGGATGACGAGCCCGTCCAGCTCCGGCGGCGCGACGTCCGATGTCTCGGACGGGGGCACGGGGGCGTCCTGGACGTGCTGGTAGACGACCGACAACGGTGTCTCGCCGGTGAAAGGCGGGCGCAGCGCGAGCAGTTCGTAGAGCAGGCAGCCCGTGGCGTACAGGTCGGAGCGGTGGTCGACGGCCTTGCCGAGCGCCTGCTCGGGGGAGAGGTACTGCGGCGTGCCCATGACCATGCCGGTCTGGGTCATCGTCGACTGCGCGCCGTGCAGTGCGCGGGCGATGCCGAAGTCCATCACCTTCACCGCGCCGCCGTCGGTGATGATGACGTTCGCGGGCTTGATGTCACGGTGCACGATGCCGTGCTGGTGCGAGTACGCGAGCGCCTCGAGAACCCCGGAGACGATGATCAGCGCCTGCTCGGGCGGCGGTGCCTCCGCGCTGATGAGCAGATCGCGGATGGTGCGGCCCTCGACCAGCTCCATGACGATGTACGGCACGGACTGGCCGTTCACGACGTCCTCGCCGGAGTCGTACACGGCCACGATGGCGTGGTGGTTGAGCCCGGCGACCGACTGAGCCTCGCGCGTGAAGCGCGCCTTGGAGACCGGGTCCTCGGCGAGGTCGGCGCGGAGCAGCTTGACGGCGACGGTGCGGCCGAGCCGTACGTCCTCCGCCGCGAACACCTCGGCCATGCCGCCCCGCCCGAGACGGTGGGTCAGCCGGTAGCGTCCGTCACCGACGAGCCCGCCGACGCCCCAGGAGTCCGCAGCTTCCGAGACTCCGCCGCCACTTGCTTCGGGTTCGGGTGCCATCAGTCCTCGCCGTCGTGTCTTGCCGCGCCGCGCGCGGTGCGCGGGCGATGTGCGTGCATCGTGCTTCGTACGTCGTGCTTCGTGCGTCGTGCGTCGTACTCGGGTCTTGGTGCTTCGCCACGTCACGCTACAGGCTCCGCACGGCGGCCCGGTCCGAGATGGACCGGCCATCAAACCCGCTGCCGCCGCACCCATGCAAATTCCATGAGGTTCCTGTAACGCTTGCGAGACGCTTCTTGTGCGTACGGTCACGGAACGGGCACCCGGCTTGACGTGTCCGTGACCTCGGGCAGACTTGGCCCGTAAATCGGGATCATCGCCGCCTCCAGGCGCGCGTACGGGGGAGCACGACATGAGCCAGGACGGGGCGCAGGGCCGCTACGCGGGCGGTTCGGTGGCGGGCGGCCGGTACCAGCTGCGCGACCTGCTGGGCGAAGGCGGTATGGCGTCGGTGTATCTGGCGTACGACGCGGCGCTGGACCGTCAGGTCGCCATCAAGACGCTCCACACCGAGCTCGGGCGCGAGCAGTCCTTCCGCGAGCGCTTCCGCCGGGAGGCTCAGGCCGTCGCCAAGCTCTCCCACACCAATATCGTGTCGGTCTTCGACACCGGCGAGGACGCTGTGACCTTCAGCGGCTCCGCCGCGGGGGACGGCGGCATCATGCCGTACATCGTCATGGAGTACGTGGAGGGCAAGCCGCTCGGCTCGGTGCTGAACGCGGACATCCAGCAGTACGGCGCGATGCCTGCGGACAAGGCGCTCAAGGTGACCGCCGATGTGCTGGCGGCGCTGGAGACCAGCCACGAGATGGGCCTGGTCCACCGGGACATCAAGCCCGGCAACGTGATGATGACGAAGCGCGGCGTCGTCAAGGTCATGGACTTCGGCATCGCGCGGGCCATGCAGTCGGGCGTCACGTCGATGACGCAGACCGGCATGGTGGTCGGTACACCGCAGTATCTGTCGCCGGAGCAGGCGCTGGGGCGCGGGGTCGACGCACGCTCCGATCTGTACTCGGTCGGCATCATGCTCTTCCAGCTGCTGACGGGCCGGCTGCCGTTCGACGCGGACTCGCCGCTCGCGATCGCCTACGCGCATGTGCAGGAGGAGCCGGTCGCTCCGTCCTCCATCAACCGCTCGGTGACCCCTGCGATGGACGCGCTGGTCGCGCGGGCCCTGAAGAAGAACCCCAACGAGCGTTTCCCGAGCGCCGCCGCGATGCGCGACGAGTGCATGCGCGTGGCCGGTGCGGGGCAGACGGGCGCGCCGGTGATCGTGGCCGGTGGTCCCGTGGGCAGCGGTGCGGGGGTCGGTTCGGCGGTGTTCCCGCCGGTGGACCAGGCGACTCCGGCGCCGCCGAGCGTGCACCAGCCGTACCAGCCCGGTCCGTACGGCCCGCCGTCTGCGGCGCCCGTCCCGGGTGCGGCGCAGGGGCCGGGTACAGCGCAGGGGCCGGGTACGGCCACTCCGCCGCCCCCGAGCTACGGCTATCCGCAGCAGATTCCGACGCCGGCCCCGGCGTACCAGAACCAGGCGCCGACCCCCGCGCCGTACACCATGTCGCCGCACCACACCGGCGGTCCGGCGGGCGGCACCGGCAACGGTGGTGGCGGCAGCCGGAACATGCCGGTGATCGTGGGCTCCGTCGTGGTGGCGCTGCTGGCGATCGGCGGGCTGATCACTGCTCTGAACATGGGCGGTGGCGAGGACCCGAATGCGGACGGCGGCAGCAGCGGCGGCGGCGCGACGGCGAGCGAGTCCGCGGTGGCGGGCCACAAGCCGCCGGAGCGCAACCGGAAGATGGACACCGAGGAGTGCACGGACGCATACGAGGACAGCGACGACCCGAAGAAGGTCCAGGCCCCGAGCTTCATCTACAAGGACCTGATCTCCGTCAAGTCGTGCCTCCAGGCGGCGGGCTGGCAGTACACCGTGAAGAAGGTCGACGACCCGCAGTTCGCCGAGGACCAGGTGATCCAGCAGTTCCCGACCGAGGGGACCGCGGTCATCCCCGGCAGTCAGACGTTCGAGCTGACGGTCGCCACGGGCGACCCGGGGCAGTAGGCGCGATCCGAGGCGGCAGGACGCCCCGGGGCGCCGAGCCGGCCCGCGGTACCCCGGCGGTCCGCGGTGCCCCGGCGGTCCGATGCGCCCTGGTGATACGAGGCGCCCTGGCGATCCGAAGCGGCAGGACGACAGCCGGACGACAGCCGGTGCCCGGCTTGCCGTGAGTGCGCCATGGGCACACTTCGCATGAGATGCCGGAATTGCTCATGCATGTGACGCTGAGTCCGATATTCCTGGATCTCGGCAACTTGGCGCCTCTGCACGGGAGGGGGTCACCCCGTGGCTCCGAAGCTCGGCACGCAATGCATGACGACCCTCGCGGCCTGCGCGGCCCTCTCGGCCCTGGCGCTGGCCGTGCCCGTCGGCGGGGCGTACGGCGAGGGGCCCGGGGCCGGGGCCGGCGAGGGTGCCTGGAGCTTTGCAGAAACGTTCCG
This sequence comes from Streptomyces sp. FIT100, assembly GCF_024584805.1. Classification (NCBI taxonomy): domain Bacteria; kingdom Bacillati; phylum Actinomycetota; class Actinomycetes; order Kitasatosporales; family Streptomycetaceae; genus Streptomyces; species Streptomyces sp. FIT100. The sequence continues at coordinate 4,053,600 of NZ_CP075715.1, read as the reverse complement.
GGGGCACCGCGACGACGGCCGAAGCGGTGAGCAGCACACGGACCGGTGGGACCGCGGACCGGAGGAGGACGGCCGGCAGGAGGTCCCCCCGGAGGACGATGCAAGCGGCCGGAACGCACAGAGCCGCCGGGCCGCCGCGGTGCCCACGCCCGTACCCGTCCGGCCCAACGCCTCCGAGAAGCCCGCGCCGGGCGGACCTGCGCCCGCGAGACCGACACCCGGGAAGCCCGCTCCCCGCAAGACGTCGAAAGCGACCGAAGTGCGGGAACCGGCGCCGTCACCGCGCCCCGGCAAGGGGACCGGGCCGGGCACCGGCTGGAAGCCGGGCCGGCCCCCGGGGCGCGAGACCGGCGCCCGCCCCCAACGCCCCGCGAAGATCACGCCTTCCCTCGTGCCGCCCTCACCCTCGCTGGCCGGGCGCCTGGCCGGCGAGGGCCTCGAACGCCCGGGCCGTACCGCCCCGCCCTTCCCCGCCGTGACCACGAGGCCCTCCCTCCCACAGGAACTCGACGGGGAGCGTGCCCGCGAAAGCGACCGACTGCGTCAGAGCGAGCTCGAACGCGACCGGGTCCGCGCCAGCGCGCGTGCACACGAGAAGGCCGAGAAGGCCGAGGAGGCGTCGCGGAAACGGCAACGGGAACGAGAACGGGAGGAACGGAGGCAGGAACGGGAGCGGGAGCGGCTGTCCCCTGCACCCGACTCGACCACCGGCCGCACCGACCCGGCCACCGAGGGCAAGGCCGCTCCGCCCGCCGCCTCCCGGCCCCTGGAGCGGCAGATCCCGGTCATGACGCTCGGCGCCGGATGCGCGCTGATGGGTCTGGGCCTCGGCTACATGGGCCTGCGGCTGCGCCGCCCGTGAGTGCCACGCAGCGCCGGTCCGATGACCGCGCAGCGTCTTCCGAGCACCGCACCCGTGCGGTGCCTGCGGGCCCGTGCCGAGTTCCTGCCGAGTTCCTGCCGAGTTCCTGCCGAGTCCCTCCTCCCTCCTGAGTCCCTCCTGAGTGCCTGCCCGGTCCTCGCGTCCCCCGTACGGCCTAGCCGCGAGGTCCGTCTCAAGTCGGTTGTCCGCAGCGGCATACTCGGTATACATACTGAGTATGTCGATCCGCCACGGGCTTCTCGCCCTCCTCGAACGCGGGCCCCGCTACGGCTCCCAACTCCGCACGGAGTTCGAGTCCCGCACGGGAGCCACCTGGCCGCTCAACGTCGGTCAGGTCTACACGACCCTCAGCCGACTGGAGCGCGACGGCATGGTCGTACAGGACGGGGAGGACGAAGCCGGGCACGCGCTCTACGCCATCACGGACGCCGGGCGCGGCGAGCTGAAGTCCTGGTACGAGCGGCCCGTCGACCGGACCAGCCCGGCCCGTGACGAGCTGGCCATCAAGCTCGCCATGGCGGTCGGCGCGCCGACGGTCGACATCCGCGAGGTCATCCAGTCCCAGCGGCGGCACACCGTCAGGGCGATGCAGGACTACACGCGGCTCAAAGCCCAGGCCCTGGCCGTCGAGTCCGCCCCTGCCGACCGGGACGACATCGCCTGGCTGCTCGTGCTGGAACAGCTCATCTTCCAGACCGAGGCGGAGGCCCGCTGGCTCGACCACTGCGAGGCACGGCTCATCCGGCTCTCCACAGCGGCGTCCCCGGACCCGGAGCCCGCACCCCCACCCGCCCGTGCTCCGCGGCCCGTGACCGACCACCGGGGGCGGCTGGGCTGAGCTCCGGCTCTTTCCCGCCCTGCCCGCCCTCACACGCACGCACCACGTCCGTTCGACCGCGCGTCATTCGACCGCACGTCATTCGGCTCCACATCCGCTCACGTACGCCGTACGCCGTACGCGTACGTCCAAGGGGGACCCCTCCATGTCCGACCAGCCCCAGCAGCAACACCGTTCACAGCGACCCGTGCTGCAACTACGCAATCTGACCCGTGTCCACGGCAGCGGCGCCACCGAAGTGCACGCCCTTCGCGGTGTCGACCTCGATGTGTTCCCCGGTGAACTCGTCGCCGTCATGGGCCCGTCCGGCTCCGGCAAGTCCACGCTGCTCACCATCGCCGGCGGACTCGACACCCCGAGCTCCGGCCAGGTCATCGTCGAGACCACGGACATCACCACCGCCGACCGCAAGACGCTCGCCGCCCTGCGCCGCCGCAGCATCGGCTACGTCTTCCAGGACTACAACCTCATCCCGGCGCTCACCGCCGCCGAGAACATCGCCCTGCCACGCGAACTCGACGGCACCTCCGCCCGCAAGGCGCGCACCGAGGCCCTTGCCGCACTGGAGGAGATGGAGCTGAGCCATCTCGCCGACCGCTTCCCCGACGAGATGTCCGGCGGCCAGCAGCAGCGCGTGGCGATCGCCCGCGCCCTCGTCGGTGAGCGCCGTCTGGTCCTCGCAGACGAGCCGACCGGCGCCCTGGACTCCGAGACCGGCGAGTCCGTACTCGCCCTGCTGCGCGCCCGCTGCGACGCGGGCGCGGCGGGCATCCTGGTCACGCATGAGCCGCGCTTCGCGGCCTGGGCCGACCGGGTCGTCTTCCTGCGGGACGGCGCGGTCGTCGACCAGACCTTCCGCAGCGAGGCGGACTCCCTGCTGACCGGGCAGGCGGCCGAGCGGTGACGACGTGGTACCACTCCTGGCGGGCCGCAATACGTATCGCCCGCCGCGATGCCTGGCACTCCAAGGGCCGCAGCTTCCTGGTCCTGGCGATGATCGCCCTGCCGATCCTCGGTGTGAGCGCCGCCGATCTGACCGTGCGCAGCGCCGAGCTCTCCACCGAGCAGAAGCTGGAGCGCACGCTCGGCGCGGCCGCTGCCCGGTTGTCCGACCCGCACATGGGCGGCGCACCGATCCTCCAGTCCCCGGACAGCTACGACTACACGCCCGCGACGGATCTCAAGGAGGACGAGCCGTGGCCCGAAGGCGCGACGGACCTCGGCAAGGCCCTTCCGTCGGGCACGAAGTACCTGACGGACTCGACCGGTTCGGCGAAGGTGCGCACCGCGCACGGACTGCTGAACAGCGAGATCCGTGAGCTGCGCTCCACCGACCCGATGGCCGCGGGCATCATGACGCTCATCAGCGGCCGGTTCCCCAAGAGCGCGAACGAGGTCGCGGTGACGACCCACTTCCTGGAAGCCAGCGGCCTGACCGTGGGCTCCACCGTCGCGGCGCGCGGTATGGACCGCGAGTACACCGTCGTCGGCTCGTACGAGCTGCCCGATGCGCTCACGTCCGACCAGGTCAACGCCGTCCCCGGGGCGCTGCTCGACCCGCTCGACAAGGCTCTGGCCGCCGATGACCTGCCCGGAACCGGCAAGAGCACCAGCTATCTGGTGAGCGTTTCCGGCGGTTTCACGTGGAACATGGTCAAGGAGGCCAACGCCAAGGGCGTGAAGGTCCTTTCGCGCGCCGTTCAGCTCGATCCGCCCGCCGATGCGGACGTTCCGCTGTACCACTCGGAGCACTGGGGCGGCGGCTACGAGGAGAGCGCCGGCGCCAAGGCGGCGGCACTCGCAGCGGTCGGCACCGTCGTCGGTCTCGCCATGCTGGAGATCTGCCTGCTGGCCGGGCCCGCCTTCGCCGTGGGCGCCCGGCGCTCGCGTCGCCAGCTCGGGCTCGTCGGCGCCAACGGCGGCGACCGCCGGCACATCCGCGCCATCGTGCTGGCCGGCGGCCTGGTGATCGGCTTCGTGGCCGCCGTCGTGGGCACGGTCCTCGGACTTGTCCTGACCTTCGCGCTGCGTCCGCTGCTCGAGGAGTACATCGGCGCACGCTTCGGCAGTTTCGACATCCGGCCGCTGGAATTGCTCGGCATCGGGCTGCTGGCCGTGGTTACCGGCCTGCTGGCCGCGATCGTCCCGGCCGTCACCGCCTCACGACAGACCGTCCTGGCCTCGCTCACGGGCCGCCGGGGCGTGCGCCGCAGCAGCCGGGTGCTTCCGGTGATCGGCCTGATCGCAGTGGCGCTCGGCGCGGCGATCGCCCTGTACGGATCCCTGTACTCGGACCAGTTCGTCATCGTCGCGGGCGGCAGTGCCATCGCGGAGCTGGGCGTGGTCGCCCTGACGCCCGCGCTGGTGGGCTTCTTCGGGCGGACCGGCCGCTGGCTCCCGCTCTCGCCCCGGCTCGCGCTCCGCGACGCCGTACGCAACCGGGGCCGCACGGCGCCCGCGGTCGCCGCGGTGCTTGCGGCGGTCGCGGGAAGCGTCGCCGTGGCCACGTACACGGCGAGCAGCGACGCCCAAGGCGCTGCCGAGTACGAGGCACAGCTTCCGCGCGGCGGGGTGTCCCTGGTCGTGGACGCGCCCGGCGGGCGGGACGTCGCGCAGGCCAGGGCCGCTGTGCAGCGGTATCTGCCGGTCGATCTGCGGGCCGATGTGGACCGGATCGCCGTCGGCAAGAAGAAGTGCACGATGGCCTACAGCGGCAGCGAGGACTGCGGCCGCTACGAGGTCGTCGTGCCGAAGCAGAACCAGTGCCCCCTGTGGACCGTCCTGCCCGGCGGGGAGGACCCGGCGGCCAAGTTCAGCCTGTCCCAGCGCCGGGCCCTGTCCAAGGACTGGCGCTGCCAGGACGGCAGCGGCGGCATCTACGCCGACTTCGGGGTACTCGTCGGTGACGCGAAGCTGCTGAAGGCCCTCGCCATCGACGACCCCGCGGCCACCGGGGCCCTGGCGGACGGCAAGGTCGTCTCCTTCGACAAGCGCAACGTCGACCGGAACGGCACGATCGGTATCCGGCTGGTCGCGGACACGAAGGCGGCCGACAAGGCCGCGGAGCAGGGCAAGGAGGCGCCGGGCCCGGTCAGGACGTTCCCCGCCTACCAGGCTCCCGGAAGCGTGACGTCCTACGGCGTCTCCATGATCGTGCCCCCGGCGGCGGCCAAGTCCGCCGGCCTGACCACCGTCCCGTACGGCGCGTACTTCATGACGGACCAGGCGCCGACCACCGAACAGCGGCAGAAGCTCGACGCCGAGCTCGACAGCTCCGGCGCGGACGCGATGCTCCACATCGAGGAGGGCTACAAGAGCGAGAACAACATCGTGCTGCTGGCGCTGACCGTCTTCGCGGGGCTGATCACGATCGGCGCGGCCGGAATCGCCACCGGGCTGGCCCAGGCCGACGCCGAGGCGGATCTGAAGACGCTGGCCGCCGTGGGCGCCCCGCCCCGGGTGCGGCGCACACTGAGCGGTTTCCAGTGCGGTGTGGTGGCCGCGATGGGTGTGGTGCTGGGCTCCGCCGCGGGTGTGCTGCCCGCGATCGGGCTGCGGCTGACCCAGGAGCGTCAGCAGCTGAAGTGGTACGAGAAGGCCCTGGACGAGGGCTGGGGCGGGTTCCACAGCCCGCCGCACATCCCGATCGTCGTCCCCTGGGAGACCCTGGCGGCGCTGCTCGTCGCGGTCCCGGTGGGCGCGGCGGTCCTCGCGGCCCTGGTCACCCGCTCCCGCGGGACGCTGGCCCGCCGGGATCCGGCCTGAGCTGTACGGATGCGGCCCCCGTACGAGGGTGGATCACCCTCGTACGGGGGCACACCCTGTGGGAAAGCACATGTGCGAGAGAATGGCGGCATGGAGATGCCGAGGAATGAACGGTCGCCGCAGAGCCCCCATGTCCTCGTAGTGGGGCAGGACGGGATGGCGCTCGGCGGCGTTGAAGCTGACGACGAGGCGCGCGAGGTCCCGGTGACAGACATGGTCGAACAGCCTGCGAAGGTCATGCGCATCGGCAGCATGATCAAGCAGCTGCTGGAGGAAGTGCGGGCGGCACCTCTGGACGAGGCGAGCCGGGTCAGGCTCAAGGAGATCCACGCGAGCTCGGTGAAGGAGCTCGAGGACGGGCTCGCTCCGGAACTCGTGGCGGAACTCGAACGGCTCTCGCTGCCCTTCACGGACGAGGCCATCCCCTCGGAGGCGGAACTGCGCATCGCGCAGGCCCAGTTGGTCGGCTGGCTGGAGGGCCTCTTCCACGGCATCCAGACGGCGCTGTTCGCCCAGCAGATGGCGGCGCGCGCCCAGCTGGAGCAGATGCGCCGCGCTCTCCCGCCCGGCGCCCCCACCGACGATGACGACTCCCACCACGGCGCCATCCGCTCGGGCCCCTACCTCTGACTCCCTCGCACCAACAGGCCCCGTCCCCCTGGCTGGTTCTACTGATCCCCGCAACACCCTGGAGTTCAGGGAGTTGCGGGGATCGTGGATTTCGGGGTGCTAAAGGCAAGGTTCTTCGAGGCGCTGGACCGAATCGGCGGGCTCGGCCGAATCAGCCGGCTCAGCCCGCCGCAGGCGAGGGCTCGGACGACGGCGTCACCAGCAGCACCTTGCCCACATGCGTCCCTGAATCCAGCGCCCGGTGCCCCTCCGCCGCTTCCGGCATCGGCACGGTGCTGTCCACGACCGCCCGCACCGTCCCGGCCGCGACCAGCGGCCACACATGCTCCAGCACCGCCGCCACGATCGCCGTCTTCTCCTGCAACGGACGTCCCCGCAACGACGTCGCCGTGACCGCGGCCCGCTTGGCCAGCAGTGCCCCGAGGTTCAGCTCGCCCTTCACTCCGCCCTGCAGCCCGATCACCGCGAGGCGTCCGTTCACGGCCAACGCCCGTACGTTCCGGTCCAGATACTTGGCCCCGATGATGTCGAGGATGACGTCCGCCCCGGCACCGCCCGTCGCATTCCGGAGCTCCTCCACGAAGTCCTGCTCGCGGTAGTCGATCAGAATGTCGGCACCCAGTTCGGCGCAGCGCGCCAGCTTCTCCGGCCCGCCCGCGGTGACCGCCACCTTCGCGCCCACCGCTTTCCCGAGCTGGATCGCCATCGTCCCGATACCGCTGGCACCGCCGTGGACGAGCAGGGTCTCGCCCGGCCGCAGATGGGCGACCATGAACATGTTGGACCAGACCGTGCAGGTCGCTTCAGGCAGCGCCGCCGCTGTGACCAGGTCCACCCCTTGCGGCACCGGCAGCAGCTGGCCGGCCGGGACGGCCACCTTCTCCGCGTATCCGCCGCCCGCCAGCAGAGCGCACACCTCGTCACCGACGCTCCATCCGGAGACACCGGGGCCGAGCGCACTGATACGTCCCGAGCACTCCAGCCCGGGGTAGGGGGAAGCCCCGGGCGGCGGGTCGTAGAAGCCTTGCCGCTGCAGCAGATCCGCACGGTTGACCGCGCTGGCGACGACATCGACGAGGACCTCGCCCTCGCCGGGCTCGACATCGGGCACCTCCGCCCACACCAGCGCCTCGGGACCACCTGGTTCGGGAATCGTGATCGCATGCATGGCCGCGAGGCTACTCCGCCGCACCCCGGCGCGGGCGGACCGTGCTCCCTACTCGGCGGCGCCCAGCGACGGCACGTTCGTCGCCCGCACGATGGTGATCAGACGGTCCGTCAACTGCAGAGGGCTCGCCTTCGGATCGTCGTAACCGAGCAGCCGGTGCCCGCGCAGCACGCTCACCACCAGGTCGTCCGTCTCCCGAACACTCTTGCCGACCTCGCTCTTTATCACCGGCCGTTCGACGATATCGAGCCCGCTGCCCTGCTGGATCAGGTCCTCCATCACCGTGCCCGCGCTGGGGCTGAGCACGGAAAGCCCGAGCAGCCGGCCCGCCGCGCTGGCACTGGTGATCACCGCGTCGGCCCCGGACTGGCGCAGCAACGGGGCGTTCTCCTCCTCACGCACCGCGGCCACGATCTTGGCCCCACGATTGAGCTGTCGCGCGGTCAGTGCGACCAGCACCGCCGTGTCGTCGCGCTGCGTGGCGATGATGATCTGACGTGCCCTCTGCAACTCGGCACGCAGCAGCACATCGCTGCGGGTCGCATCGCCGACGACCCCCGCGAACCCGTCCGCGTTCGCGGTCTCGATCACCTTCGAACTCGGATCCACGACGACGACCTGCTCCTTCTTCAACCCTGTGGCGCACAGGGTCTGGAGCGCGGAACGTCCCTTCGTGCCGAAGCCGACGATGACGGTGTGCTCACGCAAGGTGGCCCTCCAGCGGTTCAGCCGCCACTCCTCCCGGGTCCGCTCGGTGAGGACCTCGAGAGTGGTACCGACCAGGATGATCAGAAAGAGCACGCGCAACGGCGTCACCAGCAGCACATTGACCAGCCGGGCGCTGTCGCTGTGCGGAACGATGTCGCCGTACCCCGTGGTGGAGAGGGTGACGGTGGCGTAGTAGATGGAGTCGAGGAGGTCGACCTTCCCGTCCGCGTTGTCGTGATAGCCGCCACGGTCGAGCCAGACGATGAGCACGGTCAGCGCCAGCACGCCCAGCGCCATCAGCAGCCGTTTGGCGACCTGACGCAGCGGCCGCTCGATGACGCGACGGGGCATGTGCACCCGCGCGGCGACCAGCTGCTCGTCAGCGCGCCGGGCGATGGCGTCCTGACCGGGAAGTTTCACGTGAAACACCCTCCGGGCGTCGGCGACCAGGGCAGATCGAGGAGCTCCAGCTCATCGCCGGCCCGCGCCCCGCCGGGCGGCACGACGGCAAGACCCTGCGCGGCGGCGATACCCCGCAGCATGGCCGGACCGTTGTAGTGCAGCGGCACAAGCCTGTCGGCACGGCGCACCACCGGAACCAGCCGGGTGTCCTGCGGATGGCCGTGGACCTCGTCCTGTAGGGACGCGGGATACGGGGCCGAGGTTGCCACCTGTCCCGACATGCCGCGCAGCAGCGGCTCCGCGAGCGTGAGCAGCCCCGATACGGCGGCCAGCGGATTCCCCGGCAACCCCACCAGATACCGTCCGGGCCCGAGCTCGGCCAGCAGCATGGGATGCCCGGGCCGTACGGCCACGCCGTCGACCAGCAGCCCGGCCCCCGCCTTGCTGAGCACCGGATGCACATGGTCGACGGGTCCGGCCGCCGTACCGCCCGTGGTCACCAGGAGGTCGGCCTCGGATGTGGTGACGGCCCGGTGGAGGGCTTCGGCGTCGTCGCCGATACGGCGTGTGACCAGTACCTCGGCGCCGAGCGCCCTGAGCCAGGGGCCGATCATCGGCCCGAGGGCATCCCTGATGAGCCCGGCGTGGGGCAGTCCCTCGGTGAGCAGCTCATCGCCGAGCACGAGCACATCGACGCGCGGCCGCCGTACTGTGTGCAGCCGGTCGTATCCGGCGGCGGCGGCGAGTCCGAGCACTGCAGGGGTCACCACCGTCCCGGCGGGCAGCAGTTGGTCACCGGACCTGCATTCCTGGCCTCGCGGCCGGATGTCCTGACCATGGGTCACCTGGCGCTGGGCATGGAGATGACCGCTGCCGTCGGTGCGGGCATGCTCGCTGCGGATGACGGCCGTGGCGCCGGCGGGAATCCGGGCTCCGGTCGCGATCCGTACGGCCGTACCGTCGATGAGCGGCTCAGGCCCGCCGTGACCGGCGAGGATGCCGCTGTCGCTGCTCTCCACGGTCCAGGGACCGGGCCCGGCGACCGCCCAGCCGTCCATGGCGGAGGTGTCGAACGACGGCAGATCGGTCAGCGCGGTGAGCGGTTCGGCGAGCAGTTGCCCTTGGGCGCGGTCGAGGGGCTCATGCTGGGTGGCCAGGGGGGCGGCGCGGCCCGCACGCGCCGCGATGGCGCGGGCCTCCGCCCAGGGCAGCGTGTGTCGGTGCCCGCCGCCGGAGAGTCCGCCGCCTCCGCCGCCGTGTCCATGTCCGTGTCCATGCGCCCGCCCGTCGAGGGAGCGTCCGACGAGCGCGAGGGCGTCCTCGACGCCGTCCCCGTCGTGATCGTCCTTCCCGTCACCGTGACCGCCTGTTTCCGCGGCCCGGCCATCGGAGTCCCCCGGTGCGGGACGGGGGACCTCGGCGGCATCGGATCGAGGGGCGCCGGCCGACACCGGCCGCGGCGGCCGGCGCGCCACCAGGGCGAGGGCGTCCGCGAGGTCGTCGTCCCCGGCCGCGCCGGAAGCCCCGCCGCTGCCGGGTCCGGGCGCCGCCGCCCACGGAAAGTCGAGTCCGTCGTCCTGCGCGGTCATCAGTCGCCGGCCTTGTCGGCCTCCGCCGCCCAGCGGTCGGCGAGCGCCGCCGCCTTACGGGCCGCTTCGGCCACCGCCTGGGCACTGTCACCACCCGCCTTGGCCGCCGCATAGCCGACCAGGAACGTGGTCAGCGGCGCGGCGGGCCGGGCGACACCATGCGCGGCATCGCGGGCCAGATCGAGCAGGACGCCGGTGTCGACGTCGAGATCGATGCCGAGTTCGTCCTTGACTGCGGTGATCCATTCATCCAGCACGTTCCCATGCTCCCTGATGCGGGCCCGGGCTGCGGCGATGTCCTCCCAGGTGTCGCAGTCGAAGGCGTCGAGCGGCCCCGCCGGGACCCTGCCGAGTTCCAGCTCCTCCGTCAGCAGCCGCAGCGGCAGCCCGGTCAGACCTCCGTGCTCGGCGACGATCAGGGCCAGTTCGCGGCGCAGCGACTCGCTCCGATACGCCGCGACGAGAGGCTGGTCACGCCCGTCGGCATCGACGAGGAGGGCTCCCTCCACGCCATGCACCGCGTCCGGCCCGCCCGAGTCCAGGGCGGTGAGCAGCCGCCGCACGGTCGCTTCGCCGAGGAACGGCAGATCCGCGGAGAGCACAAGCACGGTCTCCGCCCCGGTCCGGCGCACCCCGGCGTCGAGCGCGGCGAGCGGACCGCCACCGGGCGGGGTCTCACGCGCCCAGAGCACCGGGCGCGCGGTGGCCCGCCGGCCGCCGACCACAACGGTGCGGCCGGCGTCCCGGCACACCGTGAGCACGCGGTCGAGCAGCGCCCGGCCACCGACGCTCACTCCTGGCTTGTCCGCCCCGCCGAGCCGCTTGGCGGCGCCCCCGGCGAGCACGATCGCGTCGTACCCCGCATCCGCAGTCACCCCAGCAGTATGGGCCGCGATCACCGGCGGGGAACCTGCCGGGGCTACAGAGTGCGCAGCAGCACCGCCGGACTCTCCACGCAGTCGGCCACATACCGGAGGAAGCCGCCCGCGGTGCCGCCGTCGCACACCCGGTGGTCAAAGGTGAGGGAGAGCTGCACGACCTCGCGGACGGCGAGCTCGCCCTCGTGCACCCAGGGCTTCGGCACGATGCGGCCGACTCCGAGCATGGCGGCCTCCGGGTGGTTGATGATCGGCGTGGACCCGTCGACCCCGAAGACCCCGTAGTTGTTCAGCGTGAACGTGCCGCCGGTGAGCTCCGCGGGGGTGAGCGCGCCCCGCCGGGCCGTCTCGGTCAGCCGGGCGAACTCCTCCGTGAGCGACTCCGCCGTACGGCCGTGGGCATTGCGCACGACGGGGACGACGAGGCCGCGGGGGGTCTGCGCGGCGAAGCCGAGGTGCACCTCGGGCAGACGGACGATCTCCCTGGCATCGAGGTCCACCGTGGAGTTCAGCTCGGGGTAGCGGGCGAGCGCGGCCGTGCAGATCCGGGCGAAGAGCGCGAGGAGCGAGATCTTCGGCCCGCCTGTGGCGTTCATCGCCTTGCGCGCCGCCATGAGCTCGGTGGCGTCCGCGTCGACCCAGCAGGTCGCGTCCGGTATCTCACGCCGGCTGCGGGACAGCTTCTCCGCGACGGCACCGCGCACCCCGCGCAACGGGATCCGCTCGCCTCCCAGGGCGGGAGCAGGCCCGGCTGCCGTGGCAAGCGCAGGCGCGGCTGCGGCTGCGGCTGCGGGACCAGGTGGGACGGTGGCGGGCGCGGGCGGTTGCGGCGCGGTCGTCCCGGCAAGGGCACGCACCGCCAGCTCCACGTCGGCCCGCAGGATCAGCCCTTCGGGCCCCGACCCGTGCAGCTCGCGCAGATCGACGCCGTTGTCCCTGGCCAGCTTCCGCACGAGCGGCGAGATCACCGCCACCGGACCTTCACTGCGCGGCGCGGTCTCGATGACGGCACCACCCATGCCCGCGGCGGCACCGCCTCGGTCGTCGGTGACGATCTCATCGGGCGCCGGGCTCTCCACCGCGCTGTCCCACACGGGCTCCGGGAAGGGGTGCGCGTCTTCGGCCCCTGCCCCGGCAGGATCGGCCGGGCGGCCGTTCCGGTCGGGGCGGCCCGGGTCCGCGCCGCCCGAGAGCGCGGCGGGTCGGATCCGCCGCCGCCGTGCAGCCGGCGCCCCCGTGCCGTACCCCACCAGCACATTGCCGGACTTCTCGTCCGCCGAGGCCCGGGATGCCCCTGTGGCGCTGGAGCCGCCTGACGCGGCAGCGCCCCGGCTCCCGGAACCTCCGGCCGCGGCGGGCGTCCCGGACTCCCCGGGCGCCCCCTGGGCCTGTCCCACCGCAACGGTCAGCAGCGGCGCCCCGACGGGCAGCTCGGTGCCTTCCTCGCCGAAGCGCGCGGTGACCACGCCCGCGTACGGGCACGGCACCTCCACCATCGCCTTCGCCGTCTCGACCTCGACGACGGGCTGGTCGACGGCGACGACATCGCCCTCCGCGACCAGCCAGCGCACGATCTCCGCCTCGGTCAGCCCTTCACCGAGGTCCGGCAGCCTGAATTCGAGCACCTGGGCCATCAGCTCTCCGCCTCCCACTGCAACCTGGCCACGGCGTCCAGCACCCGGTCCACACCAGGCAAATGGTGCCTCTCCAGCATCGGCGGCGGATAGGGGATGTCGAAACCCGCCACCCGCAGCACCGGCGCCTCCAGATGGTGGAAGCAGCGCTCGGTGACCCGGGCCGCTATCTCCCCGCCGGGACCGCCGAACCCGGTCGACTCATGGACGACCACCGCCCGCCCGGTGCGCCGCACCGACGCGCAGACGGTCTCGTCGTCGAAGGGCACGAGCGAGCGCAGGTCGACGACCTCCAGGTCCCAGCCCTCGGCCTGTGCCGCCTCGGCGGCCTCCAGGCAGACCGGCACCGAGGGCCCGTAAGTGATGAGCGTGGCGCTGCGCCCCTGGCGCCGCACCACCGCGCGGCCGATCGGCTCCACGGCCGCCGGAGCCTCCGGTGACCAGTCCGACTTCGACCAGTACAGCCGCTTGGGCTCCAGGAAGACCACCGGGTCGTCGGAGGCGATGGCCGCCCGCAGCAGCCCGTACGCGTCCTCGACCGTCGCGGGCGTGACGACATGGAGCCCCGGAGTCGCCATGTAGTACGCCTCGGAGGAGTCACTGTGGTGCTCGACGCCGCCGATCCCGCCGCCGTACGGAACCCGCACCGTGATCGGCAGCGGCATGGCGCCCCGCGTCCGGTTGCGCATCCGGGCGACATGGCTGATCAGCTGCTCGAACGCCGGATAGGCGAAGGCGTCGAACTGCATCTCCACGACGGGTCGCAGCCCGTACATCGCCATGCCGACGGCCGTGCCGAGGATGCCCGCCTCGGCGAGCGGCGTGTCCGTGCAGCGGTCCTCGCCGAACTCCTTGGCGAGCCCGTCCGTGACCCGGAAGACGCCGCCGAGCGTGCCGACGTCCTCGCCCATGACATGGACCGACGGGTCCTCTGCCATCGCGTCGCGCATCGCGCGCTGGAGGGCCTGGGCCATCGTGGCGGGCTTCGCCTGCCTGGCCGTTGCCGTGCTCATCGTGCGCCGCCCTCCGCGCTGTGCGTGCCTTCTCCGCTCTCGGCGTCCAGCTCGGCGCGCAGCTGCGCGGCCTGCTCCCGCAGCTGGCTGGTCTGCTCGGCGTAGACGTGCGCGAACAGGTCCATCGGGTCGAGCACCGGATCGGCGTTCATCCGCTTCCTCAACTGTGCCGCCATCGTCTCCGCGGCCTCCGCCGCCGCCCGTACGGTGTCCTCGTCGAGCAGGCCGCGCACGGTCAGCTCCCGCTCCATCAGGCGGATCGGGTCGTGCTCCCGCCAGGCCTCGGCCTCGCCGTCCGCCCGGTATCGGGTCGCGTCGTCCGCGTTCGTGTGTGCGTCCATGCGGTAGGTGACGGCCTCGATCAGCGTCGGGCCTTCGCCGCGCCGCGCCCTGCCGACGGCCTCGGTCAGCACCTCGTGCACCGCCGCCGCGTCGTTCCCGTCGACCAGCCGGCCCGGCATTCCGTACCCGACCGCCTTGTGGGCGAGGGACGGCGCGGCGGTCTGCTTGGCGAGCGGGACGGAGATCGCGAAGCCGTTGTTCTGCACGAGGAAGACGACCGGGGCCTGCCAGACGGCGGCGAAGTTGAGCGCCTCGTGGAAGTCGCCCTCGCTGGTGCCGCCATCGCCGACCATGGCGAGGGCGACGACGTCGTCACCCTTCAGACGCGCGGCGTGCGCCAGCCCCACGGCGTGAGGGAGCTGGGTCGCGAGGGGTGTGCACAGGGGCGCGATGCGGTGCTCGTGAGGGTCGTACCCGGTGTGCCAGTCGCCGCGCAGCAGCGTCAGCGCCTGCACGGGGTCGAGGCCGCGTGCGACCGCCGCGAGCGTGTCCCGGTAGCTCGGGAAGAGCCAGTCGCGCTCCTCCAGGGCGAGCGCGGCCGCGACCTCGCACGCCTCCTGGCCCGTGCTCGACGGATAGACGGCGAGCCTGCCCTGCTTGGTGAGCGCGGTCGCCTGCGTGTTGTACCTGCGACCGCGGACCAGCTCGGCATACAGCCGCAGCAGCAGCTGGGGGTCGGCCCCGGCGGCCGCGTCCGTACCGAGCAGCCGGTACGGCTCGGCGTCCGGGAGCAGCGGCGCGGGGTCGGTGCGAGGCTTCCACGCCGGCGGCGGGGTGGGCCGGTAGGCGGCTTCCGGCCGCTCCTCGACCGTCATGCTGCTCTTCTTCAAGGCGAGCACCTCCTCGTGGGAGCGGGCATAAGGACCCGTGAGGGCGCGGAGTGTGAGGCGCCTCACCTACCGATTGTTCGGTCGTGGGGGCATTTTGGCTACAGGCACCTCCAGCCTGTGGACAAACGGTTCTCCACAGCCTGGGATAGATACACGTCGTCCAATACAGAGAGGCGGGGGGACGTGACAGCTGAACAAATGGCCGATGGCGGGGACCGCACGGTTTACGAAGCCGTGCCCGGAGCCGCACAGGGACCACCGCCCCGTCCCCTGGACGCCATCGACCGCGACATCCTGCGCATACTGCAGACGGACGGCCGTGCCTCGATCCGAGCCGTGGCCGAGCGGGTGCACGTCTCCCGCGCCAACGCGTACGCACGCATCAACCGGCTCATCGAGGACGGCGTGATCCGGGGCTTCAGCGCCCGTGTCAACCACGAACGCGCGGGGCACGGCGCCTCCGCGTACATCACGCTCAAGATCGTGCAGAACTCCTGGCGCACGGTGCGCGAGCAGCTCCAGGCGCTGCCGGGCGCCGCGCACATCGCCCTGGTCAGCGGCGATTTCGACGTACTGCTGCTGGTGCACACGCCCGACAACCGCACCCTGCGCGAGCTCGTCCTGACGAGGCTCCAGGCCATACCCGAAGTGCTCTCCACCCGCACCCTGCTGGTGTTCGAGGAGACGGACCTGGATCCGGACCCGGCGCGCTAGAGCCGTCGTCCTGGAACAGGCCCCGACCGCTCGGCTCGGCGTGCCGGGGTTACGGGGTGGCGGTGCGCAGCCCGTCGAAGGCGAGCCGGACGACCGCGTCGGCGACCTGCTCCCGGTCGTAGCCGGTGCCCGCCTGCGGCCGGTACCACTCCACCAGGGAGTTCACCATGCCGAAGAGCAGCCTGGTCGCCAGCCGCATGTCCATGTCGGCCCGGAGATCGCCCTCGGCGGCCGCGGCCTTGAGCAGATCGGCGACCTTGTGGTCGAACTCCCGGCGGCGCTCCATGGCCCAGCGCTCGGTCCTGGTGTTGCCGCGGACCCGCAGCAGCAGGGTGACATAGGGCAGTTCGGCCATCAGCACCTCGACGGTGCGCCGGGTCACGTACTCGACCCGCTCGATGGCGCGCCCGCGCACCGCTCCCGGCTCGTCGAGGATGCCGAAGAGCCCGTCGAGCGCCCGGCTCACCGCACGGCGCAGCAACTCCTCCTTGCCCGCGACGTGGTGGTATATCGACGACTTGGAGATCCCGGCGGCCTTGGACAGGTGCTCCATGGAGGTGCCGTCGTAGCCGCGCTCGTTGAAGACGCGGACGGCGACGGAGAGAAGCGTCTCGGGGGTGTAGGTGTCCCGTCTGGCCGTGGTCATCGAATGTCCCCGTTCTCCTCGTACCCGCGACGCACCGTCCCGAGGGCCGGGGCGTAACGGCCTGTGGGGTAGCGCTCATGCAGTGAACCGAGCAGATCGGAGATCCACTGGAAGCCCACCTCGGCACCCCACTCCAGGGGGCCCGCCGGGTAGTTGACCCCCAGCTTCATCGCCGTGTCGATGTCCTCGGCCGATGCGACACCGCGGTCGACGGCGTCCGCCGCGACGTCCGCGAGCATGGCGACCGTACGGGCGACGATCATCCCCGGGACGTCCCCGATCACGGACACTCGCTTGCCGATCGCCTGGAACAGGCCGACGGCTGCCTGGACGCTCTCCGGTGACGTCGTCGGCGCCGCGGACACGGCGATGCGGGTCGCCTTGGCGTAGTCGAGCGCCAGGTCGAAGTAGACGATCTCCTGTTCGTAGAACTCGCAGGAGGTCTCGCCGTCGGCGAGGCAGAGCCGCCCACCGCCCGGCAGTCCGATGTATCCGCCGCCGCGCTTGCGCCGGACCTTGATGCCGGCTTCCTCGAAGAGCTCCACCAGCTCCTCGGCGGGCCCGAGGTCCCCACGGACGGTGATCTCCTCGGGCGCCTCGGCGGAGGGAGCCGTGTGCGGTTCGGGCCGCTCGGCGGCCTCCCCGTAGGGGAACCAGCCCTGGCCCGTCTTGCGGCCGAGCCGCCCCGACTCGACCAAGCGGCGCTGGGCGAGGGACGGTGTGAACTTCGGGTCGTGGCAGAAGGACTCCCAGACGGAGCGGGTGACGGCTTCGTTGACGTCCTGGCCGATCAGGTCGGTCAGCTCGAACGGGCCCATCCTGAAGCCGCCCGACTCACGCAGGACGGCGTCGATCGTGGCGGGGTCGGCCCCGCGCTCCTCGTACACCCGCAGGGCCTCGGCGTAGAAGGGGCGCGCCACGCGGTTGACGATGAAGCCCGGGGTGTCGGAGCAGCGCACCGGGGTCTTGCCCCATGCCTTCGCCGTTGCGTACACGCGCGTGGCCGCGGCCTCGTCGGTGGCGAAGCCGCTGACGACCTCGACGAGCGGGAGCAGCGGGGCCGGGTTGAAGAAGTGGAGTCCGACGAAGCGGCCGGGCAGTCGCAGGGCGCCGGCGATGGCGGTGACGGAGAGCGACGACGTGTTGGTGGCGAGGAGGCAGTCCTCCGCGACGGTCTTCTCCAGGGCGATGAAGAGCTCCTGCTTGACGTCGAGCCGTTCGAGGACCGCCTCGACGACCAGCGCGGAGTCGGCGAGCTCGGCGAGGTCGGCCGCGGGCAGCAGGCGCTCGCGTGCCGCGTCGCGGGCCGCGGCTTGCAGGCGGCCCTTCTCGACCAGCCGGTCCAGCCGGCCTCCGATCGCTTCCGCGGCGTCCCCGGCGCGCCCGGGAACGGCGTCGTAGAGGCGCACGCGGTGGCCGGCGACCAGCGCAACCTGGGCGATGCCCTGGCCCATGGTGCCGGTGCCCACGACGGCTACGGTCCGGTCCGGGCCGATGGCGGCGCCGGCCTCGTCGGCCTGGGCTGCGGCGTCGGTGGCGGTCATGGCTGTGATCCTCCCCTACGAGTTGTCCACAGGTTCTGCGGACCCCCCTTGTCCCGACCGATCGTTCGGTTACTCTAACTCTGTCCGTGTTCCCCTGCCCAGCTCGACGAGGAGTTGGTCTTTCATGCAGCTGACCGAGACCCACCGGCCGACGCTCGACCAGGCCCTCGGGGCGATCCGCTCCCGGGCGTACTGGTCGCCCCACCCGGAGCACCCCAAGGCGTACGGCGAGACGGGTGCGGCCGACGGCCTCGCGGCCTATCAGGCCCTGCTGGGCACCCGCTTCGAGCTGGACCAGCCGGGCACCGACGGCTGGACGGGCGGCGAAGTGTCGCCGTACGGCCCGGAGTTGGGCATCGAGTATCCCCATCCGGACATCGAGGTGCTCCTGCCCGCCATGCGTGCCGGCATGGCGGCCTGGCGCGACGCCGGTCCCGAGACCCGCGCCCTGGTCTGCCTGGAGATCCTGTCCCGGATCAGTGCCCGCACCCATGAGTTCGCGCACGCCGTCATGCACACGAGCGGCCAGGCGTTCATGATGGCGCTCCAGGCCGGCGGCCCGCACGCCCAGGACCGCGGCCTGGAGGCCGTGGCGTATGCGTACGAGGAGCAAACGCGCACCCCTGCCGCCGCGGACTGGTCCAAGCCGCAGGGCAAGCGTGACCCGCTGGAGCTGCGGAAGCAGTTCACGGCGGCGCCGCGCGGCATCTCGCTGCTGATCGGCTGCAACACCTTCCCGACGTGGAACGGGTACCCCGGCCTGTTCGCCTCCCTGGCCACGGGCAACCCGGTCCTGGTCAAGCCGCACCCGCGCGCCGTTCTCCCGCTGGCGCTCACGGTGCGGATCGCGCGCGAGGTGCTGGGCGAGGCCGGGTTCGACCCGAATCTGGTAGCGCTGGCCGCCGAGCGCCCGGGCGAGGGCATCGCGAAGGTCCTTGCCGTGCGCCCTGAGATCAAGATCATTGACTACACGGGTTCCACGGCCTTCGGGGACTGGCTGGAGGCCAACGCACGCCAGGCCCAGGTCTACACGGAGAAGGCCGGAGTCAACACGGTGGTGATCGACTCCACCGACGACTACAAGGGCATGCTCTCCAACCTGGCCTTCTCCCTGTCGCTGTACAGCGGCCAGATGTGCACCACTCCGCAGAACCTGCTGATCCCGCGCGACGGCATCCCGACCGAGGCCGGCCACAAGTCGTACGACGAGGTGGTCACCGACCTCGGCGCCGCGGTGGGCGGTCTGCTCGGCGACGACGCCCGGGCGAACGCGCTGCTGGGCGCGCTGGTGAATCCCGATGTGAAGGCCCGCCTGGAAGCGGCGGCCGGCCTCGGCGAGGTGGCCCTGGCCTCACGCGAGGTCGCCAACCCGGAATTCCCGGACGCCGTGGTGCGCACGCCCGTGATCGTGAAGCTGGACGGCGCGCGGAAGTTCTGGGACGGGGCCGACGACGAGGCGGCCTATCTGTCGGAGTGCTTCGGCCCGGTGTCGTTCGCGGTCGCGGTCGACTCCACGGAAGAGGCGCTGGAGCTGCTGCGCCGGACGGTGCGCGAGAAGGGCGCAATGACGGTCGGGGCGTACACGACGTCGGAGGCGACCGAGCGGGCCGTCGAGGAGGTCTGCCTGGAGGAGTCGGCCCAGCTCTCGCTGAACCTGACCGGTGGCGTCTATGTGAACCAGACGGCGGCCTTCTCCGACTTCCATGGCTCCGGCGGCAACCCGGCGGCGAATGCGGCGCTGTGCGACGGCGCGTTCGTCTCGAACCGCTTCCGCGTGGTGGAAGTCCGCCGCCAGGCCTGACGGACGGGGCCGGCGGTGCCGGCCGCTCCCGGGTCGCGCAGGACACGGCTCAGGGGGCGGGCGGCACCTCGGCGTGGCGCTGCACCCATGCGTGCATCGCGATCGCCGCAGCCGCTCCCGCGTTGATCGAGCGGGTCGAGCCGAACTGGGCGATCGAGCAGACCATGGCGGCGTGCTTGCGTGCCTCCTCGGTGAGCCCGGGGCCTTCCTGCCCGAAGAGGAGCACACACCGCCGGGGCAGCTCGGTCCGCTCCAGCGGCACCGCACCGGGCAGATTGTCGATTCCGATGATCGGCAGCTGCTCGGCCGCGGCCCAGGAGGTCAGCGCCTGGGTGTCGAGGTGATGGCGGACATGCTGGTAGCGGTCGGTGACCATCGCCCCGCGCCGGTTCCAGCGCCGCCGGCCCACGATGTGGATCTCCTTCGCCAGGAAGGCGTTGGCGGTCCGCACCACGGAGCCGATGTTGAAGTCGTGGCCCCAGTTCTCCACGGCCACGTGGAAGTCGTGACGCCGGCTGTCCAGGTCGGCGACGATCGCCTCCCGCGTCCAGTAGCGGTACTGGTCGACCACATTGCGCCGGTCCCCGTGGGCGAGCAGCTCGGGGTCGTACGGGCCGCCCTCCGGCCAGGGGCGCGGATGGGGCCCGACGCCGATCTCGGAGCCGTAGCCGTCGTCGTACTGAACGGGTTCCTCGGTCGCGCTGCTCACCCGACGAGGGTACGTGCCGCCTGCTCGGCGGGCGCATCGCGCTGCTCGGGGACCCGCTTCGCCCGGCTCCGGAACACCCGGTCCCGGCCCAGCGCCACCCGCCCGCCGAGCCACACCAGGAACGCCGTGGGCAGGAAGACCGCGTCCGCGGCGATCATGGCCATCGAGAAGAAGGGCAGCCCGAGCAGAAGGGCGATGCCCGCGTGCTCCAGCATCATCGCCGCCAGCAGCACGTTCTTGACCTTGCGGTTGAAGAGCGTGAACGGGAAGGCGACCTGCACGATGACGGTGCCGTACGTCACCAGCATCACGATCAGACCACTGCCGGCCAGGATGTCGGAGAGCGCGGGCCAGGGGGTGAAGTAGTCGAGGTTGAGCGGGTAGTACAGGGCGGTTCCGTCCTGCCAGCGCGATCCCTGGATCTTGTACCAGCCCGCGGTGGCGTAGATCAGACAGACCTCGGCCATGATCACGGCGAGGGTCGTGTTGTGGACGAGGTTGGCGAGGACGTCCAGCAGCGTGCGCAGCTCGCTGCCCGGTGCCCGACGGTTCACCGCCCACCACACACCGTGGAAGACCCACAGACCCCAGAAGAGCGTGGTCACCCACCATTCCCCGCCGATCCGGTCCAGGGCCGTCCCCACGACCAGGACCACGCCCAGCACGGTCCACAGCACCGGGCCCGCCACGTCCCGCGCCCGGTCGGTCCGCCGCCGGGAGTCGAGGGACCACACCTGTCCGCAGCGGGTGAGCACCAGATAGATCGCCATGAGGTGGATGACGTTGTCGCCACCGTCCCCCATGAAGATCGACCGGTTCTGCAGCGACAGCACACCGATCATGAAGAGCACCGACATGGCGCGGGTGCGCCAGCCCAGCATCAGCAGCGCGCTGGAGAGCACGGCTATGACGTACAGGCACTCGAACCACACCGCACTGTCGGACCACATGAGCGCGGTGAAGGCGTGGTTGTTGGCGATCAGTTGCTGGGCCATGTCCCAGCCCCACGGACCCTCCGGGCCGTAGAGCTCGTGGCGGTGCGGGAACTCCCACAGGAGGAAGAGCAGCCAGGTGGCCGAGAAGCCGACGCGGACGACCGCGCTCTGGTACGGGCCGAGCGCGGTCGAGGTCACGCGCTGGATGGCGTGGGCGAGGCGCCGGTCCGGGTTCGGGGACCGGCGGCCGGACTCGTCGCGTGGCCGGCGCGGCTCGTGGGGCACGTGCGGCTCGTGGGGCACGTGCGACGTGTGGGCCATGTGCGACGCGTGCGGCTCGTGGCCTGTGCGGTTCTCGCGGTCGGGGGTCTCGTTGTCGAGGGCCTGAGTCACTTGCCCGCCTCCGTACCGCTTCCCGCGTTGCCGGCGCCGTCGTTCCGCGTGTCCAGGGGCAGATCCGCCTCGGTCACCTTCCACCACGGAAGGACCCGGTAGTACGGCCGGGTGTCCGTCTTCTCCTTGCTCCACGCCGGAGCCTTCACGGAGCGGGTCACGGAGCGGAGCTGGATGCGCTCGACCTTCCCGCCCAGCTCATGGTGGTCGAGCCGCATCATCACGATGCGCCGGACGTAGCGCTCGGAGAGCTGGCCGCGCAGGCCGTTGGGCCGGTTGTCGTCGGTGTGGGAGTTGGCGTAGAAGTCCCAGCCGCGGCGGAGTTCGTTCTGGTGCACATGGCTGGGAAGGAGGTTGCCGCGGATGGCCTCCGCGTCCTCGGCCGAGAGGTCGATCCACCCGCTGGTCCGGCGCGCTCCGTCGCCTTCGGCGACCTCGGCGCGCACCTGGACGCCGATGTTCTGCTGCAGCGGGTTGGGGGCGAAGAGCTTCCAGTTCTGCTCGAACTCGGGGTAGACCCATCCGTCGATGGCCTCGCCCTGCTGCTTGGTCACGGTGTTCGAGGGCGACACATGCAGGAAGACCATGGCCAGATGGGTGCAGCCCAGGAGGCCGATGAGAGCGAGGGCGACCGCCGCCACCGCCTGGTAGGGCAGGGAGAGGCCGACTATGCCACCTATGCCTCCCCTGGCGCCCTCGTCACCCGGAGGCGCGTCCTCGCGCCTCGCGCCCTCGTCGCCGTACGAGTCCATCCCGCCCCGATCCCCACGGTCACTTCGATCCACCGGTTATCCACAGGGTTGACACCTTACGGGCCGCAGACCCACCATTGAAGTCATTCAACCGAACGATCGGTCGGTAGGGGTCCCGATGACGGCAGTGACTGCGGAGCACACGGCGGATACGACGCACCAGGCGCGCTTCGACGCCGCCGTGGCCGCCGACGAGCGCATCGAACCGCGCGACTGGATGCCCGATGAGTACCGGTCGTCGCTGGTCCGCCAGATGGCCCAGCACGCCCATTCGGAAATCATCGGCATGCAGCCGGAGGCGAACTGGATCACGCGCGCGCCGTCGCTGCGCCGCAAGGCGATCCTCATGGCCAAGGTGCAGGACGAGGCGGGCCACGGGCTGTATCTGTACAGCGCGACGGAAACGCTCGGGACAAGCCGCGAGGAGCTGCTCGACAAGCTCCACTCCGGCCGCCAGAAGTACTCGTCGATCTTCAACTACCCGACACTGACCTGGGCCGACGTCGGCGCGATCGGCTGGCTGGTGGACGGCGCCGCGATCACCAACCAGGTGCCGCTGTGCCGCTGCTCCTACGGCCCCTATGCCCGGGCCATGGTGCGGATCTGCAAGGAGGAGTCCTTCCACCAGCGCCAGGGGTACGAGCTGCTGCTGGCCCTGTCGCAGGGCACCCCTGCCCAGCACGACATGGCGCAGGACGCGGTGAACCGCTGGTGGTGGCCGTCCCTGATGATGTTCGGCCCCCCGGACGACGAGTCGGCGCACTCGGCGCAGTCCATGGCCTGGAAGATCAAGCGGCATTCGAACGACGAGCTGCGGCAGCGCTTCGTGGACATCTGCGTCCCGCAGGCGGAGGCCCTCGGCCTGACCCTCCCCGACCCGGACCTCCGGTGGAACGAGGAGCGGGGTCACCACGACTTCGGTGCCATCGACTGGGACGAGTTCTGGCAGGTCCTCAAGGGCGACGGCCCGTGCAACGAACAGCGCATCACCCAGCGGCGCAGGGCCCACGAGGAGGGCGCCTGGGTCCGCGAGGCGGCCGCGGCCTACGCAGCGAAGACGTCATCGGACAAGGCAGAGCGCGACGAGGCGCAGGTGGAGGCAACGGCATGAGCAGTTCGACCGACTGGCCGCTGTGGGAGGTGTTCGTGCGCTCGCGGCGCGGGCTGTCGCACACCCACGCGGGGAGCCTTCACGCCCCTGACGCCGAGATGGCGCTGCGCAACGCCCGCGATCTCTACACCCGGCGCAACGAGGGCGTCTCGATCTGGGTGGTGCCGTCGGCAGCGATCACCGCTTCGTCCCCGGACGAGAAGGACCCCTTCTTCGAGCCGGCCGCCGACAAGCCGTACCGCCACCCGACCTTCTACGAGATCCCGGAAGGGGTGAAGCACCTGTGAGCGCCGCACTCGCGCTGGGCGACGACGCGCTGGTGCTCTCGCACCGGCTGGGGGAGTGGGCCGGGCATGCCCCGGTCCTGGAGGAAGACGTCGCGCTGGCCAATATCGCCCTCGATCTGCTGGGCCAGGCACGGACCCTGCTCTCCCTCGTCGGCGACGAGGACGAGCTGGCGTATCTGCGCGAGGAGCGGGCATTTCGCAACCTCCAGCTGGTCGAGCAGCCGAACGGCGACTTCGCCCACACCATCGCCCGCCAGCTGTACTTCTCCACCTTCCAGCGGCTGCTGTTCGGGCAGCTCGCGGCAGGCGGCGGCGAGTTCGCGGGGCTGGCGGCGAAGGCGGTCAAGGAGGTCGCCTACCACCAGGACCACGCCGAGCAGTGGACCCTGCGCCTCGGCGACGGCACGGAGGAGAGCCACCGGCGGATGCAGCGGGCCTGCGACGCGCTGTGGCGGTTCACCGGCGAGATGTTCCAGCCGGTGGAGGGCCTGGACGTGGACTGGGAGGCGCTGCGGGAAGGCTGGCTGGAGTCGGTCACGGCCGTGCTGGAGCGCGCGACCCTGACCGTCCCGGACACGGCCACCACGGGAGCCTGGTCAGCGGGCGCAGGCAGGCAGGGTCTGCACACGGAGCCGTTCGGGCGGATGCTGGCCGAGATGCAGCATCTGCACCGCAGCCACCCGGGGGCGTCATGGTGACCGACACGACCGGCACGACGGACACACAGCTGGAGGCCGAGCTACGCAGGCTGGCCGGGGCCGTGCCCGACCCGGAGCTGCCGGTGCTGACGCTGGAGGAGCTCGGTGTGCTCCGCGGGGTGCAGATCCTCGGCCCCGGCAGGGTCGAGGTCGAGCTGACCCCCACCTACACCGGCTGTCCCGCCATCGAGGCGATGGCCTCGGACATCGAGCGGGTGCTCCACGACCACGGGATACCGGAGGTGTCGGTGGTCAAGGTGCTGGCCCCCGCCTGGTCGACGGACGACATCAGCGCGGAGGGCCGGCGCAAGCTCACGGAGTTCGGGATCGCGCCACCGAGGCCGGGGGCGATGGACGGGCCGGTTCCGCTCACACTCACCGTGCGCTGCCCCCACTGCGGCTCCACGGACACCGAGCTGCTGAGCCGCTTCTCCTCCACCTCGTGCAAGGCGCTGCGCCGCTGCACGGCCTGTCTCGAACCGTTCGACCACTTCAAGGAGTTGTAGATGTTCCATCCGCTCCGGGTCAGCGAGGTCGAGCGGCTCACGGACGACTCGGTGGCCGTCACCCTCGCGGTCCCCGCAGAGCTGCGCGACGCCTTCCGCCATACGCCCGGCCAGCACATCGCCATCCGCCGCACGGGCGCGAACGGCGAGGAGATCCGGCGTACGTACTCGATCTGCGCACCGGCCGCGGCCACCGGTGAGGAGCCCGTGCTGCGGGTCGGCATCCGGTTGGTCGACGGCGGCGAGTTCTCGACGTACGCCCTCAAGGAGCTCTCCGTCGGGGACACGGTCGAGGTCATGCAGCCGATGGGCCGGTTCGTCCTGGAGCCGCGTCCCGGGCACTTCGCGGGGGTCGTCGGGGGCAGCGGCATCACCCCGGTGCTGTCGATCGCGGCGACGTTGCTGGCCCGGGAGCCGGGGGCGCGGTTCTGTCTGATCCGCAGCGACCGCACCGCGGCTTCGACGATGTTCCTGGAGGAGGTCGCCGACCTCAAGGACCGCTACCCGGACCGCTTCCAGCTGGTCACGGTGCTCTCTCGGGAGGAGCAGCAAGCGGGGCTGCCGTCCGGGCGGCTCGACGAGGAGCGGCTGACGGGTCTACTGCCCGCGCTGCTCCCCGTGCCGCAGGTGGACGGCTGGTTCCTGTGCGGACCGTTCGGGCTGGTCCAGGGGGCGGAAAGGGCGCTGCGCGGGCTGGGTGTCGAGCGGAGCCGGATCCACGAGGAGATCTTCCATGTGGACGCCGTGCCCGCGCCGGCTCCGACCGCGGCGCCCGCGCACAGCACGCTGAGCGCGACGCTCGACGGCCGCTCGGGCAGCTGGCCGGTGCAGGAAGGCGAATCACTGCTGGAGACGGTGCTCAGGGCCCGTTCCGACGCGCCCTACGCCTGCAAGGGCGGGGTCTGCGGGACGTGCAGAGCGTTCCTGGTCTCGGGAGAGGTCCGGATGGACCGGAACTTCGCGCTGGAGCACGAAGAGACGGAGGCGGGCTATGTGCTGGCCTGTCAGTCCCATCCGGTGACGCCCGAGGTCGAGCTGGACTTCGACCGCTGACGCCGGAGGTGTCCGCGGCCGAGGCCGCGGACACCATTCCCTTCCGCTAGAACCTGTTCTATCTTGACGATCCGTCAGATCGCTGAGCCGTCGGGACCATGAGGCCCCTCGGTTGCGGGCAGGGCCGGGTGCGCGGGAGGACTGGGCAGTGGACTTCACCTTCACCGAGGAGCAGCAGGCGGCCGTCGAGGCGGCGAGGGCGGTCTTCTCGGGCGTCGCGCCCGATGGGGTGCTGAGCCCCGCCCTCACCCCGGGCGCCGTGGACGGGGAGTTCGACCGGCCGCTGTGGGCGAAGCTCGCGGACGCCGATCTGCTGAGCCTGGTGCTCGCCCCGGAGCACGACGGAGCGGGTCTGGACGTCATCGCGCTCTGCCTGGTGCTGCGCGAGTCGGCAAAGGTGCTGGCCCGGGTGCCACTGCTGGAGACCAGTGCCGTCGCGATGACCGTCGAGCGGTTCGGCAGCCCGGCCCTGGGGGCCCGCGTCCTTCCCCGGGTCGGCCGCGGGGAACTGGTCCTGACCGTCGGGGCCAACGGCCGCACCGGTCACGACCCGGCTGAGCTCGCCGTCACGGCTCGTCAGGAGGACGGGGCATGGGTGCTCGACGGGGTGCAGACGGCGGTGCCCTGGGCGCAGTGCGCGGGCCTGGTCGCCGTCCCCGCGCATACGGGCGACGGACGTGCGGTACTGGGCCTGGTGCCGCGTGGCCACGAGGGCCTGACGCTCTCCGAGCAGGTCTCCACGAACGGCGAGCTCTTCGCCGAGGCCCGGCTTGATTCCGTACGGCTCGACGGCGAGAGCCTGATCGATGCCGAGGGAGCCTGGGAGTGGCTGCGCGGCCTGCTCACCACCGGCACCTGCGCCCTGGCGCTCGGGCTCGGCGAGCGAGTGCTGTCGATGACGAGTGAATACACCGGCAAGCGCGAGCAGTTCGGCTTCCCCGTCGCGACCTTCCAGGCCGTGGCAGTGCAGTCCGCCGACCGCTACATCGATCTGCGCGCGATGGAGGCCACGCTCTGGCAGGCCGCCTGGCGGATCGCCACCGGTGCGGGCGGGTCGCTGCCGACGGCCGGGGACATCGCGGTGGCGAAGATCTGGGCCTCCGAGGGCGTGCGGCGCGTCGTGCAGACCGCACAGCATCTGCACGGCGGTTTCGGCGCCGACACCGACTACCCGCTCCACCGCTACCACGCGTGGGCCAAGCAGCTCGAGCTCTCGCTCGGCCCGGCCGCGGCCCATGAGGAGGTCCTGGGCGACCTGCTCGCCGCCCACCCCCTTGGCTGACCCTCGCGCTGTGACTCCTGCGGGCCCTGTCAGGGCCTCTCCCGAAGGGCTGGCCGGCTCAGAGCACGTGCGCCGGGCTGCCGTCCTCGGTGACCATCGGGCGTCCCGCGGCGGCCCACGCCTGCATCCCGCCGTCGATGTTGACGGCGTCGATGCCCTGCTGCACCAGGTACTGGGTGACCTGGGCGGAGCGGCCGCCGACCCGGCACATCACATGGGCGCGACCACCCTCGGCCACGGCTTCGGTGACCTCACCGAAGCGGGCCACGAAGTCGCTCATCGGAATGTGCAGCGCACCCGCGACATGACCGGCCGCCCACTCGTCGTCCTCCCGGACGTCGAGCACCAGACCGTCGGCCGGGACGGACACGACGTCCACCGAGGGCAGCGGAGCGAAATTCATGGGTGATGCCTTCTCTCGTAACCACGGGATGCGTACCGTGCGCGACGGCCGTCCCTGAAAAACCTACTGCACCATGGAGGCCAGCTCGGCCTCACGCTGGGCGACCTGCGCGAGCAGCTGCTCGGCGATCTCTTCCAGCAGCCGGTCCGGGTCGTCGGGCGCCATCTTCAGCATCGCGCCGATCGCGCTGTCCTCGAGCTCCTTGGCAATCACGGTCAGCAGTTCCTTGCGCTGCGCCAGCCACTCCAGTCGGGCGTAGAGCTCGTCGCTCTCGCTGAGCCGGTGGGCCTCGGGCTCCGGTCCGGCGTCCCACTCCTTCGACAGTTCGCGCAGCAGGGCCTCGTCCCCCCGCCCGTATGCGGCGTTCACACGGGTGATGAACGCCTCCCGGCGCGCCCGCTCCTTCTCCTCCTGCGCCAGATCCGGGTGTGCCTTGCGGGCGAGCTCCCGGTAGAGCTTGCGGGCCTCGTCACTGGGCCGCACCCGCTTCGGCGGCTGCACGGACTGCTCGGTCAGCATCGCGGCCGCCTCGGGGGAGAGGCCGTCCGAATCGATCCAGTCATGGAAGAGCTCTTCGACGCCGGGCATCGGCATGACCACGGCCCGTGCCTCCTGCGCCCTGCGCAGGTCCTCCGGGTCGCCGGTGCGGGCGGCACGGGCCTCCGCGATCAGGGCGTCCAGCTCGTCGAGCCGGGAGTACATCGGGCCGAGCTTCTGGTGATGCAGCCGGGAGAAGTTCTCCACCTCGACCCGGAAGGTCTCCACCGCGATCTCGAACTCGATCAGCGCCTGCTCGGCGATGCGCACGGCCCGCTCCAGCCGCGCCTCGGGCCGCTCACCGCCCGCGCCGCCCGCGGCGCCCGCACCACCGGCCTCGCCCTGCGCGCCCCGGCCGTCGCCGTCCAGGGCTTCCCGCGCGTCCCGCACCTCGGACGCGTCCTGCGCACTCGGCACGCCCTGCTCGTCCACGCTGCTCTGCTCGTCCACGCGGTGGTCGTCCTGATCGTCGTCGGTCCGGGTCGTCCGCGCCCGGGAGGGCCCCGGGTCACCCGCCCAGCGTATGGCAGAGCTACGGCACGCCAGGGCGGCCGGGCCCTTGGCCCGTCACACCCCCAGCTCGGCGGCTATCCGGCCGCTGCGCACCGCGGCCACCAGCTCGGCGTGGTCCGCCTCGGTCCGGTCCGCGTAGAGAACGGCGAAGCCAGCCACCGCCTCGTCCAGCTCCTCGTTCTTCCCGCAGTACCCCGCGACCAGCCGCGGGTCGACGCTGTGTGCATGGGCCCTGGCGAGCAGTGCGCCCGTCATCCGGGCGTAGTCGTCTATCTGGTCGGCCGCAAGAGCCGCCGGGTCCACGCTGCCCTTGCGGTTCCTGAACTGCCGCACCTGGAAGGGCCTGCCCTCCACCGTCGTCCAGCCCAGCAGGATGTCGCTGACGACCTGCATCCGCTTCTGCCCCAGCACGACCCGACGCCCCTCGTGCACCGGCTCGGGCGCCTCGAAGCCCGCCGCCTCGAGATGCGGCAGCAGCGCCGACGGACGCGCCTCCTTCACCTGGAGCACGAGCGGCTCGCCACGGTGGTCGATCAGCAGCACCACATACGACCGCGTCCCCACGCTGCCGGTGCCCACGACACGGAAGGCGACATCGTGGATGGCATACCGGGCGAGCAGCGGCAGCCGGTCCTCGGAGAGGGTCTCGAGGTACTCCCCGAGCGAGGAGGCGACGGCCGCCGCCTCCTCGTCGGCCACCCGGCGCAGCACGGGCGGTGCGTCCACGAAGCGGCGTCCTCCGTCCGGCCCCGCCTCGGTCGACTTGGCGGCGAACCGGGCGCTCGTGTTGCTCCGGGCCTTCTCCGAGACCCGCTCCAGCGTGCCCAGCAGGTCCCGCGCGTCCGTGTGGGAGACGAGCTCCTCGTCCGCGATCGCGTTCCACGCGTCGAGCACCGGAAGCCTGGCGAGCAGCCGCATGGTCCGCCGGTAGGCCCCGGCCACATCGAACGCGGCCTTGCGGCAGGTGTCCTCATCGGCGCCCGCCTCACGGCCGGCGAGCACGATCGAGGCCGCGAGGCGCTTGAGATCCCACTCCCACGGCCCGGCGGCCGTCTCGTCGAAGTCGTTGAGATCGATGACGAGGCGCCCGCGCACGTCCCCGTACAGCCCGAAGTTCGCCGCGTGGGCGTCGCCGCAGATCTGCGCCACGACGCCGGTGACGGGGGTCGTGACCAGGTCATGCGCCATCAGCCCGGCCGAACCGCGCAGAAACGCGAAAGGCGTCGCGGCCATCCGTCCCACCCGGATCGGGGCGAGCTCCGGCACCCGGTCCCGGCTGGACTCCTCGACAGCCTGCACCGCGTCCGGCCGCCCCGCTCCGATGATGAGCGTGTCGTGCGACGAGCGCGGCACCCGGGCCCGCAGTGCCTTTCCGGTCACCTTCGGCGAGTCCGAGGCGCCTCCTGCCGCCCGCGCCGCGAAACCCGCGATCTCCGGGACCCGCACACCCCCGGAAGCCGACCGCTGCACCGGCACAACCGTTTCGACCTCACCCATGGCGGGATCGCCTCCCCCGACGTCGCACAACATCAACTGACCAAGACGGTACCGCCAGGCAAGGCAGCCGTCTCCCCCTGTGGAAAACCTCGGCGCCACCTCCACGACCAGCGCATCTCTCCAGGCATATGCCGAGTCGCCGACGGCGCCGGCAGAGGTTCCCGCGGACATCCCCCAGCCGTTCTCCGGCTTCGCTCCCGCAGCGCCGCTCCCGCACTCACGCCGACAGTCACTCGGCGGTCACTCGGCAGTGACTCCGGCTGCGCAGTCCCTTCAGCAGGGCCCGCCCTCTCCCCGCATGCCGCCCACACCGCCCGGCAGATGCGCCTCCGCCCAGCGTCCGAGTTCCTTGAGCGCGGGCTCCAGCGCCGTACCGGCTTCCGTCAGCCGGTACGCGACGCGCAGCGGCGGACCTTCGTCGACCTCGCGCACGACCAGTCCGGCAGCCCCCAGCTCCGTGAGCCGGTCGGACAGCATGCGCTCGCTGATGCCGGGGATCGCCCTGCGCAGCTCGGCGAAGTGCACCGGCCGCTGCATCAGCACCGACACGATCGGGCCGGTCCAACGCTTTCCGAGCAGTCCGAAGACACGCGTGATCGACCCGTCGACCTTCTTGCAGTCGTGCTCGCCGTGGTCCGCCATGGCCCCAGGGTACTGCCCACTCGTGAGGTGGTGAAAAAAGGTAAGCAGCTGTGGTATTCATAGTTACGCACGTAAGTATCACCACAACCACTCGCCCCATCTGGAGTTACGTCATGGCCACGCTGCTGCACATCGATTCCGCCGTCTTTCCCCAGGGCTCTGCATCGCGCGACGTCACGGCCGCCTTTGTGAAGTCCTGGCTGGAAGCGCACCCCGAGGGCGAGGTCGTCTACCGGGATCTGGCCGCCAACCCGCTGCCCCATCTGGACATCACCGCCGTCTCCGCGGGAGCGGACGATGCGCTCCGCTCCGAGCTCGCCGCCGAACTCGCGGCCGCGGACGCGGTACTGATCGGTGCCCCCATGTACAACTTCACGATCCCCTCCACGCTCAAGGCATGGCTGGACCAGGTGATCATCGTCGGCCACAACGCCGGCCCCGGCGTCTCCGCGGGCATCCCGATCACCGTGGTCGCCAGCCGTGGCGGCTCGTACGCCCCCGGCACCCCGCGGGAGGACTTCGAGTTCGTACAGAACTACCTGGAGAAGGTCCTGAACGGGATGTTCGGCGCCGAGGTCGACTTCATCGTTCCCGAGATGACGCTGGCACCGATGAAGCCCGAGATGGCCGAGTTCATCCCGCTCGCCGAGGCGTCTCGCACCAAGGCGTTCGAGGAGGCCGAGCAGAAGGCGAAGGAACTGGCGACGCGCCTGGCGGCGTAACGACACGAGATTCGGCGGGGCGGGAGCGAGTGCGAACGCACGCCCCGCCGATGTTCCACGTGAAACATCGCCGCAGTCCGCCAGAGCTGGGCGGAAAAGGCGGGGCGGCCCCGGCACCAGGGCCATTCGGCCCATGTGCCGAGACCCGCGAGCGGCTCAGCGTGGACGGCATAGGGACACAGGGCGGGAGGAAGCACGATGCAACCCGTGACGATGGAACCCCTGACGATGCCACCCCGGACAATGAGCCCCCCTACACGGATCGCCCTCATCGGCCTCGGCAACGACTTCAGGCACGACGACGGCGTGGGCTGGGCGGTCATCGACGAGCTCCGGAGGCGAGCCACGCAGCGTCCCCTCCCCCTCGAAGCCGAGCTCAGCACCTGCAACGGGGACCCGGGCCTGCTCATCGCGCTGTGGCAGGAGGCAGACCTGGCAGTGGTCATCGACGCCGCCCACGCCCAGCCGGATGACCCTGGGCGGATCAGCCGGATAGAAGTGTCCGGCCGTCGAAACGGGCACCCCTCGTCGACGGAACCCCATGGCCCTGTGCTCCGTGAGGGCATCGAGCTCTCCCGCGCCCTCGGGCGCATGCCGCGGCGGCTGGTCGTATATGCCGTACAGGGCGCCAACTCATCACTGGGTCATGGGCTGTCGCCCATCGTGGCGTCCAAGGTCGGGCTCGTCGCCATGAGTATCGAAGAGGAGCTCCTTGGCCTGACCGGTGACGGAACGTACCGGAGTGATGGCACGTACCGGAGTAACGGAGCCCCGGTGTGAAAGGGCCCGTGGTGTGAAAGGGACAAGGCACCGGCCAGCCGCGTTGCACCCCCTGCGGGAGTCGCGATGATCAGGTGGGACCACCAGGCACGTGGCACCACCACAGCTGCGAGGGGCTCACATGTCCGATGCACCGTCCGAGGCCCCGCCGAAAGTGCCTTCCTTCTCGGCCGAGGCTCCCATCCGGGTCTTCCTCCTCGACGACCATGAAGTCGTCCGACGCGGCCTGCACGACCTGCTCGGCGCCGAGTCCGACATAGAGGTGGTGGGAGAGGCGTCGACCGCCGCGCAGGCCCTGACCCGCGGCCCCGCGCTACGCCCCCACGTCGCGGTCCTCGACGTCCGCCTCCCGGACGGCGACGGCATCACCGTCTGCCGCGAGCTGCGCTCGAACATGCCGGACCTGGCCTGTCTGATGCTGACGTCCTTCGACGACGAAGACGCCTTGCTGGACGCCATCATGGCCGGGGCGGCCGGCTACGTACTCAAACAGATCAAGGGTTCCGACCTGGTCGCCGCCGTGCGCACCGTGGCCACCGGGCAGTCGATGCTCGACCCGGCCACCACCACGCGGCTGATGCGGTCGCTGCGCGCCCCCGAGGCAGCCCGTCCGGCCGAGGACGAACGGCTGGCGGTGCTGTCGGAGCGGGAACGAGCCGTACTCGACCTGATCGGCGAGGGACTGACCAACCGCCAGATCGGCAAGAAGCTCTATCTGTCGGAGAAGACCGTCAAGAACCACATCTCACGGCTGCTGTCGAAGCTCGGTGTGGAGCGTCGCGTACAAGCCGCGGTCATCGCCACACAGAGCCACGAGCAGCACGACCACGGACACCACGGGCAGCAGAACCACACGGGTCCGGGATACACGGATCCGAGCCACGGACCCGAGGACCAACACCAAGACCAAAACCAAAACCGGGAGCAGGAGCAGGAGCAGGAGCAGAACGGACACCAGGACCGCGAACGTCCGTACCGCTGAAGGGACTGAAGGACTGCCTCGCCCCGAAGCCAGCCCTCAGTTCCTCAGTTCCTCGGTTCCTCGGTTCCTCGGTTCCTCGGTTCCTCGGTTCCTCGGTTCCTCAGGTCCGCAGGCCCCCAGACCCTCAAGCCCTCACCCCAGCGGCACCCGCCACACGAGCCGGGTACCCCCCGTGGCCCCCGGCGCCACGCTCAGCTCACCGCCCAGCCTCAGGGCGCGCTCCTCCATGTTGCGCAGCCCGCTGCGCCGTCCGCTCCGTGTGACGTCCGCGTCCTGTGAAATGCCCACGCCGTCGTCCGTCACAGTCACCGTGAGCGCGCCGCCCTGGGCGACGAGCGAGATGTCGGCCGTCGTGGCGCGCGCGTGGCGGGCGACATTGGCGAGGGCCTCGCCGAGCACGGCCACGGCCTCGTCGGCGACCGGGCGCGGTACGTCCGTGTCGATCAGTCCCTCCATCCGCAGTCCTGGGGCGAAACCCAGGACCGACGTGGCCTCCTCGGCCGCGCGTACGGCACGGACCCGCAGCCCGGCCGGTACACCGGGGGCCTCGTGCTCACGGAGCCCGAAGATCGTCGACCGAATGATCTTGATGGTGGCGTCGAGGTCGTCGATCGCCCGCCCCAGTCGTTCGGCAGCCTCCGGGTGCTGCACAAAGCGTTGCGCGCTCTGGAGCGTCATACCGGTCGCGAACAACCGCTGGATCGCGAGGTCGTGCAGGTCCCTGGCGATCCTGTCGTGGTCGGCCAGCAGGCTCATCTGCTCGGCATCGCGCCGCCGTTCGGCCAGTTCGAGCGCGAGCGCGGCCTGGCCCGCGAACCCGGACAGCGGCGCGGTCTCCGTACCCGTGAAGACCGGCCTGCCGACGCCGCGGGCGAGTATCAGAACGCCCCGCATCCGCTCCCGCTCGCCCACCAGGACGGCCACCGTGGGGCCGCAGCCCTTCCACCGCTCCGGCTTGAACGTCACGCGCGGGTCGCCGGACGCGTCGGGCGTGGTGACCAGCCCGCCCTCGCTCGACATCGCCGCCCATGCGAACGTCCCTTTGCCGCCGGGCAGCACCACGCCGAGATGCCGCTCGGCGCCATGGCCGAGGGCGAACGCGCAGCGCAGACTCCCGTCCGGCTCGGCCAGGTAGACGAGGCCCAGCTCGGCTCTGGCGATCTGCCGCGCGCGGTCCAGCATCATCTCCAGCACCTGTGTCTCCGAGGAGCCGGACAGCAGTGCGCCGGTGAACTCCGCGCTCGCGGCCTGCCATCGGGCCCTGAGCCGGACCTCCTCGAAGAGACGCGCGTTCTCGATGGCGATGCCCGCCGCCACGGCGAGGGTCGAGAGCACCGCCTCGTCCTCGCCGTCGAACTCGACCCCTCCGCGCTTCTCCGTGAGGTAGAGGTTGCCGAACACCTCGTTGCCCACCCTGATGGGCACCCCCAGGAACGAGTGCATCGGTGGATGGTGTGCGGGGAAACCGGCGGAGGCGGCGTGCTCCGACAGCTCGGGCAGCCGGAGCGGCACGGGGTGCCGGATCAGCTCGCCCAGCAGTCCGTGCCCGGACGGCAGGTCGCCGATCTCCGCGCGCAGATCGTCGCTGATGCCCACCGGCAGGAACTCGGACAGCCGCTTGTCGTCGCCGATCACTCCGAGTGCGCCGTACTCCGCGTCCACGAGGACGACCGCAGCCCCCACGATCTCGCGGAGCACCTGCGAGAGATCAAGCCCCCGGCCGACGGACAGGACCGCCTCCAGCAGCCCGTTGAGCCGGTCCCTGGTGCCGCGGACCTCGTCGACGCGCACCTGGAGCTCTTCGAGCAGCTCGTCGAACCGCAGCCGCGGAATCCGGCCCGACTCGTCCTGGTCGTCCCGGCCCATGGTTCCTCCGCCGGTGTCACACGATCACGGCAGCCCTGCCTTTTCACCGTAACGCTTCCCGCCCGACCGGGCCCGGCCCGGCGGTTACGCTCCGTGACCTTGAAGTGTGACCGCGCAGAGCATGAAGAGGCGGAAAGGGCCCACCCGCTTCTCGCGGATCCTGATTGCGCGGTGCGCGGTCGCCGACCGCTTCTCCGCGTCTCTTTTCAGGGGCCCTTCCCGTCACTTCCATGGAAGCACCCCGCGCCCCGTGCCGCCAGGGCCGCCAGGGCCGCCAGGGCCGCCAGGGCCGCCGCGGCCAGCCGCGGCCGTCAAACCGGGCGGCCCGGCCGACCGGCCGAGGCCCTGCCCGTTCGGTCCGCCTCGCGGGACCGTTCGGCCCTCGAACGGCCTCGCCGGGCCGACCGACCCTTGGTCCTGAAGGAGGCCGACGGCCGGTCCGCCGCGGGCCGCCCGAGAAGGGCAGCCGCAAGAGAGCCGACAGGAGCAGGGGAATGATGAAGCACAGCAAGGCCGGCAGCCTGGCGGAGGGCGCGCTCTCACCATCCCGTGTCACCACCGTCGCCGGCGACGACCTGGTCGAAGCCCTTGTGAAGGACGCGACGTCGGCCCCCTCCATGCACAACGCACAGCCCTGGACGTTCCGCTTCCTGCGTGAAAGCGGCGTGCTGCAACTGCGCGGCGATCCGGACCGTACGATGCCGAGGACCGACCCGGCGCCGCACCGGGCGCTCCATCTCGGCTGCGGGGCCGCGCTGTTCAATCTGCGGGTGGCGGCCGCGCACGCCGGTCGGGAAGCCCTGACCACGTTGCTGCCCGACCCCGCCGATCCCTGGCTGCTCGCCGAGGTGAGCGTGGCCGGGTCCCGTCCTGACGACGACGATCTCGCCGCCCTCCACCCGGCGATCCACCGCCGTCACACCAGCCGGTTCCCGTTCACCGACGAGGAGGTCCCGGAGGCCATCCTGGACGGCCTGCGCGGCGCCGCGCTGCTGGAGGGCGCCCGGCTGTACGTACCCGACGCATGGCACGTGCGGTCGGTACTGGACCTGGTCCACGACGCCGAAGGCCGCGAGGCGGCGGACGCAGCGGCACGAGCGGAGACGGCCCGCTGGACCGAAGCCGGGCCCGGAACCGGAGCCGGAAGCGGGACCGGAGCCGAAGCCGGGACCGGGACCGGAGCCGGGACCCGGGACGGAAAGGGCGAGGACGCCCGGCAGGACGGAATCCCCGCCTACGCCTTCGGCCCCCGCCAGCACGATGTGACCGCCCCCGTACGGGACTTCGCCGGCCGCAGGCTGCTCCCCGGCCGCGGCACCGCCGCCTTCGAGAAGCAGCCCTGTCTCGCTCTCCTCGGCACCGTCCACGACCGTCCCGCCGACTGGCTGCGAGCCGGCCAGGCGCTGGAACGCATCCTGCTCCAGGCCACCCTGGACGGCCTGGTCACCTCGCTGACCTCGCAGGCCCTCGAATGGCCCGACCTGCGCTGGGCCGTACGCGACCCGGGGTCGGCGATGGGCCACGTACACATGGTCATCCGCCTCGGATACGGCCCCACGGGACCGGCGACACCGCGCCGCCCGGTCCCCGATGTCCTCGACATCGTGTGACTATCCCGCCGAACCGGAAGTACCGCCGTACCCGCCGGACCGGGACCCGCCGTGCCCGCCAGACCGGACCATCGGACCAGACCGGACCCGTCAGACCGGAAGCATCGCCGGGCGCAGAGTGAGATGCGTGGCGAGGAAGGCCCACATGGCCGGCGCCATCCTCTGCGCCAGGTCCTCGGCCGTGCACAGGTCGGCGGAGAGAGCGATGTTGGCGAGGTGCCCGTGGGGGAGGGCGCGGGCGATCTGCTCGGCCGAGGCCGGCGGGTGCCGGTGGTCGCTGCCCGGGATGATCAGCGTCGGAACCGAGATCGCGGCCAGGTCGGCGACGCTGGCGAAGGCCCGGTCGCGGCCGATCGCGCAGGCCGCGGCGATGCTGTCGGGGTCCGAGCGGGGTATGGCGTCGCGAACCAGGTTCCCGACCACCGGCGCGAGGCGCGGCAGGATGGGCCGCCAGGCGGCGTCGATCCCCTCGTCGCGCACGCGCGCCGCGAAGCTTTCCCGCAACGCCGTCTCGGCCTCGTGCCCGGCGTCGTCCTCGATGCCCTCGGCGCTGATGACGACGCCGGCCCTGATGTACTCGGGATGGACGGCAGCGGTGCGCAGCGTGATGGTGCCGCCCATCCCGGTACCGCCCAGGGCCGCCTCGCAGAGTCCCAGATGGCTGAGGAGGGCCACGACGTCGTCGATGTACTGCGCCCATGTGTGCCGGGCGGGGTCGGTGCACACCGAGCGCCCGTAACCGCGGATGTCCGGCAGGACGACCGTGTAGCTCTCGGCGAGCCGACGGGCCAGGGGGACGAGGCTCTGGTGGTCCCGGCCCTCGCCGTGCAGCAGGACGACGGTCGGTCCCGTCCCGAGCGTGGCGGCGTGCAGGGAGCAACCATCGCTGCCGTGGAAGCTGAACGTGTCCATCGTCATCCTCCAGTCGCCTGATCCGGTCCACTGACCGGTCGGCACAGCCGCGTCGCTGACACCTGCCGTTGACCAGGGCCGTGCGCCGTGCGTCACACGTCCCAGAATTCGCGAAAACGTGCCCCCGCAGCCATCCGGCAGATGTCCGGAATCGCCCCGCCGACCGGCTGCCCCCGACCCCGCCGCACGGCCGGTACCGGCCTCGGGGACCTGCACGGCGCCCCTCCGCGTGGTACGAATCGGACAGTGGTCCAGTGGCCCAGCGGTCCGACGGCGAGTGGAGCACACGTGATCCGGGTGATGGTGGTCGACGACGAGGCCCTGATCCGATCGGGCTTTCAGCACATCCTCGACACGGCGGAAGACATCGAGGTCGTGGCGGCGGTACAGGGCGGCCAGGCCCTCCGGACGGCCGAGGAGGTACGTCCCGACGTCGTACTGCTGGACATCCGCATGCCGGACGTGGACGGGCTGACCGTCCTGGCCGGCCTCCGGAAGCTGCCGCACCCTCCGGTGGTGGCCATGCTCACGACGTTCGACATGGACGAGTACGTGGCGACGGCCCTCCGCTCGGGCGCGGCGGGCTTCCTGCTGAAGGACACCGACCCCGAGGGGCTGCCGTTCCTGGTGCGGGCCCTGGCCGAGGGCGGCACCGTACTGTCGTCCAAGGTCACCCGGACCGTCGTGGACGGCTATCTGGAGGCCGGCTGCCAGGAGAACGCCACCCACTGCCTCGACCGGCTCACCGAACGCGAGCGCGCCGTCCTCGCCCTGGTCGCCGAGGGGCTGTCGAACAGCGACATCGCCGCGCGGATGCACCTGAGCACCGGCACGGTCAAGGACCATGTCAGCGCCATTCTGACCAAGCTGGAGGTGGGCGGCCGCGTCCAGGCCGCCCTGCTCGCCGAACGGGCCGGCCTTCTCCGACCGCCCCGGGACCGGCGGCCCCAGCCGGACCAGCGGTACCAGGGCGACCAGCCGGGCCAGCCGCCGTACCAAAGGGAACCGCGGGATCAGGAGAGAGGATGACCACCCGAGCAGAGCGGATCACGCCCCATGGATCGGGGATCACCCCGCGCCGCATCCCCGCCCCGGTGCTGGACGCCGCCCTCGTCGTGGCGGCACTGCTCGATGTCTGGGTCAACGTCGACCCCGACGAGTCGCTGCGCATGGCGGCCGCCCTGGTCGCCGCCTTCTCCCTGCTCCTGCGCCGCCGGCTGCCCCTGGTCACCTTCCTGCTCACGCTGCCCGCCGTGCTGCTCTCCGACGCGATCTTCGCCGCGCTGGCCGGGCTGTACACGCTCGCCTCGCTCACCCGCAGCCGTTGGCTGCTGGGCCTGTGCGCGCTGGCGTTCACCGTCAGCAACCTGACCACCTGGCCCGCACTGGACTTCGACCTGTCGAAGCCATCGACCATCATCGCGCTCGGCTACACCGCGGCGACGGCGGCCGCTCCCGTCTTCCTCGGCCAGCTCGTCCAGACCCGGCGCGATCTGTCCCTGCGGATCGCGGAGATCTCCGAGGCGCGCGACCACGAGCGGCTGCTGACCGCCCAGACCGCGCTGGCCAAGGAACGCGCGCAGCTCGCCCGGGAGATGCACGACGTGGTCTCCCACCAGGTCAGCCTGATCGCGGTGCGGGCCGGGGCGCTCCAGGTCGGCACCCAGGACGCCGAGGTCAAGGAGGCCGCGGCCACGATCCGGCGGCTGAGCGTGCAGACCCTGGACGAGCTGCGGCACATGGTCAGCGTCCTGCGCGCCGCCGGCGGCCGGCCCACCGAGCTCACCCCGCAGCCGTCCCTGGCCGATCTGCAGCGGCTGGTCGACAGCAGCGGTATCGAGGCTCAGCTGCAGACGGATCTGCCCGACGGCCTTGCGCCGACGGTCCAACGGGCCCTCTACCGCACCGTGCAGGAGGCGCTGACGAACGTACGCAAGCACGCCCCCGGCGCCGCCGCGACCGTCCGCATCGGCCACCAGACCGGCACCGTCCACGCCACGGTCACCAACACGGCACCGACCCGGCCTCCGCTCCCCCTGCCCAGTGCCCACTACGGCCTGGTCGGTCTGCGGCAGCGCGCCGCGCTCCTCGGCGGCACCGTCACCTCGGGCCCGACGGCCGACGGCGGCTACGAGCTGCGCCTTGAGCTCCCGGCCGGATCAGGGCCACCGTGACATATGCCACGCTGTGTGTTCATTCACGTAAGAACCGCCCAAAACATCACCCCGGCCGAGCACCCACCGGCTTCGCAAGCTTCGCGGACACAACGAGAAACGGGCCCCCACCAGGACTTTCGTCACTGTTGGAGACCCGTTTCACCGGTTTCTCTGGTGCGCGAGGGGGGAGTTGAACCCCCACGCCCTTGCGGGCACTGGAACCTGAATCCAGCGCGTCTGCCTATTCCGCCACCCGCGCATTGGGTGTTGCCGCTGCTTCCCTCACTCGATTGGTGTGGTTCGCCTTGCGACATGCAGAACATTAGCACGCTGCCGAGGGTCGATTCACATCCGTTTGTTTCGGGGACCCCGCCGCTGAGGAGGAAAGAGGAGGGGCAGAGTGAGGGGTCTCCCCCCTCTCCTCCGGAGCGCTCCGGAGGTGCGGGACACTGTCAGGAGGTCGCCTCTACGATCCGTGGGGAGATCCGTGTGAGAGGTGACACTCATCGACGGGGCAGACAAGGGGAACCAGCCGATTTCCCGACGCGTGGATACGATCAGTAAGCAGTACCAGGACGGCAACGACGGAGGAGGTGCCCCATGGGAGTCCTGAAGCGTTTCGAACAAAGACTCGAAGGTCTCGTCAACGGCACCTTCGCGAAGGTCTTCAAGTCCGAGGTCCAGCCGGTCGAGATCGCGGGCGCCCTCCAGCGCGAGTGCGACAACAACGCGACCATCTGGAACCGCGAGCGAACCGTCGTGCCCAACGACTTCATCGTGGAGCTGAGCGCACCGGACTTCGAGCGCCTCAGCCCCTACTCGGGCCAGCTCGGCGACGAACTCGCGGGCCTGGTCCGGGACTACGCCAAGCAGCAGCGGTACACCTTCATGGGACCGATCAAGGTCCATCTGGAGAAGGCCGACGACCTGGACACCGGTCTGTACCGGGTCCGCAGCCGCACGCTCGCTTCGAGCACGTCGCAGTCGCCCGCCGACCGCGCACCCGCCCGGCCCGGAGGCCCCGGAGCCGGAGCCGGAGTGGGAGCGGGCCCACAGGGCTCCTACGCGGGCGGCCCGCAGGGCGGCGGCTACGGCTACCCGCCTGCCGGTGCCCCTCCCATGCCGTCCGCACCGCCGCCGGGCATGAGCCGGCCGGGCCAGGCGCCCGCCGACCACCCGCCGGCCACGGCCCCCGGCCCGATGCCGGGCGCCCAGGTGCGCCGCTGGATCGAGATCAACGGCACCCGCCACCAGATCTCCCGCCCGACGATGGTGCTGGGCCGCAGCACCGACGCCGACGTGCGGATCGACGACCCCGGCGTTTCCCGCCGGCACTGCGAGATCCGGACCGGAACGCCCTCGACGATCCAGGATCTCGGGTCCACCAACGGCATCGTGGTGGACGGGCAGCACACCACCCGCGCTACGCTCCGCGACGGCTCGCGGATCGTCGTGGGCAGCACCACCATCGTTTACCGGCAAGCCGAAGGGTGAAGCGGGGGCAATGTCAGAGCTGACCCTTACGGTCATGCGGCTGGGTTTCCTGGCCGTTCTGTGGCTGTTCGTCATCGTGGCCGTCCAGGTCATTCGCAGCGACCTGTTCGGTACGCGCGTCACACAGCGCGGCTCGCGCCGTGGTGACGCCGCGCGGCCGCAGCAGGCCGCCCGCCAGGCGGCGGCACCGCCCCCGCAGCGCCAGCAGTCCGGGCGGCAGCGCCGGGGGGCGCCCACCAAGCTCGTCGTCTCCGAGGGCAGCCTCACCGGCACCACGGTCGCCCTCCAGGGGCAGACGATCACGCTGGGCCGCGCGCACGATTCGACGATCGTGCTCGACGACGACTACGCGTCCAGCAGGCATGCCAGGATCTACCCGGACCGTGACGGCCAGTGGATCGTCGAGGACCTCGGGTCCACCAACGGCACCTATCTCGACCGGACCCGACTCACCACCCCGACACCGATTCCGCTTGGCGCGCCGATCCGCATCGGCAAGACCGTCATCGAGCTGCGGAAGTAGTACGACAATGAGCGAGCGGAGCGAGCGAGCCGCGGAGGTCCGCACGGCGGACCCCGCAGCGGTCCCGGCAGTGGGCCGGGACAGGCAGCTCCCGACCGGAGGGTGGGCAGTGTGGCTCGAGACCGGCTGGCGCGACAATCGGCTGGCGAGCCGACGGGCGAGGTGCGCATGAGTCTGTCACTGCGCTTCGCCGCCGGATCGCACAAGGGCATGATCCGGGAGGGCAACGAGGACTCCGGTTACGCCGGCCCGCGCCTTCTCGCGATCGCGGACGGCATGGGCGGCCAGGCCGCCGGTGAGGTCGCCTCCTCCGAGGTCATCTCCACGCTCGTCCAGCTCGACGACGACGTACCGGGCTCGGACATCCTCACCTCGCTCGGCACCGCCGTGCAGCGTGCCAACGACCAGCTGCGCGCGATGGTCGAGGAGGACCCCCAGCTCGAGGGCATGGGCACCACCCTGACCGCGCTGCTGTGGACCGGCCAGCGGCTCGGCCTCGTCCACGTCGGCGACTCCCGCGCCTATCTGCTCCGCGACGGCGTCCTCACCCAGATCACCCAGGACCACACCTGGGTGCAGCGCCTCGTCGACGAGGGCCGGATCACCGAGGAAGAGGCCACCACCCACCCGCAGCGCTCCCTGCTGATGCGCGCACTGGGCAGCGGCGACCACGTCGAGCCCGACCTCTCCATCCGCGAGGTCAGGGCCGGCGACCGCTATCTGATCTGCTCCGACGGACTGTCCGGCGTCGTCTCGCACCAGACGATGGAGGACACCCTCGCCAGCTACCAGGGCCCGCAGGAGACCGTGCAGGAGCTGATCCAGCTCGCGCTGCGCGGCGGCGGCCCCGACAACATCACCGTGATCGTCGCGGACGTCCTCGACGTCGACGGCGGTGACACCCTCGCCGGGCAGCTCAACGACACCCCGGTCATCGTCGGCGCGGTCGCCGAGAACCAGGCGCAGCACAACGACGGCGGAGCCATGCAGACCCCCGCGGGCCGCGCCTCCGGCCTCGGCCGCCGGGTCCCCCCGCCCCATGCCGGCTTCGGGCCCCCCGGGAGCGGCGACGACGGCTACGGCGGGATGCCGCCCGAGGGCAGCTTCGGGGCGTACACCGACGACGACTTCATCAAGCCGCGCACCGGCCGCAAGTGGCTGAAGAGATCCTTCTTCACCATCCTCGCGCTCGCCATCGCCGGCGGCGGTCTGTACGGCGCCTGGCGCTGGACGCAGACCCAGTACTACGTCGGGGCCA
This sequence comes from Streptomyces sp. FIT100, assembly GCF_024584805.1. NCBI lineage: Bacteria > Bacillati > Actinomycetota > Actinomycetes > Kitasatosporales > Streptomycetaceae > Streptomyces > Streptomyces sp. FIT100. The sequence continues at coordinate 4,010,594 of NZ_CP075715.1, read as the reverse complement.
AGGACAAGCACGTCGCCCTCTACCGGGGCATCAGCCAGGACCTGGCCTGGTTCTCGCTCTCGGAGGTCGAGAAGGACCACCCCGAGATCGAACTCAAGTACCTGCCGCCCTACCAGCAGAAGCAGGTCGAGGACACCATCACCGAGGGCAGCCTCGACGACGCGCGCGACAAGATCCAGGAGCTCGCCTCGCAGGCGTCCGCCTGCAAGAAGGACGAGGAGCGCCGCGCCGCCGCCGACCGGGCGTCCGACGCGCCGCCCGGTGAGGGCCAGGCCGGCGGTACGGCCGGCAAGCCCGCCACCCAGACCGCCACGACCCAGCCGACCGCAGCGACTCCCACTCCGGGCCCCACCCTCTCGGAAGAGGAGCAGAAGCTGGCCTCGAACTGCGGCAAGCAGTGAGCGGTACAGCGGCAATCCCGTAGGGGGGCCTTTCTTCACCATGAGCGTTGTCACCAACACGACCACCATCGGCGCGATCGAGCTGCCGAGCCGCCGCAACACCGAGCTGGTGCTGCTGGGCTTCGCCGTCGCCATCCCGGTCTTCGCGTACCTGAACGTCGGCCTCGCGCTCGACGGCACGGTGCCCCCGGGCATGCTCGGATACGGCCTCGGCCTCGGCCTGATGGCGGGCATCGCCCATATCGTGGTGCGGAAGTTCGCGAAGTACGCCGATCCGCTGCTGCTTCCGCTGGCGACCCTGCTCAACGGCCTCGGCCTGGTGCTGATCTGGCGCCTCGACCAGTCCCCGAGGCTGCTGGCGCGCAGCGACTTCTCGCCGCAGGCCACCAACCAGCTGATGTACTCGGCGCTGGGCATCGCGCTCTTCGTGGGCGTGCTGCTCATCATGAAGGACCACCGCATCCTCCAGCGCTTCACGTACATCTCGATGGTGGCGTCGCTGGTGCTGCTGCTCCTGCCGATCGTCCCGGGCCTCGGCGCGGACGTCTTCGGCGCGAAGATCTGGATCCGCGTCGGCGGCTTCTCCATCCAGCCCGGCGAGTTCGCGAAGATCGTCATCGCGGTCTTCTTCTCCGGCTACCTGATGGTGAAGCGCGACGCGCTGGCGCTCGCCAGCCGCCGCTTCATGGGCCTCTATCTGCCGCGCGGCCGCGACCTCGGCCCGATCCTCACGATCTGGGCGATGAGCCTGCTCGTCCTCATCTTCGAGAACGACCTCGGCACCTCGCTGCTGTTCTTCGGCATGTTCGTGATCATGCTGTACGTCGCCACCGAGCGGACCAGCTGGATCGTCATCGGTCTGCTGATGTCCGCGGGCGGCGCGGTCGTCGTCGCCTCGTTCGCCGGTCACGTCCAGGCCCGTGTCAACGCCTGGATCGACCCGTTCGTCTGCCGCGAGACGTCCGTCGCCTGCGACCAGATGACCCAGGTCCTGATGTCCTTCGGCGCCGGCGGCACCCTCGGCACCGGCCTCGGCCAGGGCAACTCCGACCTCATCCAGTTCGCCGCCAACTCCGACTTCATCTTCGCCACCGTCGGCGAGGAGCTCGGACTTGCCGGCGTGATGGCCTTCCTGCTGCTCTACGGTCTGATCATCGAGCGCGGCATCCGCACCGCGCTCGCCGCGCGCGACCCGTTCGGCAAGCTGTTCGCGATCGGCCTCTCCGGCGCCTTCGCCCTCCAGGTCTTCGTCGTCGCCGGCGGTGTCATGGGCCTCATCCCGCTCACCGGTATGACCATGCCGTTCCTCGCGGCCGGCGGCTCCTCCGTGATCGCGAACTGGGCCCTGATCGGCATCCTGATCCGCATCAGCGACACGGCCCGCCGCCCCGCGCCCGCCCCCGCTCCGAACCCCGACGCCGAGATGACCCAGGTGGTCCGACCGTGAACAAGCCCCTGCGCCGAATCGCGATCTTCTGCGGACTCCTCGTCCTCGCCCTGATGATCCGGGACAACTGGCTCCAGTACGTCCGCGCCGACGAGCTGAACACCCACAAGTTCAACCGCCGCGTCCAGATCGAGCGTTACGCCTACGAGCGCGGCAACATCATCGTCGACGGCAAGCCCATCACCGGCTCCGTGCTGACGAACGACACCGACTTCAAGTACAAGCGCACCTACGTCGACGGCCCCATGTGGGCGCCCGTCACCGGGTACGCCTCGCAGGCGTACGACGCCAACCAGATCGAGAAGCTCGAGGACGGCATCCTCAGCGGCAACGACGACCGGCTCTTCTTCGACCGCACGATGGCGATGTTCACGGGTGACAAGAAGAAGGGCGGCAATGTCGTCACGACCCTGAACGGCAAGGCGCAGCGCGCCGCGTTCGAGGGCCTCGGCGACAAGAAGGGCGCCGTCGCGGCCATCGACCCGCGCACCGGCAAGATCCTCGCGCTCGCCTCGACGCCGTCGTACGACCCGTCCACCTTCGCCGGCTACTCCGGCAAGGACGAGAAGTCCTGGATCGCGCTGGAGAAGGACAAGGACAAGCCGAAGCTGAACCGCGCGCTGCGCGAGATCTACCCGCCCGGCTCCACGTTCAAGGTGCTCACGGCCGCCGCCGCACTGGAGCACGGCGTCGTCACGGACATCGACGCCCCGACCGACACCCCCGAGCCGTACATCATCCCGCTGTCCCGCACGCCGATGAAGAACCAGCACGGCGGCTGCGAGAAGGCGAGCCTGAACGAGGCCCTGCGGGTCTCCTGCAACTCCGTCTTCGCCAACCTCGGCGACAAGGTCGGCCGGGACAAGATGGTCGAGACGGCCCAGAAGTTCGGCTTCAACAACCCCGAGATCGACACCCCGGTCCGCGCCGCCGCCTCCGTCTACGACACGAAGATGGACGCGGGCGGCAACGCCCAGTCGGCGATCGGCCAGTTCAACACGGCCACCACGCCGCTCCAGATGGCCATGGTCACGGCGGCGATCGCCAACGACGGCAAGCTCATGAAGCCGTACATGATCGACCAGCTCGAGGCGCCCAACCTCGACGTCCTCCAGAAGACCGAGCCGGAGGAGATGAACCGCCCGCTCTCGGAGAAGAACGCGCAGCTCCTCCAGCAGATGATGGAGAACGTCGTCAAGAAGGGCACCGGCAGCAACGCGGCCATCGACGGCGTGACGGTCGGCGGCAAGACCGGCACCGCCCAGCACGGCGTCGGCAACAGCAAGCGGCCGTACGCCTGGTTCATCTCCTACGCCAAGACGGACGAGGGCTCGCCGGTCGCGGTGGCCGTCGTGGTCGAGGACTCCAGCGGCACCGCCCGTGACGACATCAGCGGTGGCGGCCTCGCCGCGCCCATCGCCAAGAAGGTGATGCAGGCGGTGCTCGACAGCAAGGAGTGACGCATGTCACTGCCCTGGCTTCATCCCGCCTCATAAGCGCACAATGCGATACCGGTCCCATATCAGGTCCCGGCCATGGGCGGATCAGGTGCGGCGTGGCCGGTAGCGTATGCGCGAGCAGCACACCGCCGGAGCACCCACACGGGTGCGGTCGGGACTGACGGAGAGGGCTGGAACAGTTATGGAAGAGCCGCGTCGCCTCGGCGGCCGGTACGAGCTGGGCTCGGTGCTCGGCCGTGGTGGCATGGCCGAGGTCTACCTCGCCCATGACACTCGGCTCGGCCGCACCGTCGCCGTGAAGACGCTGCGGGCCGATCTCGCCCGCGACCCGTCCTTCCAGGCCCGGTTCCGCCGTGAGGCCCAGTCGGCCGCCTCGCTGAATCATCCTGCGATCGTCGCCGTGTACGACACCGGCGAGGACTACGTGGACGGCGTCTCCATCCCGTACATCGTGATGGAGTACGTCGACGGCTCCACGCTCAGAGAGCTGCTGCACTCCGGGCGCAAGCTGCTGCCCGAGCGCACGCTGGAGATGACCATCGGCATCCTCCAGGCGCTCGAGTACTCGCACCGCAACGGCATCGTCCACCGCGACATCAAGCCGGCGAACGTCATGCTGACGCGCACCGGTCAGGTCAAGGTCATGGACTTCGGCATCGCGCGCGCCATGGGCGACGCGGGCATGACCATGACCCAGACCGCCGCTGTCATCGGCACCGCCCAGTACCTCTCCCCGGAACAGGCCAAGGGCGAGCAGGTCGACGCCCGGTCCGACCTCTACTCCACCGGCTGTCTGCTGTACGAGCTGCTGACGGTCCGGCCGCCGTTCGTCGGGGACTCCCCGGTCGCGGTCGCCTACCAGCACGTACGGGAAGAGCCGCAGCCGCCGAGCGTCTTCGACCCCGAGATCACGCCCGAGATGGACGCGATCGTCCTCAAGGCACTGGTCAAGGACCCGGACTACCGCTACCAGTCCGCCGACGAGATGCGCGCCGACATCGAGGCGTGCCTCGACGGCCAGCCGGTCGCGGCGACCGCGGCGATGGGCTCGGTCGGCTACGGCGCCGGATACGGCTCCCAGCACGGCCACGGCGACGACCAGCCGACGACGGCGCTGCGCCAGGCCGACCCGGCGGGCCAGACGTCGATGCTGCCGCCCATGAACCCGGACGACGGCGGCTACGGCTACGACGACCGCCCGGACCGCCGCCGCCAGAAGAAGGCGAACACGTCGACGATCCTGCTGGTGCTCGCGGGCATCCTCGTCCTCGTCGGCGCGATCCTCATCGGCAAGTCGGTCTTCGGCGGGGGTGGCGGCACCGGCGCGATCGCCGTCCCGAACCTCGTGGGCCAGCCCTTCGACGAGGCCAAGCGGCTGGCGACCAACGCGAAGGTCGAGATCGAACGCGCGGGGACCACACGCTGCGACGAGCCCAAGGGCAGCATCTGCAGCCAGACGCCCGCCGCCACCGACGGCGCCAAGATGAACGAGGGCGAGACCATCCAGGTCGTCGTCTCGGAGGGCGCGCCGCTGGAGGAGGTGCCCGACGTCACCGAGAAGTCCGAGGACAACGCCACCAAGATCCTCGAGGACAAGGGCTTCGACGTCGAGACCGAGTCGGTCGAGTCCGAGCAGGAGCCGGGCACGGTCGTCAGCCAGGACCCCGAGGGCGGCTCCAAGGTCGAGAAGGGGACTGCTGTCACCCTGAAGATCGCCAAGCAGGAGCAGGAGACGGTTCCGGCCGTGGTGGGCTCGCAGATCGCCGCCGCGCGGGACCAGCTCTCGAAGCTCGGCTTCAACGTCGTCGAGCAGCCCGTCGACTCGGACAAGCCCGCGGGCGAGGTCGTGGCCCAGACCCCGGAGGGCAACTCCAAGCAGGCGAAGGGCGCCACGGTGACCCTGCAGGTCTCCAAGGGCCCGCAGACGCCGCAGACGCAGGTGCCTGAGGTCAGGCTCAAGAAGGTCGGCGAGGCCAAGCAGCTCCTGGCCGATTCCGGTTACACGAACATCCAGTTCGCGCAGGGCAGCCCCACCGACGACAACGCGATCGTCGTGAACATGAGTCCGCAGCCCGGTACCGCGGCCGACCCGGCGTCCACGCCGATCGTGCTCCAGACAACGCCCGGGAACGGTCAGAACGGCAACGACGGCGGCATCTTCGGCGGACGCAACGGCTAGCCGTTCGGCCCGCCCCGGCGCCGCCCGGAACGCGAGAAGCCCCGGCCCCCTTGAGGGGGCCGGGGCTTCTGCCATCCGCGGCTAGCTCAGCTCCGCCGGCTTCGTACGGTCCTTGTCGACCTTCTCCGTGCGCTCCAGTTCGCCCCAGACGATGTAGCGGTAGTCCGAGGTGTAGATGGGCGTGCAGGTCGTCAGCGTGATGAAGCGGCCGGGCTCGGTCCTGCCCGACTCCTCCGGGACCGGCTGGAGCACGTCCACGTTGTACTTGGACGTCTCCTTGAGGTCCTTGAAGACCTTGTAGATGTACCAGGTGTCCTTCGTCTCGAAGACGATCGAGTCACCGGTCTTGAGCTTGTGGATGTTGTGGAACTTGGCGCCGTGCCCGTCGCGGTGCGCGGCCAGTGCGAAGTTGCCCTGCCTGTCGGCGGGGAGGGCCGAGGCGATGGGGTCGGTGTAGTAGCCCGCGACACCGTCGTTGAGGGTCTTGGCGTCGGTGCCCTTCTTGACGAGCACCTCGCCGTTCTTCATGGCGGGCACGTGGAGGAAGCCGATGCCGTCCTTGGTGTCCAGGGCGCCCGGGCCGCCCGCCCAGCGGTCGCGGACGGTGTTGCTGTCCTCGGCGGCCGCGCGGTCGGCAAGGACGTTCGTCCACCACAGCGAGTAGACGACGAAGAGGGCCAGCAGCACCCCCGCGGTGATCAGCAGCTCGCCGAAGACACTGATGACGCCGGCGATCCGGCTGCGCGCACGTGCCACTGCACCTGTCCCTGTCCTGTTCTTGTTTCTTGTCGTCCTGGAGTGCGTTCGTACATCCGTCAGCCGACGAGCGCGTCGGGCTTGCCCTTGCTGCGCGGGCGTTCGTCGACCATCTTGCCCCACACGATCATTCGATACGTACTCGTGAACTCGGGGGTGCACGTGGTCAGTGTGATGTACCGGCCGGGCTGGGTGAAGCCCGATCCGGGCGGCACGGGCCCGATCACGCCGACGTTGGACGGCGAGGTCTGCGGAAGGATGCTCGCCATCTCGTACGTGTAGTACGCGTCCCGTGTCTCGACGACGATCGGATCGCCGGGCGTGAGCCGGTTGATGTAACGGAACGGCTCCCCGTGGGTGTTGCGGTGGCCCGCGACCGCGAAGTTGCCCTGTTTGTCGGCGGGCATGGCCGTCTTGAGGGTCCCCTCGGCGTAGTGGCCGACCATGCCGCGGTCGAGCACCTGGTGCTTGTCGATGCCCTCGGCGATGGGGACGACCACGTCGAGCTTGGGGATGTGCATGATGGCGAAGCCCTGGCCCGGCTCGAAGGCGCCGGGCGCGCGGCCCTTCGCCCAGTCGTCCTGGATCTGGTTGGTGGCCGCGTTGGCCTGCTGGCCCGCGAGGATGTTCGTCCACCACAGCTGGTAGGTGACGAACAGCAGCATGAGCACGCCGATGGTGATGAAGAGCTCACCGAAGACCCGGCTGGCGATAACCGCCGGGCTGTCCTTCTGGGCGCGAGCGGCCCTGCGGGCCTCGACACGGGACATCGGGGCGCCGCCGGCTCGCGTCGACGGTCCGGCGGTCGCCGGTGCGGCACGCCGCCGTCCACGGCCCTTGGCGGCGCGTCTGCGCTCCGCTCGCCCCCCGGTCGGCTGCTCGGGCACGGCGGAGGCGGCCTCGCGGGTCTCTTCGGTCAGCAGCGCGACGGTCTCGTCGTCGGGGACGGGCGCGGGCGGGGGGACGTAAGCCGCCCGCGGCTCCTGTACGGGCGCATACGGCTCCGGGGCGGGTGCGTAGCCGCCCTGAGGCTGCGGCTGAGGCGCAGGAGCGGGTGCGGACCCGGACCCGGACACGGGCCCGTGCCCGGTCCCGTGTCCGGGCGCGTGCTGGTGCCCGGGAACGTACGAGGGCTGCGCCTGCTGCCCGTACCAGTCCCGCCGGTACCCCTCCGGGTCGTACCACTCCTGGGGCTCGTAAGGCGCGTACGGGTCGTGCGGCTCCGGCGGCTGCTCGGGCACAGGCTCGGCCCGGAACCACGGCGATCCCCCCTCGCCGCTCACGCCAGAGCCTTGCCCACCACCGGCGCCAGCCCTGCCGAGCGGCCGACCGCGCCCGTGTCCCCGCACTGCTCAAGCCAGTTCGCCAGCATCAGATGGCCGTGCTCGGTGAGGACGGACTCGGGGTGGAACTGCACGCCCTCGACGGCGAATTCACGATGTCGTAGCCCCATGATGATGCCGTCCTCCGTGCGCGCGGTGACCTCCAGCTCGTCCGGCACCGTCTGCGGCTCGGCAGCCAGCGAGTGATAGCGGGTCGCCGTGAAGGGCGAGGGCAGCCCCGCGAAGACGCCCTTGCCCTCGTGGAGCACGGGCGAGGTCTTGCCGTGGAGCAGCTCGGGTGCCCGGTCCACGACGCCGCCGTAGGCCACGGCCATCGACTGCATGCCGAGGCAGACGCCGAAGACGGGCACTCGGGTCGAGGCGCAGTGGCGGACCATCTCGATGCACACACCCGCCTGTTCGGGCGCTCCGGGGCCGGGCGACAGGAGCACACCGTCGAAGCCGTCCTGCGCGTGCTCGGTGGACACCTCGTCGTTGCGCACCACTTCGCACTCCGCACCCAGCTGGTACAGGTACTGGACGAGGTTGAAGACGAAGCTGTCGTAGTTGTCGACGACGAGAATCCGCGCGCTCACTGGTCCACCGTCACATCATTGAACGGAAGCAGCGGCTCCGCCCAGGGAAAGACGTACTGGAACAGCACATAGACGACCGCGAGGACCAGCACGAGCGAGATGAACGCCCGCACCCATGCGTTGCCCGGCAGATGCCGCCAGATCCAGCCGTACATGCCGTCCCTTTCGTTCGGTACGGGACCAGACTAAAGGGCACCGGGGGCCCGTGGGTCAGCTGTGGAAAGCTTCCGGCCTGCCCTGCGTCACAGGCTGGGTGGCATCGAGGTGCGCCCAGGCGATGAGCCGGTGGCTGCTGCCCCACTCGGGTTCGCACGTGGTCAGCGTCAGATAGCGGCCCGGCCCGTCGAAACCGGACCGGCCGGGGACGGGGTCGATCACGGCGACGTCGCCGGGGACCGTCCGGTAGGGCCGCTGCTTGATCCGGTACGTGAACCAGGTCGTTCCGTCGTTGAGGATCACCGCGTCCCCGGGGCGCAGCTTCGGGAAGTCCTTGAACGGGTCTCCGTACGTGCGCCGGTGCCCGGCCACCGAGAAGTTGCCCGTCTCACCGAGCCGGGCGGTCCTCGCGTAGTGGCCGAGGCCCTTCTTCAGGGTCCCGGCCGACGTGCCCTCCAGGACGGGCCAGTCCCAGCCCGCACCGAAGCGGGGGATGTACATCACGGCGAAGGGCTTGCCGGGCGCGTACGCCTTCGGAGCGGGCGGGGCGGACGCCGGCTCGGGCGAATCCGACGGTCCCGACGGTTCCGGTGCCGGCGTCGACGGCTCTACGGGGAGGCGTACCCACTCCTCCTGGAGCCTGACGATCTCGCCGTCGGCAGCGTCGGCGGCCTTCACACCGGTCCAGAACAGTACGTACACCACGAAGAGCACGATCACGGTGCCGACGGTGATGCAGATCTCGCTGAAGGTCCTGACGATCAGGCGCACATGCCGCGCACCTTGCACATGTCGCACCGACACCGGCCGGCCTCCCGGGGGGCTACTGCACGGGCTTCGCGTAGTGGAGATCCACTGTGCCCGAGTAGCCGGGGAGAGTCACCGCCTCGCGCTCCTCGACTTTCCAGCCCAGCCCGTACGCCTGCACGTACAGCTGGTAGTTCTGGATCGCGGGCGACGCGGTCAGCGCGCGCTTGAGCCTGCCGGGGTCACCGACGGCCGTGATCTTGTACGGCGGCGAGTAGACGCGGCCCTGGAGGATCAGGGTGTTGCCCACGCAGCGCACGGCGCTGGTGGAGATCAGCCGCTGGTCCATGACCTGGATGCCCTCGGCGCCGCCCTGCCAGAGCGCGTTCACGACGGCCTGAAGGTCCTGCTGGTGGATCACCAGGTCGTTGGCCTGCGGTTCCGGGTAGCCGGGGGCGGCCTGGGCGTTCGGCGGCGCATCATTGAGGGTGACGGACACGGCCCGACCGCTGAGCTTCCTGGTCCCCGCGACCTCCTCCAGCGCCCGGAGCTTCTCGTCCTCGGCCTTGGTGGAGCCGTCGTCACGGCCGGCGAGGGCTTCGACGTCCTCGCGGAGCGCCGCCGTGGACTCGTCGAGCCCGGCGTTCCTGTGGCTGCGCTGCTCGATCAGGTCGGAGAGCTTCAGCAGCGAGTCGTCGGTGCGGAGGTTGGTGCCCTTGGCCGTGTTGAAGCTGGTGACGAAGATCAGTCCGGCGAGCGCGAAGACGGCAGCCGTCAGCAGCCGGACCGGTCGCCTGTCGAAGCGGCGGACCGGCCCTTGGGGGGTGCCGACGGAATTGCTCAACGTACCCTTACTCCTACGGTGGCCGCGGAAGCACTACGCTAACGGACGCCCGGGGGAGGTAGTGATCCCCCTCGCCCCGCCCCGGCGCCAGCCACAAGTTTCCCTGCGCGGTCACGCAGCGCATCGACAGGAGAGTTCCTCGTGCCGAAGTCACGTATCCGCAAGAAGGCCGACTTCACGCCGCCGCCCGCCGCGAAGCAGGCGACCAGCATCAAGCTGACGAACCGCAGCTGGGTCGCACCGGTGATGCTGGCACTGTTCCTCATCGGACTGGCCTGGATCGTCGTCTTCTACGTCACTGACGGCAAGCTGCCCATCGACGCCCTCGGCAACTGGAACATCGTGGTCGGCTTCGGCTTCATCGCCGGTGGTTTCGCCGTCTCCACACAGTGGAAGTAGCGGCTGTCAAGCCCTGCCCCAAGGTTATCCACAGCGTTGTCCACAGCAGTGGGAAAAGGTCTGACGATCTGTGGATAACTCAGGGAGAGTTGACGCCGATGTGACTGCGGAGGCCAATCCAGCGACATCCGCCACCTCTGTCCGCCCCTTGTCCGTGCTGGGAAAACCCAGCTCAGCGACAAGGGGCACAGTTGTTCTCCACGGGATGCACAAGATCCACCACACGCTGTGGACAACTCTGGGGAAAGCTCCTGCTCAGGTGAGCGACAGCGTCCTCAGGACGACGGTCACGATCACGGCGAGCAGAACGAGCGCGCACGTCCCGTACTGCACGAGCGCCCGCCGCTCGCGGGGGGCGTGCACCATGCCGAAGGCAATGACCGTGCCCGCGATGAGGCCGCCGACGTGGGCCTGCCAGGCGATGCCGCTCCAGGTGAAGGTGAAGAGCAGGTTCAGCGCGAGGAGCGCGATCACGGGGCGCAGATCGTAGTTGAGCCGGCGCATCAGCACGACGGTGGCGCCGAGCAGGCCGAAGATCGCTCCGGAGGCGCCCAGCGAGGGCTGGTTCGGCGCCGTGAGCAGATAGGTCATGGCGCTGCCGGCCAGTCCCGAGATCAGGTACAGCGCCAGGTAGCGCGCCCGGCCGAGCGCGGCTTCGAGCGGGCCGCCGAGCCACCACAGTCCCAGCATGTTGAAGGCGATGTGCCAGATCTCCTCGTGCAGGAACATCGCGGTGACCAGCCGGTACCACTCGCCGTCGGCGACGCCGACCACCTGGACCGTCTGGGGGTTGATCGCCAGCCCGATCAGATCGAGCTGGTTGACCAGGGCCTTGCTGGAGAGCGCGGCGAAGAAGACCAGGAGGTTGATCCCCAGCAGGATCTTCGTGACGAGCCGCGGGTCACCGGACGTGAGCGTCGCGCCCGCGATCGTGCGGGGTGCGCTCGCGGCCGCCGCGTGTCCCGTACCGGAACCGGCGCGCACACAATCCGGGCACTGGAAGCCGACCGAGGCGCTGACCATGCACTCGGGGCAGATCGGCCGCTCACAGCGCGTGCAGCTGATGCCCGTCTCCCGGCCGGGGTGGCGGTAGCAGCTCGGCAGCCCGTGTGCTGCCCGGGACTGGTCCGGGCTTCCTGGCGCCTGATCCATGAGGTCCCCTCGTCTTCCGCGTCGTCGGCGCGGGCTCACGCACAATGCTTCGCCCCGCTCGTCTTACGGACGAGCGGGGCGTAAAGGTTCCCGCAGGGGAACCGGCCCTCCGCAGAGTGCCCCCGCGGGGGTCAGCCCTCGCGGGTCTCCACGACGACGGACTCGATCACCACGTCGTTGACGGGGCGGTCGGTGCGCGGGTTGGTCTGGGCGGCCGCGATGGTGTCCACGACCTTCTTGCTGGCCTCGTCGGCGACCTCACCGAAGATGGTGTGCTTGCGGGTCAGCCAGGCGGTCGGCGCCACGGTGATGAAGAACTGCGAACCGTTGGTGCCCGGGCCGGCGTTGGCCATGGCCAGCAGGTACGGCTTGTCGAAGGCCAGGTCCGGGTGGAACTCGTCCGCGAACTCGTACCCCGGGCCGCCCGTGCCGTTGCCCAGCGGGTCGCCGCCCTGGATCATGAAGCCGCTGATCACCCGGTGGAAGACCGTGCCGTCGTACAGCCTGTCCGTGGACTTCTTACCGGTCGCCGGGTGCGTCCACTCGCGCTCGCCGGTGGCGAGCTCGGTGAAGTTCTTGACCGTCTTGGGCGCGTGGTTCGGCAGAAGCCGGACATTGATGTCGCCGTGGTTGGTCTTCAGGGTGGCGTAAAGCTGCTCGGCCACGATCTGCCTTCCTTGAGTCTGCTCTGACGACTACCGATCCTCGCACGGAACGGGCGCCGGCACAGAAAGCGTGACCCGGATGCCCGCACCGCATGCCGTGGCAGCGCACAGCGGGCATGATTTCGAAAAGGGTGGAAAGGCGAACTGTGCCTTGCCTGGGACGACAACCCCCCAGACCCCCGCGAACGCCACCGATGAGGAGGATCCCGTGACCCGCATGGACAGCGTGCGCGCCGCGACCGGTACGGCGAAGGACAGCGTGCTGCACGCCGCGGAAGTGGTGGCGCCCTACGCCGACACGGCAATGGACCAGGCGGCGCATTACGCGAACGAGGCCCGCGTGCGCCTCGCACCGCATGTGTCCCGGGCCGCGCACCAGGCCCGTCGCCAAGCTCGTGTTCAGTACGAATCGCTCGTCGCACCGTATGTTCCGGACGCTGCTCAACGGGTCGCCGTCACGACCCGTCGTGCCGCACGCCAGGCGGCGGACTACACGGTTCCGCGGATCGAGCAGGCGGTCGCGGTGGCTCAACCCGTGGGGGAAGAGGCCGTGGCCCGATCCACAGCCGCCCTGGCCGCGCTGCGCGGTCAGGTTTCGGCGAAGGACATTCAGAAGCTGGTCAGGAAGCGGGAGCGGCGGGCTCGCTGCGGGCGTGCCGCCAAGGGCGTGGCCGTCCTCGGCGTGCTGGCCGCAGGGCTCTTCGTCGCCTGGCGGTGGTGGGACAAGCAGGCAAATCCCGACTGGCTGGTCGAACCGCCCGCTCCCACCGAGGTCCGTGACTCCGACTCCGACTCCGGCACGGGCACCGGCACTCCGCTGACGTCAGTCGACGGGGATGGCCAGTCGGTGCTGGACCCGGAGGTTCGGGCGAAGCAGGAGAACGAGTCCGAGGCGGACCGCGAGGACCGTCGCTGACCTGTCCAGTGGGCGCCGGGAGAGCCGAGTGCTTCCCGGCGCCTCATGCTGCCGTGGCCGGCGCGACCGCTGTGTCGCCGGCGCGCGGCGTGGCGGGGAGCGCCCGGTGCCCGGTGCGCGGCACGGTGGCGAGCGTCCTGTCGGCGGCCGCGGTAGCGGTGGCGGTGCCTGCGCTGCGTGCGCTGGCTGCGGTGGCGGTGCCTGCGGTGGCCGGCGCAGGCGGCGCGGCGGTCAGCGCCCTGTCGCCGGTGCGCGGCGGGCTGGTCAGCGTCCTGTCGCCGGTGCGCGGCGCGGCGGCGGGCGCCGAGTCGGCGGCCTGCGACCAGATGCCGAGGAGGTCGTCGACGGTTTCGGGCGCCGCGGGCAGATGGCGCACCGACGGTGTCGCGCCGTGGGCCTCCGCCCTGATGCGCTGCTTGATCGTCGGCGGCAGCGACCGGTCCCACGGGCTCCGTTGGCGCCCGATCACCGCCTGATGCCTGTCGTGTCGTTGGCCGTGCCGGGCGTCCGCGCTCTGCGGCGTCTTCCGGGCGGCGGGCTCCTCCGGGCGCCGGGTGGCGGGCTGCTGGGCGGCGGAGGCAGCCGGGGTGGCGAACCCCAGCTGGGCGAGCAGTGCGACAAGCAGGGAGAAGAAGGCGGTCCACAACATCTTGACCTTGACGGCGGCCATGGCCCCTCGCTTTCGGGTAGGGCGCTTTACATACCTTCCTCATGATGTGGATGCATCTCGGGAATTCCGGGATCTACGCGACGGGTCGGCAGATCTTCGGATGAACACCACCCGTACGGCCCAGGGGCGGCGTCGGCCCCGGGGCGGCGGACTGCCCCGGACAGGCCGCGGAACCCTTGTGCCGTAAGGCGAGGAGCCCTCCTAGCGCCGGAGTACCGGCGCCGCAACTCGAAGCGGCCGCGGCCGCATGGGCCGGACGTGCACGCGACCCACGGGACACGGGGACACGGACGGAAAACGCCCAGGGCCCGGGCCCGCCTGCTGAGGCGGTCCCGGACCCTGGCCGGATGTGCGTGACGTGGCGCGGTGCGGTTACGCCGCCGGGGCCTGCCCGTGGTGCGGGCGGGCCACGGTGAAGCGGGCCTCGGCCCCGGCTCCGTTGACGGTCACGGCGAGCGTGCCCGTGCCGGGCCGCAGACCGGTGAGCCGGCCCGTCGCCGGGTCGTACGCGGCGATGTGCCACGGCCGGGCCCGGTCCGGGTCGCCGATGTACACGTTCGGCGAGCCCGTCCAGTCGGCGCTCAGCGGGAAGCCGACCGGCACCTCACGTGCGCCGGCGCCCTCGCCCTGGATCACCGTCGCCTCGACGCCGGTGTCGTGCCCGGCCGGCAGCGCCGCCGGGGCGGTGAGCGTCAGTCCGTCGACGTGCGCCCTGGTCTGGACGGAGATCCAGTCGGGGCCGCCGTTCCACGGCTGCCACCGCGCCACGGCCTGCTGGGCCTTCGACACCTGGTCGACGCCGACCAGCGACCAGCCGGTGAAGCCGCCCTCGTCCGCCGGCGTGGCCGGGTTCTTCCCGGAGTTGCCGTTGATCAGGTACGGGACGCCGTCCACGTGCGCGGCGTGGAAGGTGCCGACGTGGCTGCCGATGAGCCCCGCGCCCTTGCCCGTCGTACGGCGGAAGTCGGCGAGCCAGCTCTCCAGCAGCGCGGCCTCCTTGCGGTCGCCGAGCTGGCTGCCCTTCTGCGGCGTGGGGTCGCGCGGCGGCACGTGCTGGATCACCATCACCGAGCCGATCCGGGGATCGCCGGCGGCGAGGTCCAGCTGCCGGCGCAACTCCTTGATCTGGGCGAAGCCGCCGCCCCGCAGCCCCAGGCTGGAGGTGTCGAGGGTGACGAAGCGGGTGCCCTCGTGGTCGAAGGTCCGCTGCGCGGGCCCGAACTCGGCCACGAAGTTGTCGATCTTTCCGCCCATGACCTCGTGGTTGCCCGGCACGTAGTACCAGGGCAGGTCGTCGCCCAGCTCCTCCTCCAGGATGCTGCGGGCGAAGGCGAGGTCCTCGGGCGAGCCCTCGTCGACCAGGTCGCCGTTGATGACCAGGAAGTCCGGCCGGGCGGCCTTGATCTCCCGCAGGGTGCGCCTGGCCTGCGCGACGATCGGGCTGTCGGGGGTGCGGGCCACGAACTGCGCGTCCGACATCACCGCGAACTGCCAGTCCCGGCCCTCGACGCGGGCCGCCGGGTCGATGAGCGGGTCGGGGTGGACCGGTGCGTCGGGCAGCTCGACGGCCGGCGGCACCTTCGCCGTGAGGTCGTCGATGACGATCTTTCCGGTGTACGAGCGGGCGGCACCGGTCTCCGCGATGTAGAAGCGGTAGCCCGTCAGCGGGTACGAGATCCCGGCGGGGACGGCGAACTCGACGTACTTCCAGCCGGTCCACGTGATGTACGGCCCGCGCAGCAGCTGGTCGGAGCCCGCGGAGTCCTTCAGGTGCAGGGTCGGCCAGGCGCCGTTGCCGTCACCCTTGATCCACAGGCCGAACGACTGCGGCTGCCCGTCGACCGGGATCAGCTGCCCCGGCGGGTTGGCGTAGGCGGCGCGGGTGGCGGTGGACTGGGTGAAGTCGTAGCTCAACTCCAGTCCGGTGCCGGTGTGGCCCTCGGCCGTCGGGGCGACCGAGCCGGAGGCGCGGGCGGCGGTGAAGGTCCAGCGGTCGGCGTCGTCGAAGGACGCCTCCTGCTGGTCGGCGAGGCCGACGGTGACGGCGAGGACGGTGGTCCTGCCGCCGGCGGTGGCCGTGACCTGGCCCGCCGCGGGCTGGGCGGTGCGGGCCTTGACGGTGAAGCCGCCCTCGGCGGCGTTCGGCGTGATGTCGAAGAGCGCGCGGTCGTAGTCGAGCTTCACGTCGGAGGGCTCGATGGGCGCGCTGGTGCCGTGCGCGTCGAGGCCGACGATGCCGAAGCGCCCGGTCGCCTGCGCGTCGGCGAGACCGACCCGCCGGGTGGTGGGCTGGATCCGGTCCAGATCGTCCAGGACCGTCAGCGTGATGCTGCCGCGGGCGATTCCGCGCTGTGCGGTGACCTTCGTGCTGCCGCTGTGCCCTGCGGTGAAGACGCCGTCCGAGCCGGCGCGTCCGACCAGGGGGTTCTCCGCGTACCAGCGCGGCGCTCCCTGCGCCGGGCCGTACGTCTCGTCGTACCCGGCCGCGGTGAGACGGCGGGTGAGCCCGGGGAAGACGCGCTCGGTGCGGCCGCCCCTGACCGGGTCGACGGTGGGCGCGGAGCCGGCGTTCACGGCCGTCTCGACCCAGTAGCCCGTGAGCTTGCCGCTGCCGTCGGGGGCGGTGAAGGCGAGGCCGTTGGGGACGGTCCGCTCGGTGCCGTCGGAGGGGCTGTTCTCGACCTGCGTCGCGTCGCTGCCCGGCTCGCGGGCGACGAGCGTCGAGGAGCCGCCGCCGTCCAGGTTGATGGCGTTGTACGCGCCGGCGCGCTGCATCATCAGGGCGAGCTCGGTGAGGGTGGCGCCACCGCTGTCGGCCTGGCGGCCGTCCACGCTGAGGATGTGCATCCGGCTGCCGTCCTGCGAGAAGCCGACGGCGGTGCGCGGGGCCGCGATGTTGTTGCCGCCGCCCTCGTGGTTGACGGGCTTGCCGTCGACGACGAGCAGTTCGTTGGCGCCGATGGCGGTCTGCGGCACCTCTCCGGTGCCGGCGCGCGGGCGGTACTCAAGGGCGACCGGATCGCCGACGGCCAGCTGCGCGAGCGCGTCGGCGCCCGCGTCGCGGCCGACCAGCACGGTCGTACCGGCCGGGACCGGTCCCTTGCCGGGAGCGGCGGCCGCGGTGGCCACCTTCCCGTCCACGACGGTCACTTCGGCGGTGCGCTGGGCGCCGTCGACGGTGAAGGCGCGGTCGGCCTCGCCCCACTGGGTGTTGTACGCGCCGATGCCGTTCGCCGGGACGTTGGCGGCGTTGAGCGCGGCGAGCGGGCGGGGGCCGGCGGGGAGGGTCAGCGTGCCGTCGAAGTAGAGCTGGAGGATGCGGCCGGCGTCGGCCGGACCGAGCCCGATGGCACGGTGGTAGCCGTTGGCGGGCGAGTTGACGAGCTGTCCGTCGTCGATCGCGACACCGCTGGGGGCACCGGTCTGGTTGATGTCGAAGAAGTCACCGTTGATCGCGGCCACGGTGCGGCGCCCCGGCCCGGGATCATGCTCCGCGGCGAGCTGCGAGACGGTCTTGCGGACGGCGACCTTGCCCGGGTAGAGGTAGTCGACCTCGGTGCCGCCTGCGAGGTCGACGGAGAGCGCGTCGACCCGCAGCCATTTGTCGGACTCCAGCCGGTCGTACGAGGTCAGCTCCACACCGGGGGCGAGGGGACGGGTGTTCCGGGCGGTCTCGAGCCCGTCCCCGTCGGCGACGGAGAAGCTCTCGAAGCCGCCTCCGACACCCGCGTCAGCCGCGTTGCTCGCGGCGGGCGGCGAAACGGCCCGCAGCATTTCTGCTGCGGACCGCGGAAGGGGCTCGGGCGGCGGCGCGGTCCCGGCGGCGGCGGGCCCGGCGGCGCCGAGCGCCAGAGCCGAACACGCCGCCACGACAACCGCGGATCTTATGAGGCCAGGTGAAAGCACGGCAACTCCGGTGAAGGCGGACAATGTGCGCCTGTTGCGCACTCATCAGCGATTCAGCATTGCCGCGCATATGGCCCTCTACCAGAGGGCGTTGGCGACGTCAGGGAGAACATCAGGTGGTCTCGACCAGTTTCCCGGCTCGACACGTACACCCCGAACCGGCCGAAGGTGAAGGGCGACTGACCAGGGGGCAGATCCGTGCCGTCAACGGCGGCAATCCTCAGCCCGTCGAAGACGCCTCGGACGGTGATGCAGAAGGCGAGGGAGAAGGTGACGCGGAAGGCGTCGTGTCGACGTGCCCGATAAATCGAACACATGATTGAATCTCGGCCATGCCGTCAGCGTCCTTCCCCCACGACCTCATCCAGCTCCAGCGCGCGTGGAACCGCACCTACGAGGCGCTCGCCACCCCCCGTGCCCGCGATGTGACGGCCCTGCGCCGCCAGTTGCTCCAGCTCTCCACGCGTCTGTTCTGGCACCCGTACTTCGAGGCTCCGCCCAACGGCAGGCCGGCCACCGGAGCGGAGCTGCGCCGCCAGGCGCGGGGGAGCGCCCCTAGCCGCCGACGAACGTGACCGTCTCCACGAGCGGCGCCCTGCCCGTACGGATGTACTCCACCGCGGGGTCCTCGAACCCGATCGACATGCCGCAGAAGAGCATGAGCTCGTCCGGGGGCGAGAGGATCTCCGCGACGGTCCTGCGGTACACCGACCACGCCATCTGCGGGCAGCTGTGCAGCCCTTCGGCGCGCAGCAGCAGCATGACGCTCTGCAGATACATCCCGAGATCGGACCATTGGGGCCGGCCCAGGCCGCGGTCGATGTAGCAGAACAGGGCGGCAGACGCCCCGAAGCACTGCCAGTTCGCCGAAGCGGCCCGCTGGCGCGCCTCCCAGTCCTCGCGTGTGACACCGAGTGCGCTGTAGCGCTCCTTGCCGAAGGCGGACCGGCGCTCGCTGTACGGGGACCTCAGTTCGGGCGGGTACATCTCGTACTCCCGCTCGTCCCAGGGGTCGCCCGCGGCCACGCGCCTGCCTGCGCGCTTCTTGAGCTCGGCCAGCGGCGCACCGGTCACCACGTAGGCGTGCCAGGGCTGGAGGTTCGATCCGGACGGCGCCCAGGCCGCGGCGGACAGCACACGCTCCAGCACCTCCCTCGGAACCGGCCGGTCGACGAACCCGCGCACCGCCCTTCGGCTCGTGACCGCCTCGTAGACGTCCATCGGCGCCGGCCTCCCATCTGTTCACACCCGCCCATCCGGCAGTCGAGGGCCGGAAACGCGACAGAGCGCCGGCACCTCAGGCACGACAGTCGCACCGAGACGCGCGCGTGCGAGGGCTCCCGCGCCGGGACGCCCACCGAATGAGGAGTGATTCCCGGCCGGCGCTGTCACAGATCAGGTGGCCGCCCGGTCCTACTGGGAGGACCACTCCCGATCGGCGCTGTGGTGAAGAAGGTGGATCATGAAGGTTACTCATCGCCGGCGACCGGCCCCGAGCCGGTCGCCCGACGGCCCGGCGCCGGTGGGCTTGCACGCCCTGCCCCGTCCCGTGGCCGTCGTGGTGGGCGCCGGCGGCGTGCTCGGAGCCGCGCATGTCGGTGTCGGCTACGCGCTGGAGCAGCGCCGATTCATCCCGGACATGATCATCGGAACCTCGGTGGGCGCCCTCAACGGGGCGATCGCGGCCGCCCACCCCGACCGGGCGGCGCCGTGGCTGGACCATGTGTGGACCCGGTTGCGCCGCCGTGAGGTGTATCCGCTCGGCTACCTCTCCTCACGGGCCAGCATCTTCACCGATCGCGGGCTGCGCCGGCTGATCGCCCGGGCCGGGCTGCCGTCGCGGATCGAGCAGTTGGCGGTCCCGTTCACCGCGGTGGCCATGGACCTGGTCACCGGCGCTCCTGCGTTGCTCGACCACGGGGACCTGGAGTCCGCGCTGCTGGCCAGCGCGGCCATCCCCGGGATGCTGCCGCCGGTGGAACGCGAGGGCCGGACGCTCGTCGACGGCGGGGTGATCGCCTATGTACCGGTACTGGCGGCCCTGCAGGCCGGGGCGGCCAGCGTGGTGGTGGTGTCGAGCGGGCCGGAGAGCTCCCCGCTGAGCCCGGTCGTCCCGCGCCGGCGTGCCAGGGAGATCGCCTCCAGGGCCGGCCTGCTGCTGTTGCGCCACCAGATCGAGCGCGATCTGCACGAGGTGTCCCGGCACATCCCGACCGTCGTGCTGCCGACCGGAATCGACGCCTGGCCCTCCCCGTGGGACTTCGGCCATTCCCAGCGGCTCATCAGCACCGCCTCCCACACGGCCGGGCGCTTCCTCGACGGACTGCGCATCGACGGGCCGGGCCTGTACCGGACCGACGGTCCTCCGGCGGCGTCCACCGGTCCCGGCGGGGCCTCGGCTTCCGCGCCCTCCTCAGCAACGGGGGTCATCCTGTGAGCACCATCGCGTTCCTCAACATCGCCATGCACGGGCGCGTCAACCCGACGCTGCCGGTCGTGGCCGAGCTCGTCCGGCGCGGCCACTCCGTCACGTACTACACCTCGCCCGCGTTCCGCGAGGAGATCGCGGCCACCGGCGCGACGGTGTGCCTCTACCCCGAGGCCGAGCAGCCGCTTCCCGATCCGCCGACGCCGCTCACGCTCATGGAAGGGCTTGCGCGCGGCGCCGGCTGCCTGCTGCCCGCGGTCCTCACCGACCTGCGCCGAGTCCGGCCCCGCCTGATCGTCCACGACAACGCCTGTCCGTGGGGCGCGGTCGCCGCTCGCGAACTCGGTGTGCCGGCGGCCGCCTCCTTCACCACCTTCGCGTTCAACCGGCATGTGCCGAGCCCCACCCGCGGCTCGTGGGAACTGCTGGCCGCGGCGACGGCTCGGCCCCGCAACCTCCAGGGCTACCTGCGGGCGCGCTGGGGGCTGCACCGCCGGTACGACACGCACGGACTGCCCCTGCTCGACCTGGGGAACATCCGCCAGCCGCTCAACCTGGTCTACACATCGCGGGCGTTCCAGCCCTCCGTCGAGGACTTCGACGAGTCCTACCGGTTCGTCGGCCCCAGCATCGGCGCGCGTCCGGTCGACCCGTCGTTCCCCGCCGACCGGCTGCGGGAGCCCGTGCTGTACGCCTCGCTCGGCACGGTGTTCAGCGCCGTCCCGCGACTGTTGCGCGCCTTCGCCACCGCGCTCGCCCCGCTGGGCGGCACCGTGGTCGTGTCCACCGGGCAGACCGATCCCGCCGCGCTGGGTCCGCTGCCGGCCAACGTGCTCGCCCGTCGCTTCGTACCGCAACCGGAGGTGCTGGCCCGCGCGGCGCTGTTCGTCACCCATGGCGGGATGAACAGCGTCAACGAGGCCATGTACGCCGGGGTTCCGATGCTGGTGGTCCCCCAGGGCGCCGACCAGCCGATGGTGGCCCGCCGCGTCGAGGAGCTCGGCGCCGGCCTGTCGATCCCCACGGGGGACGTCGCCGAGGGCTCCGTGCGTGCCCTCGCCCGGCGCCTGCTCGGCGAGCCCCGGTTCCGGGCGGCCGCGACCGCCTTGCAGACCGCCCAGCGCGAGGCGGGTGGATACCGGCGCGCCGCCGACGAACTCGAGCGGTACCTGGCTGCGGCCGGCCCCGTCGGCAGGCCGGCCCCCGCCGACCCGGCCCCCGTCGAGCCAGCCTCCGGCGAGCCGTCTCCCGTCGACCCCGCGCCCGTCGACCCGTCACAGCGGGGCTGAGTGATGTCGTCCGTCGTCGCCGTCCTGCTGCTGCTCGCCGGGCTCTCCGAGGCCGCCGGGCGCATCCTGCCCCTGGTGGCACGCCGGCCCGGCGTCTCGCGGAGATTCGCGGTCGGACTGCTGCTGACCGGCGGCCTCGTCGAGGGTGCCGTGCTCGCGCTGTGGCCGCTGACCGCATGGACCCTGGCCGAGCTGCTGCTGACCTCCCCGCCGCCGGGCGACGGGTTGGCGTGGACACCGGGCCTGCTCGCCCCGCTGGCGCTCGCCGCCGTCCTCGCGTTCCCCTGGCTCGGGCCGCTGCTGCATCTGCTGCTCTTCGTGGGGGTCGGGGCCGGTCTGGCCGGGCCGCTCGCCGCGGCGGCCGGGCTGGGCTGGTGGGGCGCCGCCGGTTGTGTGGCCGTCGCCGGGACCGGGCTCGGTGTCGCTGTGGAGGGCGTCCGGCGCCTGGTCGGGAGGATCGGTACGCCCGGAGCACCGGAGGTGGCGGCGTGAACGGTTTCCTGTTCTGGGCCGGCGGACTCGGGCTGGCCCTGCTCGCCGAGGCCCTGCTGGCCCGCTACGAGGTGCTGGCCTACGGCGCCGGCTGGCGGTCCCCCACCACCGAGCTCCCGAAGGGCGTGCCCTACGCCCGGGGCGCGGCCCCCGACAGTCCCCCGGACGCGTACCTGGTCTACCTGGACGGCATCGGCAAGCGCCGCGTCCACGACAGCCGCGACGGCGGCGCACTGGTCAAGGCCCTGCTCGCCCGGGCCCCGGAGCTACGCGTGCTGGGCCAGGTGCAGCCGTACTCGCCGCTGGCCGACCCGCTGGCCGATCGGCCGGTGTGGGCCTGGCTGCGCCGCCGCGTCGGACTGGTGCTGTTCCTGCACAACGTCATGCAGATCTTCGTCGCCGCCGACCACCGGTACCGCCCCCTGTACAACCGGGCCGTCGGCTCCCAGATCGCCACCCAGCTCCGGCTCGCCGGCTACCTGCCCGACAGCGGTGTCCCCGTCGTACTGCTCAGCTACAGCGGCGGCGCCCAGGTCGCCACCGGCGCGGTCGACCAACTGCACACCCAGCTGCGCTCGCCGCTCCTGCTGATCACGCTCGGCGGGTTCCACAACGGTGCCAACGACCTCACCCGTGCCGAGCACTTGCACCGGCTCACCAGTGCGAGCGACCGGATCGAACGGCTCGGCACCTGGATCTTCCCCCAGCGCTGGCGGCTGTTCCGCCTCAGCGGATGGAACCGGGCCTGCCGCGCCGGGAAGATCACCGTGCATCGGCTCGACCCGGCCACCCACGTCGGACCGCGCAGCTACATCAGCCCGAAGGCATGGCCGCCCGACGGCCGCAGCCACCTCGACCGCACCGCCGACACCGTGATTGCGCTCATCCGCGCCCGCCACGACGCCACCGCGGCGTCGGACGACATGGTGCCCTGAGCGGCGCGACCGGAGCGCGCTGCGGGACCGGATCGCGCTGCGGGACCGGGCGGTGCCGGACGAGCCCGGCACCGATCAGCTGCCGACTCGTCGTACCGGCCGGCCGAGGGACTCACTGCCGGCGCGGACGCTTCACGCGTGTTCACCAGCTGATGCCGGCCGCCACCGGAAGGTGGTCGCTGCCGGTGGCCGACAGCACCCACGAGCTCGCAGGCCGCACACCGCGGACCAGGATCTGGTCGATCCGCGCCACCGGGAACGTCGCGGGCCAGCTGAAGCCGAAGCCGTCCCCGGCCGCGTCCTGGACCGAGTGCAGCCGCGAGGTGATGCCGTCGAACGCGCGGTCGTCCATGGTGCCGTTCAGGTCGCCGAGCAGCACCACCCGCTCGCTATGCTCGGCGGCGACGGCCTTGCCGAGCGCCTGCGCACCGGCGTCCCGCTGGTCCGTCCAGAAGCCGTTCCTGGGGAACACCCGCACGGACCCCAGGTGGGCCACGTACACCGCCAGCGGCCCCTGGTCCGTGGCCACCGTGGTGCGCAGCGCCCGGGGCGTGGCCGCCCTCTCCTCGGCCGGGAGGGCCTGCGCCAGCGGACCGACCATGCCCAGCATCGCGACGTCGACCGTCCGGGTGTCCGACAGCGGCAGCTTGCTCCACAGCCCGACCGTGCCCTGGACCGTGTGGTACGGGTACGCCTTCGCCAGCTCCTTCTCGTACGTATCCCGGGCCTGCGGGGTGATCTCCTCCAGGGCGAGCACCTCCGCCCCGGAGGCGGCCAGGTCGCGGGCAGTGCCGGCCGGGTCGGGGTTGTCGGCGCTGACGTTGTGGCTGACCAGGGTGAGGTCGCTGTCCGGGTGGGACTTGTCGCCGAGCAGCCCGCCGAAGAGGTTCAGCCACACCATGACCGGCACCAGCACCGCGGCCACAGCGGAGGCGGAGCGGCGCCACAGCGCACCGGCCAGCAGCACCGGGACGAACAGGCCGAACCACGGCAGGAAGGTCTCCGCGAGACTGCCGAGGCCCCCGGTGTCCGGGATCCGGGCGTGCAGCAGCATGAGCAGGCCGAGCAGCAGCGCCGGCGCCGTGAGCACCGGACCGCGCTTCCAGGGCCCCGGCCGGGAGCCGATGCGGATCACCCGGCGGATGCCCGCGCGCCAGGTTCCGGCGCCGGTGTCCCGGCGGTCGGCGTCGCCGTATCCGGTCTCCGCCGCGTCCACCCGCACCATCGTCTGTCCTCGCTCCCCGCCGGTCACCGCTGCGTCCTCGGGCCCTGGGTCGAGTCGGCACACATGCGCGGGCAGCGGCGCTCGGTCGCTTCGGGGCGCCCGATGGAGATCGCATCCTGGTGCTCACTGCGATGAGTGTGCGATGACGGGGCCGAGGACCTCGGTGTCCGGTGGTCGACGGCAAGGTGCCGGCCAATCCGACGAGTCGTCGTTCGTGCCGATGGCGTGGTCCGAGTCATGCGGCCAGTCAAGGCGGCGCGGTGTTGCCTGCACGTATGCGGTTTCCGATACGCCGACAATATGCCCCGACTCGTAGCCTTGACGGCATGCGCGTGTTGATTGTCGAGGACGAGCCCTATATGGCAGAAGCCATTCGCGATGGCCTTCGCCTGGAAGCGATCGCCGCCGACATCGCCGGTGACGGTGACACCGCTCTGGAACTGCTCGGGATCAACACCTACACCATCGCCGTCCTCGACCGCGACATTCCCGGACCCACCGGTGACGAGATCGCCAAACGCATCGTCGCCTCCGGCAGCGGCATGCCGATCCTCATGCTCACCGCGGCCGACCGTCTCGACGACAAGGCCACCGGGTTCGAACTCGGCGCCGACGACTACCTCACCAAACCCTTCGAACTCCGAGAGCTCGTCATGCGGCTCAGGGCACTCGACCGCAGGCGCACCCACAGCCGACCACCCGTGCGAGAGATCGCAGGTCTGCGCCTGGACCCGTTCCGCAGAGAGGTCCACCGCGACGGCCGCTACGTCGCGCTCACCCGGAAACAGTTCGCCGTCCTCGAAGTCCTCGTCGCCGCCGAAGGCGGTGTCATCAGCGCCGAGGAACTTCTGGAACGGGCATGGGACGAGAACGCCGACCCCTTCACCAACGCCGTGCGCATCACCGTCTCGGCGCTGCGCAAACGCCTCGGCGAACCCTGGATCATCGCCACCGTGCCGGGCGTCGGCTACCGCATCGACACGCAACCCGAGGCCGGACACAAGGGAGGCGAGCGTGAATAGGGCATCTGGATTGAGCGTTCGCTTCAAACTCACCCTCAGCTACGCCGGATTCCTCATGCTCGCGGGTGTCCTGCTGCTCGCCGCCGTGTGGTTGTTCCTCCTGCGTTACGTCCCCGAGCGGGCGACGCTCATCAGCCACGATGACAACACCCCGACGAACGGTGTCTTTCCCGTCCGGTCCGGCCTCCTGGACGTTTTCGCTCCGAGGGCTGTGGCGGTACTGGCGTTCCTGCTGGTGTTCGGTCTGCTGGGAGGGTGGCTTCTCGCCGGCCGCATGCTCGCCCCCCTGACTCAGATCACCCACGCCACACGTATGGCCACCAACGGATCGCTCTCCCACCGCATCCGGCTACCGGGCCGCAAGGACGAGTTCCGCGAACTCGCCGACGCCTTCGACACCATGCTCGCAAGGCTCGAAGCACACGTCGCCGAACAGCAGAGATTCGCGGCCAACGCCTCCCACGAGTTGCGCACCCCACTGGCGATCTCGAAGACACTTCTCGACGTGGCCCGCACCGATCCGACCCACGACCCCGGCGAGATCATCGACCGCCTCCACGCCGTCAACACCCGAGCCATCGACCTCACCGAGGCACTGCTCCTGCTCAGCCGCGCCGACCAGCGGTCCTTCACCCAGGAACCTGTCGACCTGTCCCTCCTGGCGGAAGAAGCCGCCGAAACGCTCCTCCCCCTCGCCGAGAAACGCGGCGTCACGATCGAGACCTGCGGTGACATCACCCCCGCCATCGGATCGCGCGCGCTCCTGCTGCAGCTGACCACGAACCTCGTGCACAACGCGATCATCCACAACCTCCCTGAACAGGGCACCGTGTGGGTCACCACCAGCGCCCGTCCCGACAGTGCGGTACTCACCGTCGAGAACACCGGTGAGAAGCTCACCCCCCAGCTGGCCGCGACCCTCACCGAACCGTTCCAGCGCGGCACCGAGCGCACTCACACCGACCACGCAGGCGTCGGCCTCGGTCTGGCCATCGTCAAATCCATCACCCACGCGCACGACGGATCGCTCACCCTCACCCCGCGCCCCGCCGGCGGGATCCGCATCACTGTGGAACTTCCCGCGGCGTCTGCGCGAGAGGCTCACCGGCGTTGCCGGACCACCTGAGGGCTCAGTGGGGGACAGCGGGCCCCGCAAACCGCAAAAAATCGGTCCATCCGGGATGCCCGCCGGCATCACCGTACTGGCATGTCCGTACACAAAAAGCCCCTCCGAACCGCGTTTCCGCAGGTCAGAGGGGCTTTACAAGTGGAGCCTAGGGGAGTCGAACCCCTGACATCTGCCATGCAAAGACAGCGCTCTACCAACTGAGCTAAGGCCCCGGAACGCAGACCAGAGTACCCGGTCACCCCCGGGATCTCGCAAAAGGATTGGGGCTCCCGGTATTCGACCACGCTCCGTAGGATGCTCGTCGGGTTCGCAGCAGCGAAGCCGACGCATGGGGAAGCGATGGGGAGACGCACATGGATGCAGCACAGCAGGACACGACTGCCAGAGCCAGAGAGCTTCAGCGCAGCTGGTACGGGGAGCCACTGGGGGCGCTCTTCCGTCGGCTGATCGACGACCTGGGGCTCAACCAGGCTCGGCTCGCGGCAGTGCTCGGGCTGTCGGCTCCGATGCTCTCCCAGCTGATGAGCGGCCAGCGGGCCAAGATCGGCAACCCGGCCGTGGTCCAGCGTGTGCAGGCACTCCAGGAGCTGGCCGGGCAGGTCGCCGACGGCAGCGTCAGCGCCGCCGAGGCCACGGACCGGATGGACGTGATCAAGAAGTCGCAGGGTGGCTCCGTGCTCACCGGGACCAGCCAGACGACCGCCAGCTCGGGCGCGCCCACGGTGCGCCGGGTGGTTCGCGAGATCCAGTCCTTGCTGCGGTCGGTCTCCGCTGCCGGCGACATCATCGATGCGGCGGACACGCTCGCCCCGAGCCATCCTGAACTGGCAGAGTTCCTCCGGGTGTACGGCGCCGGGCGCACCGCGGAGGCGGTCGCCCACTACGAGTCGCACCAGAACTGAACGCAGCGGCGATGCGGCCGGACGGGGCGGCCGCACGCAAGGACGCACATCGCCGGAACGAGGCACGACGCCGGGACAGGGAACGGGGAGCGAGCGCAGCGCAATGGGTGAGGTCTTCGCTGGTCGGTACGAGCTGATCGACCCGATCGGACGCGGTGGAGTCGGCGCGGTCTGGCGCGCCTGGGACCAACGGCGACGGCGCTATGTGGCCGCCAAGGTCCTTCAGCAGAGCGACGCGCACACCCTGCTGCGCTTCGTCCGAGAGCAGGCGCTCCGCATCGATCACCCCCATGTCCTCGCCCCGGCCAGCTGGGCCGCGGACGACGACAAGGTGCTGTTCACCATGGATCTGGTGAGCGGCGGGTCGCTGGCGCATGTCATCGGCGACTACGGCCCGCTGCCGCCCCGCTTCGTCTGCGCCCTGCTCGACCAACTGCTGTCCGGACTCGCCGCGGTGCACGCGGAGGGGGTCGTGCACCGTGACATCAAGCCGGCCAACATCCTGCTGGAGGCCACCGGGACCGGGCGGCCGCATCTGCGGCTGTCCGATTTCGGCATCTCCATGCGCAAGGGCGAGCCGCGTCTGACCGAGACCAACTATGTGGTGGGGACGCCCGGTTACTTCGCGCCCGAGCAGATGATGGGCGCGGAGCCGGACTTCCCGGCCGACCTCTTCGCGGTCGGGCTGGTCGCGCTCTATCTGCTCCAGGGCCGGAAGCCCGACTCCCGGGCTCTGGTCGAGCACTTCGCCGCGCACGGCACCCCAGGCGCCCCGCAGGGCATTCCCGAGCCGCTGTGGCAGGTCATCGCGGGCCTGCTGCAGCCCGACCCGCAGGCCAGGTTCCGCACGGCCACGGGCGCGCGCAAGGCCCTGACCTCGGCTGTCGAGATGCTTTCCGAGCCCGGAGTCGACGACGAACCCGTCGAAGTCTTCGACCAACTCGGTCCGCTCCCCGCGGGCTTCGGCCCCGACGGTCCCGACAGCCTCGACCGCCCCGCGACTTCCGCGGGCCCCACCGCCCAGACCGCTCCCGTCGCCGGCGCGGAACCCCAGTCGCAGCCCGCGCCCGCGCAGGCCGCCCCCGCGCAGCCCGCACCGCCCGCGCAGCCCGATCCGTACAACGCCGGGCAGCCGGCACAGCACCCCGGACAGCACACCGGCCACGGTCAGCCCGCTCCCCCCGTGCCGGCGCCCTCCGAGACCGGCTCCTTCCATCTCGCACCGCCGCCGGAGCAGCACACCCCACCCCCGCAGTCGGTCCAGCCACCCGCTCACCCGCCTGTACCCGCGCACGCGGCCTCCCCCCATCACGCCGCCGCTCCGGATCTCTCCCAGGCCCGGACGGCGGCGGTGCCGTACGAACAAGCTCCCACTCGTCAGTACACCGGCCACGGCCCGCAGGTTCCCACCCCCGCGCCGCCGCTTTCCCACGCAGCCACTTCAGCCGCCCACACGACCCCGCAACAGCGTCCGGGACCGCCCCCGAAGGTGGCGATCCCGGTGCTGTTCGTGGCGCTGGTCTGCTTCGCGGTCGGCATCTGGGCCCTCACCCAGGTCTGACGCCGGCCGCTTCCGCGTCAGCCATCCGCGTCACCAGCACCGCCGGTCACCAGCCCCGCCCGTCACCAGCCATGCGGCCCGCCCGGCGGCGGGCCGTACTGCGCGGACGCGGTCCCTCCCCCGCTCCTGCCGGCAGCCCGCCGCGCCAGCAGCGTCCACACCCCCAGCCCGAGCACCAGCACCGTCCCGGCCCCGATCCCGGCGGTCGCCACCACCTGCATCGTGTCGCTCCTGGCCGCCCCGGGCCCGCTCTGCCCGTCAGCCGCCGCCTCCTGGTCGTCGTCCGTGACCGCGAAGATCCCGGCGTCGCCGTCGTACCCGGGCCCGGCCTTCGCCGAGCCCGTCACGTTCACCCGCAGCGTCAGCGGCACGGCCGTGTCCCCGTACTCCTCCGCGACCTCCGGGCTGATCGAGGCCGACAGGTAGTACCAGCCGGCGAACCGCACCGCGCTGACGGTGCCGTCGGAGGCATAGCGGTTCCGGTAGGCCACGGGCGGCAGCGGATCCAGCGCCATCGACGTCTGCTTGCCCTGGTACGACAGGGTGTTCTGGTCGATGTGCCCGCGGGCCGGATTGTCCAGCGACAGGACGAACGCGTTGCCGATGTACTCGTCGCCTGCCGTACTCGACCCGAGGTCCGCCTGCACGAAGAGCTGCTGGCCCCAGTCGACGGGCACCCGGTAGAACCGCGTCTGCCCCGGCTTGATGTCGTCGCGCCACTCGCCCGTGCCGAGGCTCATGGCATCGCTGTAACTGGTGCCGCCCACGCGCTTCTGCGGGCCACCCGCAGGCGGCGCCGGGGAGGCGGAAGGCCAGTCCTCGGGCGCCTCGGTCGGCCCGGCGGCCTTGAGCCCCGGCTCCGTGTCGTAGCGGATCTCCAGGTCCCAGTCGTCGGCCGCGGAGGTGGCCTTGGTGGTGCGCTCGACCACCGCGTAGTAGGCGCCCCGCTCCTGACAGGTCGAACTGTCCGGCTCGATGGTCCGGTGGGCGTACGCCGCGATCGGGCGGGTGTACGCGGCCGACTCGAACTGCGCGTTCTCGGAGCTGCACTGAGTGGAGGAGCCGTCCTCGAGCACCACCTTGACGCCGTCGCCGTACTCGGCCTCGGCGCCCTGCCCGGGCACGACCACCACCGACACGTACGCGTTGGTCTCCGCGTCGAGGTCGACGCGGTAGTAGAGCTTGCCGTCCTTCTTGATCGTGTCCCGGTACACCGCCCCGGGCTTCAGGCTCTCGGCCTCGCTGCTGGTGATAGCCCCCCTGACACGCTCGGCCCCGCTGTCGAAGGTGTACGCGCTGGGCTCACCGGCCGCCCGGGCCACCTGGCCCGGCAGCGCCACCACCGCGCACATCGCCGCCATCCCGGCCAGCGCCACCCGGCCCCTGCTGCGCTGCCTCATCACGCGCTTCCCCTTGTCGTGTCCGTGGCCGCCCGCGGTCACGGCGGTCGCAGTGCCGGTCCATCCTGCCCCGCCGGTCCCACCGCTGTCTGCGCGCGTGGCCGAATCACCCGGCTTGTCCGCCTCGTTGCCCGCGTTCTTCGCCACCGCGCGGACGTCGGCGCTGCCACCCCCGCTGCCTGCGCCTCGGAGTCCCCACCACCGCGACCGAAGCTTTGCCTATGCAATTCGTTCATTCACTGGAGCGAACCCAAGGACCTTGAGTCATATCAGGAACACAGACAGCTACCACCCGCTGCGCCCGCGAGCAGCACAGAGCCCCGGCCGCTCGGCGGCCGGGGCTCTGTCACTCAGATTTGCGTGCGTCTCACACACCCGAACCTGCGGGCACGGAGTCGGTCGCCTCCGTCCACAGATCCTGCTCGGCGCGATCCGCCTGGATCTGGCGGTACACGAGGAGCCCGCCGATGGCGGCCAGTGCGACCAGGAGAAGCTTCTTCACCGCGCGACCTCGTCTTTCCTTGACGTTTGAGGACCTCTGGCGCCCGACTATACACACCGATCGATACCGTTCGGTGACCTGTGTCCGGGCCGACTCCCGCCCCGAAAAGGCCCCGTGAACGACCGAAAGGCCCGGACAGATGATTCCGTCCGGGCCTTCGTCACTGTGGGGCTAACAGGATTTGAACCTGTGGCCTCATCCTTATCAGGGATGCGCTCTAACCAACTGAGCTATAGCCCCTCCGCGCTCGCGCGCTGACCCCTGAAGATTAGCGCACCTGGGGGGCAGTCCCAAAATCGGTTCTCTGCCCCCCGCGACCTCCGCCTATTCGTCCTCGGCGAGAGTCAGCTCGACTCCGCCCACGAACCCGGCGGAGAGGTTGTAGATGAAGGCGCCCAGCGTCGCCAGGGCCGTGGCGAGCACCACATCGATCACCGCGATCACCGAGGTGAAGAGCAGCACGCGCGGCAGCGACAGGAACGACTGGAGGTCGAAGCCGTTGCTCTCGTTCGACCCGGTCGCCTCGCTGATCGTGCCGCCGACCGTCGAGAAGACGCCCATGGCGTCCATGACCATCCACAGCACCGCGGATGCGACGACGGTGCAGATGCCCAGCGCGATGGAGAGAAGGAAGCTGACCTTCATCACCGACCACGGATCGGCCTTGGCCACCCGGAGCCGCGCCTTGCGTGTCCGTGGCTGTGTGCTCGCCCCCGTGCGTGGCCGGCGCACTGCGCTGCCGGCCGCGCCGGCATGCGGCTGCTGCGCGGCACCGTGCTGCTGGCCGCCCTGCGTCCCCGCGCCCCCATGGGGTGAGGGGTACGCCTGGGGCGGGTGGTACGGCTGCGTTCCCTGCTGCACCGGTTGCTCCCCACCATGCGTTTCGTACGGGGGCTGCGGCCCCCGGGTGTCCGTCACCGTAACCCCCTGGGAGTCCGTGGTGGAGCCACCGGCACCGGTCGCCCCAGGGGCGGCTCCGGCAGCTCCGGCAGCAGCCGGTCCGGGTCCGGCGCCGGTGGCTCCACTCACGCTTTACTCCTCGTGCTCCCCAGCCGAGAGCTCCGTGCCCTCGGCGGCCTCGGCAGCCACACCAGCCTCGGCGGTCCCGGCCGTGACGCCGCTCTCGGCGTCCTCGGGCCCGTCGACCTCCTCGGCCTCGCGGCCGGCCTCGGCGTTGCGGGCGATGCCGACCACAGCATCGCGCTTGCCGAGATTGATCAGTTGGACGCCCATGGTGTCACGGCCCGTCTCCCTGACTTCATTGACTCGCGTACGAATCACGCCACCGGACAACGTGATGGCGAGGATCTCGTCGGTCTCCTCGACCACCAGCGCGCCGACGAGCGAACCGCGGTCCTCCACGATCTTGGCGGCCTTGATACCGAGGCCGCCGCGGCCCTGGACGCGGTACTCGTCGACGGCGGTCCGCTTCGCGTACCCGCCGTCGGTGGCAGTGAACACGAAGGTACCGGGCCTGACGACATTCATCGACAGCAGTTCGTCGCCCTCGCGGAAACTCATGCCCTTGACACCCGAAGTGGCACGGCCCATCGGGCGAAGCGCCTCGTCCGTCGCGGTGAACCGGATCGACTGCGCCTTCTTGCTGATGAGCAGCAGGTCATCCTCGGAGGACACCAGCTCGGCGCCGATCAGCTCGTCGGCACCGCCTTCGGCGCCGTCGTCCGTCTCCCGGAGGTTGAT
Organism: Streptomyces sp. FIT100; assembly: GCF_024584805.1. Taxonomy (NCBI): domain Bacteria; kingdom Bacillati; phylum Actinomycetota; class Actinomycetes; order Kitasatosporales; family Streptomycetaceae; genus Streptomyces; species Streptomyces sp. FIT100. The sequence goes on along the minus strand of NZ_CP075715.1, from coordinate 3,978,392 downwards.
CGCGATGACACCGCCGGAGCGGGGCGAGTCGTAGTCCTTCAGCGAGGTCTTCTTCACCAGACCGGCCTTGGTGGCGAGCACCAGATAAGGCGCCGCCTCGTAGTCGCGGATCGCGAGGATCTCGGCGATCTGCTCGTCCGGCTGGAAGGCCAGCAGGTTGGCGACGTGCTGGCCGCGGGCGTCCCGGCCGGCGTCCGGCAGCTCGTACGCCTTGGCCCGGTAGACCCGGCCCTTGTTGGTGAAGAACAACAGCCAGTGGTGCGTGGTCGAGACGAAGAAGTGGTCGACGATGTCGTCCTGCTTCAGCTTCGTGCCGCGCACGCCCTTTCCGCCCCGCTTCTGCGAGCGGTAGTCCTCGGTCTTGGTCCGCTTGATGTAGCCGCCACGCGTGATGGTGACGACGATGTCCTCTTCGGCGATCAGGTCCTCGATGGACATGTCACCGTCGAAGGGGACCAGCTTGGAACGCCGGTCGTCGCCGAACTTCTCGACGATGACGGCCAGCTCCTCGCTGACGATCTGACGCTGCTTCTCGGGCGAGGCGAGGATCGCGTTGTACTCGTTGATCTTCGCCTGCAGCTCGTCGTGCTCCTGCACGATCTTCTGGCGCTCCAGGGCGGCGAGCCGGCGCAGCTGCATCTCCAGGATCGCATTCGCCTGGATCTCGTCGATCTGCAGCAGGCCCATCAGGCCCTCGCGCGCGACCTCGACCGTGTCACTGCGCCGGATCAGCGCGATGACCTCGTCGATCGCGTCGAGCGCCTTGAGCAGACCGCGCAGGATGTGGGCCCGCTCCTCGGCCTTGCGCAGCCGGAACTTCGTCCGACGGACGATGACCTCGATCTGATGCGTCACCCAGTGGCGGATGAACGCGTCGAGGGACAGCGTGCGCGGCACACCGTCGACGAGCGCCAGCATGTTGGCGCCGAAGTTCGTCTGCAGGTCGGTGTGCTTGTAGAGGTTGTTGAGGACGACCTTGGCGACGGCGTCACGCTTGAGCACGATGACGAGGCGCTGACCGGTCCGGGAGGAGGTCTCGTCGCGGACGTCGGCGATGCCGCCGACCTTGCCGTCCTTGACGAGGTCGGCGATCTTCTGCGCGAGGTTGTCCGGGTTGACCTGGTACGGCAGCTCCGTGACCACCAGGCACTGGCGGTTCTGGATCTCCTCGACCTCGACGACCGCGCGCATCGTGATGGAGCCGCGGCCGGTCCGGTACGCCTCCTCGATGCCCTTGCGGCCGACGACGAGCGCGCCGGTCGGGAAGTCCGGGCCCTTGATCCGCTCGATCAGCGCGTCGAGGAGCTCCTCGTGGCTGGCCTCGGGGTGCTCCAGCGCCCACTGGGCGCCGGCCGCGACCTCGCGCAGATTGTGCGGCGGAATGTTGGTGGCCATACCGACGGCGATGCCGGCGCTGCCGTTGACCAGCAGGTTCGGGAAGCGCGCCGGCAGGACCGTCGGCTCCTGGTTGCGGCCGTCGTAGTTGTCCTGGAAGTCGACGGTCTCCTCGTCGATGTCCCGGAGCATCTCCATGGACAGCGGCATCATCTTGCACTCGGTGTACCGCATGGCGGCGGCCGGGTCGTTGCCCGGGGAACCGAAGTTGCCGTTGGAGTCGACCAGCGGCATCCGCATCGACCACGGCTGTGCCAGACGGACGAGCGCGTCGTAGATCGAGGAGTCGCCGTGCGGGTGGTACGTACCCATGACGTCGCCGACGACACGGGCGCACTTGTAGAAGCCCTTCTCGGGCCGGTAGCCGCCGTCGTACATCGCGTAGAGCACACGGCGGTGGACCGGCTTGAGGCCGTCCCGTACGTCCGGCAGCGCACGCGAGACGATGACGGACATCGCGTAGTCGAGGTACGAGCGCTGCATCTCGGTCTCGAGCCCGACGGGCTCGATCCGCAGCTGCTGGTCTTCCTCTTCGGACTCGGTGGTCACGGGGGTGTTCTCGTCGGCCATTGCTGGTCTTCAGTCCTTTCGTGCGGTCAGCTGAGACCGACTCAGATGTCGAGGAAGCGGACGTCCTTGGCGTTGCGCTGGATGAAGGAGCGCCGCGCCTCTACGTCCTCGCCCATCAGCACCGAGAAGAGGTCGTCGGCCTGCGCGGCGTCGTCCAGGGTGACCTGGCCGAGTACGCGGTGCTCGATGTCCATGGTGGTGATGCGCAGCTCCTCGGCGTTCATCTCGCCGAGACCCTTGAAGCGCTGGATCGAGTCTTCCTTGATCCGCTTGCCCTGACGCTTGCCGAGCTCCACGAGGGCGTCGCGCTCGCGGTCCGAGTACGCGTACTCGAAGTCGTCCCGGCCCCACTTGATCTTGTAGAGCGGCGGGCGGGAGAGGAAGACGTGGCCCGCCTCGACCAGCGGGCGCATGAAGCGGAAGAGGAAGGTCAGCAGCAGCGTGTTGATGTGCTGTCCGTCGACGTCGGCGTCCGCCATCAGGATGATCTTGTGATAGCGGAGCTTCTCGATGTCGAAGTCCTCGTGGACACCGGTGCCGAAGGCCGAGATGAGGGCCTGGACCTCGGTGTTCTGAAGGATCTTGTCGATGCGCGCCTTCTCGACGTTCAGGATCTTGCCGCGGATCGGCAGGATCGCCTGGTACATCGGGTTGCGGCCGGACTTGGCCGAGCCGCCGGCGGAGTCACCCTCGACGATGAAGATCTCGCACTTGGTGGGGTCGTTCGACTGGCAGTCCGAGAGCTTGCCGGGCAGCGAGGCGCTCTCCAGCAGCCCCTTGCGGCGGGTCAGATCGCGGGCCTTGCGGGCGGCGACCCGGGCGGTGGCGGCCTGGATCGACTTGCGGATGATGTCCGCGGCCTCGTTGGGGTTGCGGTCGAACCAGTCGGTCAGGTGCTCGTGGACGACCTTCTGCACGAAGGTCTTCGCCTCGGTGTTGCCCAGCTTCGTCTTCGTCTGGCCCTCGAACTGCGGCTCGCCGAGCTTGACCGAGATGATCGCGGTGAGACCCTCGCGGATGTCCTCACCCGTGAGGTTGTCGTCCTTCTCGCGCAGCAGCTTCTTGTCGCGCGCGTAGCGGTTGACGAGACCGGTCAGCGCGGCGCGGAAGCCCTCTTCGTGAGTGCCGCCCTCGTGCGTGTGGATCGTGTTCGCGAACGAGTAGACACCCTCGCTGTACTGCGAGTTCCACTGCATCGCGATCTCGACCGAGAGCATCCGCTCCTTGTCCTCGGCGTCGATGTCGATGACCGAGGGGTGGATGAGCTCGCCCTTGCGCGAGTTCAGGTACTTCACGAAGTCGACGATGCCGCCCTCGTAGTGGTACGTGACCGTACGCGCCTTCGGCTCCGCGGCTGCCTCGGCGTCCGGGTCGTCGGCGCCGACCGTGGCCTTCGCCGACTCGCGCTCGTCCGTCAGCGTCAGGGTCAGGCCCTTGTTGAGGAAGGCCATCTCCTGGAAACGGCGCGAGAGCGTCTCGAAGGAGTACTCGGTCGTCTCGAAGATGTCGGGGTCGGCCCAGAAGGTGACCGAGGTGCCGGACTCGTCGGTCGCCTCGTTCTTCTGCAGCGGCGCGGTGGGCGTGCCCAGCTTGTAGTCCTGCGTCCAGCGGTGACCGTCGGTCTTGACCTCGACCGCGACCTTGGTCGACAGCGCGTTCACCACGGACACACCGACTCCGTGGAGACCACCGGAGACGGCGTAGCCGCCGCCGCCGAACTTGCCGCCCGCGTGCAGCACCGTCAGCACGACCTCGACGGCCGGCTTCCCCTCGGAGGGGACGATGCCCACAGGGATGCCTCGCCCGTTGTCCACAACCCGGACACCGCCGTCGGCGAGGATCGTCACGTCGATCGTGTCCGCGTGACCGGCCAGGGCCTCGTCGACGGAGTTGTCGACGACCTCGTAGACGAGGTGATGGAGTCCACGCTCACCGGTCGAGCCGATGTACATGCCGGGCCGCTTGCGGACCGCGTCCAGACCCTCGAGGACGGTGATCGCGCTGGCGTCGTAGGACGGGGAGGCCGTGGCCTCGCCGGTCGCGTCGGCAGCAGTGGAAGGAATGTTCTCGTTGGGGTTGCCGGAATCGGCCACGAAGCGCCCTTTCTGGCACAGCACAAGCCGTTCTCCGGGCTAGCGGGAGCGGCTGCGTCGTTCGGCAGTAATCCACGTGTCCCGTCCGTCGGGCGGGATTCTCTACCAGTCTACCGGTACCGCCGACATGAATGGGGGTTTGCCGGTACCTGAGTCCGCATGTGCCGCCCTGAACGGGCGTCGACCGACTCCCCATATTCGGGAAGGGGCTCCAAGAGGCTCACACGGGCATTGAGCGCTTCGGCCTGTCAACCTTCGGCTACGGTGAGGGACGCCTCATGGGACGCATGGTGATCCGGAGGTCTCCGCGCGGGACGTAGCACCGCGGAGCGGGGTCGATCGGGGGCCCGAAGGTCAGCCGTAGGTGTCGCCCGGGCCCGTGCTGCCGGGCGCCCGGAGCGGGCCGAAGCGGCGAGCGGGACCGCCCGGACCGAGCACCTTGATCAGTCGGACCGTCCCCTGGCCGAGGTCCTCGTTCAGTCGCGCCACCAGCCGCGGGGCAAGCAGCCGCAGCTGTGTCGCCCACGCCGTCGAGTCGCACTGCACGGTCAGGACGCGCTCGTCCGGGGCCTCGTCGTACCGCAGCGGCACGCAGTGCTTCGCCAGGTCCTCGCCCACGATCTGCGGCCAGCGGCCCATCACACCGCCCACCGCCGCGGGCGTCTCCCAGCCCCGCTCGGTGATCAGCCGGTTGATCGCGGCGCCCAGCGGCAGCGGGTCGCGCCCGTCCGCCCGGGCACCGGAGCGCAGTCCGCCGCCCCGCCTGGCCTGACGCTTCTCCTGCGCGGCCGCGCCTCGCGCCCGCGCCTGCTCCTTGGCGGCGCGCAGCGCCACGCGTGCCAGATCCACCCCGGACGGCTCCGGCGTCTTGGACGTCCCGTCCTCGCTCATACGCGCTCCACCGCCCCGTCCGCCACGGCGTACCGCGCCCCCGCGAGCACTCCCGGAACGTCGTCGTCCACCGCCGCCGTCACCAGCACCTGCTCGCCCGGAGCCACCAGTTCCGCAAGCCGCTCCCGGCGACGGGCGTCCAGCTCGGCGAAGACGTCGTCGAGGACGAGCACCGGCTCGTTGCCCTCGGCCCTGAGCAGGTCGTACGAGGCCAGCCGCAGCGCCAGCGCGTACGACCAGGACTCGCCGTGGCTCGCGTACCCCTTCGCCGGCAGCTCGCCCAGCTTCAGCAGCAGCTCGTCGCGGTGCGGCCCGACGAGCGTGACGCCCCGCTCGATCTCCTGCTTGCGCGACTCCGCGAGCGCGGCGATGAGCTGCTCGTACAGCTCGTCGCGCGCGTGCCCGTCGCCGCCGGCCGATCCGCGGTACTCCAGCGCGACCGGCCCGCCGCCCGGCGCCAGCTGCTCGTACGCCTTGTCGGTCAGCGGCCGCAGCGCCGCGATCAGATCGAGCCGCCGGGCCAGCAGCTCCGCGCCCGCGTGCGCCAGATGCTGGTCCCAGACGTCGAGCGTGGACAGATCCATCGAGCGGCCGCCGTGCCGCCGCGCCATCGCCGCGGACTTCAGCAGCGTGTTGCGCTGCTTGAGCACTCGCTCGTAGTCGGACCGCACCCCCGCCATCCGCGGGGAGCGCGCCGTGATCAGTTCGTCGAGGAAACGCCGCCGCTCGCCGGGATCCCCCTTGACCAGCGCCAGATCCTCCGGCGCGAAGAGCACCGTCCGTACGATCCCGAGCACGTCCCGCGGCCTGACCTGGGACGACCGGTTGATCCGCGCCCGATTCGCCCTGCCGGGATTGAGCTCCAGCTCGATCAGCTGGGAACGCTCGCCCTGTGTGACGGCCGCGCGGATGACGGCGCGGTCCGCCCCCACCCGCACCAGCGGAGCGTCGGACGCGACCCGGTGGCTGCCGAGGGTCGCGAGATAGCCGACGGCCTCGACCAGGTTCGTCTTGCCCTGGCCGTTCGCCCCCACGAACACGCTGACGCCCGGGTCGAGCGGGACCTCGACCCGGGCGTACGAGCGGAAATCGGCCAGCGACAGATGCGTGACATGCATGTGGACGCCGACCTCCCCCGGCTGCTGCTCACTGCTCACCGACGGGCTGTTGGCGGCAGGACGTTGCCAACAGCCTGTGGATTACTTCTTGCTCTCGACCGCGTGTCCGCCGAACTGGTTCCGGAGGGCAGCGATCATCTTCATCTGCGGGGAGTCCTCCTGGCGCGACGCGAACCGCGCGAAGAGCGACGCGGTGATCGCAGGCAGCGGCACCGCGTTGTCGATCGCGGCTTCCACAGTCCACCGGCCCTCGCCGGAGTCCTGTGCATAACCACGCAGCTTCTCCAGGTGCTCGTCCTCGTCCAGGGCGTTGACCGCCAGGTCGAGCAGCCAGGAGCGGATGACCGTGCCCTCCTGCCAGGAGCGGAAGACCTCACGGACGTCCGTGACCGAGTCGACCTTCTCCAGCAGCTCCCAGCCCTCGGCGTAGGCCTGCATCATGGCGTACTCGATGCCGTTGTGGACCATCTTCGCGAAGTGTCCGGCACCGACCTTGCCCGCGTGCACCGAGCCGAACTCGCCCTCGGGCTTCAGCGCGTCGAAGATCGGCTGCACCCTGGCGACATGCTCCTCGTGGCCGCCGTACATCAGCGCATAGCCGTTCTCCAGGCCCCAGACGCCGCCGGACACACCGCAGTCGACGAAGCCGATGCCCTTGATGCCCAGCTCGACGGCGTGCTTCTCGTCGTCCGTCCACCGCGAGTTGCCGCCGTCCACGACGATGTCGCCGGGGGAGAGCAGCGCGGCCAGCTCGTCGACGGTGGCCTGCGTCGCGGCACCGGCCGGGACCATCACCCACACGACGCGCGGACCCTTGAGCTTGGCCACAAGCTCCTCGAGGCTGTGGACATCGGAGAGTTCCGGGTTGCGGTCGTAGCCGATGACGGTGTGGCCTGCGCGGCGGATGCGCTCGCGCATGTTGCCGCCCATCTTGCCGAGGCCGACGAGACCGAGCTCCATCAGAGTTTTCCTTAGCGTCGTGTGCAGTCTGGTACCCGCGTCCGAGCCTACGCCGGGACGCGGGTGCACACCTGTGGGGTCAGCCGCTCAGGCGTACGCCTGTACGAAGGCAGCCGACCGGTGCTTACGGCCGGTCAGCCCGAGAGCCGCACCGGCATGATCAGGTACTTGTAGGCCTCGTCCGCCTCCGCGTCCACCGCGGGCTTGCCGCTGAGCAGCGCGGGCTTGGTGGACGTGGTGAAGGAGAGCTGGGCCACGGGGGAGTCGATGGCGCTCAGGCCGTCCAGCAGGAACGTCGGGTTGAAGGCGATGGAGATGTCGTCGCCCTCCAGCTGCGCGTCCACACGCTCCACAGCCTGTGCATCGTCGCTGGAGCCGGCCTCCAGGATCAGCACGCCCTGCTCGAAGCTGAGCCGCACCGGGGTGTTCCGCTCGGCGACGAGGGCGACGCGCTTGACGGCCTCGACGAACGGGGCGGTCTCGATCACCGCGACCGAGTTGAACTCGGTCGGGAACAGCGTCCGGTACTTCGGCAGGTCACCCTCGAGCAGGCGGGTGGTGGTGCGCCGGCCGGCACCCTCGAAGCCGATGAGGCCCTCGCCGGCACCGGAGCCGGACAACGCCAGCGTGACCGTGTCACCGCTGGTCAGCGCCTTGGCCGTGTCGAGCAGCGTCTTCGCGGGCACCAGGGCGACCGCGGAGGCGTCCGGGGACTCCGGCTTCCACAGGAACTCGCGGACCGCGAAGCGGTAGCGGTCGGTGGAGGCCAGGGTGACCGTGTCGCCCTCGATCTCGATCCGTACGCCGGTCAGGACGGGCAGGGTGTCGTCGCGGCCCGCGGCGATGGCGACCTGGGCGGCGGCCGAGGCGAAGACCTCACCGGGGACGGTGCCGGTCGCGGTCGGCATCTGCGGCAGCGCCGGGTACTCCTCCACAGGCAGTGTGTGGAGGGTGAAGCGGGAGGAGCCGCAGACCACGGTCGCCCGTACACCGTCTGTGGAAATCTCCACCGGCCGGTTGGGGAGGGCGCGGCTGATGTCGGCGAGGAGACGGCCGGAGACGAGCACCGTCCCTTCCTCCTCGACCTCGGCGTCGACCGAGACCTTGGCCGAGACCTCGTAGTCGAAGCTGGAGAAGCTGAGAGCGCCGTCCTCGGCCTTCAGAAGAAGGCCCGCGAGAACGGGCGCCGGCGGACGGGCCGGGAGGCTCCTGGCCACCCACGCCACCGCCTCCGCGAGTACATCGCGCTCCACCCGGATCTTCACCGGAACCGCCTCCTGCTGTTGCTCGCTCGCCCTGCTGGCCTTCGTCACCGGCACGGGGCTCTCAGCCGGAGCCGGGCCCGATGCCGGAGACCAGTCTGACGCACGGCACCGACAGTCGGTGCGGGTCGGGGTCAAGTCGAGACAAGAGCCAGCCGGAGCTCCGGCGCCGAGTTGTGCACAGGGCCCTCTTCGAAGCGGATTCCCCGGTAACTCTAAGTGGGAGTAGTAGTAGGGCCTGTGGAAACCGTGGATAACGCCATCCGCGCAGGTCAGGCGCGATTTTTTGTCCACCGGGCCTGTGGGCGCGAGCGGTGGACAACCCGTGCTTTCTGTGGACGCCTCGAAGTTCTGCACATCCGGTGCACAGGGCACACCGACTTCTCCCCAGTGCTGTCCCCAGCTTTACCCACGTTCCCCACAGCCCAATCCAGCGCCTTGGTGTGACGCCTTTCACTCGGTCCGGTGAGCTCGGGCGTTTCGTTGCCGAACAGTGGACAGAGGTGTGGAGAAGCCGGACGAAGCTGTGGGCAACAACGCCCGGCCTGTGGGCTGCATGGGGACAACCTGGATCACAGACTGTGGACGGAAGATCCGTCCACAGTCTGTGGAACGTGGCTGGCCACAAATCCACAACCGGTTGACCTGGAGTGATCAAGTCTCATCAACCGTGCCTGTGGACGCAATCTGGACAACTCGGGAGTCCCCAGGCTGTGGACGGAAGATCGTCCGTACTTCTGTGGAGAACGGGCCGGCGGCGGCATGTATTCGAACAGCGCCGTGGCGGGGTGGTGGCGGCGCGGTGGCGCGCCGATGGCCGATGGCTGCGTCCGAAACCGCGAAGGGCGCCCCGGGAGTCCGTCCCGGGGCGCCCTTCGGCAGCCGTATGAGGAGCCTGTGCCGGCCCTGTGCCTGTCCTCTGCCCGCCCCTGCGTCCGCCTCTGCCCCTGTGCGCGGCGACGGTGGCGTGGCGTGCCGGTGTGGCGGTGTGGCGGTGTCAGCCGTTCTTGATGCGGTTGGTCAGCTCGGTGACCTGGTTGTAGATCGAGCGCCGCTCGGCCATGAGCGCGCGGATCTTCCGGTCCGCGTGCATCACCGTCGTGTGGTCGCGGCCACCGAACTGCGCGCCGATCTTCGGCAGCGAGAGGTCCGTGAGCTCCCTGCACAGGTACATCGCGATCTGCCGGGCAGTGACCAGCACCCGGCTGCGTGAGGACCCGCAGAGGTCCTCCACCGTCAGCCCGAAGTAGTCGGCTGTCGCCGCCATGATCGCTGTCGCCGTGATCTCCGGGGAGCTGTCCTCTCCGCCCGGGATCAGATCCTTGAGGACGATCTCGGTGAGCCCGAGGTCGACCGGTTGCCGGTTGAGGCTGGCGAAGGCCGTGACCCGGATGAGGGCGCCCTCCAGCTCACGGATGTTCCGCGAGATCCGGGAGGCGATGAACTCCAGTACCTCCGGCGGGGCGTTGAGCTGCTCCTGCACCGCCTTCTTGCGGAGGATCGCGATCCGCGTCTCCAGCTCCGGCGGCTGCACATCGGTGGTCAGACCCCACTCGAAGCGGTTGCGCAACCGGTCCTCGAGGGTCATCAGCTGCTTGGGCGGCCGGTCCGAGGACAGCACGATCTGCTTGTTCGCGTTGTGGAGCGTGTTGAAGGTGTGGAAGAACTCCTCCTGCGTCGACTCCTTGCTCGCGAGGAACTGGATGTCGTCGACCAGCAGGATGTCCACATCCCGGTAGCGCTTGCGGAACGCGTCGCCCTTGCCGTCCCGGATCGAGTTGATGAACTCGTTCGTGAACTCCTCGGAGCTGACGTACCGAACGCGCGTTCCGGGGTAGAGGCTTCGCGCGTAGTGCCCGATGGCATGCAGCAGATGGGTCTTGCCCAGCCCCGACTCCCCATAGATGAAGAGGGGGTTGTACGCCTTCGCCGGGGCCTCGGCCACCGCCACGGCAGCGGCGTGCGCGAAGCGGTTGGAGGCGCCGATGACGAAGGTGTCGAAGAGGTACTTGGGGTTGAGCCGGGCATGCGGCTCACCCGGTCCCGGCGCCGGCGACGGCTGCGCACCGAGCGGGCCGGGCCCGCCGCCGGGGACTCCCCCGCCGGAAGGTCCGCCCGGACCGCCATGCCGCGGGCCGCTGGGCTCAGGCCGTTCGTGGCGCTCGGGCCGCTGCTGGTCGTACTGCCCGCGGTCGGGCAGCGGCGACCGGTAGTCGTGCTGCTGGGGGCGGGTCGCGTACGGATCGCGCTCCTGGTATCCGCCGTGCCGGGGCTGCTGCCAGGACAGGTCCTCGGCGGTGCGTGGCCAGGCGCCGGGCTCGGGGCGCTGCTGGTATTCGGGGTACGCGGGGCGGACGGTGGGCATCCCGTCGTCGTTCGTGGGCCGGTGCCCGTAGCCGTCGTACGCGTCGCTGTGGCGCGGCTCGTCGTGCTGCGGCCCCTGGTAACGGGGCTGCTGCTGCATGGGAGGGGCCGACGGGGTGGTGGCCGGCTCCGCCACGGACTCGTCGACGGTGATCGCGATGCGGATCGGACGGCCGCATTCGCGACTGAGGGTGTCGCTGATCAGCGGGGCCAGCCGGCCTTCGAGGACGCGCTTGCCCCACTCGTTGGGGACGGCGAGGAGAGCGGTGTCGGCCACCAGCGCGAGCGGCTGGCAGCGCTCGATCCACTGCTTGTCCTTCGGCTCGATGCCCTGCTGGCCCTCCCCGAGGAGCTGCTCCAGCACTCGTGGCCACACTGCGGCAAGATCGGCAGGTACGTCAGCCACAAGGCACGCTCTCTCACAGGTCCCACGAATGTGTGGTTCTCGGGACGGGTTGGTCAGGCCCGGCAGGCGGGTAGGAAAGGAATTCGAGTCCAGTCACGGTAGTCAGGGCGACCGCGCGGTTCAAGTTGTTGTCCACAGCCTGTGCACAGCGGGCCCTGCCGTGGTGCTGGTTTGACCGAATGGCGTAGCCGCGCGTACCGTAACCAGGTCGAGTTGTCGATGGCTGCTGCCGCCTGCCTCCGATGGGCAAAGATCACGATCAGTAGATCACGATCGGTGATTGTGAAGCGGTGCACTCGGGCGTATTGCGAGCTACTCGTGGGCGCACGGTGACAGCCAGGCGATGTCCCGCCGCCACACGAATCATTACTGGAGCCCCCGAGTGAGCAAGCGCACCTTCCAGCCGAACAACCGTCGTCGCGCGAAGACCCACGGTTTCCGCCTGCGCATGCGTACCCGTGCCGGCCGCGCCATTCTGGCGAACCGCCGCAGCAAGGGTCGCGCCCGCCTGTCCGCCTGATCGCGTACAGGTCATGACGTGCTGCCTACCGAGAATCGGCTGAGGCGGCGCGAGGACTTCGCGACCGCGGTACGCCGGGGACGCCGGGCCGGACGCCCGCTTCTCGTCGTCCATCTACGCAGCGGTGCAACGGACCCGCACGCGCCTGGGGAGAGCGCTCCCCCGACGCGTGCGGGTTTCGTCGTGAGCAAGGCGGTAGGTGGCGCGGTCACCCGTAATCAGGTGAAGCGTCGACTGCGGCACCTGATACGCGAACGACTGCTCGAGCTGCCCCCCGGTAGCCTGGTGGTCGTACGGGCGCTGCCCGGAGCGGGCGACGCCGACCATGCACAGCTGGCCCGAGACCTGGACGCCGCTCTCCAGCGGCTGCTGGGAGGGGGCGCGCGATGAAGTACCCGCTGCTGGCTCTGATCAAGCTGTACCAGTGGACGATCAGCCCGCTGCTGGGGCCCGTCTGCAGGTACTACCCGTCGTGTTCTCACTACGGATACACAGCCATCGACCGGCATGGCGCGGTGAAGGGTACGGCCCTGACCGCCTGGCGGATCCTGCGGTGCAATCCGTGGTCGCCCGGCGGGGTGGACCACGTGCCACCGCGCAAACGACCTCGTTGGCACGAGCTGCTGCGCGAATACCTGCGTGGCGGCAAGGGCGGGCACCCCCCTGAGACCAGCCCGGCCGCAGAGACCTCGCCCAATGCTCAAGGAGCCTGATTAGTGGACACGATTGCCAGTCTCTTCAGCTTTATCACCACACCCGTCTCCTGGATCATCGTCCAGTTCCACAAGCTGTACGGGGCCCTTTTCGGCCCCGACACGGGCTGGGCCTGGGGACTGTCCATCGTGTCCCTGGTGGTGCTGATCCGTATCTGTCTGATCCCGCTCTTCGTGAAGCAGATCAAGTCGATGCGGAACATGCAGGCGCTCCAGCCGAAGATGAAGGCCATCCAGGAGCGCTACAAGAACGACCGACAGCGCCAGTCCGAAGAGATGATGAAGCTGTACAAGGACACGGGGACCAACCCGCTGTCCTCGTGCCTTCCGATCCTCGCGCAGTCGCCGTTCTTCTTCGCGCTCTACCACGTGCTGAGCAACATCGCCAACGGCAAGACGATCGGCGTGCTCAACCAGACGCTGGTGGACAGCGCCCGTGAGGCCCAGATCTTCGGCGCTCCGATCGCCGCCAAGTTCACGGACACCCAGGACAAGGTCGCTGCGCTCGGCGCCACGGTCATGGACGTCCGCGTCATCACCGCGGTGATGATCATCCTGATGTCCGCGTCGCAGTTCTACACGCAGCGCCAGCTGATGCAGAAGAACGTCGACCTGTCGGTCAAGACGCCGTACATGCAGCAGCAGAAGATGCTGATGTACATCTTCCCGGTGATCTTCGCCGTCATGGGTATCAACTTCCCCGTCGGTGTCCTCGTCTACTGGCTGACCACCAACGTGTGGACCATGGGCCAGCAGATGTATGTGATCAACCAGAACCCGACCCCCGGTTCCAAGGCGCAGGACAGCTACCTGCAGCGTCTGCTGAAGAGCGTCACCGCTCACGGCGAGGTGCGCGGCCGCCGCAAGCGCAACGTCGTCCAGGCCATCGTCGCCAAGGGCGCCGACCGCAACGAGAACGAGCGCCGCTTCATCGCGGGCCTGTCCAAGGCGGGCTTCGCCGCCCAGGCTGACGGCAGCGTGGTGAAGGGCGACACCCTCACTGCGGAGGCCGAGGGCGGAGCGGCCGGACGTCGTCAGCAGCCCAAGCGCCAGAGCAAGGCCCAGCGCCAGTCCGGTCCCGCTCAGGCCGGAAGCGCGCAGCAGGAACCCACGTCCACCACGTCCAAGACGTCGCTGGAGAAGGGCGAGCCGCAGGACGCCAAGCCGAAGCCCGCGGCCAAGACCGCCCCGGGTTCCGCGCGCCAAGCCAAGTCCGGACAGCGCAAGGGCCAGCAGCGGCCCAAGCACCCGTCGTCCAAGAAGTAAGAAGGAGTCCATCCGTGACGGAAGGCACCACCTCCGCCGCCGCCGAGGGTAGCGACACGCTGAACCACCTCGAGCAGGAGGGAGAGATCGCCGCTGACTACCTTGAGGGCCTGCTCGACATCGCCGATCTCGACGGCGACATCGACATGGACGTCGAGGCGGACCGGGCTGCGGTTTCGATCATCAGCGACACGAGCAGCCGGGATCTGCAGAAGCTCGTGGGCCGGGACGGCGAGGTGCTGGAGGCGCTTCAAGAGCTGACGCGTCTCGCGGTGCACCGGGAGACCGGGGATCGCAGCCGGCTCATGCTGGACATCGCGGGCTTCCGCGCCAAGAAGCGTGCCGAGCTCGCTGAGCTCGGGGCCAAGGCCGCGGACGAGGTCAAGAACTCCGGCGAGCCGGTGAAGCTGAAGCCGATGACCCCGTTCGAGCGCAAGGTCGTGCACGACGCGGTCGCCGCCGCTGGTCTGCGCAGTGAGTCCGAGGGCGAGGAGCCCCAGCGCTTCGTCGTCGTTCTCCCTGCCTGAACCTCATCGTTCTGTCGGCCCCGTCTGTTCGCAGGCGGGGCCGAATTTTGTCAGCCTGATAGTCAGCCAACACAGTGCGGTAGCGGTACGGAAGGACGGTTCCCGGTGACGGAGGCAGCAGAGCTTCCCCAGGCGCCCGAAGAGGCGCGGACGGTGTTCGGTGAATTCTTCCCCGAGGCTGTCCGGTACGCGGAGCTGCTCGCGGACGCGGGGGTCAAGCGTGGGCTGATCGGTCCGCGTGAAGTGCCACGGCTGTGGGAGCGGCATCTGCTGAACTGCGCGGTGCTCTCCGAGGTCGTGCCCGAGGGTGTCACCGTCTGTGATGTCGGCTCGGGCGCAGGGCTCCCTGGCATTCCGCTGGCTCTTGTCCGCCCGGATCTCAAGATCACGCTCCTTGAGCCGCTGCTCCGTCGCACCAATTTCCTCCAGGAAGTCGTCGAGCTCCTGGGCCTGGACCATGTCACGGTGGTACGCGGCCGGGCGGAGGAAGTGCTCGGGACGCTACCGCCGGTCCATGTCGTCACGGCGCGTGCGGTGGCTCCGCTGGATCGACTGGCCGGCTGGGGTGTGCCACTTCTGCGGCCGTACGGCGAGATGCTGGCCCTGAAGGGCGACACCGCGGAAGAGGAGATCAACGGAGCCCGGGCGGCTCTCAGCAAGCTCGGAGTCGTGGAGGCCTCCGTACTGCATGTCGGCGAGGGCATCGTCGACCCGCTGTCCACGGTGGTCCGGGTCGAGGTCGGCGAGAGCCCGGGTGGTGTCCGCTTTGCCGCCAAGCGGGCCAAGGCTGCCAGGGTCGGGCGCAGTCGTCGCCGTCGTTGATATGTGCGACCCTCGCGGATGACGGGGAGGTCGTCCGTCCCTGGGGCCTGCCGAGGATGGCTGTCGAGGGTCGTCGTCATGCGTCCCCATACGTACGCATTTCGGAGTGTCGTAACGATGTGACCCTGCGGCAAGTGCATCGTGTTTCACGTGAAACGTCGCTCACTGTTGCAGGGAATCATCAGCCGCGGCCGGGCCGCTGCCACGCCTCGTGACCAGAAGCCCCTCTTGAGGGCTACGGGATTGTCCACAGAGGTGGTTTCCTCCACAGAACCACCGGCCTCGCTGGTTCACGACCCCCAAGACATGGCAGGCTCTGTTCATCGCGAGCTTGAAGTCGAGGAGAGTGAATCCTTGCGGTCCGACGCCAACATCGCGGGACCGATGACCGACCCGGTCCCCGGTCCACGTACCGAGTCAACGGGGGACGATGTTTCACGTGAAACACCGCCCCCGATGGACGACACCCCCATTGGTCGTGCTGCCCAACTGGCGGTGGAGGCTCTGGGCCGTGCCGGCGAAGGTCTTCCCCGACCTGAGCAGACACGCGTCATGGTGGTCGCCAACCAGAAGGGCGGAGTGGGTAAGACGACCACAACGGTCAATCTTGCCGCTTCGCTGGCGCTGCACGGCGCCCGTGTTCTGGTGGTCGACCTGGATCCACAGGGCAATGCCTCCACGGCTTTGGGGATCGACCATCACGCCGAAGTCCCGTCGATCTATGACGTCCTTGTGGAGAGCAAGCCGCTCTCCGAGGTCGTCCAGCCGGTCCAGGATGTCGAAGGTCTCTTCTGTGCCCCCGCCACCATCGATCTCGCCGGTGCGGAGATCGAGTTGGTGTCCCTGGTCGCGCGGGAGAGTCGGCTGCAACGAGCAATTCAGGCGTATGAGCAGCCGCTGGACTACATCCTCATCGACTGCCCGCCGTCGCTCGGCCTGCTGACCGTGAACGCCCTCGTCGCCGGGGCGGAGGTGCTGATCCCCATCCAGTGCGAGTACTACGCGCTCGAAGGACTGGGGCAGCTCCTCCGTAACGTCGACCTGGTGCGAGGGCACCTCAACCCGGCGCTGCATGTGTCGACGATCCTGCTCACCATGTACGACGGTCGGACCAGGCTCGCCTCGCAGGTGGCGGACGAGGTTCGCAGTCACTTCGGTGATGAGGTGCTGCGGACAAGCATCCCGCGTTCCGTGCGCATCTCGGAGGCGCCCAGCTATGGGCAGACGGTTCTCACGTACGACCCGGGCTCCAGCGGTTCCCTGTCGTATCTTGAGGCCGCCCGTGAGATTGCGCTGCGGGGGGTCGGGGTTCATTACGAGGCCAAGGCCGCGCACGCGGTCAGCCAGAACAACCAGCAGAGTCAGTCGGAGGGGATCCAGTGAGCGAGCGACGTAGAGGATTGGGGCGTGGGCTCGGTGCACTGATCCCGGCCGCTCCACAGGAGAAGCCGGTGGCTTCCGACGGGGCCGGTCCTGCATCAGCGGGAGCGGGACCGGTTCTCACGGCGGAGCGAGGCGTAGCCGTCGCCAAGGTGGCCACGCTGCCGCCCGGGCCGGTGACCCCGGAGCCTCGGGCTGCCGAGCCGGAGCCCGAGACGATGTCGGACATCGTGTCGCCCGCCGGAGCGCACTTCGCCGAGGTGCCGCTGGACTCCATTACGCCGAACCCCCGGCAGCCGCGTGAGGTCTTCGACGAGGACGCACTTGCCGAACTGGTCACCTCCATCAAGGAGGTCGGTCTTCTTCAGCCCGTCGTGGTTCGGCAGCTCGGTCCCGACCGCTATGAGCTCATCATGGGTGAACGCCGCTGGCGGGCCTGCCGTGAGGCCGGCCTGGAGCGGATTCCGGCAATCGTGCGGGCGACGGAGGACGACAAGCTTCTCCTGGACGCCCTCCTGGAAAACCTCCACCGTGCACAGCTGAACCCACTGGAAGAGGCTGCCGCCTACGACCAGTTGCTGAAGGACTTCAAGTGCACCCATGACCAGCTGGCTGACCGGATCGGGCGCTCGCGTCCCCAGGTCTCCAACACGCTGCGGCTCCTTCGCCTGTCGCCGCCGGTTCAGCGCCGGGTCGCCGCCGGTGTGCTCTCCGCCGGTCACGCACGGGCCCTGCTGTCTATCGAGGACTCCGACGAGCAGGACCGGCTGGCGCACCGCATCGTCGCTGAAGGGCTGTCGGTGCGTGCTGTCGAGGAGATCGTGACCCTGATGGGCTCGGGGCCCTCGAGCGCTCCGAAGCCGAAGGGCCCCCGAGCGGGCACACGCCTCTCGCCGGCGCTCACGGATCTGGCGTCCCGGCTCTCTGACCGCTTCGAAACCCGGGTGAAGGTCGACCTGGGTCAGAAGAAGGGCAAGATCGTCGTCGAGTTCGCGTCGATAGAGGACCTGGACCGGATTCTCGGCACCCTCGCCCCGGGAGAAGGACGGGTCATGGAGCAGAGTGACTCCGAGGAACCCGCCGAGGACGACGAAATCTGAGCCTCGGTACAGGCTCAAGGGCGGATCGTGTCCGGCAGTCGGCGGAACACGGTCCGCCCTTTGCCGTCTCTCGGTAGGCGTGTCCTCGCTGGGTGGATACGATGCGTTCTGGTACGGCGCATCCACCTTGACCCATCTCAAAGGAAGGCGAGCCATGCGATCGGTGAGCCGCAGCCAGCTACTGACAGCCGGCCTGAGCATTGGCGCGGTCGGCGGGTTCATCGGCAGCCTGCTCCGGGAACGGAGCGCGTTGTCCGCTGCCCTTGGCGCGGCAGTCGAAGGAAGTGAGGAACAGCCTTCATGGGGCGTCGGCTCGTACCACTCACGTTGGACAACCTTCCAGACCTCCCCAAGCGCTGCCGAGCGTGTGTCTTCTGGGAGCTTGATCCAGTCAGTGGAGAAGCAGCAGTAAAAGCGGGCAGACCCGAGCTGGAGAAGGAAGCCTGGATCTCGGCCGTCCTACTGGAGTGGGGCTCCTGCGGACGTGTTGTCTATGTCGATGAGATCCCGGTGGGGTTTGTGCTGTACGCGCCGCCGGCCTATGTGCCGCGGTCGACGGCATTTCCCACGAGTCCTGTCTCACCGGATGCCGTGCAGCTCATGACCGCCTGGATCATGCCCAGCTATCAAGGCCAAGGACTAGGGCGGGTCATGGTCCAGACAGTGGCGAAGGATCTTCTCCGTCGGGGCTTCAAGGCGATCGAGGCATTCGGCGACGCCCGCTGGACCGAGCCGGCCTGTGTCCTGCCCGCTGACCATCTCCTGGCCGTGGGCTTCAAGACCGTCCGCCCTCACCCCACGCACCCCAGGCTCAGGCTGGAGCTGCGTACGACGCTTTCCTGGAAGGAAGACGTGGAGCTTGCGCTGGACCGGCTTCTGGGCGCAGTACAGAAGGAACCGGCGCTTCGGCCGCTGTGACCGAGGCTCGGAGACGGCGAATGGGCCAACCCCCTCGGGTTGGCCCATTCGTGTTTCACGTGAAACGAAGCGCGAGCTTGTCAGGCCTGGGCAACCTCGTCACCGATGAAGGTGTCGAGCTCGCGGACAAGCATGGCCTTCGGCTTGGCGCCGACGATGGTCTTGGCGACCTCGCCATTCTGATAGACGTTGAGCGTCGGAATGGACATGACGCCGTACTTCGCGGCCGTGGCCGGGTTCTCGTCGATGTTGAGCTTGACGATCTCGATCTTGTCGCCATGCTCAGCGGCGATGGCCTCCAGCGACGGGGCGATCTGGCGGCACGGACCGCACCATTCGGCCCAGAAGTCGACGAGCACGGGCTTGTCGCTCTTCAGGACCTCGTCGTCGAAATTGGCGTCGGTCACAGTCTTCAGGGCCACGGCGGCCTCCTTCGCTTACAGGGGTGTGGGGTGTGGGGGTCGTAGAAGCCAGAGGGGTCAGACCGCCGCTGCGGCAGTGGCCTTCTCGTCGTCCGCGAGGGCGGCGAGGAAACGCTCGGCGTCCAGCGCGGCCGAGCAGCCGGTGCCGGCGGCGGTGATGGCCTGCCGGTACGTGTGGTCAACCACGTCACCGGCGCCGAAGACACCGGTCAGGTTCGTGCGCGTGGACGGCGCATCGACCTTCAGGTAGCCCTCGCCGTCCAGCTCCAGCTGACCCTTGAAGAGCTCGGTCCGCGGGTCGTGTCCGACTGCGATGAACAGACCGGTCACGGGGAGCGGGGAGGTCTCGCCGGTCTTGGTGTTCCGCAGGGTCAGACCGGAGAGCTTCTGATCGCCGTGAATCTCGGCAACCTCGCTGTCCCAGGCGAACTTGATCTTCGGGTCGGCGAAAGCGCGATCCTGCATCGCCTTGGAGGCGCGCAGGGTGTCGCGGCGGTGGACGACCGTGACGGACTTGGCGAAGCGGGAGAGGAAGGTGGCCTCTTCCATCGCGGTGTCGCCGCCGCCGACGACGACAATGTCCTGGTCCTTGAAGAAGAAGCCGTCGCAGGTCGCGCACCAGGAGACTCCGCGGCCGGAGAGCGTGTCCTCGTTCGGGAGCCCGAGCTTGCGGTGCTGAGAGCCGGTTGCGACGATGACGGCCTTGGCACGGTGGACAGTGCCTGCCGTGTCGGTGACCGTCTTGATCTCACCCGTGAGGTCCACGGCGATGACATCGTCAGGCACGAGCTCAGCACCGAAGCGCTCTGACTGCGCCCGCATGTTGTCCATCAGGTCCGGCCCCATGATGCCGTCGCGAAAGCCGGGGAAGTTCTCGACATCAGTGGTGTTCATGAGCGCACCACCGGCGGTGACAGCGCCTTCGAATACCAGCGGGTTCAGCGATGCGCGCGCGGTGTACAGCGCGGCGGTGTACCCGGCCGGCCCGGAGCCGATGATGATCACATTACGGACGTCGCTCACGGGTTTCTTCCTCGTCTCTGCAGAACTGCCTACTGCCTATAGGGGCATCAACGACTCTCACCCCACCCAACGGATCCTACGGGGCTTGCATTCCCGAGGAGTCCGGGCGGCATCGTGGCGCGCTCAGGGACGAGAGTAGGCGTGCGTGAGAAGGAGTTTTCCCTTGCTGGACGGGGCTGAGTCGATGCATGCCGCGTCGACTACGTACGCCTGTACGCGGGTGCCGTCGGTCAGGTGTGGGAGCACGACGAGATAGACCGTGGTGTCTTCGTACGTACCTGGTGCGGCGGCGAGGGCCGGATCTGTACGGCCGGTGCCTTTCTGGATACAGGGCGGAACGGTGGCGGACGCTGTCCGCATGGGAGAGGCGGGGCCTTCCTTGGTGTCGGCCGAGGACCCGGTCTCCTCGCGGGGCTCCGATTTCATGACGTCCGGCGGGTCGTCCTTGGAGGTCGCATCGGCGGCCAGCAGGGTATGGACACGAGCCTGGAGTGTTTCTTCGGAGAAGTCGGCGGATGTGTCGGCAGCGCTGACGCCACTCTCGGCCTTCATCGCTGCGCCCCCGTCCGTGTCGGCGGACTGAAGGAGCACCACGCTCACTCCCAGGGCAGCAACACCGAAGGCGGCTCCGAGGAGAGCGGTACGGCGCCGACGCCGGGTTGCATACCCCCGGCCAGGACCGGTAGCCGCACGAGGATGGCCTGCGGGGCGATCGAGGTGGCCGCTCTCGGCAGGCTCCGCGGGCGATGTTTCACGTGAAACATGCTCGGGCTCGTCGTGCGGTGCCGTCGCATTCAGCAGCGCCTCGGCGGCCAAGGCGGCGTCGATGCGTCCGGCGATGTCGGCCGGCATGCGGGGAGGCCCCGGAAGCGTGCCCAGAAGGCCGCGGATCTCCTCCAGGGAGGTACGTACCTCGGCGCAGAGGGGACACTCCTCCAGATGTGCTCTGACTGCCGCCTGGCGGGTGGGTGAAAGGAGACCTTCGGTGAGATCGGAGATCTCGGAGACATCCGGGTGCTGAGCCGTGCCGGTCGTGGAGGTCACGTGCGCCCACCTCCGCCCTTCACAGCAGCAGGGTCGTTCGGCCCTGCATCCCTTGCTTCCGATGCCGGTGGGACGGATGCCCCTGGCGTCCGGTTCCTTCCCTCGCCGAGGTCGCTGTTACCCCGGGTGTCACTGCGCAAATGAGTGAGCATGGGGAGCAGCCGTGCCCGTCCGCGTGCACAGCGGCTCTTCACCGTTCCGGTGGGTACGTCCAGCACACGAGCGGCCTCCGCCACGGGGTAGCCCTGCATGTCGACCAGTACCAGTGCGGCCCGCTGATCGGCAGGAAGTCTGGCCAGGGCGGCAAGCAGCTCGCGGTGCAGATCCTGGCGCTCTGCCGGCGCCTCGGCGGATTCATGAGGTTCGAGTAGCTGCTCCAGCCGCTCGGTGTCATCGACGGGAGACGTCCTGCGGGACGCAGCCTTGCGGGCCCGGTCCAGACAAGCGTTGACGGTGATGCGATGGAGCCACGTCGTCACCGCGGACTGTCCGCGGAATGTGTGGGCGGCCCTGAAGGCCGAGACAAGTGCGTCCTGGACGGCGTCTGCCGCCTCCTCACGGTCGCCGAGCGTACGCAGGGCGACGGCCCACAACCGATCGCGGTGGCGCCGTACGAGCTCACCGAAGGCGTCCGGGTCACCGGCGACATGCCGTTCCAGGAGTTCCTGGTCGCCGGCGTCGCCGAGTGTGGCGTTGTCCAACGGTGAGCCCCCTCCCACGTCTCGCTGATGTCAGCCGGAGAACTTCACGTCCGTGATGGCCTGCTTGTAGCCCGCGCCGCTGACGCCGTCCTGCGGCGAGTAGGGCATCGCGGTCATCCACAGGAGCACATAGCGGCTGTTCACCGGCTCCTTCATGGTCAGTTTCGCCGAGCTGTCGTTCGTCTGGGTCGTTGCGATCTTCTTCATGGATTCGACAGGACCGGACGGCGACAGGGAATCCACGGCATACAGGGAGACCTTGGTGTGCGGTCCGCCGTAGCGCAGCGCTATCGAAGCCGCGGAGATCTCCTTCGCGGCACCGAGGTCGTAGACGATGCCGACGCCCTGCTTGATCGACGGAACCAGGTCCGGGCCGTCGAGGTAGTACTTGGTGCGCCAGTAGGAGGAGCTGTCGTCGTCGTATGTGTTGCCGACGTCCGCCGCGTTCTGCGGCTTGCCGTCCGGGGCGTATTCCTCGGCGTCCTGGATGGCCAGCGGCAACGGTGCCTTGGGCTTGTCGTTCTGATCTTCGTCCGTGGTCTGGGTGTTTCCGGGATCCGGGTTGGCCGCGTCGCGGTCGAGGAGCCTGTCGGCGATCTGCCAGCTGCCCAGTCCGAGCGCGGCGATGAGCAGAGCGGACACGGCCCACTTGAGGGCCTTGCCCGTGCGGCTCTCCAGAGGGGCGGGTGGAGCCACGACGGGCTGGGGCGTGGCAGGCCCTGCATGGGCCGCAGGGCGCCCGTAGGTGCCCTGCTGGTAGGTCGTGCGCTGGTACTCCGGCGGAGGGGTGAAAGCGGGCTCCGGGGGGCGGATACGAGGCAGCTCCCCGACCGCCTTTGCGAGCTCGTCCGGAGTGGTGCACGGCGGCTCCTGGCGGGACGCCGTGGCTCCGTCGTTGACCAGGGCGCGCATGGCGAGCTCCGACAGCCCTCTATGGACCCCGGCCCGCACCTGGTCGGGGGCGATGAGGCCGATGCCCTTCGGAAGCCCCGTGAGGCCGTAGGCGTTGCTCTCGTACGGCCAGCGCTGAGTGAGCGCGGCATAGAGCAGGGCGCCGATGGCCTCGGTGTCGGTTCGCTGTGGGCGGTCGGCGCTGATTCCGCGCAGTGCGGCGTTCACGGCGAGTCCGCGGATCCGGTACTGGCCCGTCGAGCTGCGCAGGACCGCGTTGGGGGTCAGGCGCAGATGGGCCAGCCCCTCGCGGTGAGCTGCGGCCATCGCCTGGGAGAGCTGGCTGACCAGTTGGTACGCGTCGTGAGCCTCCATCGGCCCGGCGGCCAGGAGAGCGGTGAGCTCCGTGGCGTCGGGCAGCCACTCATGGACGACGTAGACGAGGTCGTTCTCCTCGACGGCGTCCAGCACCTGCACGAAACGGGGGTCGCCGAGGAGCGCCGAGGAGCGGGCTGCGGCGAGTACCGACCGGGCTCGTGGATGGTCGGCCGGGAGGATGTGCACTCCGACAGCGCGGCGGAGTTTCTCGTCGACCGCACGCCAGCTACTGAATCCGTCCAGACGGGTGACGCACTCCTCGAGACGGTAGCGTCTCGCGAGTTTGTGGCCGCTGTGCAGTTCGGGCGTCGTAATGGTGGGCTGCTCGGCGCTCTTGCTCTCGCTGCCCTTGTTGTCGGCGCTCTGCTCCGCCGTGTCTTCGGCTTCCGCCACCCCGTCGGTCGTGGCCTTCTCCGCCTTGGCGGCCAGCGGGTCGTCACCGCTGTTGTCGGCCACGTCGACGGCAGCCGTGCTACGTTCCGCCACCGTCGTTCCCTGCCTCCCCATCCGTTGCGCCATATCCAACAGCCATGCCAATTGTGCCCACAGTCCGGCGCTATGCACGACACACAGTGGCGGACGATGGTTGTGCGCGAACCGGTGGCTCTAGCGCCCGAGACGGCCGCGCACCATGCCGACCATGGCGTTGAGCTCCTCGATCCTCATGCGCTTCGCCGCGACGAAGAAGACGCCGAGCAGGACGACTCCGCCGAAGACGAGTGCCACGAGCGATCCGAAGGCGCCCTCGCCCAGCAACTTCAGCAGGAGGAAGCCCACCGCGCCGGCCGCGAGAGCGGCGGGGACCGACGCCAGGCAGAGCCGGGCGTAGGTGCGCAGAACATGGGATCCGTCGAGGTCTCCGCCGAGCTTGTTGCGCAGACGCCGCCAGGCGACGCCGACCCCGACCGCGTATGCGAGGCCGTACGAGGCGGCCATGCCGACCACGGCCCACCGGGCGGGGAGCAGGAGGTAACAGGCGGCCGAGGCAGCCGCGTTCACAGCGGCCACGATGACCGTGTTGTAGAAGGGCGTGCGGGTGTCCTCGTAGGCGTAGAAGCCGCGCAGGACGACGTACTGCACCGAGTAGGGGATCAGGCCGAGGCCGAACGCCATGAGGATGAAGCCCATGGACTGGGCGGCCTGAACGCCGCTGGAGGCGTAGAGCAGCGTGCACATCGGCACGCCCAGCGCGAGGAAGGCGAAGGCGACCGGGACGATTGCAACCGCCGAGTTGCGCAGCCCTTGCGAGATGTCGTCCCGCACGGCACCAGGGTCGTCGTCGTGAGCGGCTCGGGAGATCCGTGGCAGCAGCGCCGCCATGACCGAGACGGTGATGATCGCCTGCGGCATGCCCCAGATCAGCTGCGCGTTGGTGTAGGCGAGGAAGCCCGCCCCGTCCTTGCCGGACGCCTCACCGGCAGCGGTGGCGAGCTGGGTGACCACGAGAACGCCGGCCTGGTTGGCGAGGACGAAGAGGACGGTCCACTTGGCCAGCTTCACCGTCTTGCCCAGCCCCTGCCCCTTCCAGTCGAAGCGGGGGCGGAAGCGGAAGCCCGTCTCGCGGAGGTAGGGGATCATCGCGAGGGCCTGGACGACCAGGCCGAGCAGCGTGCCGACGCCAAGCAGCCGCACGCCCTCCGGCGGGATCGTCTGCACGTTCATCTGGGTCTCGGCGGAGGTGCCGTAGACCCAGATGAAGAGGCCGAAGGTGAAGATCATGACGACGTTGTTGAGGACCGGAGTCCACATCATCGCGCCGAACTTCCCGCGGGCGTTGAGGATCTGACCCATCACCACGTGCACACCCATGAAGAAGATCGTGGGCAGGCAGTAGCGCGCGAAGGTGACGGCCACACTGTTCGCCGGCGGGTTGTCGGCGATTGTGGCCGACATGAGCCTGATCAGCAGGGGCGCCGCGAAGACGGCGATCGCGACGATCATCCCGAGCGCCACCATCACGAGCGTCAGGAGTCGGTTGGCGTAAGCCTCTCCGCCGTCATCGTCGTTCTTCATGGCACGGACGAGCTGGGGCACGAAGACCGAGTTGAGACCGCCGCCCACGGTGAGGATGTAGATCATCGTCGGAAGCGTGATGGCGACGGTGTAGGTGTCACCGAGCAGGGCGGCGCCCAGGGCTCCGGTGATCACCAGGCTCCGGAGGAACCCGGTGAGCCTGGACACAAGCGTGCCAGCGGCCATCACCGCGCTCGACTTGAGTAGTCCCGAGGCCCGGCCGCCGGGCTTCTTGGGAGCAGGCGCCGGGGCCGGCTCCACCACCTCGGCGGGTGCCGGCGGCTGGCCGGAGCCCTGCTGGTCCCGGTAGAGGTGGGCGAACGCGTTCGGCGCCGGCCCTTCCTCGCCCGCTCTGGTCACCAGTTCGTCGACACCGGTGAACTGGACGGTGCCGGCATCATCCCCGTAGGGCAGATGACGCGACGGGCCGTCCGGCTCGGGAGGCGGGGTCTGGGCCCAGATCCGCGGGTCCGGGGCGTGCTGCTGGGCGGGCGGCTGCTGATAGACGGAGGCCGGCTGCTGGTAGGCACCGGGCGGCGGTGGCGGATGGGAGGCACGGTCGTAGAGCGCCTCGGACACGGGGTCCTGAGCGGAGAGGTCCTGGGCTCGGTAGGGGTCGTGCGTGTACGCCTCGTGGACGTACGGATCCGTGGCCTGCTCGGGCGGCGACGATGGCCCCTGGCCCGCAGCCGACGACTCCGCCCGCTGTGGACCGGGCGGGGGGTACTGAGGCCCCGGGGAGGGCGCGGTGCTGCCCGCTCCCTGCCCGCGGTCACCGTCGTACGGCGCGTTCATGGTTACCCCACCTCATCGTCCCCGGCCGACCGGCCATGGCATGGCTGACCTGACATAGCTCAACGGTCCACTTTCTCACCCGCGCCCGACGGGTCCGCGCTTTCGGGTCCGGTGTCCGGCGTCGGGTCACTCGGCTGCTCGGGGCCGACGCCGTCCTGCTCAGAGGCGTCGTCCTCGTCCGCAACAACGGACGGCTCACGGGCAGCGGCGCGCTTGCGCTGGGTGTACATCCTGACGCCTGCCAGGACGAGCAGAAGCACGCCACCGGCGATCACGAGCATCACGGTCGGGGTGATCTCGGAGACCTTGACTGTGAAGGTCATCTCGTCGCCGTAGGGCCTGCCGTCCTCGGTGTAGAGCCGCGCCGTCACCTGGACCGGGCCATTGGCGTTGGCAGCGGCCGCGAACTTCACCGACTGGCTGTGCCCGCCCTCGATCTTGATCTGCTGCTCGGCGACGAAACTGCCGTCGTCGAGCTTGAGGCGCGTGGCGTTCGCCGACTCCAGCCGGAGAACGAGGTTGTCGACCCCTTGCACCAGCTTGTTCTGCACGGTCACGGGGATCGTCGCGCTGCGGCCGGACAGTGTGACATCGGACTTCTGGATCAGTTGCACCTCGGTGGCGAGGACGTCGAGAAAGCCCTGCACGCCCCTGCGGTACTCGGCCGCGGGCCTCGCCTTGCCACGCCAGGAGGTGGACATCTCCCGGCTGATCGCATTACCGAACGGGGTCACCACCCGGTCCGGCGAGGTGAGGATGACCTTGAAGTTGTCGAGGGACTCCTGGGTGGACTTGATGTCCCGGAACGTCTGTACCGGCAGCTCCCGTGCTCGGAGGCTCGCCGGGTACCGGGAGGCGGAGGGAACGTCGGTGGTGGCGTCGGGATCCGGCTTGGCGGCTGCGGCGGCGATGAGGTCGAGCGGCTGCGTCCAGCGCTGCGCGGCAAGGCCCTCCAAGGCGAGCGCCATGGTCTGTGCCTGGGAGGCCGTCGGCATCCGCTGCGGCGCGACCACGATGTTCCGCTGCTGGTCCGGTGCCTGCAGGGTGAGTGCCAGCGTCTGCGCGAGGAACTTCTGCACCGCGAGTGTCGAGTTCCCCGCCCTCGTCATGTCCCCGTAGAAGGCGGTCGACAGCCGGCTGTCCGCGACGACGGCCGTCGTGCCGCCGCCGATGGGCCGTGCCGCGGACGGGGTGTAGGACACCGCACCCGTCTCCCGGAGGCTGTCGCTGCGAGCGATGATCTTGTGGGCTCCCGCCGAGGTCGCCACGTTCACGATCGACGGGTCGATGGCACCCTCGACCGGCCAGGCGAAGTCGACGGACGGCTTCACATGGAGGATCGTCTCGACGGTCGTCTCGGCGACCGCGGTGGCGGGCTGGAGCTGGCTGAGCGAGCCGGAGACGTCCTTGCCACGGTGTGCGAGTGAGGCAAGATCCGGGTCGCCGTACGGCAGCGCCACGACCTTGCTCCCCTGCACCGCCTTCTCGAGCGAGCTCAGCCATTTCTTGGCGACGGCCTGGCTACGGCCCGGGACCGGGTTGTCGGTCCCGTTCTTGATCCGGTAGTTCCGGGTCATCGCATCGACCGTGGCCAGCAGATCCGGGTCGATGACCCAGGTCACGGGAAGCTCGCTACCGAGCGAAACGAGCTCTTCGAGCCTGCCGCCCGGGGCGAGCTCCGCAGCCAGGCCATCGTTCTCGAAGATCGGCGTCTGCTGTTCGTCCGAGCCGGTCTCTGCGGACAGGTGGGTCGAGGAGATCAGCGGCCAGAGGTAGGTGAGCCGGGTCTTCTTCTCCGCGGCCTCCGGCTGCCAGGGCAGGAAGGTCCTCTCGATGCCGAGCACATGGTCGTACGGCTCGCTTTTGGTCTCCCCGGAGAGGGACACCCCGAGCTGGTACACGCCTGCCCCGTCGAGTTCGAGCTTGTTCACCGGGACGGCCAGCGAGAAGTTCTTGCTGTTCCCGGCCGCCAGCTCGGGGAAGGCGACCTTGTACGGGCCGCCGAGCTTCCTGGCGTCGTGGCTCGACGAGTAGCCGGTGCGCTCGGACGCCTCGTCGATCTCCGGCCGCCCGGACATACGCGGCCCCACCCGAAGATCGACCTGGGCGCCGGTGATCGCTTCCTTGCCCTGGTTGGTCACGGTCCCTGTGATGGTGAGCGTGTCGTCTTTCACAGGGGCACTGGGCAAAAGTGAGTCGAGAGACACATCGACGGTGCGGGAGCCCGTCTGGTCCGCCGCGGCGTGCGCCGGTGAGGCCGCCTGCACATACAGCAGGCCGGCGAGTAGGGGTGCGCCCGCGAGGAAGGCGGCTGTGCGCCGCATCCACTGGCGGGCAGGCGAGGGACCCATCCCCTGGAATTCTGCCGCCTCGGCCACGCGCTCGTCCGTCCCTTGTCGTCTGTTGCCGTTGGTGGGTGTCGCTAGGTACGTCCACGCATGGTAACGAGGTGCGCGGTGGTGACGTGCTCGGGACTGCTCCACATGATCGGAAGAACGGCGGGTGCACGCGAAACAGGGAAGCTCGCATTCGCGCGGGCACGTACCCTTTTCTGTTGTGCCGAACGCCAACGAAGACAACCCCACTGCACTGAGTCAGGTGCAGCTCCGCGCGGTCAGCGAACTGCTGCGGGTGTCCCCTGTCGCCGATGACCTCGCCCGCCGCTTCCAGCAGGCCGGGTTCAGTCTTGCCCTGGTGGGCGGCTCGGTCCGGGACGCGCTGCTCGGTCGGCTCGGCAATGACCTCGATTTTACGACCGACGCCCGCCCTGAGGACGTTCTGAAGATCGTCCGGCCGTGGGCGGACTCGGTGTGGGAGGTAGGGATCGCGTTCGGCACGGTCGGGTCTCAGAAGGTCGCCCGCGTCGGCGACGCCGTTCAGCGCTTCGACATCGAGATCACGACGTATCGCTCCGAGGCGTACGACCGGACCTCCCGCAAGCCTGAGGTCTCCTACGGTGACTCGATCGAGGAAGACCTCGTCCGGCGTGACTTCACCGTGAACGCGATGGCTGTCGCGCTCCCGGAGAAGGAATTCATCGACCCTCATGGCGGCCTTGAGGATCTGGCGGCGTGCGTGCTGCGCACCCCAGGCGCCCCTGAGGACTCCTTCTCGGACGATCCGCTGCGGATGCTGCGCGCGGCACGATTCGCGGCCCAGCTGGACTTCGAGGTGGCACCCGAGGTCGTGGCGGCAATGAGGGGGATGGCGGAACGTATCGAGATCGTCTCCGCCGAGCGGGTTCGTGATGAGTTCAACAAGCTGATCCTTTCTCCGCACCCGAGGAAGGGTCTGTCGCTTCTGGTGGACACCGGTCTTGCTGAGCACTTCCTCCCCGAACTGCCGGCTCTGCGACTGGAGAGCGACGAGCACCACCGTCACAAGGATGTGTACGAGCACTCACTGACCGTGCTGGAGCAGGCCGTCGACCTGGAGGAAGGCGGACCGGACCTCGTGTTGCGCCTCGCCGCGCTGCTCCACGACATCGGTAAGCCCAGAACGCGTCGCTTCGAGACAGACGGCCGTGTCTCCTTCCATCACCACGAAGTGGTGGGCGCCAAGATGACCAAGAAGCGGTTGACGGCGCTCAAGTACTCCAATGACATGGTCAAGGACATCTCGCGGCTGGTGGAGCTCCATCTGCGCTTCCATGGATACGGCACCGGCGAGTGGACCGATTCGGCGGTGCGACGGTACGTACGTGACGCCGGCCCGATGCTCGACCGTCTGCACAAGCTGACCCGCTCGGACTGCACCACGCGGAACAAGCGGAAGGCGGCCGCGCTGTCGCGCGCCTATGACGGGCTGGAAGAGCGCATCACTCAGCTCAAGGAGCAGGAGGAGCTCGACTCGATCCGCCCGGACCTTGACGGTAACCAGATCATGGAGATCCTCGGTGTCGGTCCTGGCCCCGTGATTGGCCAGGCGTACAACGCGCTGCTGGAGCTGCGTCTGGAGAACGGGCCCATGGAGCATGAGGCCGCAGTGGCCGCGCTCAAGGAGTGGTGGGCGACGCAAGGCTGAGGCGAGCCCGACCCTGTTCCGCAGCGAGCCATGTTTCACGTGAAACATGGCGGTGCGCGGAGGGCTGGATGTGTTGGCGAGAGGGGCGATGTTTCACGTGAAACATCGCCCCTCTCGCCAACGGGCCATGGCTGCAGCCACGAGGCCGTAGATCACGGCCACTGAGAGGACGAGCGGGACGGACCTGCCGTCCGGTGGCAGCATCAGCGCGGCCACGCCTGCGGCGGCGACAAAGGCCACATTGAACATCACGTCGTAGAGCGAGAACACCCGACCGCGGAAGGCATCATCGACAGATGTCTGGACGATGGTGTCGGTGGCGATCTTCGCCCCCTGGGTGATGAGTCCGAGAGTGAATGCGGCGATGAGTATCGGGACAGGAGCGAACGGTAGCGCCAGGGCCGGTTCGAGTACGGCCGCTACTCCCGCGCACGTCGCCACCCAGCCGTACGCTCCGAGCCGGTCGACCGCCCACGGCGTAATGACGGCAGCGGCGAAGAAGCCCGCACCTGAAATCGCCAAGGCCAGACCGAGCAGAGCGAGACCCTCCGACTCTGTGCTTGACCAGGCGTACCGGCAGAGCATCAGAACCATGACGGTCAGCAGGCCGTAACAGAAGCGCAGCGCCGACATCGCCACGAGAGCCCGTGCCGCCGTTCTGCGTTCTGACAGATGGCGCAAGCCGCTGATGAGGCCGCGCGCCGTTGAGGCCACCGCGGCGGCAAGGCGGGGCTGAAGCTGCTCGGGATCGGGGCCGAGCAACTCGCGTCCCAAGCGCAGGGAGGCGAACGCGGCGCAGAGATAGAGCGCGGCGCCCAGGGCCACGACCGTGGCGTCGGAATCGGCAGCGAGAAGTCGAACAGCGAAAGCGAGCCCGCCGCCGGCAGTCGCCGCGAGGGTTCCCGCTGTCGGTGAGAGGGAGTTGGCCACGACGAGCCGCTCTTCATCCACCACGCGGGGCAAGGCGGCGGACAGTCCGGCCAGGATGAACCGGTTGACAGCTGTGACGGAGAGCGCGGAGGCGTAGAAGAGCCAGTCGGGGACGCCGGAGAGGATCAGTACCGCTGTGCCGGCGGCAAGGCCGGCACGCAGCAGATTGCCGTACAGGAAGATCTGGCGGCGCTGCCACCGGTCGAGCAGGACACCGGCGAAGGGGCCGACGAGGGAGTACGGCAGCAGCAGCACGGCCATCGCGGAAGCGATCGCGGCGGGTGAGGTCTGCCGCTCCGGTGAGAAGACGACGTACGCGGCGAGCGCCACCTGGTAGACGCCGTCGGCGGACTGTGAGAGCAGCCGTACCGCGAGCAGGCGGCGGAAATTCGTCAGGCGCAGGAGTACGCGCAGATCACGTACGACAGGCATGTGCGCAAGCGTCACACAAGCAGAGGGTCCCCGGACATACGCCACGGGGACCCTCTGCTTGTCCATAAGGACGGACGAGTGGTGCACCGCGCTCCGTCTCGATGACGGGCGGCGCAGCGTCTGGCTAGCGCTCGACCTCGCCCCGGATGAACTTCTCCACGTTCTCGCGGGCCTCGTCGTCGAAGTACTGGACCGGCGGAGACTTCATGAAGTACGAGGAGGCGGAGAGGATCGGACCGCCGATACCCCGATCCTTGGCGATCTTCGCGGCGCGCAGGGCGTCGATGATGACACCCGCCGAGTTCGGGGAGTCCCATACCTCGAGCTTGTACTCCAGGTTCAGCGGGACATCGCCGAACGCGCGGCCCTCCAGGCGGACGTACGCCCACTTGCGGTCGTCGAGCCAGGCCACGTAGTCCGACGGGCCGATGTGGACGTTCTTCTCGCCGAGCTCCCGGTCGGGGATCTGGGAGGTGACGGCCTGCGTCTTGGAGATCTTCTTGGACTCCAGGCGCTCGCGCTCGAGCATGTTCTTGAAGTCCATGTTGCCGCCGACGTTCAGCTGCATCGTGCGGTCCAGGATGACGCCCCGGTCCTCGAACAGCTTCGCCATGACGCGGTGCGTGATGGTGGCGCCGACCTGCGACTTGATGTCGTCACCGACGATCGGGACGCCGGCCTCGGTGAACTTGTCGGCCCATTCCTTGGTGCCGGCGATGAAGACCGGGAGGGCGTTGACGAAGCCGACCTTGGCGTCGATTGCGCACTGGGCGTAGAACTTCGCGGCGTCCTCGGAACCCACCGGTAGGTAGCAGACAAGAACGTCGACCTGCTTGTCCTTGAGGACCTGGACGACGTCGACCGGGGTCTCGGGGGACTCCTCGATGGTCTCGCGGTAGTACTTGCCCAGACCGTCGAGGGTGTGGCCGCGCTGGACCTTCACACCCGTGGCCGGGACGTCGCAGATCTTGATGGTGTTGTTCTCGCTGGCACCGATGGCGTCCGCGAGGTCGAGCCCGACCTTCTTCGCGTCGACATCGAAGGCGGCGACGAACTCGACGTCACGGACGTGGTAGTCGCCGAACTGGACGTGCATCAGACCCGGCACCTTGGCGGCCGGGTCGGCGTCCTTGTAGTACTCGACGCCCTGCACCAGCGAGGCGGCGCAGTTGCCCACGCCGACGATGGCTACGCGAACCGAACCCATTCCGGTTGCTCCCTGTTTGTTCTCGTACGAGACCCTGCGTGGATGCGGGGCCTCACTTGGTGGTGTCTTCGGACGGATCCGGCTGCTCGGGGTGCCCGGAAGGGCTCCCCTCAGGGGGCGCTTCGCCCCGGTGCCGGGGCAGGCCGCCCGTCTCTCCAGATGTGTAGTCCTGCGGAGCGTCGTCCTCGCCGGAAGGGGATCGTCGCTGATCCCGCCCGGCCCGCTCGCTCTCGATGAGCTCGTTCAGCCAGCGCACCTCGCGCTCCACGGACTCCATGCCGTGCCGCTGCAGCTCAAGCGTGTAGTCGTCGAGGCGCTCGCGCGTGCGGGCGAGAGAGGCGCGCATTTTCTCCAGGCGCTCCTCCAGCCGGCTGCGGCGGCCCTCCAGCACGCGCATCCGTACCTCGCGCTCCGTCTGGCCGAAGAAGGCGAACCGGGCTGCGAAGTGCTCGTCCTCCCAGGCGTCGGGGCCCGTGTGGGACAGGAGCTCCTCGAAGTGCTCCTTACCTTCTGCCGTCAGCCGGTAGACGATCTTCGCCCGACGGCCGGCGAGGGACGCGGCGAGGGCGTCCTCGGGGGCACTGCCCGGCTCCTCGATCAACCAGCCGTTGGCGACCAGCGTCTTGAGACAGGGATAGAGGGTCCCGTAACTGAACGCGCGGAAGATCCCCAGCGACGTGTTGAGCCGCTTGCGCAGCTCGTATCCGTGCATCGGAGCCTCGCGGAGCAGGCCCAGAACGGCGAACTCGAGGATGCCGGAACGTCTGCTCATCGATCGCCTCCTCCGCCTTCCTCGGCCCCTATGCCGTAGTGATGTATCGACTCGATACATCCAGACGATAGAACGGCTCTCCTGTTGCGACAAGAGGAGGCATCGTGACCGGCGTCACATCACTAATTCACGCCACATAAGTTGCCTGCTTTGGGGTGAAATCGTCCCCTAGGGAGGTTTTGGCCGTGCGTAGTCTGTGCGGCATGCAGACCACCGGGAACCGTGTGACGCCGCCAAGCGTCGTCGTCCTGGATGCACCACGGATGAGCCCCCCGGCGGGCTCGTCCGTATCCATATCGGGGGGACCGGATCTCAACTGCCGCTTCCAGGCATTCATGCCTGCCCGAGGAGTAGTCGTTCGATGAGCGAGCACCGTCGCAAACCGCCGCAGCCCCAGGGCGGCGGACGCGCCGCGGCCAGGCGCGCCGCACAGCAGCCCTCAGGCCGCCGCGCAGCCCCCTCCCGGGGCACCAGCACCGGATCCCCTTCCGACGCGTACGAGCAGGAGCGGCCGTACGGCGGGCGCGCCGAGGCCCGGCGCGCGGCGCAGCGCAGCGGTGGGGGCCGCAGAAGGGCCGCCGAGGGCGGTGGAGCAGGCTACGGAGGCCACGGCGGCCGCCGTGGCGGAGGTGATTCCGGCGGCCCTGGCGGCCGTGGCCGGGGCGGTTACCCCGGAAAGAAGCGGCTGATCGACTATCCGCGCCACGACAAGTACGGCTGGCGGCGCTGGGTGCCGTCGTGGAAGCTCGCGAGCGGGCTGTGCCTGGCCTTCCTCGGGAGCCTGATGGCGGCGGGGACCATTGCGTACGCGATGGTGGGCGTGCCCGACCAGAACCTCGCCTCGAAGGCGCAGAACAACGTCTACTACTGGGCGGACGGCACACAGATGGCCGCCACCGGTGGTGAGGTCAACCGCCAGATCATCCCGATAGCGCAGATCCCGCTCGAAATGCAGAACGCGGTGATCTCCGCCGAGAACAAGACCTTCCGCAAGGACTCGGGCGTCGACCCGATGGGTATCGGTCGTGCCCTCTTCAACATGGCGACGGGCGGCGAGACCCAGGGCGGCTCGACGATCACCCAGCAGTACGTCAAGAACACACGGCTGAGCCAGGAACAGACCCTGAGCCGTAAGTTCAAGGAGCTCTTCATCTCCATCAGGGTGGGCGCCACCATGGAGAAGGACGAGATCATGGAGGGCTACCTGAACACCGCGTACTACGGACGCGGTGCCTACGGGATCCAGGCGGCCGCCCGCACGTACTTCGCCAAGGACGCCAAGAAGCTCAACGCAAGCGAGTGCGCCGTGCTCGCCTCCCTGCTGAAGGGTGCGACGTACTACGACCCGGCCGGCGCAGAGGAGATCGACCCCGCGGCCAACGCCAAAGCCAACACCGAGCGCCTCGCCAAGCGGTGGGCGTGGATCCTCGGCGAGATGGTGAGGGACGGTCACCTCTCCGCGGCGGAGCGGGCCAAGTACACCGCGCTTCCCGACGTCCAGAGTATGAAGAAGAACGCTCAGCTCGGCGGGCAGGTCGGTTACCTCGTCGACCTGGCCAAGGCCAACTTCATCAACAAGAACGATCTCGGCATCACCGCCGACGATCTGACCACGGGCGGCTACGAGATCCACACGACCTTCGAGAAGGACAAGGTCACGAAGCTCGAGAACGCCGTCAAGAAGGTCTACAAGGAGAACATCGACCCGAAGAAGCGCCCGGACAAGGACACCCATGTCCAGTTCGGCGGAGCCTCGGTGGAGCCCGAGACCGGGAAGATCGTCGCCATCTACGGCGGCCAGGACGCGACCAAGCACTTCACCAACAACGCCAACGACACCGGTGCCCAGGTCGGCTCGACCTTCAAGCCCTTCGTCCTGGCCGCGGCGATGGACGTCGGCGTCCGTGATCCGTCACTGGGTCCCGATCAGGGGGCCGAGAGCCGCACCCTCGTCGATCCCAACAAGAGCAAGTACAACGGCGTCAACAAGCTCAAGATCAAGAACTACAACGGGACCACCTGGGAGAACGAGGACGGTGAGCAGTGGCTCCAGACCAATGACGGTCAGGAGTCGTACCCCGACATCACCCTGCGTGAAGCGATGGTGAAGTCGGCGAACTCGCCCTACGCCCAGCTGGGCATGGACATCGGCATCGACAACGTACGGCAGACCGCGATCAAGGCCGGTCTGCTGGAGGACAGCCTGGTCAAGGCCGACGTCCCCTCGTTCTCACTCGGCATCTCCGACCCCAGCGCCATCCGCATGGCGGGGGCGTACGGGACCTTCGCCGCGAACGGGGAGCAGACGGAGCCCTACTCCGTCACCCGGGTGGAGAAGGGAGGGAAGACCATCTACGAGCACGAGGGCGACAGTGACAGGGCCTTCTCGTCCGCCGTCGCGAGCAACGTGACCGACGTCCTCAAGGATGTCGTCGAGAAGGGCACCGGCACGAACGCCCAGCTGCCCGACCGCGAGGTCGCCGGCAAGACCGGTACGACGGACGGCAACAAGTCCGCCTGGTTCGTCGGGTACACCCCTCAGTTGTCGACCGCCATCGACATGTACCGGCTGGACGACAACGAGAAGAACAAGGACCGCAAGTTCCTCGAGATGTTCGGTACGGGTGGCCAGGAGAAGATCCACGGCGCGTCGTTCCCGTCCGAGATCTTCAGGGACTACATGTCGGGGGCGCTCAAGGGCAAGGAAGGGATTCCGTTCCCCGAGCCCGAGCCTCTCGATGCCGAGGCCGTCTACGGCGGTGGGCTGAAGAGCCCCGAGCCGACCCCGTCCGTGACGCCGTCCGAGACCCCGTCCGAGTCGCCGTCCGAGTCGCCGTCCACGACGCCGTCTGAGTCGCCCGACCCCAGCAGCTCCTGCGACCCGTTCGGCTGGAACTGCCCCCCGACCGGCGGCCAGGACGACGGAGGAACCAACACCGGCACCGATACGGGCGGCACGACCGACGGCGGAGCCACGGACGGCGGGGCGACCACCAGTCCCTCGCCGCCGACAGGCGGCAGCGGCAATGGCAACGGCAGCCAGGGCAGCAACACCTCAGGCGGCTGGCTCGGAGGCGCCGACAGCTGACGGCCACGTGTCCGGCATCCGTCGTAAGGGCCGTCGCACCGGAATCGTTCCTCCGGTGCGGCGGCCCTCGCCGTTGTCCACAGGTCAGAACGCGCCGACAGCGGTGTACGGCAGGATGTGCCTATGCCGAGCGCAGAGAAGACGAACGTGCACCACCAGGAGCAGTCGACGGTGTCCCCCACGCAGCGGGACGAGGTCGCGGCGGCCGGCAGCGAGCTGATCGGCGGTCCGCTCGGGCGCTTCGCGCGGATCGGCACGAGCCGGCTGACGCCCGTGCGGGTCGTGGCCCTGGTCGCGATCGGGATGTTCGCGCTGGGGATGGTGCAGAAGCTCCCCTGCTACAACTGGGCGTGGTTCCGTGGCACCAGCTCGCAGTACACGCACGCGTGCTACTCCGACATCCCGCACCTCTTCCTCGGGCGGGGCTTCGCCGACGGTCTCGTGCCGTACTTCGACCGGCTCAGCGGCGATATGGAGTTCCTTGAATACCCCGTCCTCACAGGGCTGTTCATGCAGGTCGCGGCCTGGCTGACACCGTCCGGCGGCTCCGTCCAGCATCGTGAGCAGCTGTACTGGATGGTCAACGCGGGCATGCTGATGATCTGCGCCGCGATCATCGCGGTCTGTGTGGCACGCACGCACCGCCGACGGCCCTGGGACGGGCTTCTCGTCGCTCTCGCGCCCGCGTTCGCTCTCACCGCCACGATCAACTGGGATCTCTTCGCGGTGGCCCTCGCGGCGGCGGCGATGCTCATGTGGTCCCGGGGCCGGGCCCTGGCCTTCGGTATCCTGATCGGCCTCGCCACTGCTGCCAAGCTCTATCCGGCGCTGCTGCTCGGGCCGCTGCTGGTGCTGTGCTGGCGGGCCGGAAGGTACCGGGAGTACGGGGCGGCCCTGCTGGGTGCGGCGGGCGCCTGGCTGGTCGTGAACGTGCCGGTGATGCTGCTCGCGCCCGAGGGGTGGAAGAAGTTCTACACCTTCAGCCAGGAGCGGCAGGTCGACTTCGGTTCCTTCTGGCTGATCATCACGCAGCGCACGGGTGAGTCGATCGAGGTCGAAACCGTCAACACGTACGCGATGGTGCTGATGGTCCTGGCGTGCGCGGGGATCGCCGCCCTGGCTCTGACGGCTCCTCGTCGGCCGCGCTTCGCGCAGCTCGCCTTTCTGGTGGTGGCCGCTTTCATCCTCACCAACAAGGTCTACTCACCGCAGTACGTGCTGTGGCTGATCCCGCTCGCGGCCCTGGCCAGGCCCCGCTGGAGGGACTTCCTGATCTGGCAGGCATGCGAGGTCATGTACTTCCTGGGGATCTGGATGTACCTGGCGTACACGACCAGCGGCGACAAGCACCAGGGTCTTCCGACGGAGGGCTATCAGCTGGCGATCGCTGTGCACCTGCTGGGGACGCTGTACCTGTGCGCCGTGGTCGTACGGGACATCCTGATGCCGGAGCGGGATCCCGTCCGGCGGGAGGGGGCCGACGACCCCTCGGGCGGGGTGCTGGACGGGGCGCCGGACGTGTTCGTGCTCGGGCGGGCGGCACATCCGCCGCGTCATGCCGCGCACGCGGTGGAGGGGCCCCGGGTGGAGTGGGGAACGACGGGGCCCACGGTCGGCTGACCGGTCCTAGCGGTCGACCAGGCGGTCGAACTGCGTGGTGGTGTGGCGCAGGTGGGCGACCAGCTCGTCGCCGACCTTCGGCTCCTGCGAGTCCGCCGGGATGAACAGGATGGAGACCTGCATGTGCGGCGGCTCGGCGAACCAGCGCTGCTTGCCCGCCCAGACGAACGGCGACAGGTTGCGGTTGACGGTGGCCAGGCCCGCCCGGGCCACGCCCTTGGCACGCGGCATGACGCCGTGCAGTGCCTTCGGCGCCTCCAGCCCGACGCCGTGGGAGGTGCCGCCGGCCACGACGACCAGCCAGCCGTCCGAGGCCGTCTTCTGTTGCCGGTAGCCGAACCGGTCGCCCTTGGCGACGGGGGTGACGTCGAGGACGGAGCCGCGGTACTCGGTGGCCTCGTGGTCGCCGAGCCACAGCCGGGTGCCGATCCGTGCGCGGAACCGGGTCTGCGGGAACTGCTGCTGCAGCCGGGCCAGTTCCGCGGCGCCGAGATGGCTCACAAACATGGTGTGGAGCGGCAGCCGGGCGCTGCGCAGCCGGTCCATCCACCCGATGACCTCTTCGACCGCGTCCGAGCCGTCCGTCCGGTCCAGCGGCAGGTGCAGCGCGAAGCCCTCCAGGCGTACGTCCTCGATGGCGGCGTGCAGTTGGCCCAGCTCGTGCTCGGAGACGCCGTGGCGCTTCATGGAGCTCATGCACTCGATGACCACGCGCGCGCCGACGAGAGCGTGCACACCGTCGACGGAGGAGACCGAGCGGATGACCCGGTCCGGCAGCGGCACGGGCTCTTCTCCCCGGCGGAAGGGCGTCAGGACGAGGAGGTCGCCGCTGAACCAGTCCTTGATCCGGGCCGCTTCGTAGGTCGTGCCGACGGCGAGCATGTCCGAGCCGAAGCGGGTCGTCTCCTCCGCGAGCCGCTCATGGCCGAATCCGTAGCCATTGCCCTTGCAGACCGGGACCAGGCCGGGGAACTGGTCGATCACGGACTTCTGGTGCGCCCGCCAGCGAGCGGTGTCGACGTAGAGGGAGAGCGCCATGGCCGGTCCGGAACCTTTCTGGGGTGAGCGGTGTATCAGAGATATGAGCGGGTTACGGAAGCATCAGCGACGGGACATGTACATGTCGAGCGCCTTGTGCAGCAGCTTGTTGAGCGGGAAGTCCCACTCGCCGACGTACTCGACGGCTTCTCCGCCGGTGCCGACCTTGAACTGGATGAGGCCGAAGAGGTGGTCGCTCTCGTCGAGCGAGTCACTGATGCCGCGCAGGTCGTAGACGGTGGCACCCATGGCATAGGCATCGCGCAGCATCCGCCACTGCATCGCGTTCGAGGGCCGGACCTCGCGGCCGATGTTGTCCGAGGCTCCGTAGGAGTACCAGACGTGACCGCCGACGACGAGCATGGTCGCGGCGGACAGGTTCACCCCGTCGTGCCGCGCGAAGTAGAGCCGCATGCGGTTGGGGTCCTCGCTGTTCAGGACCGTCCACATGCGCTGGAAGTACGAGAGCGGGCGGGGCCGGAAGCGGTCGCGCTCGGCCGTGATCTCGTAGAGCCGCTGCCACTCGGCGAGGTCGTCGTAGCCGCCCTGGACCACCTCGACGCCGGCCTTCTCGGCCTTCTTGATGTTGCGCCGCCAGAGCTGGTTGAAGCCCTTGAGGACATCGTCGAGGGACCGGTTGGCCAGCGGCACCTGGTAGACGTACCGGGGCTGTACGTCACCGAAGCCGGCGCCGCCGTCCTCGCCCTGCTGCCAGCCCATCTTGCGGAGCCGGTCGGCGACCTCGAAGGCGCGCGGCTCGATGTGGGTGGCCTCGACGTCGCGCAGGCGCTTCACGTCCGGGTCCTGGATTCCGGCCTTGATCGCCGGGGCGTCCCAGCGGCGGATGACGACCGGCGGGCCCATCTTCACGGAGAAGGCGCCCTGGTTCTTGAGGTGGGCCAGCATCGGCTGCAGCCAGTCGTCCAGGTTCGGCGCGTACCAGTTGATCACCGGACCCTCGGGGAGATAGGCGAGGTACCGCTTGATCTTGGGCAGCTGCCGGTACAGGACGAGACCGACGCCGACGAGCTCACCGCTCTTGTCGAACCAGCCGAGGTTCTCCGAGCGCCACTCCGTCTTGACGTCCGCCCATGCCGGGACCTGGCAGTGACTCGCCGCGGGCAGGGTCTGGATGTACGCCAGATGCTGCTCTCGGCTGATGGTCCTCAGGGTCAGGCTCATGCGGGGCGCTCCTCGGCAGGTGTGTCCCCATGGGTACAGGGGCTCCGGCTCTCGCGCCGAAGCCTACTGGGCCCGGGGACCACCTTTCGGTGGGATGCCCCGGGCCCCGGGCCCCGCATGGCCTTCAGAGGGGGGTACTAGTAGCCGACCAAGCCGCCGAAGAGCCCGCCGTGGGCCATCCCGAGGAAGAAACCGATGGCCGAGGCACCGAGACCGACGATCAGAAGGAAGCGTTCGCGGGTCGTCGCCGAGATGAACTGACCGTAGCCGCCGGTGAGGATCCCGATCAGTCCGGACCAGGAGCTCAGCAGATGGAGGCCGTGGAACTGCGCGCTCACAAAGGCCACCGCACCCAGAAACAGGGTCACCGCCATCAGGGTGTCCTGGAGGGGGTGGGGCTTGCCGTCCGTGGCGAGGAGAGAGCCGGTGGGGTTCGGTTGTGCTTGTGCCATGGAGCACCTCCTGGCGTTGCCGGAAGGCGGCGCACTGTGACGCCGCCCACATCCGATGCGTACAGGGTGCGGTCCTCGGTCGCCGGATTTCAACCCGAAGCGGGTGTGCGGGTACTCTGTACGGTCTGCACCGGTGTCTGCCCAGGCCAGCACTCGATCCCTCGTCAACCGAGGCCGATTGTCAGTGGCGCCTGATTTACTCGTAGACATCGATGCTTACGCATCACGACCCTCCTGCCACGGAACGACCGTGGCCGCTGAGTCCAAAGGAGGTGGGTTCCACATGCGTCACTACGAGGTGATGGTCATCCTCGACCCCGATCTCGAGGAGCGTTCTGTCTCCCCGCTGATCGAGAACTTCCTCTCCGTCGTCCGTGAGGGCAACGGAAAGGTGGAGAAGGTCGACACCTGGGGCCGTCGTCGTCTCGCTTACGAGATCAAGAAGAAGCCCGAGGGCATCTACTCGGTCATCGACCTGCAGGCCGAGCCTGCGGTCGTCAAGGAGCTCGACCGCCAGATGAACCTGAACGAGTCGGTCCTCCGGACCAAGGTCCTCCGTCCCGAGACCCACTGAGCACCTAGCTCAGAGGTCATCGGGTTCGAGTAGCAGCAAGCAGCCAGAAGCAATCCCCGCCGAGAGGTTCACCCATGGCAGGCGAGACCGTCATCACGGTCGTCGGCAATCTCGTCGACGACCCCGAGCTGCGCTTCACCCCGTCCGGTGCGGCGGTCGCGAAGTTCCGCGTCGCGTCCACTCCCCGCACCTTCGACCGTCAGACGAATGAGTGGAAGGACGGCGAGAGCCTGTTCCTGACCTGCTCGGTCTGGCGGCAGGCGGCGGAGAACGTCGCCGAGTCGCTCCAGCGAGGCATGCGCGTCGTCGTGCAGGGCCGGCTGAAGCAGCGGTCCTATGAGGACCGCGAGGGCGTCAAGCGCACGGTCTACGAGCTGGACGTCGAGGAAGTCGGCCCCAGCCTCAAGAACGCCACGGCCAAGGTCACCAAGACCACCGGTCGCGGTGGTCAGGGCGGCTATGGCGGCGGCCAGCAGGGCGGTGGCAGCTGGGGCGGCGGTCCCAGCGGTGCCCAGCAGGGTGGCGGCGGTGCTCCCGCCGACGACCCCTGGGCCACCAGTGCCCCGGCCGGCGGTGGCCAGCAGGGTGGCGGCGGTGGCGGCGGTGGTGGCTGGGGCGGAAGCTCCGGCGGCGGCTACTCGGACGAGCCCCCCTTCTAAGGGTCGGTCCCACCGGGATCCCCCAGGGGCAGCTCGTACCCCCACTTCTTGATCACACAGGAGATACACCATGGCGAAGCCGCCTGTGCGCAAGCCGAAGAAGAAGGTCTGCGCATTCTGCAAGGACAAGACCGCGTACGTGGACTACAAGGACACGAACATGCTGCGGAAGTTCATTTCCGACCGCGGCAAGATCCGTGCCCGCCGCGTGACCGGCAACTGCACGCAGCACCAGCGTGACGTCGCCACGGCCGTGAAGAACAGCCGTGAGATGGCGCTGCTGCCCTACACGTCCACCGCGCGATAAGGGAAGGGTGACCGAAACATGAAGATCATCCTCACCCACGAGGTCTCCGGCCTCGGCGCTGCCGGCGATGTCGTGGACGTCAAGGACGGCTACGCTCGCAACTACCTGATCCCGCGTGGTTTCGCGATCCGCTGGACCAAGGGTGGCGAGAAGGACGTCGCGCAGATCCGTCGCGCTCGCAAGATCCACGAGATCGCGACCATCGAGCAGGCCAACGAGATCAAGGCCAAGCTCGAGGGCGTGAAGGTGCGTCTGAGCGTTCGCTCCGGCGACGCCGGCCGCCTCTTCGGCTCCGTTACCCCGGCTGACATCGCCTCGGCGATCAAGTCCGCCGGTGGCCCGGACGTCGACAAGCGCCGTGTCGAGCTCGGTTCGCCGATCAAGACCCTGGGCTCGCACCAGGTGTCTGTGCGTCTGCACCCCGAGGTTGCCGCCAAGCTTGGCGTCGAGGTCGTCGCTGCCTGAGCGACTGCCGGCAAAGCTGCTCGCAGAGCATCAGAGGGCCGCACCCATGGGGTGCGGCCCTCTCGCTGTTTCACGTGAAACATGACCGAGAGCGGACCGGATCGTCAGCGCGTCGCGCCTGTCACAATCCAGCGACCCGACCGTGCACGCAGCCACAGGGTCAGCATGCGGACCGTCATCATGAGCGTCATCGCCCACCAGAGGGCGGTCAGCCCGCCGCCGAGGGTCGGAACGAGCAGGGCGACCGGGGCGAAGACCGCCAGGGTCACCAGCATCGCTCCGGCGAGATAGGGGCCGTCACCGGCGCCCATCAGTACGCCGTCCAGGACGAAGACCACACCGGCGATCGGCTGGGAGAGCGCCACGACCAACAGTGCGGGGAGCAGGGTGTCCTTCACCGACTGGTCGCTGGTGAAGAGGGGAATGAAGAGCGGACGGGCGAGCACGATCAGGATTCCCAGTGCCACCCCTGAGGCGATGCCCCACTGCACCATGCGGCGGCATGCCTCCCGCGCCCCTTCGGGGTCGTCGGCGCCGAGATAGCGCCCGATGATCGCCTGACCCGCGATCGCGATGGAGTCCAGGGCGAAGGCCATCAGACTCCAGAGGGCGAGGATGATCTGGTGCGCGGCGATGTCCGTATCGCCGAGCCGAGCCGCCACGGCGGTGGCGATCATCAGGACGGCGCGCAGCGAAAGCGTACGCACCAGGAGCGGCACGCCCGCATGGGCACTCGCACGTATGCCGGCGGCATCGGGGCGAAGCGAGGCGCCGTGTCGGCGGGCGCCGCGGATGACCACGACAAGGTAGGCAGCGGCCATTCCCCATTGGGCGATCACGGTGCCCCAGGCGGAACCTGCGATCCCCAGCCCTGCGCCGTAGACGAGCCCGACATTGAGAGCCGCGTTGGCGGCGAAGCCGGCTATCGCGACGTACAGGGGCGTGCGGGTGTCCT
This sequence comes from Streptomyces sp. FIT100, assembly GCF_024584805.1. Taxonomy (NCBI): domain Bacteria; kingdom Bacillati; phylum Actinomycetota; class Actinomycetes; order Kitasatosporales; family Streptomycetaceae; genus Streptomyces; species Streptomyces sp. FIT100. The sequence continues at coordinate 3,935,116 of NZ_CP075715.1, read as the reverse complement.
GCAGGCCGCGCAGCACGCCGGTGGCGGCCATGACCACGAGCATCGCCGGGATGCCCAGGCTGGCGATCCTGAGATAGGTCGTGGCGTAGGGAGCGGCCGTGTCGGAGGCCCCGAAGAGCTCGACGAGGGAGGGTGCCCCGGGAAGAGCCAGTGCGATGACGGCGGCACCGAGCAGCAGGGCGAGCCAGATGCCGTCCATGCCCTGGCGGATCGCGGCGCTCAGGTCACCCGCGCCCACCCGGCGCGCGACCGCGGCCGTCGTTGCGTACGCGAGGAAGATGAAGACACTCACTGCTGTGGTGAGCAGAGCGGCGGCGACCCCCAGGCCGGCGAGTTGGGGAGTGCCGAGATGGCCGACGACGGCGCTGTCGACCATGACGAAAAGTGGCTCGGCGACGAGGGCGCCGAAGGCGGGGACGGCCAGCGCGATGATCTCGCGGTCATGTCGTCGTCGGCTGGTCTTCGGTGCCACAGGGGCCTGGGTCATGGGCCCCAATCTAATCTTCCACAGGTAAGAGATGCAATTGTCCTGTGGTCCTTACCTGTAAGGGAGATGCGGCTTCTGCTCTGCGTCGTTTGTTCTGATCTTGATCCGGCTGGTGAAGTTTTTCTCCCCCACAGCCGGTGGATGGAAAGTGTGCAGGTCAGAGCTGGTCCGGTGGCCTGGGTATGACTTTGTCCACAGTGCCGTCCCCTGGTCCGTGCACAGGTTCCGTGGGGTTCTCCACAGCATCAGGTCCGCTGTCCACATGGCCTGTGGATAACCAGATTGGCTGACGGTGCCCGCGGCTCTAACGTAGACCGGCCCCCGACTCGCCGGAAGCGGAGTCGGGCCATTCGATTTGTCAGTGCTGTGCCGTAGAAAGAGTGCCACGGCGAGGTCCGCCGAGCGGACGGGAGGAGGTGGCCGGTGAGCATTCCCGAGCCCCTGGACGGTCCCTGGGCCGACACCGGTCCCAGCGACCGACTCCCGGTCTCCCGCCAGCGCCGCGGTGAGGGTCGTGGGCGTGGCCGCGAGGAGCAGCACGAGCGCGGCAGGGAGAGTGGCCCCTGGGACGACGCGGCTCCCGGCGGCTTCGAGCGGGTGCCGCCTCAGGACCTCGACGCCGAGCAGTCCGTCCTCGGCGGCATGCTGCTGTCCAAGGACGCCATCGCGGACGTCGTGGAGATCATCAAGGGCCATGACTTCTACCGGCCCGCCCATGAGACCGTCTATCAGGCCATCCTCGATCTCTATGCCAAGGGCGAGCCCGCCGACCCCATCACGGTGGCCGCCGAGCTCACCAAGCGGGGAGAGATCACCCGTGTCGGTGGCGCCTCGTACCTCCACACGTTGGTCCAGTCGGTGCCGACAGCGGCCAACGCCTCCTACTACGCGGAAATCGTCCACGAGCGCGCGGTGCTGCGGCGGCTCGTGGAGGCCGGCACCCGTATCACGCAGATGGGATACGCGGCGGACGGCGACGTCGACGAGATCGTGAACTCGGCCCAGGCCGAGATCTACGCCGTCACCGAGCAGCGGACCAGCGAGGACTATCTCCCGCTCGGCGAGATCATGGAGGGCGCGCTCGACGAGATCGAGGCGATCGGCTCACGCAGCGGCGAGATGACGGGTGTGCCGACCGGCTTCACCGACTTCGACTCGCTCACCAATGGGCTGCACCCCGGCCAGATGATCGTCATCGCGGCCCGTCCGGCCATGGGTAAGTCCACTCTGGCCCTGGACTTCGCCCGCGCGGCGTCGATCAAGAACAATCTGCCGAGCGTCATCTTCTCCCTCGAAATGGGCCGCAACGAGATCGCGATGCGTCTGCTGTCCGCAGAAGCGCGAGTGGCGCTGCACCACATGCGCTCCGGGACCATGACCGACGAGGACTGGACCCGCCTCGCCCGCCGGATGCCGGATGTATCCCAGGCTCCGCTCTACATCGACGACTCCCCGAACCTGTCGATGATGGAGATCCGCGCCAAGTGCCGGCGGCTCAAGCAGCGCAACGATCTCAAGCTGGTCGTCATCGACTACCTCCAGCTGATGCAGTCCGGCGGTTCCAAGCGGGCCGAGAGCCGTCAGCAGGAGGTCTCGGACATGTCCCGTAACCTCAAGCTGCTGGCCAAGGAGCTTGAGGTCCCGGTGATCGCCCTCTCCCAGCTGAATCGTGGCCCCGAGCAGCGGACGGACAAGAAGCCGATGGTCTCCGACCTGCGAGAGTCCGGCTCCATCGAGCAGGACGCGGACATGGTGATCCTGCTGCACCGCGAGGACGCGTACGAGAAGGAGTCGCCGCGCGCGGGCGAGGCGGACCTGATCGTGGCCAAGCACCGTAACGGCCCCACGGCGACGATCACGGTCGCCTTCCAAGGCCACTATTCGCGCTTCGTCGACATGGCCCAGACCTGATCCGCACCGTCGACCGGCGACTTCGGCAGCGGTTTTCATTCGACCTGGGACGTGCCGCAGCGGTAGAGCTTGACCATGACCTCACCTCATGAAGCGCTGCTGCCCAGCACCGAGCGGGCGCTGCTCCACCGAGTCGCCACCGCGCAGGCCGAGGGCCGCGCCCCTTCCCTCGTCGGGGCTGTGGCCAGGGACGGGCAACGCATCTGGAGCGGCGCGCGTAGCTGCGTCGACGGCCATGCTCCGGATGCCGACACCCAGTACCGCATCGGCTCCATCACGAAGACCTTCACAGCCGTGCTGGTGATGAGGCTGCGGGACGAAGGGCTACTGGACCTGGGCGATGCGCTGGAGAAGCATCTGCCCGGTACCGGGGTCGGCGAGGTGACCATTGCCCAACTCCTGGGACACAGCGCGGGACTGGCCGCCGAGAGCCCCGCTCCCTGGTGGGAGCGGACGTCCGGCAGCCTCCGCCCCGAACTGGGCGATGTACTCGGCGAGAAGCCGCTGCTTCATCCCGTGGGGCGTCGGCACCACTACTCCAACCCCGGCTACACCCTGCTCGGTTCACTCATCGAGGCGATGCGAGGCAACTCGTGGGCGGCCGTGCTGCGCAGCGAGATCCTGGAGCCGCTCGGACTCACCCGGACAAGCACGCGACCGCAGGCCCCGCATGCGGGCGGCTGGGCAGTGCATCCCTGGGCGGATGTGATGATGCCCGAACCGGCCGAGGATCTGGGGTTGATGGCCCCGGCAGGCCAGCTGTGGTCGACCGCCTCGGACCTGTGCCGCTTCGGGGGTTTCCTCGCGGACGGCGACGACCGCGTGCTGAGCGCGGAGTCCGTGTGTGAGATGCGCGCACCATCAGTGCCGCTGGAAGCCGGCGAGTGGGAGAGCGGCTACGGTCTGGGCCTGCAACTGGTACGGCGGGACGGCTGCACGCTCATTGGGCACACGGGTTCGCTGCCCGGGTTCATCGCCTGTCTGTGGGTGAGCGTGGAAGAGGGAGTTGCCGGAGTGGCGCTCGCCAACGCCACCTCGGGTCCACTGACCGGCGCTGTGGCCGCCGATCTCGTAGGGATCGTCGCCGAGGCGGAGCCCAGGCTCCCCGAACCCTGGCGGCCGATGCCGGTGGTGGACGAGCAGCTGCTGGAGCTGACAGGGCCCTGGTACTGGGGCACGAGCGCCTTCGGGCTGAAGCTCGTGGCCGAGCGGGGCCTGGAGCTCTACCCGCTGAGAGGAAACGGTCGCGGCTCGCGGTTCGATGCGGGCGAAGGCAATCGCTGGACGGGTCTCGACGGGTACTTCGCCGGAGAGACGCTGCGCGTGGTGCGACGGGCCGACGGATCGGTGGACCATCTCGATCTGGGTTCGTTCGTCTTTACGCGCGAGCCGTACGACCCTGCTGCGGATGTGCCCGGAGGTGTGGACGAGTCCGGCTGGCGCGGCCTGCGGTGATGTTTCACGTGAAACGGACCGAGGCCACGGGCAGAGTAACGCTTCCAGTCAGGCGGCCAGTTCGCGCTCCAGAGGGGTACGCATGCGCGGGGTGACCGAGCCTCGTCCAGCCACCCTCACAGCGCGCGCTTGAATCCCAGGTGGGACGCCTCGAAGCCGAGTCGCTCGTAGAACCGGTGGGCGTCGATGCGAGTGGCGTCGGAGGTCAGCTGGACGAGCCGGCAGTTCCGGCGCCGGGATTCGTCGACGGCCCATTCGATGAGCTGGGTGCCCAGTCCGCCGCCGCGTTCGTCGGTGTGGATCCGTACGGCTTCGATGATCGAGCGGGTGGCACCCCGCCGGGACAGCCCGGGGATGACGGTGAGCTGCAGAGTGCCGACGACCCGACCCTCGCGCTCGGCGACGATCAGACACTGGTTCGGATCGTTCGCCAGCCGCTCGTACGCCGCCGTGTACGGGGTGAGGTCGTCCGGCGACTCACGCCTGGCACCCAGCGGGTCGTCGGCGAGCATCGCGACGATGGCGGGGATATCGGCGGGGGAGGCGGGCCGTATCTGCAGATCGCTCATGATCCGCAGCCTAGAGGGGACCCCTCTCTGTGCCCCACCCTGGTGTCGGCCCGCGGGCCGACAACGGCCCTGGGTGCTCAGGCGGGCGAGGGGATCCGGAGTTCCTCGACCGTCCTGACGAGCGGGGCGAGCTCGGGGTTCTTCGCCGCCTCGTCGAGCGCCTCGCGCAGCGCGCCGTCGTTTGTCGGCCTGGCTTCGGTGAGGAGTGCCAGGCCGGCCTCCGTGACATCGGTGTAGATGCCCCTGCGGTCGGTGTCGCAGATGTAGCGGCTCAGCAGCGCACGGTCCTCGAGACGCGTGACCAGGCGGGTGGTGGCGCTCTGGCTGAGGACGACGGCGTCGGCGACCTGCTTCATCTGGAGATGGCCGCCCGGGCCGTTGTGCTGACGGCTCAGCACGTCGAGCAGCGAGTACTCGCGGACGCTCAGATCATGCTTGGCCTGCAGCGCTCGCTCGATATGCGCCTCGATTCTGCCGTGGAGCAGGGAGAGAGCGCACCAGCTCTGGGCGAGAGCGGTGAGTCCCGGGTCCGTCGCTGTCATCGATCTTCTCCTTCGTCCGGTGCAGGAGCGCCGCGGAGCTGCCTGTCTACAGAGTAGACGACCTCTGCAATAGCCCGCGTTTGCAATTAACGGCGCGCAGAATTATTGTCGACGCTTGTAAGGCGCAGAAGCAATCTTCTGGGAAAGGTTGGACCCCATGCCGCTCGCGCTCCTCGCCCTCGCCATCGGGGCATTCGGTATCGGCACCACCGAGTTCGTGATCATGGGGTTGCTCCCCGAGGTCGCCGACGACTTCCAGGTGTCCATACCGGCGGCCGGATATCTGGTCACTGGCTACGCGCTGGGCGTTGTGCTGGGTGCCCCGCTGATGACGGTCCTGGGGACCAAGGTCTCCCGCAAGCGCATGTTGATGCTGCTGATGGGCCTGTTCATCGTGGGCAACGTGGTCTCCGCGATCGCCCCGTCCTTCGGGGTGATGCTCGCGGGCCGCGTGGTCGCCTCGCTCGCCCACGGTGCGTTCTTCGGCATCGGCTCTGTGGTCGCGGCCGATCTTGTCGCACCCGAGAAGAAGGCCGGCGCCATCGCCATGATGTTCACCGGGCTGACCGTGGCCAACGTCGTCGGCGTTCCCGCGGGTACCTTCATCGGTCAGAGCGTCGGCTGGCGGGCCACGTTCGTCATCGTCGCCGGGCTGGGTGTGCTGGGTCTCGCCGGTGTCGCCAGGCTGGTGCCGGAGCAGCCCAAGCCCGAGGGCGTACGGCTGCGCCATGAGCTCGCCGCGTTCCGCAATGCACAGGTCCTGCTGGCCATGGCGATGACGGTGCTCGGCTTCGGCGGCGTCTTCGCCGCGATCACCTACATCACGCCGATGATGACCGAGGTCGCCGGCTTCGCGGACTCCTCGGTCACCTGGCTGCTCGTCCTCTTCGGCCTGGGCATGGTCGGCGGCAACCTCGTCGGCGGCAGGCTCGCGGACCGGGCGCTGATGCCGCTGCTGTACACCTCGCTCGGTGCACTCGCTCTTGTGCTGGCGCTGTTCACCGTCACCGCGCACAGCAAGATCGCGGCAGCGGTCACCATCGTGCTCGTCGGCGGGCTCGGCTTCGCCACGGTGCCGCCTCTCCAGAAGCGGGTTCTGGATCACGCATCGGGCGCCCCGACGCTGGCCTCGGCGGTCAACATCGGCGCTTTCAACCTCGGCAACGCGCTCTCTGCCTGGCTCGGCGGTCTGGTGATCGCGGCCGGACTCGGCTTCACGGCTCCGAACGGGGTCGGCGCGCTCCTTGCGGCCTCGGCGCTTGCGCTGGCGCTCCTGTCCAGCGCGCTGGAGCGCCGGGAGATCCGCCGGGAGATCCGCCGTGAGAGCCGCGTCGTTACCGGCTCGCCCGTCGCCGGGTCCGCGGCGATGGTCGCGGCCCGCGACTGACGGTCGACTCGTTGCCGTCCCGCTCTTGATCTCACGCTTGCCTCAATCACGCACTCACACCGAGGAGTTCACCATGACCACCGCCACTGCCCCTACCGTCGCCCCGCTGACCACCCAGAACGCCGAGACTCTCGTCGAGGCCGCCCGGGTCTCGGCCGAGGCGGCCGGTGTGGCCGTAGCCATCAGCGTCCTTGACGCCGGAGGCCATCCGCTGGCCTTCCGCCGCGACGACCGGGCCGTGCTCATCGCCGGTGAGACCAGCACACGTAAGGCGTACACCGCGCTCCAGCTGAACACCCCCACGGCAGACCTCGTCGACGCGGTCCAGCCCGGCGGCCTCTTCCATACCCTCCCGACCGCCCTGGACCGCCCGCTCCTCTTCATCGCGGGAGGCATCCCGGTCCACCGCGACGGGCGTCTCATCGGCGCCATCGGCATCGGCGGCGGCGCGCCGGATCAGGATCACGGCTTCGCGACCGCGGCCCTGGAAGCGCTCCAGGCGCTGGAACCGGCTTCCCGCTGACCCTCAGCCCGCCGCCACCGTCAGCGGCGCGAAGCGGCGCGCCCAGTCGCCGGGGAGGGCGGGGATGCCGTGGGTCATGACGGCATTGAAGGCGATCGGGGCCAGCCCGTTCGCCTTCAGCCAGTTGAGTAGTTCCTCGTGACGCACGTCGATGTCGGTGCGCAGAGGACGGTCCGTGTGGGCGGCCAGGGAAGCGAACAGGGCCTTCGCCGTCTCCGTGTCGCGGGCGATGAGGGGGCCGATCACATGGGTCGCCATATTGGGCCAGGCGGCCGCGTAGCCCGTGAGAACGCCGTTGGACTCCGCGACCCTCAGTTGGTCGGCGAAGGCGGGAAGGCGGGTGATCATATGGGTGCGGTCCAGGCCGAAGACCTCCGTGTCGAGGCGGAGGATCGCGGGAAGGTCGTCGGCGGTCGCCGGACGGGTCGTGATCCCGGCCGCAGCCCCGATCGGAGGCTCGGCGGCGGGCCCGGCGGCGCGGAAGTGGCCGCTGACCATCTCGGCACGGCCGACAGCCGTGAAGCCCAGCTCTTCGTAGAGCGGTTGCCCGTACGGAGTGGCATGCAGGGTGAGCGGAATCGGTCCGTGCTCCGCCAGTACATGTGTCATCAGCCGCCGCCCGACGCCCTGTCGGGAGTGGCGCTCGGCCACCAGCACCATGCCGATCGCCGCCAGCCCGGAGTCGGCGGCGGGGCCAGGACCGGGGCCGTACGACGTCACGATGCACGCCGCGGTCAGACCCTTGCCGGAGGGATCGTCGATGCCGTATCCGGCTCCCGCCGCGAGCAACAGACCCCATTTGTGCTCCTCACGCGGCCAGCCCCGGTCTTCGGAGAGATCGGCGCAGGACGTCAGGTCCGACGTCGTCAGACGCCGGATGGGGAGCTCGCTGAGCGGTGTCGACATGAAGGTCAGGCTGTCGGACGCAGAGATCGTTCGTCCAGCGCTTTACCGGAAGTGGCCGAGACCCGTAGACGTTTTCCGCGTCGTGTCATTCCCCAGGGCTTGAGGACCGAGATCGCCGTCATGAACAGATAGGCGGAGAGGGAGACGATCGGGGCGGCGAGGAGCCCGGAGGCATCCGTCACCGCGATCCCCGCGGCGGCCTCTTCCGCGGCCGTGTTCACCCCGGGCCGTAGCGAGAAGACGGTCAGCCCCGTCGTGACCAGGGTGAGCCAGAACTTGGTCCAGACCCAGTGGTATCGGGCGAGCCCCCATGGCGTACCGAGCGACAGCACCACACCGCTGACGAGGGTCAGCAGAGCGATCGGGACCATCAGCCAGTTCGCGAAGACGGCCATCGAGCGATACGAGGCTTCGGCGGCGGCCTGGGAGTCGGATGCGATCGCCGCGACGCTCAACCCGAGCAGTCCGAGGGAGAGCCCGAGCCAGCTCGCGGATGCGGAGACATGGACAACGAGGATGGCCCGTCGTGCGGGACGCTTGAGTGGTTTCACGTGAAACACCGTGCCGCGAGCCATGCTGCCCTCGCGTCTGACAGCGGGAGTAACCGTCCGTACTAGCGTCGGCGTACATAGCGAACCGTAGTATCTCTTCGCTGTCGCGGCGGTGACGAAGGTGAAGATCGGGAACCAGGTCTGTGCAGAGTTCGGGGTGAACCTGGACGGCTGTGTTGCATATGGTGATTCGATGTTCGACGCGCACATCTTCGCCGCGGTGCCCGTTGCGGTGGCGGTGAATGCGGACCATCATCTGTCCGGGCTCGCCACACATCCATACGGGGAACGAACTGCGGGAGGAAGACGAACTGGTGCGATTCCGTCGGTAGTCCGTGAGGGCCGTTGGCGCCCCGGCAATCCGATACCTGAGACCTTGTACCCGGCCACGGCTTCGGACAGGCTGCAACAGGCATGGGGGCAATGCAGCCTAACGGGAGAACCGGCGCCGATACCCGGACTTTCCCACTCGTCCCGATACCCGCCACGGCAAGGGCTAGTGTGGGCCCGGCAGAGGTCCTGAAGCAGAGCAGCAGCGAGGCAGAGCGGGGAACTGAGGCACGTTCCGGACCAGCGGAAGTGCGACGCAGACCGACCGAAAGATGTTCGAGGCGAGGCACACAATGGACGCTCCGACCACCACGTCGGCCGACAACGGCACTTCGGGCGAGAACGGTGCGAACAACGGCGGGGGTGGCTGGTTCACTCCTCGTAAGCGGGGTGCGAGCCGGCCCGGCCCGCACCCCGAGGGCGGTGCGGCGGGTGAGGACGGCGAGGGCCGAATAGCGCCGCCGACCCGTCCTGTGGCCGCGATACGACCGGTGGGCACCGGCGCCGAACGGGCCGCCGCGACCCCGCCGTACGGGAACTCGCCCGGACCGCAGCGCCCCGCCCCCGAGGCCCGCGTCCCCCAGGCCCGTGCTCCGTATGAGCACGCCCCCTACACGCCCGTCTACGGCGGCGCACCCGAAGCCCCTGCCCCCGAGGCCCCCGCGTCCCACCACGCGTACTCCGAGCCCCAGCAGCCGGCGCACGCGTCCGCCGCCCACGAGCAGCAGAGCAACGCCTCGCCCGACGCGATACTCGTCCGCCGCACCATGGCGGAGGTCGGCCCCGTGGCCGACAAGGTCACCTCCTACTTCTACGCGCTGCTCTTCGTCCGCCACCCCGAGCTGCGCTCCCTCTTCCCCGCCGCGATGGACACCCAGCGCGACCGGCTCCTCAAGGCCCTGCTCACCGCCGCCGAGCACATGGACAACACCGCCGTGCTCGTCGACTATCTCCAGCATCTCGGCCGCGGCCACCGCAAGTACGGCACCCAGCCCGCTCATTACCCCGCCGTCGGCGAGGCCCTTATCGGCGCGCTCAGCCGCTACGCCACGACGACCTGGGACGACGAGGCAGAGGCCGCCTGGGTTCGTACCTACACGACGATCTCCCAGATCATGATCGACTCCGCTGCCGAGAACGAGCTGCACGCGCCCGCCTGGTGGCATGCGGAGGTCGTCTCGCACGACCTCAGGACCCCGGACATCGCGGTCGTCACGGTCCGGCCGGACCAGCCGTATCCGTTCCTGGCCGGGCAGTACACCAGTCTGGAGACGCCGTGGTGGCCGCGGATCTGGCGGCACTACTCCTTCGCGGGTGCCCCGCGCTCCGACGGGCTGCTGTCCTTCCACGTCAAGGCCGTCCCGGCCGGCTGGGTCTCGAACGCCCTGGTCCATCACGCCCGCCCTGGCGACGTGCTGCGTCTCGGCCCGCCCGCCGGGTCCATGACCGTCGACCACACGACCGACAACGGCCTGCTCTGTCTGGGCGGTGGCACCGGTATCGCCCCGATCAAGGCGCTGGTCGAGGACGTCGCCGAGCACGGTGAGCGGCGGCCGGTGGAGGTCTTCTACGGGGCACGCACCGACCACGACCTCTATGACATCGACACGATGCTGCGGCTCCAGCAGAGCCACCCCTGGCTCCAGGTCCGGCCCATCGTCGACGGCAAGGCCCAGCTGCCCGACGCCGTACGCGAATACGGTCCGTGGAACGAGTACGACGCGTACCTCTCCGGTCCGGTCGGGATGATCCGCAGCGGTGTGCACGCGCTGACGGGCGTCGGCATCCCCTTCGAGCGGATCCGGCACGACTCCCTCGAGGAACTCGTCGCGGCAGCCGACTAGGGATCCCGGGCACCGGCGTCGGAGAGCTCCTCACGCGGGCGGCAGCTCGGCGACGGATCGGGAACCCCTGGGGTCAGCCCAGATCGGGCGCGTGCATCGCGCGGACGCCCTCGATATTGCCGTCCAGATAGTGCCGCAGGGACAGCGGCACGAGATGGACGGCGGCGATCCCGACGCGGCTGAAGGGCACTCGGACGATCTCGTACTCGCCGCAGGGCTCCTCCACCTCGGGGCCGTGGCGCCGCGATTCGTCCATCGACGCCAGCCGGCAGACGAAGAAGTGCTGCACCTTCACGCCCGAGACTCCGCCGTCCACGATGTGCTCGACGGTGTCGACGAAACAGGGCACCACATCGACGATCTTGGCGCCGAGCTCCTCGTCCACTTCACGGTGAAGGGCTTCCACGACGGTCGCGTCGGTGGGCTCGACTCCACCGCCCGGCGTGACCCAGTACGGATCCACGCCCGGCTTGGTGCGCTTGATCAGGACGAGGGAGTCGCCGTCGAGGAGGATGGCGCGTGCGGTGCGCTTGACCACTGGCCGTTCGGTCATGGTCAGAGAGTGGCCCACGACGCCCGTTCTGAAACTCTCCTCCACATGCCTGTCGCTGGGCGGCACTCGTTGCCGCTCGCCGGGCGTCACTCGGTGTCGCCCGGCTGTCACGAGGACGCCTCACCAGTCCGCCGCCGCCTGCACGAGGCTGTCGTGTGCCCGTGCGATGTGCGGCAGTGCGAGCGTCCCGGTGCGGACGACGAGGAAGTACGTGCGCAGCGGAGGAACGGGCGGGTCGAGCAGCGCCACGAGCCGTCCGCTCTTCAGCTCGCCCTCGCACAGATAGCGCGGCAGGACGGCCAGTCCGGCGTCTGCCGCGGCGGACTCCAGCACCGCACGCAGATCCGGCGCGATGACGGTGCCTGCGGCAGGCGGACGGCTGTCGAACACGGCGGCCCAGAAACGCGAGACGAACGGCAGGGACTCATGGACCTCCACCACCGGCAACTGCTCCAGCACCACGGAGTCCTTGCCTCCTAGCGCGCCAGGGCCCAGCCTCGCTGCCCAGCGCGGCGAGGCGACCAGGACGTGCTCCTCGTCGCAGAGCGGGGTCGAGGTGAGCAGTCCGCCACGCGGGCGGGCCGTTGCGACGGCGAGATCATGGTGCCCGGCCGCCAGCCCTTCGAGGGCCTCCTCGGCGCTGCCGCAGAAGGAGGTCCGTAACGCGAGTCCCTGCGAGATCAGCGGTGTGAGGGCGGGAAGCACCCGCAGGGAGACGAACTCGGGCGGCCCGGCGAGGTGCAGTGTGCGGACGCCGGATTCCTCGTCCAGTCCGGCCTCGGCGATCTCGACGAGAGCGTCCAGATGCGGGGCGGCGCGATGAGCCAGCTCGTCGCCGATCGTCGTGGGGGTGACGCCGCGCGCCTGGCGCAGGAAGAGCGGCCGCCCCAGCTGGCGCTCAAGGGTGCGGATCTGGCTGGTCACCGCGGGCTGGGAGAGGCCGAGCAGCGCTGCGGCGCGGGTGAACGAGCCCGCCCGGTGCACCGTGACGAATGTGCGCAACAAGGCCAGGTCCATCGCACAACTATAAATAAGTCGATAGGTCGCTGTCGCTGGTGTGATTGGACACTGACGCAGAGTCAACTAGCCTTGTTCGAGAGGTTCTCCGCGCGTGGAATCGAAGAGGTCTCCGCGCGTGGAGCCGGAAAACAGGACGGTCCGAGCCACGAGGGGGGAGGCTCGGACCGTCCTGCCGTCGGCATCACCGGGCTCGCCCGTCACGCGGACCGGCCCCGTCAGGCAGCCGCCACCGCGCCCAGAGCGCGCAGCACGTCCGCCACCAGGTCCTGTGTGTCCTCCGCCCCCGCCGAGAATCGGATGAAGCCTTCCGCTACGGCGTCACCGCCCCACCGGCCCCGGCGCTCGGCGCTGGAGCGGACGCTTCCGAAGCTCGTCGCGTCATCGACGAGGCGCAGCTCCGCGAGGAAGCGCTCGGCATACGCACGGTCGGGCAGGGTGAAGGACACCACCGAGCCGAAGCGCCGCATCTGCCCCGCGGCGATCTTGTGCGAGGGGTCCTCGGGGAGGCCCGGATAGCGCAGCCCCGAGACATCGGCACGCCCGGCCAACGCCCGCGCGAGGGCGAGTGCGTTCGCGCACTGACGGTCGCTGCGCAGCTGCAGCGTGGCCAGTGAACGGTGGGCGAGCCATGCCTCCATGGGGCCGGGGATCGCGCCCACGACCTTGCGCCAGTGCCGTACCCGCGCGGCGAGCGCGGCGTCCCGGCACACCACGTAGCCGAGCAGCAGATCGCCGTGTCCGGTCAGCCCCTTGGTGCCGCTGGCCACGGCGAAGTCCGCGCCCAGGTCCAGCGGGCGCTGGCCGAGCGGTGTCGCGAGCGTGTTGTCGACGGCGACCAGGACGCCACCGGCGTGCGCCGCGTCCACGAGCCGCCGCACGTCGCACACATCGAGCCCCGGGTTGGACGGCGTCTCGATCCACAGCAGCTTCGCCCCGTCGAGCACCTCCAACTGCGCGTCGCCGCCCGTCGGCGCGGTCCGTACCTCGACGCCGTACGCCTCCAGCTGCTTCTGCACCAGCGGCAGCGCCTGATAGCCGTCGTCCGGGAGTACGACGACGTCTCCCGAGGCCACCTGGGACAGCAGCACCGCGGAGACCGCGGCCATCCCGGAGGCGAAAGTGACGGTCTCGGTCCCCTTCGCCCCCGGCGCCTCCAGCTCGCTGATGGCCCGTTCCAGCAGCGTCCACGTCGGGTTGTCGTCCCGGCCGTACGTGTACGGTCCCGTCGGCTCGCCCGGCAGGTGGTAATGGGCGGCGAACACCGGCCCCGGCAGCGTCGGTTCGTACTTCCGAGCCTCCGGGAGACCGGCCCGTACGGCCCGTGTTCCCTCACCCATGGGCTGATCCGGGACCGGCCCGTTCGCGATCGGTCCGTCCGCGATCGGTCCCTCGCTCATGCCGCTCGCTCCTCGACGATCTCGCGCACCGCGGAGAGCAGGCCCTCGCTCGCCGTCTCCACCATTTCCAGACACTCCTCGAAGCCGTCCATGCCGCCGTAGTACGGGTCGGGCACGTCGAGATCGCCCCGCACGGCCGGATCGTACGAGCGCAGCAGCCGCACCTTCGCGGCGTCGGCCTCCGTCGGGGCGAGCCGGCGCAGCTCGCGCAGATGGCCCTCGTCGAGGGCGATCACCAGATCGAGTCGCTCGAACCAGCCGGCGTGGAACTGCCGCGCGACGTGGCCGGACTCGTAACCGTTCGCCCGCAGGACGGAGACGGTGCGGTGGTCGGCGCCGTCGCCCTCGTGCCAGCCGCCGGTGCCGGCGCTGTCCACCACGACGAGACCGTCGAGCCCGGCGTCCGCGACCCGGGCGCGGAAGACGGACTCGGCCATCGGTGAGCGGCAGATGTTGCCGGTGCAGACAAAGCAGATCGCGAAGGACATACGGTCCTCAGCTCTTGTCGTCGGGGAGCACGACGTTCAGCGCCCAGGACACGATCGAGATGATCAGTCCGCCGAGCACCGCCGTCCAGAACCCCTCGACATGGAAGTTCAGCCCCAGTTTGTCGGCGAGCCACGAGGTCAGCAGTAGCATCAGGGCGTTGATCACGAGTGTGAACAGTCCGAGCGTGAGCACGAACAGCGGAAGGGTGAGCAGCCTCGCGAGGGGCTTCACGAAGAAGTTCACCAGACCGAAGAGCAGTGCGACGAGGACCAGTGTCAGGGCCTTCTTGCCGGTGTTGTCGCCTGTGAGCGTGATGTCCTGGATCAGCCAGATTGCCACGGCGAGGGCCCCGGCATTCGCGATCGTCTTGACTACAAAATTCTTCATGTGTCTGATCGTGGCAGACGTGATCGGACCAATGGCAGGGGCGGACGGACGATGAAGGCATTCCGACTGGACGAGCTGGAGGCGGAGCGCGCCGCCAACGACGGGGCGTACCTGCAGTTCCTTCGCGAGCGGAACATGTCGGCCGGCCTGTACGCCCTCGACGCGGGCCAGCTCGACACCCAGCAGCCGCACGGCCAGGACGAGATCTACCTGGTGGTGAGCGGCCGCGCGTCGATCACCGTCGGGATGGAGACGACACAGGTCGGCCGCGGCAGCGTCGTCTATGTCCCGGCCGGGGTCGCCCACAAGTTCCACCACATCACCGAGGACCTTCGGGTCATGGTCGTCTTCTCTCCCCCCGAGGGCTGACCCGCGGGGTGCCAGGGTTCCCTAGGGGGCGGGTCAGGGAGGTTCAAGGGCTGCGGAGCCCCCGTCGGCGCCCACCCGCCCCTAGCATCGGAACCAGGACGGCTCCCAGGCGGTTCGGAAAGACCCGGCGGCTCCCGGAAGACCCCGGGCAACTCTCAGAAGCGAGGTAGGACGATGGCGGTGCAGGAGATATTGGCGGGGATGCCGTGGTGGGTGAAGTGGGTCGCGATTCCCTTGATCGCCATCGTCGTTTTCGGCGGGCTTGTCGCCAGCGTGATCGGGTTCGTGATCGGACTTCTCTTCAAGGTGCTGGTCTTCGTCGCGCTCGTGGGCGGACTCGTCTATCTCGTACGGAAGTTCACCGGGTCCTCCTCGTCGTCGGACCGGGATTGGTAGCGCGTACGCACGTTAGCCCGCTCGGGGGAACGGTGACGTCGAAACGGGGTGCCCGAACGGAGGCTGCCATTAGAGTGGCAAATGCCTGCCGTCCCCTGGGAATCACGGGTCGACGATCGCAGTGATCAGCGGTTTGTACGACTTCCCGGGCTATTTCTGGGCGTGAATCCAGATCGTCCCGGGGCCGCCCTCAAGGAGCGCGGTGGGTGCGCGGGGGCGGCCCCCGCAGGCGGGCGCGCGCGCCCGTCACCACGCCCGGGGGTGACCTTTGGCCACAGCTACGGCTCCTGCTCCAGCCACCGCTCCAGCGCCGGTTCCTGTTCCGGTGACGGCGACCGCCGCACCCACCCTGATCGGGTCCGTGCAGCGGGCGTTGAGACTGCTGGAGGCCGTGGGCTCCCACGTGGCCGGGGCCCCCGCCAAGCAGCTCGCGCGCGAAGCGGGACTTCCGCTTCCCACGGCCTACCATCTGCTGCGGACCCTGACGCACGAGGGCTATCTCCGGCGCGAGAAGGGCGTGTTCGTCTTCGGTGAGGCGGCCCTGAGGCTCGCCGTCGGGGGAGCGCTGCAGAATCGTCGCAGCAGGATCGAGGACGCCCTGGTCCACTGGCGCGACGCCATCGGCGTGCCCGTCTACTTCGCCGTCTACCGCGAGGGTGAGATCGAACTCGTCGCCGTCGCGGACACTCCGTACGCACCCGCCGTGGACGAATGGGCCGACTTCCGCGAGACCGGCCATGCGCATGCGATCGGCCAGTGCCTGCTGAGTCAGCTCGACGAGAAGGCGCGCCAGGACCACCTCGACCGTCACCCCGTCCAGGCGATCACGCCGTACACGGTCCGTGACCGGCGCGTCCTGCTGGAGCGGCTCGGCTCGACGGGCCGGATGCAACCGCTCGTCGAGCGACAGGAATATGCTCTCGGCACCGTTTGTGCGGCAATTCCGATCACTGCCGGTTCCACGGCCGCCGCCATAGCGATTTCCCTCCCTCTCCATCAGCAAGAGCGGCTGCTGCCGGCCGTTGAACAGCTGCGCAGCGGTATCGGGAGTCTGCTGAGTTCGTTCGCCTTCTCTATCAGTATCTGAAAAATCACTCCTTGTGATCTCCTGGTGACTGCAGCACGATGGCGTGCAGAGTGCCAAGGGGGATCATTCTTGGCCGTTTTCATCAACAGCGGGGTATGCGGGGTACATGATGCGCGAGTCGGTTCAGGCCGAGGTCCTGATGAGCTTCCTGGTCTCCGAGGAGCTCTCGTTCCGGATCCCGGTGGAACTCCGTTATGAGTCGGGGGATCCATACGCGGTCCGTATGACCTTCCACCTGCCTGGTGACGCGCCCGTGACCTGGGCCTTCGGCCGAGAGTTGCTGCTCGACGGCATCAACGCGCCCAGCGGGGACGGCGATGTGCACATCGCGCCGACTGAGCCGGCAGGGCTGTCCGACGTCTGCATCCGGCTCCAGGTGGGGGCCGACCGGGCACTGTTCCGGGCGGGCGCCGCACCCCTGGTGGCCTTCCTCGACCGGACCGACAAACTCGTTCCGCTGGGGCAGGAGCGCACGCTCGGCGACTTCGAGGACCACCTGGAGGAGGCGCTCGGCCGGATCCTCGCGGAGAACGCCGGCTGAGGTCAGCGCTTGCGGCGCCGGCCCCTTCCGCCCCGTACTGCCGCTGCCGCCCCGCCGGCGGCGCCCGCCGGGCGGTCGGCGGAGACGACGAGGGCCGCGAGCACGGTGGTGACGGGTACGGACGCGACCAGGCCGATCGAGCCGATCAGCGTCCGTACGATCTCCTCCGCCACCAGCTCGCTGTTGGCGACCGTGCCCACGCCGGACTCCGCGATCGAGAAGAGCAGCAGCAGCGGCAGCGACGCACCGGCGTAGGCGAGGATGAGTGTGTTGACGACCGAGGCGATGTGGTCGCGGCCGATCCGGATGGCGGCCCGGTAGAGCCCGCGCGGTCCCAGCGTCGAATCCGCCTGGTGCAGCTCCCAGACCGCGGAGGTCTGGGTCACCGTCACATCGTCGAGCACACCGAGCGAACCGATGATCACGCCCGCAAGAAGCAGACCGGACATGTCGATGCCCGGGTAGAGGCCGTGGATCAGACCGGTGTTGTCGTCCGTGTTCCCGCTCAGCGCCGCCCAGCCGATGAAGAGCGAGCCGAGCAGCCCGATCAGCAGCAGCGAGATCAGTGTGCCGATCACCGCGACCGACGTACGGGCGGACAGGCCGTGGCACATGTACAGGGCGATGAGCATGATCGCGCTCGCCCCGACGACGGCCACGATCAGTGGATTCGAGCCCTGCAGGATCGCCGGCAGGATGAACAGCGTCAGGACGGCGAAGCTGATGACCAGCGCGATCAGTGCCATGACCCCGCGCATCCGCCCCACCGCGACGACCACGATGGCGAAGATCCCGGCGAGCAGCGTCATCGGGAACTGCCGGTCCACGTCGGCGACCGAGTACTGCAGATCGCGCGGTGCGTCGGGCGCGTACGCCACCACGACGCCCTGGCCCTCGTGCAGTTGGCGCGTCGAGTCCGGCTGCACGATCTCGGTGAACGTACGGCCCGCGTCCTTGCCGCTCGTGACCTCGACGGTCGCCTTCCCGCACGTGCCCTGCTGGGAATTGACCGCTTCCCGGCCCTCGGGCGTCGAGGTGTCGCCGGTCGGGGGCACCTGCCCGGCGTTCACGTCCTCGCAGGGGACCTGCTCGACCTCCACCACCTTCGCCGACTCGGTCTGCCGGTCGAAGCCGACACCCGTGCGCTCGTGGCCCGGTGCGCCGCCCGGCCAGAGGACGACGAGCCCCACCGCCACGGCGGTGGCGAAAGGAATCAGCACCGCGGCGATGACCCGCTGGAGGTGGCGGGAGACGGGCGCGGCCGGGCCATGACCGTGCGCATGGCCGTGGTCGTGGATGCCGGAGCGGTCGGCGGCCCGGTCGTCCGCCCGGCCGTCCGTGCTGCCGGGCCTGCGGCCGTCCGGTTCGGGGCTCTGCTGCGAGGAAGTCACCGACCGATCATCGCAAGAACGGAAGGGGCCCACTGTTCAGCACGCCCGATATGGCGCTAGCGTGGTGGGACCTTTGCACACGCGGGAGCTCGGAGCACCGGGCTGAGAGGGCGCTGACCTCCGTACATCCGTACGGGAAAGCTGCGCCGACCGCCGAACCTGTTACCGGGTAATGCCGGCGTAGGGAGTAGGTCTCATGACCACATCGGACACGCGCACGCCTGCCTCCAGTTCGTCCGAGGCCGGGAAGTCCATCGGCTGGCACAAGGGATACGTCGAGGGCTCGCGCCCCGACATCCGGGTGCCCGTCCGCCAAGTGCACCTCACCAACGGCAAGGACGTGACCCTGTACGACACGTCCGGGCCGTACACCGATCCGAACGTCGGGACCGACGTCCGCCGCGGGCTGTCGCCGCTGCGGGAGAACTGGATCATCGGTCGCGGCGACACCGAGGAGTACGCCGGCCGTCCCGTCCGCCCCGAGGACGACGGCATCAAGCACACCTCGCCGCGCGGCGGGCTGCGCAACCTCGACGCGGTCTTCCCCGGCCGCCCGCGCCAGCCCCGCCGGGGCCGCGAGGGACAGGCCGTGACGCAGCTGGCGTACGCCCGCCGTGGCGAGGTCACGCCGGAGATGGAGTACGTGGCGATCCGGGAGAACGTCTCGCCCGAGGTCGTGCGCGAGGAGATCGCCGCCGGGCGGGCGGTCCTTCCGGCGAACGTCAACCACCCGGAGACCGAGCCGATGATCATCGGCAAGCGGTTCCTGGTGAAGGTCAACGCCAACATCGGCAACTCCGCCGTGACCTCCTCCATCGAGGAGGAGGTGGAGAAGATGACCTGGGCGACCCGCTGGGGCGCGGACACGGTCATGGACCTCTCCACCGGCCGCAATATCCACACCACCCGCGAGTGGGTGCTGCGCAACTCCCCCGTGCCGATCGGCACCGTCCCGCTCTACCAGGCGCTGGAGAAGGTCGACGGCAGCGCCGAGGAGCTGAGCTGGGAGATCTACAAGGACACCGTCATCGAGCAGGCGGAGCAGGGCGTCGACTACATGACGGTCCACGCGGGCGTGCTGCTGCGGTACGTGCCGCTGACCGCCCGCCGCAAGACCGGCATCGTCTCGCGCGGCGGCTCGATCATGGCCGCGTGGTGCCTCGCGCACCACAAGGAGTCGTTCCTGTACGAGAACTTCGAGGAGCTCTGCGAGATCCTCGCGGCGTACGACGTCACGTACTCGCTCGGCGACGGCCTGCGGCCCGGCTCGATCGCGGACGCCAACGACGAGGCGCAGTTCGCCGAGTTGAGGACCCTCGGGGAGCTCAACACGATCGCCAAGCGCCACAACGTGCAGACGATGATCGAGGGCCCGGGGCACGTCCCGATGCACAAGATCAAGGAGAACATCGACCTCCAGCAGGAGATCTGCGAGGAGGCTCCCTTCTACACCCTGGGGCCCCTGACGACCGATGTGGCTCCCGCGTACGACCACATCACCAGCGGCATCGGCGCCGCCATGATCGCCTGGTGGGGCACGGCGATGCTCTGCTACGTCACGCCCAAGGAGCATCTGGGCCTGCCGAACCGGGACGACGTCAAGACCGGCGTCATCACCTACAAGATCGCGGCTCATGCCGCCGATCTTGCCAAGGGGCACCCGGGCGCGCAGGAGTGGGACGACGCCCTCTCCGACGCGCGCTTCGAGTTCCGCTGGGAGGACCAGTTCAATCTGGCCCTCGACCCGGACACGGCACGGGAGTTCCACGACGAGACACTGCCGGCGGAGCCGGCCAAGACCGCGCATTTCTGTTCCATGTGCGGGCCGAAGTTCTGCTCGATGAAGATCTCGCAGGACATCAGGCGCGAGCACGGCGGCGAGCTGAAGGCCGACGAGATCGAGGCGGGCATGGCGGAGAAGTCCGCCGAGTTCGCGGCGGCCGGGAGCCGGGTGTACCTGCCGATCGCGGACTGAACCGGCGCCGGTCCGTGTGCGCGGTGGAGGCCCCGTCCGGGTCTCCACCGCTCGACGGCGGTAGCGCCGCCGCCGACAGCGGCAGGGACTGAGGCGACCATGGCGAGAGCCGACGGTCCCCGGTGGCCCCCGCTGCTGTCGGCTATTCCGGCTGGTGTTCCGGAGGGCCGAAGTCCGGGCTGGTGAAGTCCGGGCTGGTGAACGTCGGGCGGGAAGTGGTCGAGGACCCCTCGCTGGGGCTGGAGAAGTCGGGTCCGCTGTAGCCGACCTTGGGGATCCGGTTCATCCGGCGGGGCGGGCCGGGGGAGGCCGGGTCGGCGCTGGGGTCGGCGAGGGCGGCGCGCAGGAACGGGACGACACCGCGCTCCAGGAGCGCGTGGCGCCATGCCTCCCGGGCGCGGGCCACTTCGTCGGGCAGTTCACCGCCCGGTTCCTCCGCGGGCAGCTGCGTCGCGCCGTTGCGCAGGGCGGTGATCAGCAGACCGATCGCGGCGGCCAGGAGCCCCGCCGCCGTCAGCGCCCCGAAGAACCAGCCGGCCGTCAGCAGGGTCTCCGCGAAGGAGGGTTCAGGGCTGAGCGCCTTCAGGGTGTAGCCCACGAGCAGAAAGATCACCGCTGCCGTGCCCGCCAGGACCGGCGCCAGGACGGTGAGCACGGCGCCGAAACCGGCCCCGGCGGACGAGTCGGCCGTGCCACTGGCCGCCGCGCCCAGCACCGAGCTCCGTACGGATGAGGCGGAGGGCGAGCGCAGCTCCTCCCGGACCTTCACGAAGTGCTCGTACTCCGCTGCCGCGGCGCTGGTTATCAGCGCGGTGGCGTTGAGGGCCATGGTGCGCAGTTGCTCGGCGTTGAGCCGCTTCCCGACGGCGGCGAGATCCGGGCGGTCGTGTGCGTTGCGCAGCGCGTCGTCGAGGATGCGCTCGTAGTCGGCGCGGTCCTCGGTCAGCAGGTGCGGAGCGCTGTTCATGTGCATCCCCCGATGCTCCGTAGGGCCGGATTGCCCGCGTGTGTGGGCGGTTGGGCAGAAACGGAGGAGAGCCTGCTACGGATAAGCCGATGGTAGAGCGGTTAATGCACGGGGTGACAGGGGGTTTCCGGAAATCGCCTGCCCCGGATTGGCTCAGCCATGCAGTGGCAGCCGGCACACCAGCAGCTTTCCGGCCATGGTCACTCCGCCGTCCATCGCGATGGCGAGCCCGTCCGCGTACACGTGCGGGCCCTCGACGACGGCGCTGGAGCCGCCCTGGCCGTCCGCCGCGTCCTCGGTGCCGACCTGGCCCAGGAGATACGGAATCGGGCTGTGGCCATGGACGATGCGCCCGCCGCCGTAGGCCGTGAGCAGGTCGCGCACGGCCTGCGGGCCGTCCTCGTCACGGAAGGCGAAGCGCTTGGTGAACTTGCGGAAGAGGTCCCAGCACTCGTCGGCGTCGTTCCGGTTGAGGATCTCGTGGACCTTGTCGTTGACGTCCGCGATCGTCGTGCCGTACTCGAGGTAGGCGGTCGTGTCGGAGTGCAGCAGCAGATGCCCGTCCTCCTCGACGACCGCGTCCAGCCGGGCCATCCACTGGAGATGGACGTCCTGGAGGCGGTCCATGTCGCTCTTCTGGCCACCGTTGAGCAGCCATGCGGCCTGGAAGGTGGCGGTGCCGGCACCGGAGTTGACGGGCGTGTCGCCGAAGCGCTTGGCGCCGATGAGCAGCAGTTCGTGGTTGCCCATCAGGGCCTTGCAGTAGCCGCCCGCGGCCGCGGCCTCGGCCGAGAGCCGCATGACGAGGTCGATGACGCCGATGCCGTCGGGGCCGCGGTCGGTGAAGTCGCCGAGGAACCACAGCCGGGCGTTCCCCGCCGACCAGTGGCCTTCGTCGTCGATCAGGCCCTGTTCGCCGAGCGCGGCGACGAGCTCGTCGAGGTAGCCGTGGACGTCGCCGACGACGTAGAGCGGGCCGAGGCCGTCCGGCGCGGGGGCCTCCGTCTCCACCGGCTCGACGGTCACCTGCACGGTGTCCTCGCGGCGGTTGACCACCGGTAGGTCGCGCTCGGTCGGGGTGTACCCCTCCGGAAGCTCGTCGTCCGGGACGGCGTTCCCCGGGTGGTCGAGGACGTGCTCGTAGGACGGGGCCTCCGACTGCACGGGGACCTGCGCGTACGGAGGCACGCGGAAGTCACGCAACGTCGCCGTACGCACCACGGGTCCCGGACCGGCCCCCTGAGTCATCGACCCCTCCACCACCGTCGCGCCGCCCTGCACCGTCGGACCGGCCTGGTCGGGGCGGCCCGCGGTGTCGTGCGCCCATCATAGGAATGCGGATCGTGCTGTGTGACGCACCAGGGGTGCTGAATCCGGGTACACCCCCGGTCCACGGCCTGTTTCGCCCCAATTGGGCTGGTCCAGTCCAGTCCCTTGTCCAGTTCGGACCGCGTTTCGGGCCCGCTCCTGGGCCTGCCCCTCGGGCCCGGGCGGGCTCGTGCCGAGCTCGGTCCGGGCGCGTGCCGGGCCCGGGTCTACTCCGGGGCAGGCGATCGCGGGTGGCTCACCGTCGTCCGCGGGGAGCGGCGCTGCGAGGACGCACGCACGATCAGCTCCGTCGGTATCACCTGCTCGACCGGCCGGCCGCCGTCGGCCCCCTCGATCGCGTCGATGAGCAGCTGGACGACGGCGGTGCCGATGCGCCGCGGCTTCAGCGAGAGGGTGGTGACGGGTGGGTCGGTGTTGGTGTAGACCGTGGACTCGCTGCAGCAGACGAGCAGCAGGTCGTCGGGGACGCGCAGCCCGTACCGCCGGGCCGCCGCGAGCAGATCGGTGCCGTTGGGGTCGAAGAGGCCGTAGACGGCGTCCGGCCGGTCGGGGCGGGCGAGCAGCCGGTCGGCGGCGACGGCTCCGGCGCAGGGGTCGTGCGCGGGGTACGCCTCGTAGACGGGGTCCTGGCCGACCCGCTCGCACCAGCGGAGGTACGCGGTGGTCGAGAGCCGGGTGTAGGTGTCGGTGGAGGTGCCCGTGAGCAGGCCGATCCGGCGGGCGCCGGCGGCGGCGAGGTGGTCGAGGAGGTCGAGTACGGCGGCTTCGTGATCGTTGTCGACCCAGGCGGTGACCGGGAGGGTGGGTGCCGGACGGCCGTCGGAGACGACGGGCAGGCCCTGGCGGACCAGTTCGGCGACGACCGGGTCGTGGTCGGAGGGGTCGACGACGACGGTGCCGTCGAGGGCGACGTTCGACCAGACGTCGTGGCGCGAGGTGGCGGGCAGGATGACGAGCGCGTAGCCGCGGGCGAGCGCGGCCGAGGTCGCCGCACGCGCCATCTCGGCGAAGTACGCGAATTCGGTGAAGGTGAAAGGTTCATCCCCGTACGTCGTCACGGTCAGGCCGATGAGTCCCGACTTGCCGGTGCGGAGCGTGCGGGCCGCGGCCGACGGCCGGTAGCCGAGCCGGTCGGCGACCTCGCGCACGTGGCGGCGCGTGGCGTCGGGGAGTCTTCCCTTGCCGTTGAGTGCGTCGGAGACAGTCGTGATGGAGACACCGGCTGCGGCGGCGACGTCCCGGATGCCCGCCCGACCTTGCCGGCTGCTCCGGCGGGATGTTTCCGTCCGGCTCACCTGGTGCTTCCCTGCTGCTGTCATGGCGAGCCGATAGTAGGGGGATGTCGAGCGGTTGGGCCGGTCGCATATGCAGCCGTTGACAGGCACGTTTCTGCATGGCGAGTGATGGTCAATTGCCTTGGAAACAAAGGGAGTTGGGCTGTCTGGCGCTACTCTCATGGTTGTCGACCGGCATAGACCTGCCAAGCTCCCGAGGTCTCGAAGAGGTCTCAACTCACCACTACGGGGGACGCGCGCCACGGAGTGAGCCACCGGCGCGTGCAAGGGCGGCGAGCGCTCCCCCCCCCTCCTGCCGGGGATCTGCCGCTTCCCCCGGCGATCTGCCGCCGCCCATTCGCACCGGCCGGGAATCCTCATAAGGTGAGCAGTATTGGTGAGCGGCACTGCTGTGCTGTTGTGTACGTCCGCGAGGACGACGGTCGAGGAGGACCTGCGGTGAGCGAGACGAGCCCCAAGCTGCGCGCAGAGCTGGACGGCATTCCCACCTACAAGCCCGGCAAGCCCGCCGCGGCCGAGGGTCCGGTCGCGTTCAAGCTCTCCTCCAACGAGAATCCGTACCCGCCGCTGCCCGGCGTGATGGAGAGCGCTTTGGCCGCCGCCGGCAGCTTCAACCGGTATCCGGACATGGCCTGTACCGGGCTGATGAACGAGCTCTCCGACCGCTTCGGGGTGCCCGTGTCCCACCTGGCGACCGGCACCGGCTCCGTGGGAGTGGCCCAGCAGCTGCTCCAGGCCACCGCGGGCCCCGGCGACGAGGTCATCTACGCATGGCGGTCCTTCGAGGCGTACCCGATCATCACCCAGATCAGCGGGGCCACCTCGGTGCCGACGCCCCTGACCTCGGGCGATGTGCACGATCTGGACGCGATGGCGGACGCAGTCACCGACCGGACACGGCTGATCTTCGTCTGCAACCCGAACAACCCCACCGGCACGGTGGTGCACCGGGCCGAGCTGGAGCGGTTCCTCGACCGGGTGCCGTCCGATGTGCTGGTGGTGCTGGACGAGGCGTACCGCGAGTTCATCAGGGACACGGACGTGCCGGACGGTGTCGAGATCTACCGTCGGCGTCCGAACGTGGCCGTGCTCAGGACGTTCTCCAAGGCGTACGGTCTGGCCGGCCTGCGCGTCGGTTTCGCGATCGCCCACGAGCCGGTGGCCGCCGCGCTGCGCAAGACGGCGGTGCCCTTCGGCGTCAGCCAGGTCGCCCAGGACGCGGCGGTCGCGTCGCTGCGGGCCGAGGACGAACTGCTCGGCCGGGTCGGCTCGTTGGTCGCCGAGCGGACGCGGGTGCACGAGGGACTGGTGAAGCAGGGCTGGACCGTGCCGCAGACCCAGGCGAACTTCGTCTGGCTGAGGCTCGGCGAGCGCACGGTCGACTTCGCGGCGGCGTGCGAGCGGGCGGGGGTCGTGGTGCGGCCGTTCCCGGGTGAGGGTGTGCGGGTCACGATCGGCGAGTGCGAGGCGAACGACGTCTTCCTGCAGACGGCGGAGGCGTTCCGCTCGGCGCTGTAGCCGCCCTGGGCCCATGCTGGCCCCGTTACGCGCCGGGGGCCCCACACTGGGGCCGTCACGCCGTCCCCGGGGGCGCGAGGCCCCCCGGGGCCCCGCCCTGCCGGCGTTCGCCTCCAGGGCGGGGGAGCCCGGAGTGCTGAAGTGGGACCCCCCTCTTGGGTGCGGATTTCGTATGCGCCATAATGCTTGTGAATGTGAACGCGTTCACAAGCTCGCCCTGAAAATCCCGGTATCGCCGGGGTTGCGAGGGGTAATGGTGTCGTGACCGCGCCGACGTAAGGAGAGGACGACGTGGACCTCGCTCTGGCGCCAGAGACTCTGGCGCGCTGGCAGTTCGGCATCACGACCGTCTATCACTTCCTGTTCGTCCCCCTGACGATCTCGCTGGCCGCACTGACGGCCGGGCTGCAGACGGCCTGGGTGCGGACCGGGAAGGAGAAGTACCTCAGGGCGACCAAGTTCTGGGGCAAGCTCTTCCTGATCAACATCGCCATGGGTGTGGTCACGGGCATCGTGCAGGAGTTCCAGTTCGGCATGAACTGGTCCGACTACTCTCGCTTCGTCGGGGATGTGTTCGGAGCCCCGCTCGCCTTCGAGGCGCTGATCGCCTTCTTCTTCGAGTCCACGTTCATCGGCCTGTGGATCTTCGGCTGGGACAAGCTCCCGAAGAAGATCCATCTTGCCTGCATCTGGATGGTCGCGATCGGCACGATCCTCTCGGCGTACTTCATCCTGGCCGCCAACTCCTGGATGCAGCACCCGGTCGGCTACCGGTTCAACGAGGCGAACGGACGAGCGGAGCTCACGGACTTCTGGCTCGTCCTGACCCAGAACACCGCCCTCACCCAGGTCTTCCACACCCTCACGGCCGCCTTCCTCGCCGGTGGCGCGTTCATGGTCGGCATCTCCGCCTTCCATCTGCGGCGCAAGAAGCACATCCCGGAGATGAAGAGCTCGCTGCGGCTGGGCCTGATCACCGTCGTCATCGCGGGTCTGCTCACCGCCGTCAGCGGCGACTTCCTCGGCAAGGTCATGTACAAGCAGCAGCCGATGAAGATGGCCGCGGCCGAGGCGCTCTGGGACGGTGAGAAGCCGGCGCCGTTCTCCGTCTTCGCCTACGGCGATGTGGACAAGGGCCACAACACGGTCGCGATAGAGATCCCCGGCCTGCTCTCCTTCCTGGCCAACGACGACTTCACGTCGTACGTCCCCGGGATCAACGACACCAACAAGGCCGAGCAGGAGAAGTACGGGCCCGGCGACTACCGGCCCAACATCGCCGTCACCTACTGGGGCTTCCGCTGGATGATCGGCTTCGGCATGGCGTCCTTCGCCATCGGCCTGGTCGGACTCTGGATGACCCGCAAGAAGTTCCTGCTGCCACCCGCGTTGAGGGTGGGTGAGGACGAGGTGCCGCATGTCGTGCTCTTCAAGCAGCCGCTCGGCGCCAGGCTCAGCAGGCTGTACTGGCTGGTCGCGATCTGGACGCTTGGCTTCCCGCTGATCGCCAGCTCCTGGGGCTGGATCTTCACCGAGATGGGGCGGCAGCCCTGGGTCGTGTACGGAGTGCTCCGCACCCGTGACGCGGTCTCGCCCGGTGTCTCCCAGGCCGAAGTGCTCACCTCGATGATCGTCTTCACGGCGCTCTACGCGGTGCTCGCGGTGATCGAGGTCAAGCTGCTGGTGAAGTACGTCAAGGCCGGTCCTCCCGAGCTCACCGAGTCCGACCTCAACCCCCCCACCAAGATCGGCGGCGACGACCGCGACGCCGACCGGCCGATGGCCTTCTCCTACTGAGACCGAGGACTGGGAGCTGAGGCATGGAACTCCACAACGTCTGGTTCGTACTGATCGCCGTCCTCTGGATCGGCTACTTCTTCCTCGAAGGCTTTGACTTCGGGGTCGGCATTCTGACGAGACTGCTCGCCCGGGACCGCCCCGAGCGGCGCGTGCTCATCAACACCATCGGCCCCGTCTGGGACGGGAACGAGGTGTGGCTGCTCACGGCGGGCGGTGCGACGTTCGCCGCCTTCCCCGAGTGGTACGCCACGCTCTTCTCCGGCTTCTATCTGCCGCTGCTGATCATCCTGGTCTGCCTGATCGTGCGCGGAGTCGCCTTCGAGTACCGCGCGAAGCGGCCGGAGGAGCGGTGGCAGCGCAACTGGGAGCAGGCGATCTTCTGGACCTCGCTGGTGCCGGCGGTGCTGTGGGGTGTGGCCTTCGGCAACATCGTGCGCGGTGTGAAGATCGACGCCGAGATGGAGTACGTCGGCACCTTCGCGGACCTGCTCAATCCGTACGCGATCCTCGCCGGGCTGGTGACGCTGTCGCTCTTCACCTTCCATGGCGCGGTGTTCGTCGCGCTGAAGACGGTCGGGGACATCCGGGAGCGGGCGCGGAAGCTGGCCCGGACCCTGGGAGTGATCACGGCCGTGCTCGCGCTCGGCTTCCTGAGCTGGACCCAGGCGGAGAAGGGCGACGGGGTCAGCCTGGTCGCGATGATCGTCGCGGTCCTGGCGCTCGTGGGGGCGGTCGGGGCGAACCAGATGGGGCGTGAGGGCTGGTCGTTCGCCTTGTCGGGCCTCACGATCGCGGCGGCGGTGGCGATGCTCTTCCTGACGCTCTTCCCGAACGTCATGCCGTCGTCGCTCAATGAGCAGTGGAGCCTGACGGTGACCAACGCCTCGTCGAGCCCGTACACGCTGAAGATCATGACGTGGTGTGCGGCGATTGCGACGCCCGTGGTGCTGCTGTACCAGGGGTGGACGTACTGGGTGTTCCGGAAGCGGATCGGCACACAGCACATCGCTGATCCGCACTGAGTTCCGCAGGGCCCCCGGTCGGGCCCATGACTGAGGGATGTTTCACGTGAAACCCGTCGACCCGCGTCTGCTCCGGTACGCCAGGGCCACCCGCTTCTTCATGGCGGCCGTAGTGGCCCTCGGCCTGGCCGGGGCGGCGCTGGTCGTCGGTCAGGCGATGCTCATCGCCGAGGTGGTGGTGGGGGCGTTCCAGCACGGGCTGGAGGCGTCCGGGCTGTGGACGGAACTGGTCCTGCTGGCGTTGGTCGCCGCGGGCCGGGGACTCGTGTCGTGGCTGACCGAACTCGCGGCGCACCGGGCGAGTGCGGCGGTCAAGAGTGAGTTGCGGATGCGGCTGCTGGAGCGAGCGACGGTGCTTGGGCCGGGCTGGCTGAGCGGACAGCGCACCGGCTCGCTCGTCGCACTGGCGACTCGCGGGGTGGACGCTCTCGATGACTACTTCGCGCGCTATACGCCGCAGCTGGGGCTCGCGGTCGTGGTTCCGGTGGCGGTGCTGGCGCGCATCGTCACCGAGGACTGGGTGTCGGCCGCGGTCATCGTTGTGACCCTGCCGCTGATTCCGCTCTTCATGGTGCTGATCGGCTGGGCCACGGAGGCCCGGATGGACCGTCAGTGGAAGCTGCTGTCACGGCTGTCGGGACATTTCCTCGATGTGGTGGCGGGGCTACCGACGCTGAAGGTGTTCGGTCGGGCGAAGGCGCAGGCCGAGTCGATCCGGACGATCACGGCGGAGTACCGGCGGGCGACGCTGAAGACGCTGAGGATCGCCTTCCTCTCCTCGTTCGCGCTGGAGCTGCTGTCGACGCTGTCGGTGGCGCTGGTGGCCGTCGGCATCGGGATGCGGCTCGTCCACGGAGAGCTCGATCTGTACACGGGCCTCGTGGTGCTGATCCTTGCGCCCGAGGCGTATCTCCCGCTCCGACAGGTCGGCGCGCAGTATCACGCGGCGGCAGAGGGGCTCTCGGCGGCGGAGGAGATCTTCGACGTGCTGGAGACACCCGTGCGGGCCGGGGGCACGGGAAGTGCCGGCTCGGTACGGCTGGAGCTCTCCGGGGTGACGGTCCGGCGTCCGGGCCGGGCGGAGCCGTCGCTCGACTCGGCCTCGTTGGTGGTCGAGCCGGGCGAAGTGGTGGCCCTGGTGGGTCCGAGCGGCGTCGGAAAGTCCACGCTGCTGGATGTGGTGCTGGGGTTCGTGCCGCCGGCCGAGGGGCGGGTGACGCTCGGCGGCACGGCTCTGGATGCCCTCGACCTCGAACGCTGGCGGGAGTCGATCGCCTGGGTCCCGCAGCGGCCGTACCTCTTCGCGGGAACGGTCGCGGAGAACGTACGGCTCGCGCGACCGGAGGCGGATGACGCGGAGGTCGTGGCGGCTCTGCGGGACGCGGGGGCGTACGACTTCGTGACCGCGCTGCCGCGGGGTGTGGACACGGTCCTCGGCGAGGACGGCGCGGGCCTCTCCGCCGGACAGCGCCAACGGCTCGCGCTCGCCCGGGCGTTCCTCGCGGACCGGCCACTGCTGCTGCTCGACGAGCCCACGGCGGCGCTGGACGGCGAGACCGAGGCGGGGATCGTGGAGGCGGTCCGCCGGCTGGCGGTGGGGCGGACGGTGTTGCTGGTCGTGCACCGGCCGGCGCTGCTGGCGCTCGCGGACCGGGTGGTGGAGCTGGGCCCCGGCCACTCGCCCGTTGCCGCGGGCGCCCTGGAACTCCTCGGCGCCTCCGCCGCCCTGAGGCCCTCGTCCCCGGCGCACGCCGACGACGGCGGGCCCGCCACCGCATCGGCGGAGGGCGGCCAGAGGGGCGCCGGGGTGGCGGCGCGGGTGCGGGGCATGGCTGGGGAGCTGCGGGGTCGGCTGATGCTCGCGCTGCTGCTCGGGAGTCTGGCGCTCGGGTCGGCCGTGGGGCTCATGGCCGTGTCCGGGTGGCTCATCTCGCGGGCCTCGGAGCAGCCGCCCGTCCTGTATCTGATGGTGGCGGTCACGGCCACGCGGGCGTTCGGGATCGGGCGGGCCGTCTTCCGGTACGCCGAGCGGCTCGTGTCGCACGACGCCGTGCTGCGGATGCTCGCGGATCTACGGGTCGGGGTGTACCGGCGGCTGGAGCGGCTCGCGCCGGCCGGACTGCGTCGTACCCGGCGGGGTGATCTGCTGTCGCGGCTGGTCGCCGATGTCGACGCGCTCCAGGACTACTGGCTGCGGTGGCTGCTGCCCGCGGGCGTCGCGGTCGTCGTCGGGACCGGCGCCGTCGGGTTCACCGCGTGGCTGCTGCCCGAGGCCGGTGCCGTGCTCGCCGTCGGGCTGCTCGCCGCGGGGGTGGCCGTCCCGGCGGTCAGCGGTGCGTGCGCCCGCCGGGCCGAGCGCAGGCTCGCCCCGGCCCGTGGGGCGCTGGCGGCACGGGTCGTCGATCTGCTGCGCGGAACGGCCGAGCTCACCGTCTCCGGGGCGCTGAAGGGCCGGCTCGCCGCCGTGCGGGAGGCCGACCAGGCGCTGACCCGGATCGCCTCGCGCACCGCCTCCGCCACCGCGCTGGGCGCCGGGCTCTCCGCCCTCGCCTGTGGACTGACCGTCGTCTTCGCCGCGTACGCGGGTGTCATGGCCGTCCACGCGGGCCGTATCGAGGGCGTCGAACTCGCGGTCGTCGTCCTGACCCCGCTCGCCGCGTTCGAGGCCGTCACCGGGCTCCCGCTCGCCGTGCAGTACCGCCAGCGGGTCAAGCGGAGTGCGGAGCGGGTCTTCGAGGTGCTCGACGCGCCCGCGCCCGTCCACGAGCCGTCGCACCCGGCCCCCGCACCCGCCTCGCCGTTCCCGCTCCAGGTCCGCGGGCTCGCGGCGCGCCACGCGGGTCAGGACCGCGACGCCCTCGACGGCCTGGAGCTGAGCCTCACCGCGGGCAGGCGGATCGCGGTCGTCGGCGCGTCCGGTTCCGGAAAGACCACCCTCGCGCAGGTCCTGCTGCGCTTCCTCGACGCACGTGCGGGCACGTACACCCTCGGTGGGACGGACGCGGCGGCGCTCGACGGGGACACCGTCCGCCGGTTCGTCGGGCTCTGTGCCCAGGACGCCCATATCTTCGACAGCTCCATCCGCGAGAACCTCCGGCTCGCCCGCACCGACGCATCCGACGCCGAACTGCGCGCGGTGCTCGCCGGAGCCCGGCTGCTGGAGTGGGCGGACGGCCTGCCCGCCGGTCTGGACACCCTGGTCGGCGAGCACGGTGCCCGGCTCTCCGGCGGCCAGCGCCAGCGTCTGGCCCTCGCCCGCGCACTTCTCGCCGACTTCCCCGTCCTGCTCCTCGACGAGCCGGCCGAGCACCTCGACCTGGCCACGGCCGACGCGCTCACCGCGGATCTGCTGGCCGCCACGGAGGGACGTACGGTGCTGCTGATCACCCACCGGCTGCGCGGGATCGAGTCCGTCGACGAGATCCTGGTGCTGGACGACGGCCGGACCGTGCAGCGGGGACCGTACGCGGAGCTGGCGGTGGTGGACGGGCCCCTGCGGCGGATGCTGGAGCGCGAGCGTGCCGGTGACCTCGTGGCCGGTCCCGTTCTCGGCCCCGTCGGTGGTCTCGGCGGAGGTTCCGTCGGCCGTCGTGTCGTCGGCCGGACGGACAGCGCGATCCGGGAGTCGACTTTCCCTGGCAAATAGGGCTTATTAGGCTCAAGGGCATGACAGCGCCCGAGATGAGGGATCCCGAGGGGCCCCCGCACCCGGAAGGGCCTCTTGAAGCCGCCACCCAGGCGACCCGCAGTCTCCAGGGCCTGTCCACCGAGCTCACGGCCCGCGTCCCCCAGCTGCTGGAAGCGATGCGCTCCATCGGCACGGGACTGGAACTGCACTCCACCCTCGACCGGATCTGCGAGACCGCGGCGGAGCTCGCCTGCGCCCGGTACGCCGCCATCGGCGTCGTCGGCGAGGAGGGCAAGGGCCTCTCCGACTTCGTGACCTACGGGGTCACGGAGGACGTGGCGCGGCGCATCGGGCATCCGCCCGACGGCCGCAAAGGGCTGCTCGGCGCGCTGATCCACCACCCCGAGCCGATCCGGCTCGCGGATCTGACGCGGGATCCGCGATCCGCCGGTTTCCCCCCGGGGCATCCGCCGATGAAGACCTTCCTCGGCGTACCGATCCGGGTCCAGGGCGAGATCTTCGGCAATCTCTATCTGGCGGAGAAACGGGGCGGCGGGTCCGCGGGCGACGAGGTCGGCGGCGCCGAGTTCAGCGCGTACGACCTCCATATGCTGCGGGTCCTCGCGACCGAGGCCGGCATCGCGATCGGCAACGCCCGTCTGTACGAGGCGGCCCGGCAGCGCGAGCGCTGGATCGACGGCTCCGTCGCCGTCACCACCGCGCTGCTCTCCGGCGGTGACGCGGACGACGCCCTCAGCGTCGTCGCGGAACAGGCGCGCAGGCTCGCCGGAGCCGCGGCCGGGCTCGTGCTGCTCCCGGCCGACGACGGCGGGCTGGAGATCGTCGCCGCCTCCGGGCCCCAGTCGCGCAGGCCGCTCGGCGTCGTCGTCCCGGAGGAGAGCCCTGCCGTCGCCTCGCTGCTCGCGGGTGAGGCCGTGTTCGTCGCGGACGCCGCCACCGATCCGCGTCTGATCACCGATGTGATGCGCGACTACGGGCCGGGCATGCTGCTGCCGCTGCACAGCGGCGGCCGGGTGCTCGGTGCGCTGATCACACCGCGGGTGCGCGGCGCGCGCCCGTTCACCGAGGCCGAACGCACCCTGGCCACGCAGTTCGCCTCACAGGCCGCGGTGGCGCTGATGATGGCCGAGGCCCAGCGGGACCGTGAACGGCTCGCCGTGTACGAGGACCGCGACCGGATCGCCCGCGATCTGCACGACCTGGTGATCCAGCGGCTGTTCGCCACCGGGATGATGCTGGAGAGCGCACAGCGCAAGTCTCGGGTGCCCGCCGTGCAGGAGGGGGTCGGCAAGGCGGTCGACGAACTGGACGTGACCATCCAGGAGATCCGCACCGCCATCTTCGCGCTCCAGCAAGGGCCTGCGGAGGCGCCGTCCGGGCTGCGCACGCGCGTGCTGCGGGAGATCAACATGGCCGCTGTGCCCCTGGGCTTCAAGCCCGCGCACCGCTTCCTCGGCCCGGTCGACACGGTGGTCGGGGAGCTGACGGGCAAGAACCTGATCGCGGCGCTGCGCGAGGCACTCTCCAACGCCTTCCGGCACGCGGCCGCGTCCCGCATCGAGGTCGTCGTCGACGCGAGCGTACGGCTCGGCGGCCAGGGCGACGGCGCAGCCGGGGATCACGGCGCCCGGGATGACGCGCAGGGCGAGCCCGGGGTGCGGCTGTCGGTGGCGGACGACGGTGTGGGCATTCCGGAGGGCGGTCGGCGCAGCGGTCTGCGCAATCTCCGGCGGCGCGCCGAGTCGCTGGGCGGATCGAGCTGGTGCGAGCCGGGCATCGCGGAGGACGGCGGCGGTACGACGCTGATCTGGGAGGCGCCTCTTCAGCCGCGCGCGGGCTCGGCCGTCGGTGAGGATCAGCCGGAAGCCTGAACGGCCACCTGGTGCGAACGGCCTGGTACGGGCCGTTTCTGACGGGCCGTGACGTCGATGTCGCCGGACCGGGCCGCCGCCCGGCTCGGTCCCGTGCCCTGACTGGGCCAGGTGGACGTACGACACCGACTAAATGCTGCGAATCGGGCAAATCCGGTGTGAAGATCCGAGAATGGGCCACCAACACCGCGACCGGCGCCGGCACCGGCTGATGCTCGTGCCTCTGCTGTGCCTGCTGCTGGTCCTCCCGGCATCACCGGCCGCCGCCAACGACGGGCCCACCGTCGGATCCGAGGTGCTCCGCCTCTATGACGAGGTGGCGAAGGCCACCGCGTCGTACGAGCGCGGTCTGCACGCATCGGAGATCGAGCGCGCCCGTACCGAGCGGCTCCAGCAGCGGCTGGCCGAACGGCGCAGTGAACTCGAAGGGCTGCACAACAAGATCGGGGCCGTCGCCCGCGCCCAGTACCGGTCGGGCGGCTCCCTGGCGATCACGGCCAAGCTGCTGCTCGCCGACGACCCCGACGAGATGATGCGCGGCTGGCAGCTGGCGTGGCAGGCGGACCTCGCCGTGAACCGGCTGCTCGACCAGACCGAGAAGGCCGAGGACCGGGCCAGCAGGGCGGAGGAGCGGGCGCGCGCCGCCTGGCTCCGCCTTGAGGAGCGCACATCGAGGCTGGCCTGGCAGAAGCAGGGCATCGAGACCAAGCTGGAGTCGGCGCAGTGGATGCTCCAGGGGGAGGCCAACCGCAGTGCGGCGGCCGGGGAGTGCTCCGGAGCGGATCGGCTCGACCAGCCGCCGCTGGAAGCGGGTCCCAACTGGGTGTCGCCTGTGGAGTACTACACGCTGTCGGCCGGGTACGACAGCGCGGGCGGCCGGTGGTCGCACCGGCACACGGGACAGGACTTCGCCGTCGGCATCGGCGCACCGGTGCGGTCGGTGGGTGAGGGCCGGGTGGTCTCGGTCTCCTGCGGCGGAGCCTTCGGCATGGAGGTCGTGGTCGAGCACGCGGGCGGCTGGTACACGCAGTACGCCCACCTCGCCGCGGTCACCGTCGACCAGGGTGAACTCGTCAGCACCGGCCAGTGGGTCGGGCAGGCGGGTACGACCGGGAACTCGACGGGGCCGCATCTGCACTTCGAGGCGCGGCTCACCCCGTACTACGGGTCCGCGGTGGATCCGGTGGCCTGGCTGGCCGAGCGCGGCGTCCAACTGGGCTGACGACCATCGGCCGCACAGGTCATGCCACCCGCACCGGGCGACCTCCGGGCCGGTTACGACGTCCGGGCCGGCCCGTCCTCGCGCGCGGCGAGGATCCGCTCGATGACGACCGCGACGCCGTCCTCGTTGTTGGCGACGGTCCGGCCGGAGGCGGCGGCGATCACGTCCGGGTGGGCGTTGCCCATCGCGTACGACGTGCCCGCCCAGGTCAGCATCTCGACGTCGTTGGGCATGTCCCCGAAGGCCACGACCTCGTCCGACGAGATACCGCGCTGGGCGCAGCACAGTGCGAGCGTGGAAGCCTTGGACACCCCCGGACCGCTGACCTCCAGCAGTGCGGTCGGGCTGGACCGGGTGAACGAGGCGAGGTGGCCGGCGGCGACGCGGGCCAGGTCGAGAAAGCCGTCGGGGGTGAGCTGCGCGTGGTGGGCGAGCAGTTTGAGCACGGGGGCGCCGGAGTCGGGGCCGTCCTCGTTGAGCAGCTTCTCGGCGGTGGCGACGGTGGCGCCCGGGTCGAGGTGGAAGGGCGGGTACTCCGGCTCGTAGTGGATTCCGGTGCTCAGCTCGACGGCGAACGAGGTGCCGGGCGCCGCCTCGCGCAGCGTCCTGACGACATCGAGCGCGGTCGCCCGCTCCAGCGGGCGGGCCTGGATCAGCCTGCCGCCGGCGTGCAGATCGACCACGGCGGCGCCGTTCGCGCAGATGGCGAGGCCATGGCCGTGGACGTGATCGCTGACGACGTCCATCCAGCGGGCCGGGCGGCCGGTGACGAAGAAGACCTCGATGCCGGCCTCTTCGGCGGCGGCGAGCGCCGCGACGGTGCGGTCCGAGACGGACTTGTCGTCGCGCAGCAGGGTGCCGTCGAGGTCGGTGGCGATCAGCCGGACGTTGGCGAGGAGCGGCAGAGGATCGTTGGCAGAGGTCACCCCCGCATTCTCCCGTATCAGGCGCACGGCGGTGCAGGGGGGTGCACATTTGAGTGCACGCCCCCTGACGTGGAGTAATCGCGCCCCTCTCCGGTTCGGGGGGTCAGCGCAGCTGTGCCAGGGCCTCGGTCGCGACCCTCTCGAAGACCTGCTGGTCGGCGCCGAAGACGGAATCCGCGACGGGCCAGTGGACGACGATCTCGGTGAAGCCCAGCTCGGCGTGGCGGCCCGCGAAGTCGACGAAGGCGGCGAGGGAGTCCAGCGGACGGCCCTGCCGGGGCGCGGCGGTGGCGGGGTTGAAGTCCGGGGTGAAGCCGGTGAGCAGGATCTTGTCGAGCTCCGCCGCGTCCCGTCCGGTCTCGGCGCACGCCTTGCCCAGCTTGGTGAGCTGTCCGGCGACGGCCTCGACGGACTGCTCCGGGGTGCCCGCCTCGTACAGCTTCGGGTCGCCGGTCGTCACCCATGCCTGCCCGTACCGGGCCGCGAGCTTCAGACCGCGGGGGCCGGTGGCGGCGACGGCGAAGGGGAGCCGGGGCCGCTGGGCGCAGCCGGGGACGTTCCGTGCCTCGGTCGCGGAGTAGAAGCGGCCCTCGTGCGTCGTCCCGGCCGGCTCGCGCAGCAGCTTGTCCAGCAGGGGGACGAACTCACCGAACCGGTCCGCACGCTCGCGCGGCGTCCAGGGCTCCTCGTCGCCCTTCAGCAGGGTGGTCGCGTCGAAGCCGTTGCCGCCGGCGCCGATGCCGAGGGTGGCACGGCCGCCGGAGATGTCGTCGAGGGTGATCAGTTCCTTGGCGAGCGTGACCGGGTGCCGGAAGTTCGGGGAGGTCACCAGGGTGCCCAGGCGCAGGGTGCCGGTGGCCGCCGCGGCGGCGGTGAGGGTGGGCACGGCACCGAACCACGGTCCGTCCCGGAAGGTCCGCCAGGCCAGGTGGTCATACGTGTACGCGGCGTGGAAACCCAGCTCCTCGGCTCGCTGCCAGAGCGCCCGGCCTCCCTCGTTCCAGCGGTGCACGGGAAGGATCACGGTGCTGAGGCGCAGAGGAGACGTCATGCGCTCCAGCGTACGGTGCGGCCGTGGGAAGCCTTCCTGCCGCGGCTTCCTGCCGGGGCTCCCCGTCGCGGCTCCCCGGTCCCCGCGTCCCCGCACCGCTCAACCGGGGAAGCGCAGGAACTCCGGCGGAACCGCGTCCGTGAGCCACACGCCGTTGGCGCTGACGTGGAAGACATGGCCCGCGTGGTGCATCGCGCCCGCGTCCACGGAGAGGACGACCGGGCGGCCCCGGCGGGCGCCGACGCGGGTGGCGGTCTCCCGGTCCGGTGAGAGGTGGACATGGTGGCGCGCCATCGGGCGCAGGCCCTCGGCGCGGATCGCGTCCAGGCTGAGGGCGGCCGTGCCGTGGTAGAGGTACGCCGGAGGCTCGGCGGCCGGCAGGTCCAGGTCGACCTCGACGGTGTGGCCCTGGTTGGCCCGGATCCGGGTGCCGTCGATCGTGAAGCGCCGCTTGTCGTTGACGGCGACGACATGGTCGAGCTCGGCCCGGGTGAAGCGGAAGCCGTGCGCGGCCGCCGCACGCATCAGCTCGTCGATCGCGACCCAGCCGTTCTCGTCCAGAGTGATCCCGATCCGCTCGGGCTGATGCCGCAGATGCTTCGAGAGGTACTTCGACACCTTGACGGTGCGTCTTTCGTCGGTGCGTGTTTCGTCCATGCCACCAGAGTCCCGCCGTCGTCAGCGCACCGCCACGCGATTTTCATCCCGGCGATGGTGATCCACATGTTTGATCCACAGCCAAGTTCGTTATCCACAAGGGGAATTGGCGATCCTGTGGACAATCCTCGGAAGGATCAGCGTATTTGATCAACTTCTTCCGATTCCTCGTGAATTGTCGTGAGTGCGTCCAATGTCCTTGCATGCAGCTCCCGTTCGGTGGCGGCCGCGATGAACATCGCCACATGCTCAGGGCCAACCAGCCGCTGTACGGCATCGATCGTCGTGACGGGCAGTGCCACACGGCGCCGCTGGTCGCTGGGGGCAGGCGGGCCCTCCGCGCCCAGATGGTGCTGCAGGTGCCGGGTGGCGAACGTCCGCATGGCCCTGGCCAGTTCGGCGTCCACGGTCTGCTGGGCGAGCGGTCGCAGCCTCCGTACCATCGTCGCCGCCTCCGCCGCGTCCGCGTCTGTCGGCGGCCGGTGGCCGAGGTAGCGCGCGAAGACATGCTCGGTGGTGAACTCCAGGAAACGGGTGGCTATGTGCTCCACCTGCCCGCGAAGTTCCCTCAGATGACCCGATATTGCCGGCAACGGCACGCCCGCCGCATACAACTCGGCGGCCACGGCCAGCTCCTGGGGGCTGGGCACCAGGAACTCGTCGTCCCGGCCCGGGATGCGCTCCAGCACGCCGAGCTCCACCGCCTCGGCGATGGCCTCTTCGTCGGGCTTGCCGCCGAACGTCGCCTCCAGGTCCTCCCGGGAGATCCGGTCCGCGACCTCGTCGGTCCACGGGCCCTGGACCTCGGCGACCAGTCCGAGGACCCCGCCGAGCCCCCGCCCCGCGTCCCATGCCTCCAGCAGCTCCTTGATGGAGGTCAGGGTGTATCCCCGGTCCAGCAGATCGGCGATCTGCCGCAGCCGTGCCAGATGCGTGTCCCCGTACACATTGGACCGGCCGCGCCGCTCCGGCCTGGGCAGCAGCCCTCGGTCCTGGTAGGCGCGGATCGTCCGGACCGTGGCGCCGCTGTGATGCGCCAGGTCCTCGATGCGGTACTCGGTCCGGTACTCGGCCGCCGGCTCCGCGTGCCCGCTCACAGCGGTGGCTCCAGCCGGGCTATCGCACGCAGGGCCCCGGGCGTGAAGCGGGACAGGAGGCGGGCGCTGCGGGCCTCCGGTGTCACGGGGACCACCGCCTGATTCCTCACGACGGCGCGCAATACCGCGTCGGCGACCTTCTCCGGCGGGTAGTTGCGCAGCCCGTACAGCCGGGAGGACTTCTTCCGGCGGCGCTTCTGCTCCTCGTCGGAGACCCCGGTGAAGCGCGCGGTCGCCGTGATGTTCGTGTTCACGAAGCCCGGGCAGATGGCGGAGACGCCGATGTCCTGACCGGCCAGCTCCGCCCGCAGGCATTCGCTGAGCATCAGCACCGCAGCCTTCGAAGTGGAGTACGCGGGAAGCGCCTTCGACGGCTGGTACGCGGCAGCCGAGGCGATGTTGACGATATGGCCGCCCTGACCGCGCCCGGTCATCTGCCTGCCGAAGATCCGGCAGCCGTGGATCACACCCCACAGATTGACGTCGAGGACCTTGCGCCAGTCCTCGCTCGTCGTGTCGAAGAACGAGCCGGAGAGCCCGATCCCCGCATTGTTGACCAGCACGTCCACGACGCCGTACTCACCGGCGACCTTCCCGGCGAGCTTCTCCATCGCCTGCTCGTCGCCGACGTCCACCGCCTCGCCCCAGGCCGCCGGGGCGCCGATCAGCCGGGCCATCTCCGCCGTCCGGGCCGCCCCCTCCGCGTCCAGGTCGACGGCGACGATCCGCGCGCCCGCCTCCGCGAAGGCGAAGGCCGTGGCCCGCCCGATGCCGCTGGCCGCGCCCGTCACCAGCACCAGCTGTCCGCCGAACCGCTCGGCGTACGGACCGGGGGCGGGGCTCTCCCGGACCGCCCGGATCGCCAGGGCCGCTCCGGCACCCCCGGCGGTGTCCTCATTGGACGTCACGAACTCGGAGATCCACGCGGCCAGTTGGTCCGGGCGGGTGCGTGGCACCCAGTGCTTTGCCGGCAGTGTCCGGCGCACCAACTGCGGTGCCCACCGGCCCAGATCGTCATGGAGCCGCTCGGAGAGGAAGGCGTCGCCGGTCGGTGTGATCAGCTGGACCGGAACGTGCGCATACGCATCGGGGCGGGGACGGAGCAGCCGGGCGCGCACGTTGTCCCGGTAGAGCCAGGTGCCGTGCGCGGCGTCCGAAGGGAGCGACGAGGTCGGATAGTCGACGGTGGGCACCTTCTCCACCCGCTGGAGGATCTTCG
This sequence comes from Streptomyces sp. FIT100, assembly GCF_024584805.1. Classification (NCBI taxonomy): domain Bacteria; kingdom Bacillati; phylum Actinomycetota; class Actinomycetes; order Kitasatosporales; family Streptomycetaceae; genus Streptomyces; species Streptomyces sp. FIT100. Next base: position 3,895,383 of record NZ_CP075715.1, on the reverse strand, counting down.
GCCACTGCTTGCCGAGCGGCCCGCGCCAGGCCAGCTCGGGCAGTGCGGGCGTATGCAGCATGTACACGTACCAGGACTTGGCGCCCTGGCCGAGGAGCTGGCCGACGCGGCGCGGGGTCGGGCGGCTCATCCGCTCCTTGATCCAGTGCCCGAAGTGGTCGAGCGAGGGGCCTGACATCGAGGTGAACGAGGCGATCCTGCCCTCGGTCCGCTTCACCGTGACGAACTCCCACGACTGCACCGACCCCCAGTCATGGCCGACGAGGTGCACCGGCCGGTCCGGGCTGACCGCGTCCGCGACCGCCAGGAAGTCGTCCGTCAGCTTCTCCAGCGTGAAGCCGCCCCGCAACGGCACCGGTGCCGTCGAGCGGCCGTGACCGCGCACGTCGTAGAGGACGACGTGGAAGCGCTCGGCCAGCCTGGCCGCGACCTCGGACCAGACCTCCTTGGAGTCCGGATAGCCGTGCACGAGCACGACGGTCGGCTGCGCGGCGTCCCCCGATTCGGTCACGCACAGTTCGACCCCGCCGGTGCGCACCCACCGCTCACGCGCGCCGTCGGTGCCGGTGCCGTCGGTGCTGCTGCCGTCGGTGCCGGTGCCGTCGGTCCCCGCGCCTTCGCTCGCCGTGCCCTCGCTCCCCATGCTCATGCGACCTCCTCCTCGGCCCAGCGCCGCACATGCGGCAGATCGTCGTCCACTCTGCTCCGGGTCCCGGGAGTCGGTGACGACCAGGATCTCCTCGAACTTCGCGCCCGTGCCGCGGAATCCCAGGTGCGGCTCGACCGCCCAGAGTCCCGGCTGCGGCGGATGGTCGGAGAACCTGTACGGCGACCAGAGCGGCGACCATCCCTCCCGGTGGCCGTGCAGGGCATCGCTCGCAAGCCCCTTCAGCGACTGGGTGCCGAATCCGAAGAGCGTCGGCGACCAGCGGCGCTCCCTGACCCGGTCGACCTTGTGGGCGATGACCCCGAAGGGATACGCGCGATGCCGGTTGGCATACCCCTGCCTGACCATCAGGCGGTCCACGTCCTCGTAGACCTCCCGGAGCGAGCGGCGCTCGCGCACCTCGCGCAGGATCAGCTCGCGGTGCGCCCGAAGATCGGAGAGCAGCTTGTCGTGCAGTGGGTGGGGCCCGAGACAGCCCGAGTAGCCGATGTCGGCGGTGAAGCCCTCGTACACCGGGGCCATGTCGAGGATGAAAGGCATCCCCGCCTCCAGCCTCCGGTCGGTCGGGAAGAACTGGAGCGGTATCCGGAAGCCGGCGAAGGCCGTGCGGTCCCCGAACCAGGCGAACGGCAGATGGAACCAGTCGCGCACCCCGCGCTCACGCAGCCAGTCGCGCTGCATCCGCGCCGCCTCGCGCTCGGTCACCCCGGGCTTGAGCTGCGCCGCGACCGCCTCCGCGCAGTCATAGGCCAGGCGCTGCGCTTCCCGGAACCCCCGCAGCTCCGCGGTCCGTTCACCCAGTGCTGCCGAGGTCGTGCCGCTCGCTGCCGAGGTCGTGCCACTCGGTGCTGAGGTCATGCCACCCGTCCGTCCCATGTGCGGTCCGTGCTCGTAACGTGACACTGATGAATGTGACAATGCCCGGCGGCGGCGTCAAGGGTCGCGCACCAGCCTGTGGACAACCCCGCTTCTGTGCACAACTCCGTCCTCCTCGGGCGGGGCCCCCTACGGGTCCGTACGTCTGGAGTCGGATGCGAATCCAACCGCCAGGGCTGACGCCCGGTGTGGTGCGCGCCACTACCGTCGTAGCGTGACTGTGATCGTGACCGAAAGCCTGAGCAAGCGGTTCCCCCGGGTGACCGCGCTTGACCGGCTCTCCTTGGACATCGGGCCCGGCGTGACCGGACTCGTGGGCGCCAACGGGGCCGGCAAGTCCACACTGATCAAGATCCTGCTGGGTCTGTCCCCGGCCACGGAGGGCCGCGCCGAGGTGCTCGGCCTCGACGTCGCCACCTCCGGTGCCGCCATCCGCGAGCGCGTCGGCTACATGCCCGAGCACGACTGCCTGCCGCCCGACGTCTCGGCCACCGAGTTCGTCGTCCACATGGCGCGCATGTCGGGCCTCCCGCCGACCGCGGCCCGCGAACGCACCGCCGACACGCTGCGCCACGTCGGCCTCTACGAGGAGCGGTACCGCCCCATCGGCGGCTACTCGACCGGCATGAAGCAGCGCGTCAAGCTCGCGCAGGCCCTGGTCCACGACCCCCAGTTGGTCCTCCTCGACGAGCCGACCAACGGCCTCGACCCGGTCGGCCGCGACGAGATGCTCGGCCTGATCCGCCGCGTCCACACCGACTTCGGCATCTCGGTCCTGGTCACCTCCCATCTGCTCGGCGAGCTGGAGCGCACCTGCGACCACGTCGTGGTCGTGGACGGCGGCACGCTGCTGCGCTCCAGCTCCACCAGCGACTTCACCAAGATCACGACGACCCTGGCGGTCGAGGTCACCGACAGCGACGCCCACCCGGACGGGACGGTGGCGCTCCGCGAGGCCCTCGCGGCGGCCGGTATCACGCTGCACGACGGCGTCGAGGAGGGCCTGCCCGGGGCAGGCCACATCCTGCTGCTGGAGGCGACAGGCGAGGAGACGTACGACACCGTCCGCGACACCGTCGCCGCGCTCGGCCTCGGACTCGTACGCATGGAACAGCGCCGCCACCACATCGCGGAGGTCTTCCGCCCGGAGACCGCGGCCCAGGCCCAGGCACAGACCCAGGCCCAGGCACAGGCCCAGCCCACGGAGGTGCCGGTCCGATGACCACCGAGACAACCCGTGCCGGCGCGGCCCGTGCCGAGACCACGCGGATCCACAACATCGGCTACCGCAACTACGACGGCGCACGGCTCGGCCGGGCCTACGCCCGCCGCTCGCTCTACTCGCAGTCCCTGCGCGGTGCGTACGGACTCGGCCGCAGTACCAAGTCCAAGGTGCTGCCGATGATCCTCTTCGCGGTGATGTGCCTGCCCGCGGCGATCATCGTCGCCGTCGCGGTCGCCACCAAGCTGAAGGAACTGCCGCTCGACTACACGCGCTACGCGATCGTCACTCAGGCGGTCATCGGCCTCTTCCTTGCAGCCCAGGCACCGCAGTCCGTCTCCCGGGACCTGCGCTTCAAGACCGTGCCGCTGTACTTCTCGCGGCCCATCGAGCGCATCGACTACGTGCTCGCCAAGTTCGGCGCGATGGCCTCGGCGCTGTTCGTCCTCACCGCGGCACCCCTGCTGATCCTCTACGTCGGCTCGCTGCTGGCGAAGATGGACTTCACCGACCAGAGCAAGGGCTTCGCACAGGGGCTGGTCTCCGTGGCGCTCCTCTCGCTGCTCTTCGGGGGCATCGGACTCGTCATGGCGGCGCTCACCCCGCGGCGCGGCTTCGGAGTCGCCGCCGTCATCGCCGCCCTCACCATCAGCTACGGGGCGGTGTCCACGATCCAGGCCATCGCGGACTCGACCGGCTCCGGCGACGCGGTGCAGTGGCTCGGGCTCTTCTCGCCCATCACGCTCATCGACGGAGTGCAGACCGCCTTCCTCGGCGCCACCTCGTCCTTCCCCGGCGGGCACGGCCCCGGCACGGGCACCGGCGTGGTCTATCTGCTGGCCGTCCTCGCGCTCATCGCCGGCTCGTACGGCGTCCTGATGCGCCGCTACCGAAAGGTCGGGCTGTGACCACGATCAACATCGACCACACCTCGCGCTGGTTCGGCAACGTGGTCGCCGTCAACGACGTGACCATGACGATCGGCCCGGGTGTCACCGGACTCCTCGGCCCCAACGGAGCCGGCAAGTCCACGCTCATCAACATGATGGGTGGTTTTCTCGCCCCCTCCACGGGCACCGTCACCCTCGACGGGCAGGCGATCTGGCGCAACGAAGGGGTGTACCGGCAGATCGGCGTCGTGCCCGAGCGCGAGGCGATGTACGACTTCCTGACAGGGCGGGAGTTCGTCGTCGCCAACGCCGAACTGCACGGACTGGGCGCGAGGGAAGCCCAGCGCGCGCTGGCCACGGTGGAGATGGAGTACGCGCAGGATCGCAAGATCGCGACGTACAGCAAGGGAATGCGCCAGCGCGTCAAGATGGCGTCCGCACTCGTGCACGAGCCGAGCGTCCTGCTCCTCGACGAGCCCTTCAACGGCATGGACCCGCGCCAGCGCATGCAGCTGATGGAGCTGCTCCGGCGGATGGGCGACGAGGGCCGTACGGTGCTGTTCTCGTCCCACATCCTGGAGGAGGTCGAGCAACTCGCCTCACACATCGAGGTGATCGTCGCGGGTCGGCACGCCGCGAGCGGCGACTTCCGCAGGATCCGCCGGCTGATGACGGACCGGCCGCACCGGTACCTGGTGCGCTCCAGCGACGACCGGGCGCTCGCCGCCGCGCTGATCGCTGACCCGTCGACCGCCGGTATCGAAGTCGATCTGCAGGAGGGCGCGTTGCGCATCCAGGCGGTCGACTTCGGGCGCTTCACGGAGCTGCTGCCGAAGGTCGCCCGTGAGCACTCGATCCGGCTCCTGACGGTCTCGCCGTCGGACGAGTCCCTCGAATCCGTCTTCTCCTACCTCGTTGCGGCCTGAAAGGAGCCTTCGACATGTACAACCCGACAGTCGCCCGGCTCACCTACCGGGCCCTCCTCGGCCGTCGCCGGGCGGCGATCCTCTTCGTCCTCCCGGGGCTGCTGCTGCTCATCGCGGCCGTGGTGCGGGCCTTCAACGGGGTGGACGACCAGGTCGCCGCCGATGTGCTGGGCGGTTTCGCCATCGCGACGATGGTGCCCCTGATCGGTGTGATCGCCGGTACGGGCGCCATCGGCCCCGAGATCGACGACGGATCGATCGTCTATCTGCTCGCCAAGCCCGTGAAGCGGCCGACGATCATCATCACCAAACTGATCGTGGCGATCGCCGTCACGATGGCCTTCTCCGCGATCCCCACACTGCTGGCGGGGCTGATCCTGAACGGCAACGGTCAGCAGATCGCCGTGGCGTACACGGTGGCGGCGCTGGTCGCGTCGATCGCGTACAGCGCGCTGTTCCTGCTGCTCGGCACGGTCAGCCGGCACGCGGTCGTGATCGGGCTGGTCTACGCGCTGGTGTGGGAGACGCTATTCGGCAGCCTGGTGCCCGGCGCGCGGACGCTCAGCGTGCAGCAGTGGTCACTGGCGCTCGCCGAGAAGATCGGCGGCGAAGGGATGATCGCCTCGGACGTGGGGCTGCCGCTGGCGGTGGCGCTGCTGGCGGGCGTGACGCTGCTGGCCACGGGGTACGCGGGTCAGAAGCTGAGGACGCTGACGCTGGCGGGCGAGGAGTAGCGGGTCCTCGCAACCGGCCCCGATCGTGCCCCGGGAGGTCCCCCTCCCGGGGCGTTCCCGTCCTCACGCGCCTTTGACGGCGGGTGTGGACACTGGACAGAGGGACGAGAGGAGGCGCCGCCATGGCCGAGGAGCCCGGGCCTGGGCCCGAGCCGGGTCCTGAATCGGGTCCTGAGCAGGGGGCGACACCGGGGGCGGAGTCCTGGGACGAGGCCGTCCTCGACCAGGACTTCATACGGGCCGCGGAGACCGCCGAGCCGTCCGCACGGGCCCGTATGCTCGCCGCTCGGTGGCGCATCTCCGCGCCCGAGCCGCAGCCGTGGCGCTCGGACGAGCCGCCGGCCGGCTGGTTCTGGAGCCGGGCGCCCAGGCGGTGGTGGCGCCGGCGCCGTAAGGGCGGTCAGGACTGAACGACCGAAATTCAGTGGCCCCGAACCGCTCGGCCGGGCAGAGTAGTTGAGGTAGTCGCGCAAACGTGCGACGAGGTTCACCGACGACGTTCGATACGGCGATGTTCGAGACGACGTCGTCCGAGACCGGGGAGGGGCGCGGCGATCACGTGAGTACGAGTCCGTCGAGCTCCCAGCAGGGCAGCGCGCGACAGGCTTCGGAGTAATCATCGGACTCCGTCGAGCCACCGCACGGCAGCTGCCCGGGCGGCCGCTTCGAGCGCGCATTCGCGCGGGCCGCCCTCCCGGAGGATTGGCCGAGTGGTAAGGCAGCGGCTTGCGCTGTGCTTGATCAGCAGCAGGTCGTCGTCGGGGTCAGCCCCGCGCGCGTTCGATCCGCGCATCCTCCGCGACGCCCGTGAAACGGGCGGCACGACCAGTACCAGTACGCCGTACCGGCACGACCCGTACGCCCGCACGGCACGGCACGACCCGCCCGCCCGCACGGCACGAACATGCCCTAGGTGTATTGCCTGGGGACGTTGGTCAACCTGGTGATGGGTGGTTTGCCGCCGGTCGCGGTGTGGGGGCGGTGGTGATTGTAGTGATGGAGCCAGGCTGGCAGGGCTTTACGGCGGGCTGATTCGCTGGGGTAGAAGCGGCCGAGGGCCCAGCCGTCGGCGAGGGTGCGGTGGAAGCGTTCGACCTTGCCGTTGGTCTGTGGCCGGTAGGGGCGGGTCTTCTTCGGTGTGATGCCGAGCTCGGTGCAGGCTTGTGTCCAGTGCCGGGAGCGGTAGGCCGAGCCGTTGTCGGTGAGGACCCGCTCGATGGTCACCCCTCGGGCGGCGAACCAGGCTACCGCGCGCCGCAGGACGTCGACCGCGGTGGCGGCCATCTCGTCGTCGCGGATCTCGGCGTAGGCGACGCGGGAATGGTCGTCGATGACGGTGTGGACGAACGCGGTTCCCAGTAGCGGTCCTCGGTACTTGTTGCGGGGCTTGTCGGGTGTTGCGGCACGGTTCTTGCGGCCCTGGACGCGTCCGACGTAGCGCCAGCCGCCGCCGTCGGGCACGTTCCCGAGCTTCTTGACGTCGATGTGGAGCATTGCGCCGGGATGATCGTGCTCGTAGCGGCGGACCGGCTCGCCGGTGGCGCGGTCGATGTGGGACAGGCGGTTGATCCGGCAGCGGGTCAGGACTGCGTGGACGGTGGAGGCGGGCATGCCCAGCCGTCCGGCGATCTGGACCGGGCCCAGACGTTGCTTCCAGCGCAGGTGCACGATCTTGCGGACCAGCGGCTGCGGTGTTCGGGCAGGACTGCGGTGCGGCCGGGAGGACCGGTCAGCCATCGCCACCGGCCCGGACTCGGCGTAACGGTCGGCCCACCGCTTGGCGGTCGGCCAGGACACGTCGTAGCGTTCGGCCGCACGGGCGACCGGCCAGCCGTCATCGACAATCAGACGCGCCAGCCGAAGACGGGCACGGGGAGTCAAAGCAGCGTTAGCGTGAGACACGAAGGCCTCCTGGTTGGCGGAGCGGTTCCTCGACAGCTCCACTCCACAACCGGAGGCCTTCCCCATCTCACAGATTCAGACCGTGTCGTCACACAAACTCGACCAACCTGGCTGGGCAGTACACCTAGGGCAGCAGCTGCTCCAGCACCACCGCGATGCCGTCGTGCTCGTTCGAGGCCGTGATCTCGTGGGCCACTGCCTTGAGGTCGTCGTGGGCGTTGGCCATGGCCACGCCGTGGGCGGACCAGGCGAACATCGGGATGTCGTTGGGCATGTCGCCGAACGCGATCGTCTGCGAGGACTTCATCCCGAGCCGGCGGGCCGCCAGGGAGAGGCCGGTCGCCTTGCTCAGTCCCAGGGGGAGGATCTCGACGATGCCGGCCCCTGCCATGACCACGTCCACGAGGCCGCCGGACGTCTGGCGCGCGATGCGCGCGAGGGTGTCGTCGTCGAGCTCGGGGTGCTGGATGTAGACCTTGTTGAGCGGGGCCGCCCACAGCTCGCCCGGGTCGGTGAACGACCGGATCGGAAGCGGACCTTCCTGGACCTGGTAGCCCGGGCCCGCGATGACCTCGCCGTCGAGTCCGTCCCGGCTCGCCGCGAGCGCCAGCGGGCCGACCTCCGCCTCCAGCTTCGCCAGCGCGAGCCCGGCCAGCTGCCGGTCCAGGGTCACCGACGTCAGCAGTTTGTGCTCACCCGCGTGGTAGACCTGCGCACCCTGCCCGCAGACGGCCAGCCCCTGGTAGCCCAGGTCGTCCAGGATGTGCCGGGTCCACGGGACGGCACGCCCGGTCACGACGATGTGCGCGGCGCCCGCCGCCGCGGCGGCGGTGAGCGCGTCGCGTGTGCGCTCCGAGACGGTGTCGTCGGAGCGCAGCAGCGTTCCGTCGAGGTCCGTCGCGACCAGGCGGTACGGAAAACTCACTTGGCGATCGGCTCCAGAACCTCACGGCCGCCCAGGTAGGGCCGCAGCATTTCGGGTACGCGCACCGAACCGTCCGCCAGCTGGTGGTTCTCCAGGATCGCCACGATCGTGCGCGGCACGGCGCACAGCGTGCCGTTCAGCGTCGCGAGCGGCTTGACCTGCTTGCCCTCCCGCATCCGTACCGACAGCCGGCGCGCCTGGAAGCCGTCGCAGTTCGACGCCGACGTCAGCTCGCGGTACTTGCCCTGGGTCGGGATCCACGCCTCGCAGTCGTACTTGCGCGAGGCGGAGGCACCGAGGTCGCCGGACGCCACGTCGATCACCTGGAACGGCAGCTCCAGGCCGGTCAGCCACTGCTTCTCCCACTCCAGGAGCCGCTTGTGCTCGTTCTCGGCGTCGTCCGGGTCGATGTACGAGAACATCTCGACCTTGTCGAACTGGTGGACGCGGAAGATGCCACGCGTGTCCTTGCCGTACGTACCGGCCTCGCGGCGGTAGCACGGCGAGAAGCCCGCGTACCGCAGCGGGAGCTTGTCGGCGTCGAGGATCTCGTCCATGTGGTACGCCGCGAGCGGGACCTCGGACGTGCCGACGAGATAGAAGTCGTCCTTCTCCAGGTGGTACACGTTCTCCGCGGCCTGGCCGAGGAAGCCCGTCCCCTCCATGGCGCGCGGGCGGACCAGCGCCGGGGTCAGCATCGGGATGAAGCCGGCATCCGTCGCCTGCGCGATCGCGGCGTTGACGAGCGCCAGCTCCAGCAGGGCGCCGACGCCCGTCAGGTAGTAGAAGCGCGAGCCCGAGACCTTCGCGCCGCGCTCGACGTCGATCGCGCCCAGCGCCTCGCCGAGCTCCAGGTGGTCCTTGGGCTCGAAGCCCTCGGCGCCGAAGTCGCGGATCGTGCCGTGCGTCTCCAGGACGACGAAGTCCTCCTCGCCGCCGACCGGGACGTCCGGGTGGACCAGGTTGCCCAGCTGGAGCAGGAGCCGGCGGGTCTCCTCGTCGGCGTCGTTCTGCTCGGCCTCGGCGGCCTTGACGTCGGTCTTCAGCTGCTCGGCCCGCTTCAGCAGCTCGGCGCGCTCCTCCGGGGACGCCTTGGGGATGAGCTTGCCGAGCGACTTCTGCTCGGAGCGGAGTTCGTCGAAGCGGACGCCCGACGACCTGCGCCGCTCGTCGGCGGAGAGCAGGGCGTCGACGAGTGCGACGTCCTCTCCACGGGCGCGCTGGGAGGCGCGAACACGGTCGGGGTCCTCACGGAGCAGGCGAAGGTCAATCACCCCACCAGGCTACCGGTGCGGACTCCCCGCTCCCCAGTTGATATTGGTTGCGTGTCACTTTGCCCTAAATGCCCGACTTGAGGAAAGTCGCGGTAAATCCGGATCGACATCTGTCAAGGAATGGGTGCCGGTCGCCGAAATGGGGCAAGTGCCGCCTCTCGTTGACCGCTTTCCCGTGTGGGGTGCGGAAGTCGGCGGCCGTTGTCCACAGGAGCGGGACGCTTCGGGGAGTTATCCACAGGGTGTGCGAATGATCTGTGGACTACGGAATTGATCATTCCGAATGTCGCCCGGTGGTCTGAGGATTCTCGTCCCAAACCCGACCTTGGTGCTCATTCGAGTGGGAATTCCTCATTGCTTCTCGCTCCAAAGAGTTGATCAAAGGAATTGAGCTGACACGGACGACGCGGGGTGCTGTGGACACTTGCGGGGTGAGTGAACCGATTTGTCTACCATGTCGGCTTGTGTTGTCGACTTGTCCCCAGGTCGAGAAGCAGCCCTGTGGATAACTCTGTGGGTAACGGAAAGTAGGAAGATCGCGCGGACGGAACCGTCCAGGGCACGGAAAAAGAAAACGTGGGGTTACGCCCGGCCGTCGCCCCGCAGGGCCGCGTTCACGCCGACGGGTGGGGTGGCCCATGCGCCCGCAGTGGCGACACCGCACCGCAGCGGCTGTCAGGAGCCGGCTGCCGGCCCGGTCGCCCCAGCTCCGGCTGCTACGCGCGGCTGCTTACGCCCGGCCGTCCTGGCAGCGGGCCAGCCATTCCGCCGCGTCCACGAACTCCGCGTCCGAGGTCCCGGGCCGCAGGGCGCGTCCACCGCTTCCCTGCCCCTGCCCCTGCCCCTGCTCCGCCGCGGCAGCCGTGTCCACGCCCGCCTGCGGATACGACCCGAGGAACCGCACCTTCGGGCAGATCCGCTTGAGCCCCATCAGCGCCTCGCCGACCCGCCGGTCCGCGATATGGCCCTCGGCGTCGATCGCGAAGCAGTAGTTCCCGATTCCCGCACCCGTCGGTCGTGACTGGAGCAGCATCAGGTTGACCCCGCGCACCGCGAACTCCTGGAGCAGCTCCAGCAGAGCGCCCGGATGGTCGTCGCGCTGCCAGATGACCACCGATGTCTTGTCCACCCCGGTCGGGGCCGCGGGCCGGGCCGGGCGGCCGACCAGCACGAAGCGTGTCTCCGCGTTCTCCGCGTCGTGGATCTCGGTGACCAGCGGTTCGAGTCCGTACGTGGCCGCCGCGAACTCCCCCGCGAAGGCCGCGTCGAACCGGCCTTCCTGAACCAGCCGCGCGCCGTCCGCGTTCGACGCCGCCGACTCCCACAGGGCGTCGGGCAGATGGGCGCGCAGCCAGTTCCGTACCTGCGGTTGGGCGACCGGGTGACCGGTCACCGTCTTCACGTCCGACAGCTTGGTGCCCGGCCGTACGAGCAGCGCGAAGGCGATCGGCAGCAGCACCTCGCGGTAGATCATCAGCGGCTCGCCGGACGCCAGCTCGTCGAGGGTCGCGGTGACACCGCCCTCCACCGAGTTCTCGATCGGTACGAGCGCGGCCGCGGCCTCCCCGTTGCGCACGGCGTCGAGCGCGGCCGGAACGGACACCATCGGCACGAGCTCGCGTGTCGCGGCCTCCGGGAGCGTGCGCAGGGCGGCCTCGGTGAAGGTGCCCTCGGGGCCGAGGTAGGTGTAGCGCGTGGCGGACATACTCGTCACCCTAGTGCGCTCCCGCCTGTCGCGAATCCCGTCGCGTTTCCCACCACGATGACCACCACCATGACCACCACGACGGCCGCTCGTTCCCCTCACGTCTCCCGTCAGGATTCGAGCAGCCGCTGACCCACGTACTCGCCGCTCTTCGGACCACCCGGCACGGCGAAGAGGCCGCTGGACTCGTGGCGGATGAACGTGGACAGCGCGTCGCCCCGGTCGAGTTTGCGCTGCACCGGCACGAAGCCCTTGAGCGGGTCGGCCTGCCAGCAGATGAAGAGCAGCCCGGCGTCCGGTGTGCCGTCGGCGGCGATTCCGTCGTGGAAGGAGTACGGGCGCCGCAGCATCGCCGCGCCCCCGTTCTGCTCGGGGGCCGAGATCCGGGCATGAGCGTTGTCCGGAACGATCAGCTTCCCGTCGGGGCCGGTCTTGTCGAGATCGAGCTCGGTCGTCTCGCTGCCGCCCGTGAGCGGGGCGCCGTCCGACTTCCGTCGGCCGATCACCAGCTCCTGCTCCGGAACGGACAGCCGCTCCCAGTCGTCGAGCAGCATCCGGATCCTGCGGACAACGGCGTACGAGCCGCCGGCCATCCAGCCGGGCCGGCCCTCGGCCGCTACGAAGATCCGCTGGTCGAAGTCGGGCTCGGACGGCTTGGGATTGCGAGTGCCGTCGACCTGGCCCATCAGGTTGCGCGCGGTCATGGGGTGCGCGGTCGCGCCCGGCGAGCGGTTGAAGCCGTTCATCTGCCAGCGCACCCGGGCCGCCTTGCCGGCGTCCTTCTGGATCGCGCGCAGCGCATGGAAGGCGACCAGCGCGTCGTTCGCGCCGATCTGCACCCAGAGATCGCCCTCGGAGCGCCGTGGGTCCAGCCGGTCGGAGGAGAAGGCGGGCAGCGGGTCGAGTGCGACGGGGCGCTGCGCGGCCAGGCCCGTACGGTCGAAGAAGGTGCGGCCGAAGCCGAAGGTGACGGTCAGCGAGGAGGGGCCCGCGTCCAGGGCGACGCCCGAGTCGCCGTCGGCGGCCGGTTCGCCCGCCATGAGCCGGGACGCCGTTGCCGACCAGCGGCGCATCAGCGCGACGGCGTCCTTGCGGGCGGCCGGGCCCGCCGCCGCGGCCAGGTCGAAGGCGACGAGATGGCCGCGGGACTGGAGGGGCGTGGTGATCCCGGGCTGATGTTTCCCGTGAAACATCACTTCGGTCGAGCCGACGGTCGTCAGCGCCGTCGCCGGGGCGTCCGTGGTGGAAGCGTGCGCCACTGCTCCGCCCGCCGCACCGATGGCCAGCCCCGCCGCCCCGGCTGCGCCGACGGTGCCGAGCAGCCGGCGCCGCGAGATCTCGACCTGGCTGGTGGTGTTGTCGTTCATGGGTGTCGTCAGCCGATCTTGACGTTCTTGTCGACGGTCGTCTGGTCGATGTCGGACGTCCGTACGGTGATCTGGATCTGCCATTCGCCCGGCAGCGGGATCTGGATCGAGTTGGCGCTCCAGTGGCCGGTCGCGATGCGGTCCGGCACGACGGGGAGCGGGCCGATCTGCTCGGCGGTGAGGGTGAAGGCGACCTTCACCTCGGGGATGTCCAGGGGGCGCCCATCGGGCCGGTTCACCCACACGTGCAGGGTGTTGGCACCGGACCGGCCGGGGTCGATGCTCAGCCGGACGGTGCCCTTGCCGTCCGTGCTGCCACCCGTGTCGAAGGGCAGCGTGAAGTCGACCGGCCGGTCGGGCACGGCCGCCGCCTCCTGGGCCCCGCCGTTCGCGCGGGCGGCCTCCTCCTCCGTACGCCCCGGCTCGGTCGACGTCAGGACGGTGGTCACGGCGAGGAGGACGACGGCGATGCCGGCCTCGGCGAGGACCGAGCGGCGCAGTCCGGTACGGGCGGGGTCGGCGTCCCTCACCCGCTTTCGCCGGGCCGTCGCCACCGCCGCCTTCTGGCGGGCGAGTTGGGCGGCACGCTCGGAGCCCGCGGGCACATCGGACTCCGGGTCGGACTCCGGGTCGGCCCCCGCGTCGGCCCCTGCGTCCGCCTCCTCGTCGTCCGACGCGAGACCCTCGGCCTTGGTCTCCGCCTCGGCCTCCGCGTTCGCCTCCGGGGCCGCGGACTCGGCCAGTTGAGCCGTCCACCGCCGTGAGATCCAGGCGACGCCGACGAGCACGACGACCAAGCCCACCTTGACCAGCAGCAGTTGGCCGTAGGCCGTGCCGGTCAGCGCGGACCAGGAACCGACCTGGCGCCAGGACTGGTAGAGCCCGGTCAGAGCGAGGACCACGACCGAGACGAACGCGATGCGGGAGAAGCGGAGTACGGCCGTTCGCTCGACGGACGGCGTCCGGTAGAGCGCGACCAGCACCGCCACGAGTCCGCCGAGCCAGCCGGCCACGGCCAGCAGATGCAGGACGTCAACGGGCGCCGCGACGGTCGGCTGGATGCCGGTCGACGCGTGCTCGGAGAGCGCCCAGGTGGCCGCGATGCCGGCCGCGACGACCGTTCCGCCGACGGCGAGCCCGAAGGTGAGGTCGCTCGTCTCCTTCGCGCCCTCACCGGCGTCCGCGGCGTCCACGCCGCCGGCATCCCCACCGCCGACGGCGCGCTTCGCGTACGCCCCGAACAGCACCGCCACGAACAGCGCGGCCGCTCCGAGCAGCAGCAGCCGGGACACCAGGGCCGCCCCGATCTTGGTCTCCAGTACGGCCTTCAGCCCGCCCAGATCGAGCGCGTCCGCCAACTCCCCCGAGCCGGTGTACGGGTTGCGCAGCAGCAGCATCGCCAGGGTCGCCGCGGTGAGCGTCAGCCAGCCGTGGACGACGAGCCGCTGCATCGGCCGCTCGCCCGCGCCGCGCGGCCAGCAGGCGAGGAGGAACGCGGCGCCGCCGACGAGCACGATGAATCCCGCGTACGCCGCGTAGCGCGCGATGCCGTACAGCGTGCCGACGAGTCCGCCGCCGGCCTCCTCCTCGGGCAGCTCCACCGCCGTCGAGGAGGGGGCGCCGATGGAGAACGTGAACGCCCCGGCGACCGGATGGCTGTCGGCGGAGACGGCCTGCCAGGCGACGGTGTACGTGCCGTCGGGCAGGCCGGCGTGCAGCGCGACGCCGTACTTGATGATGTTTCCGCTGCACAGGTTCTGGAGCTCACCGGTGTCGACCCGTTTGCTGCTGGGGTCGAGCACCCGGATCGAGTCGTTCCCCATGGCGACCTGCTCGGAGAAGGTGAGCGTGACGTCCTTGGGGGCGGTGGCCAGCACCGCCCCGTCCTTCGGGTTGCTCCCGGTCAGCGCGGCATGCGCGCTCGCCGTGCCGGAGAGCACGGTGCCGAGCAGCGTGAGCAGCGTCGCCGTGACGAGCAGCAGTCGCACGGGGGTCGCGGTCGCGGGTCCGAGGCGCGGGGCGGTGGCCGTCATGATGTGTCAGTCCCTCGATCCCTCAGTGGTGCTGCGGGTTGTAGGTGCGGTCCTTCACCGGCAGTTCGACCGTGATGGGGTCGGCCTTCTCGAAGTGCAGCTCCACGGTGACCTGCTGGCCGACCTTCGGCTGCTGCTTGATCTCCATGAACATGATGTGGTTGCCACCGCGTTCCAGGGCCAGCTCTCCATGGGCGGGTATGTCGAAGGACGTCACCTGCCGCATCTTCTGGTCCTTGGTCTCGTGGATCTGGACGTCGTCCGAGAGAGGGCTCGTGACGGAGGTGAGCTTGTCCGCCGCGTCGCCCTTGTTGCTGACGGTGAGGAAGCCGCCCGCCATGTCGCCCACGGGCTGCGGCATGAACGCACCGCTGACCGTGAGTTCGGGCCCTTCGCTCCCGGACGAGCAGCCCACCAGCGTCAGGCCCGCGGTCAGGGCCATCACCGCGGCGAGGGAGGTGGCGAGGGAGGTGCTGAGGGGGGTGGCGCGGCGGCTCACGGGTTCTCCCCCTTGATGAGCTTCGGCAGGTCCTTCGCGTAGTCCTCCATGGTCGTGCTCTCCCCGTACAGGACGTAGCCCTGGTCGGTCGTGGGGGAGAAGGCGACCACCTGGGCGCCGTGCATGGAGACGACCTTGCCGTTGGCGTCCTTCGTCGCGGGGTCGATGCCGATGCCGATCCGGCGGGCGCCCGCCTGGATGGTCGCGAAATCGCCGGTGAGGCCGACGAAGGACGGATCGCCCGCGGCGGGCAGCCACTTGCCGAGCTCGGCGGGGGTGTCCCGCTCGGGGTCGGTGGTGACGAAGACGACCTGGAGCTTGTCCTGGTCGGCCTTGGGGAGCTGCTTCTTGGCGATGGCGATGTTGCTCATCGTCAGCGGGCAGACGTCCGGGCAGTGTGTGTAGCCGAAGTAGATCAGCGTCGGCTTGCCCTTGGTCTGCTCGCGGAGGTCGTACGTCCGGCCCTTGGTGTCCGTCAGGACGAGGTCGGGCTTCTCGAAGGGGCGGTCCAGGACGGTCGCCGCCCCGGTCCTGGGCTGGGTGGAGACGTCGGCGACGGCGCCGCCCGTCGCGGATCCGGTGCTGTCGTCGCCCTGGGTGAGGGCGAAGCCTGCAACGACGGCCAGCGCCGCCCCGGCGGCGGCCACCGCGATGAGCGGGGCGCGCCGCGACGGGCGGGGCCGTTCGTCGGTCTTGTCGATGGTCATGTGGGGTTCTCTCTCAGGGGTGTTGCGTGCCGGAGCCGGCGCTGCTGCGGACGCCGGCTCCGGCTCCTGTGCTGGTGGCGCTGCCGGCCGTCAGGCGGAGCGGCGGCGGCCGGCCAGGACGCCGAACGCGACTCCGGCGGCACCCGCGACGATGCCCAGGACGCCCAGGACGCGGGCGGTGGTGTCGGTGGCGTCGGCGTGGGCCGCGGCCCCGGTGCTGCCGGCCTCGGCCGCGGCCTCGGCGGTGTGGTCGTCGCCGTGCTCGGCCTCGCCGCCCTTGGCCTTCGCCGCGTCCTCGCTCTTGGCGTCGCTGGCGCCGCCGCCGTGGTGGTCACCTGTCGCCTCGGAGAGGGTGAGGACGGGCGCCGGGTGCTCCGGCTCGGCCGCACCCTCCTTCGGCTCCTCGATCCAGCGCACGACCTCCTTGTTGTCGTACGTCTGGAGGGCCTTGAAGACGAGCTGGTCGGCGTTCTCGGGCAGCTGCCCGAGCGAGACGGGGAACTGCTGGAACTGGCCCGGAGCGATCTTGCCGCCGTCCGCGGTCCAGGTGATCTTGGAGACGGCCTCGGTGATCTGCTTGCCGTGCACCGTGAGCGGCTTGGCCAGCTTGGTCTTGGTGACCTCGGCCTTCCAGCCCGGGACGGGCTGCGGCATCACGGAGGAGAGCGGGTGCTCGGCGGGGACCGTGACCTCGAGCTTCACCGTCGAGGCGTTGTCGCGCTCGTTGGGGACCTTGAAGTTGACCGTGGCGTAGCCGCCCTTGGCGGCCTCGCCCTGCGGCTGCACGCTGACGTGCGCGAAGGCGGTGCCCGAGAGGAGCAGCACGGAGGAGGCGGCGACGACGCCCGCGGCGGCGAGACGAGAGAAGTTGTTCATGGCAGGGAACACTCCACGGAAGCGGCAAGCTGGAAGCTTGATCGGAAAGGGTGAGGTGACCGTCCGTGCGGGGATGCGCACGGACGCCGCGACACCACTCCCGTCGTATGCCGTCGAGTGGGTCGCGTTCAGGCTGCGAGAGCGAGGGCGGCCGGCGGGCCGCGCCTGATCACCGAGTGCTGGAGTGCCCCCGTCGCGGGCGGCGGCGGGGTGTCGAAGTCCGTACGGACGGGGCGCGGGACGGCGCCGGGCGCGCCGGGCAGTCCGGCGATCAGGGTGCGTACGAGAACGAGGGCGGCGCGCAGGGCACGTACGAGCGCGCCCTCGGCGATCTCGGTGGCGCCCTCCGCCGAGAGCCGCACCAGCCGTGACAGCGCCACGTCGCCGCGGCGCAGCAGCCAGCCGGTGGCCAGCGCGACCAGCAGATGGCCCAGCATCATCGGAACGTCCGGCAGCACCCCGGCGGCTCCGGAAGCGGTCGCGGTCGCGGTGGCATCGGCGGCGCCGGCGCCCGCCGTGTGCTGATGCCCGGAGTGGGCGATGCCCGCCGGGTCGATGCCGGCCCGCGCGACGATCCGGTGGGCGTCGGCGGGGCTCAACGAGGCGGCGCCCGCCCCGCAGAGGAGCTTCGCCGCCGTCCTGATCAGCGCGTCGTCGGCGGGCGGTGCCACCGTGAGGTGCCGCTGGCCGAGGCCGAAGAGGACGTGCAGGGTGAGCTGCCCGCCCGCCAGGGCGGTGGCGATGACCGGCAGCGAACGCTCGCGCCCGGCGAGCGGTGCCGCCACCGCGAGAACGATCACGAAACCCGCGAGCAGCGTCCACCAGGGGACGGGCGCACACGCGGCCAGGACGTGCCCCAGCGCGGACAGCACGACGCAGACCGCGGCGAACACCGCGGCCCTCAGCAGCCGTAGACCGGCTCCGGCGTGTGCGGTCGCGGACGCGACCGACGGGTGGGCAGACATGGCCGGGCCATCATCGCACTGCGCCCGTCACCGCCGAGCGGCAGGTCCGGAAGATCACTTTTCCGTCCGCTTCGTACGGATGCTTCCGGCGCCCGCCGCTCCGGGCGGGCGGGCGCGCGCGTCGCCACACGCCCCCGCGCAGGCGGCCGGAGAAGCACCCCGGCGTGCCTCACGCGCACCCGCGTGCGCCGAACACCCGGGCGCGTACCCGGGGGTACACGACGTGTATGCCGGACATACACCGGCGTACGCCACATGCGCGTCCGCCGAACGAGGGTCATTGACGCCTCTCGCGTCAACCAGGCGCTTACGAACCCTGCCTTGCGGCAATACGTATCGGTATGTCGAGCCGCAGCCAGGAGGCTGGAGCATGAGCATCTGGTGGTCTCTCCATCTCCGGCGCGAGGCTGCGAGCGTTCCGCTCGCCCGTCGCCTCTTCCTCGGCACGATGGAGACCGCGGGTGTCGATCCCGACATCTCCTACGATCTCTCGGTCGCGCTGACCGAGGCGTGTGCCAACGCCGTCGAGCACGGCGGGGACCCGGGGGCCGGACCTCCGTCGGAGGCGTACCGGGTGACGGCCTACCTCGACGGCGAGAAGTGCCGTATCGAGGTCGCGGACTCCGGACCGGGCTTCCCCGACCGGCGTCCCCCCACCGCCGCGCTCGCCATGGAGCACGGCCGCGGCCTCTGCCTCATCGAGCAGCTCGCCGACCACGTCAGCTTCGGGAACCGGCCGGGGCACGGAGCGGTGGTCTGCTTCGACAAGATGCTGAAATGGCGCGAGGACGCCCTGCTCAGAACCAGCTGAGCGGGGCGCCCTCCGCCGTCCGGGCGCGATGCGCGGTGTGGCGCTGCGCGGCGCGTCAGCCCTTGAGCCGGGCCATCCACGCCTCGACCTCGTCGGCCTGGCGCGGCAGCGCGGCCGACAGGTTCCGGTTGCCGTCCTCCGTGACGAGGATGTCGTCCTCGATCCGGACGCCGATGCCGCGGTACTCGGCGGGCACGGTCAGATCGTCGGCCTGGAAGTACAGACCAGGCTCGACGGTCAGGCACATGCCCGGCTCCAGCGTCGCGTCCACGTACGTCTCGGTGCGCGCGGCCGCGCAGTCGTGCACGTCCATGCCGAGCATGTGGCCGGTGCCGTGCAGGGTCCAGCGGCGCTGCAGCCCCAGCTCCAGGACCTTCTCCACGTCCAGGTCGCCGAGCAGCCCCCACTCCACCAACCTGGTGGCGAGGACGCGCTGGGCGGCGTCGTGGAAGTCGCGGTAGGGGGCGCCCGGCTTCACCGCGGCGATGCCGGCCTCCTGGGCCTCGTACACCGCGTCGTAGATCTTGCGCTGGAGCTCGTCGAAGCGGCCGTTGATCGGGAGGGTGCGGGTGACGTCCGCGGTGTAGAGCTCGGTGGTCTCGACGCCGGCGTCGAGCAGCAGCAGCTCGCCGGGGCGCACGGCGCCGTCGTTGCGCACCCAGTGCAGGGTGGTCGCGTGCGGGCCCGCGGCGCAGATCGAGCCGTAGCCGATGTCGTTGCCGTCGACGCGGGCGCGCAGGAAGAACGTTCCCTCGATGTAGCGCTCGCTGGTGGCCTCGGCCTTGTCCAGGACCCGTACGACGTCCTCGAAGCCGCGGGTGGTCGAGTCGCACGCCTTCTGGAGCTCGGCGATCTCGAACTCGTCCTTCACGAGGCGCGCCTCGGAGAGGAAGACACGCAGCTCCTCGTCGCGCTCCGCGGTGACCTTGTCGGTCAGGGCGGCCTCGATGCCCGCGTCGTGGCCGCGGACGTTGCGGACCGGACCGGTCGCCTCGCGCAGCCGCTCCGGCAGTTCGCGGACGTCCTTCGCCGGGATGCCCAGCAGCTGCTCGGCCTCGGCGAGCGAGTGCCGGCGGCCGACCCACAGCTCGCCCTGGCCGTCCAGCCAGAACTCGCCGTTCTCGCGGTCGGAGCGCGGCAGCAGGTGGACCGTCGCCTCGTGGCCGTCCTTCGTGGGCTCCAGGACGAGCACACCGTCGTGGGTCTGGTCGCCCGTGAGGTACGCGTACTCGGTGGAGGCGCGGAAGGCGTACTCGGTGTCGTTGGAGCGGGTCCTCAGGTTGCCCGCGGGGATGACGAGGCGCTCGCCCGGGAAGCGGGCGGAGAGCGCGGCGCGGCGGCGCGCGGTGTGCGCGGCCTGCGCGATCGGCTCGAGTCCTTGCAGCTCGGTGTCGGCCCAGCCGGACTTCATGTTCTCCGCGAGCTCGTCGGACACTCCCGGGTACAGCCCGTTCTTGCGCTGCTTGATCGGCTGTTCGTCTGTCTCTTCCGGGCCCGCTGCGTCAGCAGCAGAATCTGACACAGCCGGGGTGAGCTCATCGGCCACGGGTCCGCCTCCTTGTTGGTACGACACTGAACCCTCACCCATCGTACGGGCGTGCGGAAGGGGCCCATGGCCGCAAGCCCCCCACACAGTGGTATATCGGGAGTGATCTATTCGAACCATGCCGCCAGCATCACCACGTCCTCGCCGTCCGGTCCGCCGCCCGCTCCGTCCCCGCCCGCTCCGTGCCCGGCCGCTCCGTGCCCGGCCGCTCCGTGCCCGGCCGCGCCGAGCCCGCCCGGCAGCACGGTCCGAAGCACATGGTCCGCGGTCGCCGCGGGGTCGTTCCGAGCGGCCCTCGGCACGCTCGCCGCGGCCGCGTGCAGCCGCGCGAACGCCCGGTCCATCGGGTCGCCGGTGCGCCGCAGCAGACCGTCGGTGTAGAGCAGCACCGTTTCGCCCGGGGCGGGCGAGAACTCCACGCTCGGCGCCTCCCAGCAGGCCAGCATGCCCAGCGGCGCCGACAGCGACGTCTCCACGAACTCGGTGCGCCGCTCCCCGGTGATCAGCGGAGGGGTGTGCCCGGCTCCGGCGAGCACGATTTTCCTGAGCGCGGGTTCGCAGTACGCGAACAGCGCGGTCGCCGAGCGGGCCGGCTCCGTCAGCCGCAGCAGCAGCTCCAGGTCGGACAGTACGGCGACGGGGTCCTCGCCCTCCATCACCGCGTACGCCCGCAGGCTGGCGCGGAGCCGTCCCATCGCGGCCAGTGCGCTCGGCCCCGAGCCGGTGACCGAGCCGACCGCGAGGCCCAGCGCGCCCTCGGGCAGCGGCAGCGCGTCGTACCACTCGCCGCCGCCGCGCGGTCCGCCGAGATGGCGGGCTGCGAGCCGGACCCCGGGCACCCGGGGGAGCCGGCTGGGCAGCAGCTCCTCGGCGATCGTGGCCATGCGCCGGCGCGCCCGGTCCAGCTCCAGGAGCCGGGCCAGATGCTCGGTGGCGTACCGGCCGTAGAGGCCGACGAGATGGCGCCGGCGGTCGGCGGGCTCGGCCGGCTCGTCGTAGAACCAGACGGCGACGCCCAGCCGTCCGGCCTCCTCGGTGGCGAGCGGCAGGGCATAGCTGGCGGCGTAGCCGAGGCGGGCGGCGACCTCGCGCAGGCGCGGGTCGAGACCCTCGTCGCCGAACAGATCGGCCTGGGCGACCGGGCCGGGGAGTCCGGCAGCCCCTCTCACCCCCGTACCCGCTCTTGCCGGGCCGTCGAGTCCGTCGAGTCCGTCGACACCGTCCAGTCCCGTGAGTCCCTCGAGGATCCGGCCGTAGGTGGTGGCGCTGCGCGGGACGGTCTCGATGTGGCCGAGGTCGGCGTGGGCGAGTCCCAGGCCGACGGTGAGGGCGGGGCCGCGACCCTCGGGGGGTTCGAGGACGGCCATGCCGCGGCGGGCGCCGACCAGAGCGGCGCCCGCGCGCAGGAGTTCGTCGAGGGCGGCGTCGAGAGCGCTGGTCCTGGCCAGGCGCTCGGTGAGTTCGTGGAGGGTGGTGAGGTCGGAGACCCAGCCGGCCAGCCGGTCCTGGAGCACCGCGCCGGGGCCGGAGGCGGCGGCGAGGGAGGCGGCAGTTTGCGCCGGAGCGGGAACCGCTGAATCGATTCCAGCCACTTTCGGCAGGTGAGGGGCGCTCATGGCAGCCGACTTTCCCGCGGGTGCGTTTCGGCCAATAGCATCGCAAACCCCCATGTCATTCTGCGCCGCTATCGATGGATCCACATGTACACGGACACGTGAGGGGATGTCCAGCATTGTCCTGCGGGAATCGCTGGTGTCCACGGGGCGTTCGGCGGGTTGCTAACTTGGCCAAAAAATGCCCCCCATGGCCGCTATTTGCGGTCGACTGAGGGCGTTCGAGTAGGGGGCACCTCCAGGGGCCGGGATCCGAGAAAGATCCAGAGTCCGACGTCCCGCGAAGTCCGGCCGGTGAAGGCCGCGACGTCCGGGAAGGCCCAGGAGGAGCGTCATTCCGGACGTGGTGGGTACGTAAACGGTGACGGTCAGGGGCAGTTGGGACGGCCCCGGAACCTGGCGGGGGGCCCGGGCGTCTTAGCCGCCGAGGCCGCCGAGCCTCATGTCGAGTGGCAGGACCAGCGGAACCAAGTTCAGCGGACCAGCTCAGCGGGACGGTAAAGCGCCATGCACGCGCCACCCCTCGCCACACGTTTAATGGACACAGCCCACGTCCGTCCGGCCCTCTATGGCGCTCGTTGCCGCAAGTGATCAGGGGACGCCCCATGCCCATGGCAAGGGGTGCTGACGCGGTAGCAGTACGCCCGGCAGTACGCACAGTGAAGTGATGCACACATGGTGTGATGTGGCCCTCGGCGTTCAACGGAAAGGAACGAGCGCTCATGCGCGAGATCCCCGGAAGGCGACGCAGGCTCCGGTTCCGGCACAGGCGGACACCGCTCAAGGGGACGCCTGCCCAGCTCGACGCGGCGCTCACCTGCGCCACGGAATGGCACTGGCCCGTGCTGCCCGGCGTGGGGCTCCGGCCTGCCGGCCCCGGTGACCGCGGACGCGGCTGCGCCTGCCCCGACCCCGAGTGCGTCGTCCCCGGCGCGCACCCCTTCGACCCCGGAATCCTCGCGGCGACCACCGACGCGCGCATGGTCCGCTGGTGGTGGACCAACCGTCCGGCGGCTCCGATCGTGCTGGCCACCGGCGGCCGCGCACCGTGCGCCGTGAGCCTGCCCGCCATGGCGGGGGCGCGTGCGCTTGCCGCGCTCGACCGGATGGACATCCGGCTCGGCCCGGTCGTGGCGACCCCCACCCGCTGGTCGCTGCTCGTCGCCCCGTACTCGATGGAGCGGCTCGGTGAGCTGCTGTACGCGAAGGACCGGGTGCCCAGTTCGCTCCGCTTCCACAGCGCCGGCGGCTATCTGATGCTGCCTCCCTCGGAGGTCGGCACGGGACAGGTCCGCTGGGAGCGCGCCCCCCTGCCCGGGACGGCCGAGCCCTGGCTGCCGGATGTCGAGGCGGTCGTGGACGCGCTGGTCGAGGCGAGCATGAGCGCGCCCGCCGGAGGATTCAGTCCGCCGGAGTCGGGGGACGGCACCCGGCTCACCTACTGATGCCCTTGCCGATTCCCTGCTTGCGCTGACTTCGCGCTTGCGTACGTGAATCCGGGGCTCGGCTCACTCGTACGGGTGTGAGCTGAGCCCAGTTGCGGGGGACTTGGGCGCGCGGGCCCCGAGCGCCCTCGTACCGTCGATATCTTCGGCCCACCGTCACATGTCACACCTCTTCGCGCCGGCAGGTGGGCCGCCCCATGAACATCCGCACGACCGGGCTCGCACTCGCCGTCGTCTGCGCCGCCATGCTGCCGATCGCGGCCTCCGCCGGACCCGTCTCGGACAGCGGGCCGAGGAACGGGTCATGGAGCGGGTCGCGGAACGGTCCGGCGAAGGTGCCGGAGCACCCGTCGGGGAACATGGCGGGGAACGTACCGGCGCATGGCAAGACGGCGGGCCGGCGGGAAATTCTGGCCGAAACCGATGCGGCCGCAGTCGATGCGGCCGTACCCGCGCGGGCACGCACGAGCGAACGCTGCGGCCCGGAACTCACCTCCCCCGACGGCGTCGAGGCACAGACCTGCGTCCTGGACGAGGGACCCGACACCTGGGCGCGCACGTACTACCGCAACGCCACGGGCGAGCAGCTGAGCTCCGTGCTGAGCCTCATGGGCCCCGGTGGCAGGACCGTCCAGACCCATTGCGTCGTGGAAGCCGGGGACGAGCCCGCGGTCTGTGAAACACCGCGTGAGAAGGCCCTTGGTGAAGTGGGCGAGTATGCGGCGGTGGCGGAGTTCGCGGGTTCCGGAGATCTCGGAGAAGGCCCGCTGCTCTTGCGTTCGGGAAGCAACTCACCCGCTGCTACCGGCAGTTGACGCGGGGTGCGGGAGCGCGGTGAAATCCGCGAATAGCAACGCCCGGTCGCTGGCGACGGGGGATGCACCAGCGACCGGGCTTCCTGAACGGTAACAAGAGATCTGCTGTTCGCAAATTCGATCTCGGGTATTCGGACAGGGAATTGCAGGGCAGTTTGGGACTTGTGACGGGGATCACCTGTCGGGCGACAGAAATCGTCACTGTCGCCGACCGGTAGGTCAGCTGAGGGTCACCTGACGGTTGGTGAGCCCGCCGCGCGCCCGGCGCTCATCCGCGGTGAGCGGGGTGTCGGGGGCCAGCGCCTCCGCCAGTCGCTCGGCGAACTCGGCGGCCGGCTTCTCGCACTCCTCGGCGCTCATCCCGGTCGGCAGGTCCCAGACCGGGACCACGAGCCCGTGCGCGCGGAACGAGCCCACGAGCCGCGTTCCTTCGGTGAGGTTCGACGTCCCCGCGGCGTGCAGGCGCGCGAGCGCGTCGAGGAGGTTCTCCTCGGGGTGCGGCATGACCCAGCGAAGGTGGTTCTTCTCCGGGGTCTCGCACCAGTACGCGGCGTCCACGCCGGTCAGCTTCACGGTCGGGATCGCGGCGGCGTTGGCGCGCTCCAGCGAGGCGGCGATCTCCGGGCTCGTGTTCTCGGCGGAGTTGGGGATCCAGAACTCGAAGCCGCTGTGGACCACCGGCTCGAACGGCGCGGACGGGTCGAGCAGGTCCTGCAGCCGCGGCGCGTCGGCGGGCGCGCGCTCGACCTTGACGGGGCTGCCGGGCGCGGCGGTCAGCGCGCGACGCAGGGTGTGCGCGATGTCGCGGCTCAGGTCGCCGGAGACCGTGTCGTTCTGCAGGGCGAGCAGGATGGAGCCGCTGTCGCGGCGCAGCGCGGGCCAGGCCATCGGGAGGACGGTGGCGAGCGTCACGGACGGTACGTCGTCGGGGAGGCCGTCCTTGAGCGTCAGCTCGACGGTCGCCGCGGGGACCAGTTCGCGCAGCGCGATCCAGTCGCACTCGCCGGCCAGTCCCTCGAAGGGACGCTGGACCGGCTCGGTCGCGGCGGTGGCGGCGGCCCGGCCGTGGCAGGCCTTGTAGCGACGGCCCGAACCGCAGGGGCAGGGCTCACGGGCCCCGACCACCGGGATCTCGCCATCGGTGAGCTGCGGCTTGGCGGCCTTCGTCTGGGTGCGCTTCTTGGCCATGGTGTGGCTCTCTCCCGAGGACAGCGGTGCTGTGTGGTGCCTGTGTCTCGGGCGCGAGCCTAGCCGTTACGGGGCGGAGGGCCGGTGCGCCGTGTCGCGGGGGTGTCGCCGTGGGCGGCCGGCCCGGTGCTGCCGTGCGCGGCCGGGCCCGCGCTTGCGCTGCGCGGCCGGCCTGTTCCGCCGTGGGCGGCCGGCGCCTGCTGTCGTACGCGTGGTCGCGTGCGTGTACGGGCCCCGGAGGCATGTGCGCGAAGCGCGCATGCGAGGCGGGCGGGCGAGGGCGCGGGCAAGGGTGCGGGCTTGGGTGCGGGCTTACGCGTCACCGTACGTGTCGTCGTACACGTCCACGAAGTCGAACCCCGCGCCGGGCGCGGTACCGGAACTCGGGCCGGTGACGCGCGTAGCGAAATCGTCGCGGCGATGCCCCTCCGTGACGAGCACCCACACCGTGACCTCACCGGCCGCGCTGTCCCGTACGCCCCAGTCCTGGGCGAGCGCACTGATGAT
This sequence comes from Streptomyces sp. FIT100, assembly GCF_024584805.1. Classification (NCBI taxonomy): domain Bacteria; kingdom Bacillati; phylum Actinomycetota; class Actinomycetes; order Kitasatosporales; family Streptomycetaceae; genus Streptomyces; species Streptomyces sp. FIT100. Next base: position 3,869,890 of record NZ_CP075715.1, on the reverse strand, counting down.
GTTGAGCCCGCGCCCGCCGTGCGCCGTGACCGAAGGCGTGGCCGGAATTGGTCGGGTCGGACCGCCCCCGTCCGTCACTTCGACGGTCAGTCCGCCTGTCGTGTCGACGCGCCAGGCGGCACGGATGTCGCCGTCGCCGACCTCGGCCTGCCCCAGCGGCCTGCCATGCCGACAGGCATTGCTCAGTAGTTCGGAAAGGATCAGAACAGCATCGTCGACGACCGATTCGGACACCCCGCTGCGTCGTAGCTGCTCACGCATCCGGTGCCGCGCCTCACCCACGCCCGCAGGGCCATGGGGAACGGCCATGCACGACGACGTGGGCACCTCCTGTGCCACCACCAACGCCACCCCCGAGACCTCCTTTGCCCCACGCCACGGTGTGGATGCCCCACTGGACTGGACCGGAAACCGGCCAATCCGTGTCTGGTGACGCACTCGTCACGGTCGAATACGGTTCGAACGCGCCGGTGCACTCCCTGTAGCGGGGCGTGAGGGACTTCGGACGCGCCGGCGCCTTACCGGCGGCCCAGCTGGGCAAGCACCTGCCGGGGGCGGTTGGTGATGATCGCCTCGACGTCGAGGCCGACACAGAGATCGACGTCCTCGGGCTCGTTCACGGTCCAGACGTGCACCTTGTGGCCCGCCGCGTGCAGTCGCTCGACGAACGCGGGGTGATTGCGTACGAGCCGGATCCCCGGTCCGGCGATACGGGCGCCGGCGGGCAGTCGCGCGTCGCGCACGCGCAGTTGGAGGAACTGCATGAGGTAGACGGTGGGAATGGTCGGCGCCGCGGCCGCGATCCGCTGCAGCGAGCGCGACGAGAAGCTCATGATGCGCACCGGCGACGCCCCGGCCGCGGCCGGGGCGTCGAGTCCGAAGCGCTTCAGCAGCAGGAGCAGCCGCTCCTCGACCTGACCGGCCCAACGGGTGGGGTGCTTGGTCTCGATCGCCAGGTCGATCGGCCGCCCGGCGTCGGCGACCAGCTCCAGCAGCCGTTCCAGGGTGAGCACGGACGTGAACTCGCGGTCCCCCCAGTCCGGGCTCTCCTCGCTGTCCTTCCAGGAGCCGAAGTCGTGCGCGGCGAGCTCGGAGAGCTCCAGGGCGGAGACGGCGCCGCGGCCGTTGGACGTGCGGTTGATGCGGCGGTCGTGGACACAGACGAGATGGCCGTCCGCGGTGAGACGCACATCGCATTCGAGGGCGTCGGCCCCGTCCTCGATGGCCCTCATGTAGGCGGCCAGAGTGTGCTCGGGAGCGTCCTCCGAGGCACCGCGGTGAGCGACGACCTGGATCGGGTGTGGTGTCACCGCGTCATGGTGACATCGTCCGGGGGCAGGGCGCCGCCCTCCTGCCCGTAATGTCCGGGATAAAGGGGGGCGCGGATATGCACAGGTCCTGCTTACAGTGGCCTGACAGCCGGTGGTAAAAGCTGAACGCAGCGGACCGACGGTACGCAAGCATCGCGGAATCGAGGAGAGAAAGCTGTGAGCACCGAGAACGAGGACAACGAGGGCACTGCAGGTCAGACCGCCCCGTCCGTACCTCCCGTGCCTCCGTCCGGGCCGGCGGCCGCTCACGACAGCGATGCGTCGCCGACGGAGCGGATGGGGACGGTGGCGCAGCCGGGTTCGCCGGCGGCGCCCGCCGGTGCCGCGGTGCCTCCCGTGCCTCCGCTGCCGGCCGACTCCCCGACCGTGGCGCACCACACCGCCTCCGCCCCCCACGCCCAGGGCGGCTGGCCCCCGGCGACCCCGGCGTCTCCCTGGGGCGCACCCGCACAGCCGTTCGGCCCCGGCCCTGCGGCCGTCCCGGCTGCCAAGCGCTCCGGCGGCGGCCTGGTCGCCGCCGTCCTCGCCGCCGCGCTGGTCGCCGGCGGCATCGGTGGCGGCATCGGCTACTGGGCGGCCGAGCGCAACGACAACGGCTCCGTCTCGACGACCGTCTCCGCCGGCGACGCCCCCGCCGACTTCAAGCGTGAGCCCGGCACGGTCGCGGCGGTCGCCAACAAGGCGCTGCCGAGCGTCGTCACCATCGAGGCGAAGTCCGACGCCGCCGAGGGCGAGGGCGGCACGGGCACCGGTTTCGTGTACGACAAGCAGGGCCACATCCTCACCAACAACCACGTGGTGGCTTCCGCGGCCGACGGCGGCGAACTCTCCGCGACCTTCTCCGACGGCAAGACGTACGACGCCGAGGTCGTCGGCCGCGCACAGGGCTACGACGTCGCCGTCCTCAAACTGAAGAACGCCCCCGCCGGACTGACACCGCTGCCGCTCGGCAACTCCGAGCGGGTGGCGGTCGGCGACGCGACGATCGCGATCGGCGCCCCGTTCGGCCTCTCCAACACGGTCACCACGGGCATCATCAGCGCCAAGAACCGCCCGGTGGCCTCGGGCGACGGCTCCAGCGGCAAGAACTCGTACATGAGCGCCCTGCAGACCGACGCCTCGATCAACCCCGGCAACTCCGGCGGCCCGCTGCTCGACGCGCGGGGCGCGGTGATCGGCATCAACTCCGCGATCCAGTCCGCGGGCAACGGCCTGGGCCAGTCCCAGGCGGGCTCCATCGGCCTCGGCTTCGCCATCCCCATCAACCAGGCCAAGAACGTCGCCGAACAACTGATCAAGACCGGCGAACCGGTCTACCCCGTGATCGGCGCCACGGTCACCATGACCGAGGAAGCCGAAGGCGCCACCATCCCCACCGAGGGCACCGGCGGCACCCCCGCCATCACCCCGAACGGCCCGGCGGCCAAGGCCGGCCTCAAGGCGGGCGACGTCATCACCAGGTTCAACGGCAAGCCCATCGACAGCGGCCCGACCCTCATCAGCGAAATCTGGAACCACAAGCCGGGCGACAAGGTCTCGCTGACCTACGAGCGCGACGGCAAGGAGTCCACGGTGGACGTCACCCTGGGCCAGCGCAAGGGCGACAGCTGACGGGCTAGGCTGTGCAGGCACCGCACCCGGGGGACCACCCGGGTCGGCGGTGCGAGGTGGGTTGCCCGAGCGGCCTAAGGGAACGGTCTTGAAAACCGTCGTGGCAGCGATGTCACCGTGGGTTCAAATCCCACACCCACCGCAGATGAACGACCTCTGACCAGGGCCAATGGTCGGGGGTCGTTCGTCTTCGCGTGACTGCTAGTGACCGAGATTCCCTGTGGTTCCCCGTCAGATCGGGCACGGGAGGGCACGCGGATGAAGCAGGGGGCGCGATGGACGAGGATCAGACCGCGCGGGCTGTGGCGCAGGGGATGCATCAATACGACGTGGATCGGCGGCAGGCCGAGCGTCGCTGGGTCCGAAAGATGAGCATCTACTTGTTCGTCGCCGGACGGTTGTCGGACTCGTGATCCTGGCCTCGTTCGGCAAGCTCGGCTTCTAGCTGACCTTCGCGGGTCCAGGTGTACCAACTGGGGTCGGTGGAGCGGCTTTGGGCGGGAGCTGCCATGGGGCGAGAGATCATGGCCCCTTACACTGACCCGCGAATCGGCCGGCTCCTCGCCTGCCCGCAATTGCCCGATCGGGGCCATGATCTTGGAGGCTCGCCCCATGGCGGCTGCCTAAGACCGTGTCCTACATGGTCAGTTTGAGGAGCCGTATGTAGCAGCAGCGAGCGGCTGCCAAACCGAGGAAGGCCAGGTAGTTGCCTGGTTCTCGTTCGTACCGGTGGTTGAGTCTGCGGTAGCCGGTCAGCCAGGACATGGTGCGTGATGGCCAAGCGGTTGGAGCCCCACCGGTCCCTCGCCCCGGTCGGCGCGCTACTGGAGTGCGCGAAGGGCTAACGGTGGCCCGGGTGATCCATTCCAGGTACTCGGCACGGCCGGCGTCGATCGTGAACGCGATGACCTCAGGCAAGTCGTAGGGGTGGTTGTCCACCAAGTGCTTCTCCAGCGCCTCGCGCCGGTCACCGGTCGTACGGAACGTCACCTGATACTCGGTGCCCTCGGTGCCCTCGGTGCCCTCGGTGCCCTCGGTGCCCTCGCCGAGGTGTCGGTACGTCGTTTCGATGGGCCCGATCACCTGCCCGGAAGCTGCTAGGCACGCCTCCACAGCCGAGCGCGACAGCTGGCGCGCAGCGTCCTGATTGTCCACAGCCGTGATTACGCACGGCCGGTCACCTGACCTGCACCCAAAGCCCCGCTGGTCGCTGGCCTCAGCCAGCCGACGGATCGTTTACCCGACCAAGGCTCGGCTCTCACTGTAGAGACACCTCCGACTCTCCCGCAGAAGCAGAGAAGCCGTGCGCGGCCCTCCGCGAGGCAAGGCTTCTGTCGCGTAATCAGGACATCTCGTAGAGGCCCACTCGAACTGCTGATCGCCGCGCACCAGCAGCCCACCGGAACGACCGCATCGGCTCAACTGATCATGATCCGAGCTCTGTTCCACGCCGAGAGGCGGTGGTCTGAGCGAGTACCCCGGATACCGGAACGCCACCTCAGCCTGTCCGGAAACCATGGCCATGACCCGTTGATCACTTGAGGGGGTCTTATCTCACTCATATGGTCAATTCCGACCGCAGCGGTGAACAACCACAGCAGGGGACACAGATGGAAGACGGGCGAACAGCGGGGGTAGTCCTGGGGATTGCGGGCTTTAACGCGGCCCTGACCATTGCGGCAGCCGTCGTCACGTGGCATGACGGCCCCACTCCGTGGGCGGCCGCTGCCGCGAGCTCCGTACTCGTGTTCCTCGTGCTTCTTCGCAAGCGCTGATGGCCGCGATCCGTGCGAGCAACTTCAACATCTCCGCCATCAAGAAGGAAACGTCCCCTTGAAACTCTCCTACCGCATAGCCACCGCCACCCTGGCCGGCCTGGCCCTCGTCGGCACAACTGCCGCGCAGAGCCACGCGTTCGCCCCTTCGGCCTTTGCCTCGGGTTCCTTCGCAGGCGATGTCTCGCCCGAAACCGCCGCACTGGCCGAGAACATCCAGGCACTTCAGAGCCAGTCCTCCGTGATCGACGGGGAGCAGGCCAAGGCATGGGTGCACAGGGTCGGCGCAGATGTGGACGGCAAGAAGATCACTGCGCACCTCAAGACCGGCTCGTCCCTGGTGACGGAGGGCGCCACCGTCTACAAGTTCAAGAACGGCAACACCCAGGTCGCCGTTCCCATCAGCGGCCAGGTCGTCGGCGCGAGCCTGAACGTGGTGTACGACGCGTCCGGCAAGCTGATCGAGACGCTGGAGATGCAGCTCGTCCACGACGACAAGACCGGCCACGCACAGGTATGGCGCGACGGTGCTCTCACGGCCGACAAGATCATCAACGCAGCGGACCTGCCCAAGGACCTGAGCGTCAAGCAGTCTCAGCCCTCGACCTTCGGCTTCAGCTGGAGCAAGCTGAACAACTGTCTGGCCAGCGCGGGCATCTCATCCTGGACCCTTGCGCTGATCGGTACCGCGTGTGCCGCCGCCTGCGTGGGAACCGCCGGTGCTGCCTGCGTACCCTGCATCACCGCCGCCGGAGGCCTCGGCGCGGGCACCGTGTGGTTCTGCATCGGCAAGGCAACCACCTGATAGGCCTCACGCCAGAGCAAGAACCGCGGCCGTTCGCCCTCAATCGCAGTGAGGGCGAACGGCCGCAGGCCGTTGGACCAGGTTAACCGCGCCCATCCAGCACCTCCGAGCGGCAGAGGCAACGAAGTGGCGCACCACGGCTGTCCGCGCGAAGTCGTCTGAGTCCCGGCCTCAATGCAGCCGTCGACGCCCAGCGCGGCCCTTCGAACACGGGGATGATCTGGCGCCAGAAGCTCACTTCACAGAACGGGAAGGCTAATCGACGACTCCCCGGATTGTCGTCTGGCAGCCGGTGGCAGCCGTGGCAGCCCAGCGCCCCAATGGACCCCGGATACCGCGGTCAAACTCGGGGCTGGATGGTCGGTTTGTCGATTCTCCGAGCCGCCGGCCGGTCGACGGGCCGACTCTTCGCCGAGGAGATCGCGTGCCCGCTGGGCCTGGACTTCTTCATCCGTCTGCCTGCGAGGGCACGCGATAGTCAGCCGCATGTCGTACCGGCCGCCGACCGTGAACCTTACGGCGGTGCCGACCGAGTCGGTTCCTGAGGATCTCCGTGAACAGGTCGCCGCTTGGCGTGACCCGAACTCACTGAGCAATCGGGCGTTCGCGGTAACCGATCCGGCCGAGATCTTCGACTCGCCAGGGTGCGGGCTGCGGGACTCCTGTCATCCAATGGCATCGGCACCGCACGGGCTCTCGCCCGCGTGCACGCCGCGCTGATTGGCGAGGTCGACGGAGTACGACTGTTCGCCCCGAGACCCTGGCATCAGCGACGAAGGAACAGGCCAGTGGGAAGGATCAGGTGATGGTGATCACCAGCCGGTTCGGCACCGGCTACATGCTGCCCATCGAGGGCAACGCCACCCCGGCCGCAGGCGTTCGGTTACACGGGGTGCGGTGGCTCACTTGCTCAGGCAACTGGGGAACGAGCAGGTCAATCACGGTGAAGGCTGTTCCCACAGCACTCTCTTGAAAACCGTCGTGGCAGCGACGTCACCGTGGGTTCAAATCCCACACCCACCGCTCCGCAGGTCAGAAGTTTGCAGGTCAGAAGGGGTGCCACTCTCCGGAGCGGCACCCCTTCCGCATGCACTCCGTCCCACCTTGATCCGGCGGTGTCCCACCGCTGTTCGAGCGCGTGCGGCCGACCTGCGGCCAGGATTCACGGCCCCGCCTTGGCGTAGGAGGTACGGAAGCGCTGCGGGCATTGGCAGGAGGTGCGGTGCAGGTCAGGTGCAGGTCATGGGGGTTCGGCACGTGGGTGCTCGGTCAGTGGGCGAAGACCGTGCTGGCCAGGGCGACATGGACGGCGGTTCCGCCGAGGATGCTCAGGACGGCCTTGCGCTGCCACAGGTGGAGCGCCGCGGTGGCGGTCAGGGCGGCGATCGCCGGCAGTCCGTACGGCGCTGTGGCCAGGGGGAGGTCACGCAGGGTGTACACGGTGAGGATCACCATGCTGCCGACGGGCATGTGGTCGCCCAGGTGGTGCACGGTGTCCGACGAGCGCAGCGGGGCCAGCGCGGCGAAGGGCAGGGCGCGCAGGGCCCAGGTGATGGCCGTGCAGATGAGGACGGCGGCCCATATGTAGGGGGTGTCAGGCACGGGTCGGCTTCCGGTCGTGGACGTATCGGCGGGCGAGGAGCCCCGTGGTGAACAGGGCCATCGCGGCGAGCAGCATCTGGTCGGGGAAGGCGAACCGGGCGACGAGCGCACACACCAGTGCCAGCACCGGTGCGGGCAGGTCGCGCCTGGCCTTGTATCCGTCGATGGCGAGGACGGTGAACAGAGCGGTCAGGGCGAAGTCCAGGCCCACGAGGCGTTCCGGGAGCAGGGCACCGACGAGGGCGCCCGCGGTGGCGCCGAGCACCCAGTAGCCCTGGCAGAAGACCTGGAGCCACAGGATTCGGCCCTTGGTCCAGGAGGCGGCGGCCGGTGCCGTGGACAGCGCGTACGCCTCGTCGGTCATGGCGAAGGTGGCGTACGCCTTCCCGGTGGCGCCGGTGACCCGGTGCAGCGGAAAGGAGAGCGCGTAGAAGACGTGGCGGAAATTGACCAGGAACGCCGTCACGGCGATCTGCGCCAGCGGGGCCACCGCGACGATCAGTCCCACGAGCAGGAACTCCAGAGAGCCTGCGTAGACGAACGCGCTGATGACGCTCGCCCACCACCAGGCCAGGCCCTGGTGGCTGACCAGCACGCCGAAGGCCACGCCGAGCGGGAAGAGCGCAAGGCCGACCGAGCCGGTGTCCCGAACCGCCTGCTTGAGGCCGGAGTGGCCGGGCGGAACCGGTGCGGGCGGAACCGAAGCGGGCGGAACCGAAGCGGGCGCGGGCGGAACCGAAGCCGCCGGGGGCGGAACCGAGGCCGCCGGGGGCGGGTCGGTCGCGGGCTGGACGTGCCCGCCCCGGGCGATCGTGTGCGTGGAACTGGGCATACCGGCAATGCTAGGTTGAAAAGGACGAAATATGGTTGCGGGTTATGGCCGCACTCTGGGGGTGTGCGCAACAGAATGAAGCTCGATGCCCTGGATCAAGCAATTCTGAGTCACCTGCGTGCGGACGGGCGGCTGAGCAATGTCGAGCTGGCCAAACGCGTGGGCCTGACGCCGGCCCCCTGCCTGCGGCGGGTCAAGCGCCTGGAGGAAGCCGGGGTCATCACGGGCTACCGGGCGCGTGTGGACGCCGAGGCCGCAGGCCGCGCCTTCGAGGTGGTGGTGGCGGTGGAGATCGGTGTGAACGACCTCCGGACAGTGGAGCAGTTGGAGTCGCTGCTGGCCTCGTACGACGAGGTCGTCGAATGCCGCCGCCTGTTCGGCCGGCCTGACTACTTCATTCGCGTCGCGGTCGCGGACCACGCGGCGTACGAGACCTTCCTGACCACCAAGCTCATGGGGCTTCCGGCCGTCATCCGGGTCGACTCGCACCTGACCATGAAGAAGATCAAAGGCGACGACTGACCGGCAGGGCCCTACCCGTGCCGCCGTGCCGCCGTGCCGGGCGGCCGAAGCGCACGGGGACCCCTGGGGAGTACAGGACGCTCACCGGCTCGCCGACCGGCCGGGGCAGGCCCGCCGCGGTCACCAGGTCCTCGTCGCATGTGAGGAGTTCGGCGCGGTGCAGGGGCCAGCGGGGGTGGGTGTTCGGGAGGTGGACGGGGCGTCCGAGCAGGGTGCTGTGCATGCCCCAGCGGGCGGTGAGGAAGTGTTCGAGGGCGGTGGGGGCCGCGATACGGTCACCGATCCGCAGGGTGATCCGGCTCTGTGCGCCCCGGGGCCCGGGCCAGCGTCGGGTGCTGGTGTACGTGAGCGTGGTGCCGTCGCGCCGGACGGCCATCTTCGACCAGAGGTAGGGGAGCCGGAAGGCGGCCCGTCCGATCGTCACCGGTATGAGGCGCGACGCGTCCAGGGAGCGGAAGACCACGCCGCGGCGCCCGTGGCTGTCCACCGAGTAGAGGCGGACGTTGGTCTCGGGGAAGCTCCCCAGGTAGGGCACGCCGGGAAGCCGGAACCATCCGACGCGGTGCATCCGGAAGGCCACGAGACCGACGTACGTCACCCCGTCCAGCGTGTCCGGGACGCACCCGGCCGGCAGCAGCGGGGCGACGTCGACGGGGTCGGCGCCCCAGTGGAGGAAGGCCAGGTCGAGCCAGGACTGGGTGAGCAGAGGGCGCGGTGTGGCGCCGGGCGGATGGGCCGTTATGGGTTCGGGTTCCGGAGGGAGGGGGCTCGGTGTGGTCGGCACGGCACGAGGATCCCAGAGCCGGCTGTACGGGCCCGGGCCGCCCCCTGAGGTGTCGTCAAGGGGCAGCCGTGGGCGGACGGCTCGGCGGGGACGCGGGTCTGCTACCCGCGGCGCCCCGCGTTGAGGCGGGCTGCCGACGCGATCGTGGCGCGGGCCTCCCGCTCGGTGAGCCCGGTGCTGAGCGCGGCGGCGACGAGCTCGTCCACGAGCACGTCGCCGAAGCCGTTCTCGTATGCGCGGCAGGCGGCCCAGAAGAGCCGGGTGTTGCGCTGGCCCTCATGGGCGGCGCGTACGAAGTGGACGAGCCCTTCGCCCCGTGGCGCCCGGTCCGCTCCGTCCCCCCGGTCCACTCGGTCCGCTCGGCCCATCCGATCCTCCGCAGGCGGGTGCACCGGGTGCACCGGGTGCGCGGAGGGCGCAGAAGGCGCGATCAGACGTAGCAGTGCGTGCGGGCAGGGCGCGAGAGGCAGATGCGCGGTGCCCGGCGCGAGCCGGTACGCCCCGTGCGCGGAGACCGAACCCGGGCCGACGAGGTATCCGCCGCTGCCCCGGATGTCGATGCCCGGCGCCAGGCGGCTCGCCGAGTTCGGTACGACGACGTCGGGCGGGCCGGTCAGCCACAGATGGCGTCCGCCGCTCGGCGTGAGCACGGTGACCGTCTCCGGGACCGTGAACAGATGCTGGAGCGCCAGTTGCTGAAGGGCGGCAACGGAATCCGGCCCGCCGGCCCCGGCTGCGGTCCCGCCCCCGGGCCCGGCGCTCTTCGTGTCGAGGTCGATCCCGATGAGGTGGTGCGGCGGACGGCCGCAGGCGATGCCGTACCCCGTCGCCCAGGGCGCCGCGGCGAAGAGCGCGCGGACGGCGGTGGGGTCGGTCGTCGCGTCGTACACGCCGTGTCCGGGGAGTCCGCATTCACCTCGGCAGAGGACCGGCTCCGGGTCGCGGCGGTGGGGTGAGGGCAGGGCGGGGAGTTTGGTGGGGGACAGCGGGATCACGGGGAGCCCGCGCTCGGCGGCGGAGAGCGCGTGGGCGAGGGCCAGGGTGGTGCTGTGCCGGTCGGTGATGGCCATGGTTCTATGTTCGTACAGGAGTTCGAATAAGGGAAGAGGGGTCGGGTGGATTGCGGAGAATGTGCAGGAACGCTTCTTCTCATGGGGTGGGCGGGTTCCGCCGCCTTGTAGGCGTCTGACCTGGGGGTTGAGCGCATGGAGGATGTTTATCGACATGTCCTCACGCGTGAGGAGGAATCCGGGCCTCCGGGGCGGTTCGCCGGGGTTTCGGTGGGCAGCTCTCGAATCGCGACGTCGTGACCACGACCGAGGCGGTCGGCCAACTGCCTGGGTTCCAGCCGAACTTCCGTACGTCCGGTGCACTCACGGTGCACCTACGGTTCCTGGAGGAAAGACATGGCAAGCATCCGTACCGCTCGCGCCCTCGCCGCTGTCGCCGCGCTGCCCCTCGCCGCCGCACTCTTCACGGGTGTCGCCCAGGCCGACAACGGCGCCTTCGCGGGCGACGGATCGAACGCGTCCGTTGCCGAGATCAACGGCAGCGGTGTCGGTGACGACAACTACGGCAACTCGACGACCACCCAGCAGGTGGCCACCGGCGCCGGGGCGTCCAACCGGAACAACACGGCCAGCGTGAACGGCTCCTTCTTCACGGCGATCGACCAGTCGAACGACTCCGTCACGGTGAACTTCTTCGAGCTCTGGTAGGCCGGGGCCCGACGGGGTTCCGACCGAGGGGTGGATCGCGGCCTGCGCGACGGTGTCACGGCACCGGAGCGCAGGCCGCTCCGCGTTGTCTGCCCGCGCCCGCGCCCGTGAAGGTACCGATGCCGACGCCGATGCCCGTGCCCGTGCCCGTGCCCGTGCCCGTGCTCGTGACCTTGACAGGCGAGCGCTATCTGACGGACAGTCAGAAATCCGTCCTGCGCCGCCAGGGAGGCCGCCGCCGTGCACCTCGCCCCGACAGAGCGCCAGCAGCGGCTGCGCGCCGAACTCCGCTCGTACTTCCGCGACCTCATGCCTGACGGACCCCCGGCCCCCGACGACGCGGCGGAGCAGCGCCGGCTGCTGCGGCGGATCGGCGGAGACGGGCTGCTGGGGCTCGGCTGGCCCGTCGAGTACGGAGGCCGGGGGCGCGGCGCCGACGAGCAGTTCCTCTTCTTCGACGAGGCGTACCGCGCCGGCGCACCCGTCTCCATGGTCACGCTCAACACGGTCGGCCCGACCCTCATGAAGTACGGGACCCAGGAGCAGAAGTCCTTCTTCCTGCCGCGGATCCTGCGCGGAGACCTCGTCTTCGCGATCGGGTACAGCGAGCCCGAGGCCGGTACGGATCTGGCGTCGCTGCGGACGAGGGCGGTGCGCTCCGGGGACTCGTGGCTGGTCGACGGGCAGAAGGTGTTCACGTCCAATGCCCAGAACGCCGACTGGATCTGGCTCGCCTGCCGTACGGATCCGGACGCGCCCAAGCACCAGGGGATTTCGATCGTCCTCGTGCCGACGGACGCGCCCGGATTCTCGTGGACGCCGATCGAGACCGTCGGCGGGCTCACGACGACGGCGACGTACTACGACGGGATGCGCGTCCCCGTCGCGAATCTGGTCGGTGAGGAGAACGGCGGCTGGGGGCTGATCACCGACCAGCTCAACCACGAGCGGGTCGCGCTCGCCGCGATCGGCATGCAGGCGGAGGATTTCGCGGCGTCGGCGCTCGCGTACGCCCGCACCCCCGATCCGGTGACGGGGGTGCGCCCGGTTGACGAGCCGTGGGTGCGTTCCAGGATCGCCGAGGTGCATGCCCGGCTCGCGGCAACGCGCCTGCTCAACTGGCGTTTGGTGGGGGATGTGGGAGCCGGGCGACTGGCCCCCGGCGATGCGAGCGGCGTGAAGTTCGCGGGAACCGAATCGGCGGTCGAGGCGTATCGAATGTGCCAGGAGATCACGGGGGAGGCGGGGTTGGTGAGGGCCGGTTCGCCGGGGGTGTTCGGGGACGGGGAGCTGGAGCGGATGAACCGGGCGGCGCAGATCAACACCTTCGGGGGCGGGGTGAGCGAGGTGCAGCGGGAGATCGTCGCGACGATGCGACTCGGTATGCGGAGGGGGAAGCGGTGAGCGCGGACGGAACGGGTGCGGACGGAGCGGGTCCGAGCGGCGCGGACACAGGCGGCACGGGCGGCGCGGGCGCGGGTGGAGCAGGCGCGGACGGGATGGACGGGCTGCTGAGGACGTACGAGGGGCGGCGGGTCGCGGACAACGCGGGCACCGGCAAGGACCTCGTCAACGAGCCCATGATCAGGCACTGGTGCGAGGCGATGGGCGACACCAACCCGGCGTATGCGGGGCCGGACGCCATCGCTCCGCCGACGATGCTCCAGGCATGGACGATGGGTGGGCTGTCCGGGCACGCGGACCGCTCGGGCGCGTACGACGAGCTGTCCGCGCTGCTCGACGGCGCGGGGTTCACCTCGGTGGTGGCGACCGACTGCGAGCAGGAGTATCTGCGGCCGCTGAGGCCGGGCGACCGGATCACCTACGACTCGGTGATCGAGTCGGTGTCGCCGCGCAAGACGACCAAGCTGGGGACGGGGCATTTCGTCACGACCAGGATGGACATCCTCGCGAACGGCGAGCTCGCGGGGGCTCACCGCTTCCGCATCCTCAAGTACGCCCCGGCTGTCGCGCCCCGGCCGAAGGAGCCCGGGCCGAATCCGTCCGAGTCGAAGCCGCCTGGGCCCCGGCGTCCGCGCCCGGTGATCAACCGGGACAACGCCGGCTTCTGGGACGCAGTCGCCGAGCACAGGCTGCTGATCCAGCGCTGCGGGGGGTGCGGGACGCTGCGCTTCCCCTGGCTGCCCGGGTGCGGGGCCTGCGGATCGGCGGAGTGGGACACGGTCGAGGCGGCAGGCGAGGGCACCGTCTACTCGTACGTGGTGATGCACCACCCGCCCTTCCCCGCCTTCGATCCGCCCTACGCGGTGGGGCTGATCGAGCTGGCCGAGGGTGTGCGGATGGTCAGCAACGTGGTCGGGGTGCCGTACGACGAGGTCCGCATCGGGATGCCGGTACGGCTGGAGTTCCTGCGGGCGGACGAAGAGTTGGAGCTGCCGGTGTTCCGTCCTGTGGAAGCGCCCGAAGAACCTGAACAACTCGAAGAACTCGAAGAATTCGAAGCGCGGAGGAACCGCGAGGCGCTCGCAGAGGGCGTGAGCTGAGCCATGGACTTCGACCCCACGGAGGAGCAGACCGAGGCGCGCGAGCTGGCCGCGCGGATCTTCGGCGATCTGTCCACCCACGAGCGGCTCACCGCCGCCGGGACGGGCACTGACGCCGAGCTGTGGAAGGCGCTGTGCGCGACCGGGCTGACCGCGGCCGTCGAGGACATCGGGCTGCTGGGCCTGGTGCTGCTGCTTGAGGAGCAGGGGCGTACGACCGCGCAGGTCCCTTTCGCCGCGACCTGTGTGTACGGACTGCTCGCGGTGGGCCGGCACGGCTCCGACGAGCAGCGGGCGCGGCTGCTGCCGGCCCTGCGGGACGGGACGGCGGTGGCGACCGGCGCCTTCCCGTGGCGCGGCGGGATCCGGGCCGGCGGCGACGGACGGCTGACCGGGACGGTCCCCTGGGTGCCCTGGCTGCGGGACGCCACGCATGTCCTGGTCCCGGGCGAGGACCGGGCTCTGTGGCTGATACGGGCGGCGGACGCGGAGCGGGATTCCGTCGAGACCACCGCCCCCTGGGCGGCCGCCCGTCTCGTCCTGGACGGCGTGCCCGGCGAGCGACTCGGCGACGGCACCGCTTACGAGGACGTGCTCACCGCCGCGCGTGTCGCGTTCGCCGGGCTCCAGGCGGGCGTCTGCGCGGGCTCGCTCGCCCGTGCCGTTGCGTACACGTCGGTGCGGGAGCAGTTCGGGCGCCCGCTCGCCACCAAGCAGGCGGTACAACTCCGCGCGGCCGACGCGTACATGGACACGGAGGCGATCCGGGTCACGGCGTACGAGGCGGCCTGGCGGTACGACGAAGGGCTGCCGTGCGCCACGCACGCGCTGGCCGCCGGCTGGTGGGCGGCGGAAGCGGGCACCCGGGTCGTCCACACCGGCCAGCATCTGCACGGCGGACTCGGCGCCGATCTCGACCACCCGGTCCACCGGCACTTCCTGTGGGGCCGCCAGCTTGACGCGTATCTGGGCTGCGGCGCCCGACTTCTCGACGAACTCGGCACGTTGCTCGCAAAGGAGGATGCGGCATGAAGTCCGGTGACGAACTGCCCCCGCTCACCATCCCCATCACCCGCACCCTGATCGTCGCGGGAGCCATCGCCTCCCGGGACTACCAGGACGTGCACCATGACGCCGAACTCGCGCGGGAGAAGGGCTCGCCGGACATCTTCATGAACATCCTGACCACCAACGGGCTCGTCGGCCGGTACATCACGGACCACTTCGGCCCCTCCGCCGTGCTCCGCAGGGTCGCGATACGGCTCGGCGCGCCCAATTACCCCGGCGACACGATGACGCTGACCGGCACGGTCACCGAGGTCGACGGGGACACCGCCCAGGTCCGTGTCGTCGGGGCGAACGGCATCGGCCACCACGTCACCGGCACGGTCACCGTGACCGTCACCATGCCCATGCCCATGCCCATGCCCGTGCCCGTTCCCGTGACCGAGGGCGCCGGCAGCGAGGAGACGGGGTCATGAGTGTGCGCGGTGCCGACTCGCTCGGCGGGCGGGCGGCGGTGGTCGGGATCGGGGCGACCGAGTTCTCCAAGGACTCCGGGCGAAGCGAGCTGACCCTGGCCGTCGAAGCGGTCCGAGCCGCCCTCGACGACGCAGGGCTCTCCCCCGCCGACGTCGACGGCATGGTCACCTTCACCATGGACACCAGCCCCGAGATCACCGTCGCGCAGGCGGCCGGCATCGGTGAGCTGTCGTTCTTCTCCCGTATCCACTACGGCGGCGGCGCGGCCTGCGCCACCGTTCAGCAGGCCGCGCTCGCCGTCGCCGCCGGAGTCGCCGAAGTCGTCGTCTGCTATCGGGCGTTCAACGAGCGGTCGGGCCGGCGGTTCGGCTCCGGGGTGCAGCAGCGGGAGCCGTCGGCGGAGGGTGCGGCGCTCGGCTGGAGCCTTCCCTTCGGCCTGCTCACGCCCGCTTCCTGGGTGGCCATGACCGCCCAGCGCTATCTGCACACGTACGGGCTGACCCCGGAGGCGTTCGGTCAGGTCGCCGTGGTGGACCGCCGCCACGCCGCCCGCAATCCCGCGGCGTACTTCCACGGGAAGCCCATCACGCTCGCCGACCACGCCGCGTCCCGGTGGATCGTCGAGCCGCTGCGGCTGCTGGACTGCTGCCAGGAGACGGACGGCGGGCAGGCGCTCGTGGTGACGTCCGTCGAGCGGGCCAGGGACCTGCCGCACCCGCCGGCCGTGGTCGTCGCCGCGGCGCAGGGGGCCGGCCGGGCACAGGAGCAGATGACCAGCTACTACCGGGACGAGCTCACCGGACTGCCGGAGATGGGCGTGGTCGCCCGCCAGCTCTGGCGGAGTTCCGGGCTCGGCCCCGGCGACATCGAGGTGGGCATCCTCTATGACCATTTCACGCCGTATGTACTGATGCAGCTGGAGGAGTTCGGCTTCTGCAAGCCCGGCGAGGCGGCCGACTTCGTGGCCGCGGACACCCTTCCCCTCAACACCCATGGAGGCCAGCTGGGCGAGGCGTATCTGCACGGGATGAACGGCATCGCGGAAGCGGTCCGACAGCTCCGAGGGACCTCGGTCAACCAGATACCCGGCGCGGCGACGACCCTGGTCACAGCCGGTACGGGAGTCCCGACCTCCGGGCTCGTCCTGGGTGCGGACGGCTGAGTCCGCCCTGCTCGGCACGGGCGCGGGCAGCGAGGCCCGGCGGATCACCCCGAGCGCAGCGGCGCCGTGACCCCGATGCGCGGGGACACGGCCCTCCACCTACAGGAGGTGGGGCCCGCACCAGCCCTACAACCTGAGGGGGACCCTGGTTCGGGACCTGGGGCCGATCCCGTGATGCGGGGCCGCTCCTAGCGTTGAGCCATGACCACGCCTGTCTGTGCGACCGCCTCCAGGGCCGCATCGCCGCCGCCCTCCTACCCGCCGCGTCCGGCGCGCGCCTCGTCTGCCTCGCACCCCTCGGTCCCGTCGGCCCCCTCGCACCCCTCCCATCCGTCGTACCCGTCGTTCTCGTCGTACGTACGGGCGCGGGGGCCCGTGCTGCTGCGAACCGCACGGTCCCTCACGGCCAACCCCAGCGACGCCGAGGATCTGCTGCAGACCGCGCTGACCAAGACGTACGTCGCCTGGGACCGCATCGAGGACCACCGGGCGCTCGACGGCTATGTCCGCCGTGCCCTGCTCAACACGCGTACGTCGCAGTGGCGCAAGCGGAAGGTCGACGAGTTCGCCTGCGAGGAGCTGCCCGAGCCGACCGGAGTGCCCGAGCCGGACCTGGCCGAGCGGCAGGTGCTGCACGACGCGATGTGGCGCGCGGTCATGAAGCTCCCGGACCGGCAGCGCGCCATGGTCGTCCTGCGGTACTACGAGGACCTCAGCGAGGTCCAGACCGCCGAGGTGCTCGGCGTCTCGGTCGGCACGGTGAAGAGCGCGGTCTCGCGTGCGCTCGGCAAGCTCCGCGACGACCCGGAGCTCTCCCCGGTGCGCTGACGCACGGCCCGCCGGCGCCGGTGTGCCCCGGGTACCCAGGGCGCCCCGGGCGGCCTCCCGGCCAACTGCTCCACCGGAAACCGATCTCCCGGCCGATCGGGCTTTCCCGAAGACTCCCCGAAGCGTCCCCGAAGAGTCCTCCCGTCTTTTCGTACCCGGGGGTAGTGACATACCGCGTGGTATGTGCGCAGAATCTCCACACCCTTACTGCCATGCGGGCCGGGGTCCGGGGGAGGACGCCCCCGGCCGAGAGCTGCGCGCCCACCGGGAGGACGCCGTGCTGAGCACCATGCAGGACGTACCGCTGACCGTCACTCGCATCCTGAAGCACGGGATGGCGATCCACGGCACTTCACAGGTCACGACATGGACCGGTGAGGCCGAGCCGCAGCGCCGCACGTATCGCGAACTCGGCGAGCGCACCGCGCAGTTGGCACACGCCCTGCGCGAGGACCTCGGCGTCGAGGGCGACCAGCGCATCGCCACGCTGATGTGGAACAACGCCGAGCACGTGGAGGCGTACTACGCGATCCCCTGCATGGGTGCGGTGCTGCACACGCTCAACCTCCGGCTCCCCGTCGAGCAGTTGGTCTTCATCGTCAACCACGCCGCCGACCGGGTCGTGATCGTCAACGGCTCCCTGCTGCCGCTGCTCGCCCCGCTGCTGCCGCAGCTGCCGACCGTCGAGCACATCGTCGTGTCCGGCCCGGGCGACCGCTCGGTCCTTGAGGGCGCGCGGGCGCAGGTCCACGAGTACGAGGAGCTGATCGCCGGGAAGCCGGTGACGTACGACTGGCCGGAGCTGGACGAGAGGTCCGCCGCGGCCATGTGCTACACCTCCGGCACCACCGGCGACCCCAAGGGCGTCGTCTACTCCCACCGCTCCATCTATCTGCACTCGATGCAGGTCAACATGGCCCAGTCGATGGGGCTCACGGACTCCGACACCAGCCTGGTGGTCGTCCCGCAGTTCCATGTCAACGCCTGGGGACTGCCGCACGCCGTCCTGATGACCGGCGTGAACATGCTGATGCCCGACCGCTTCCTCCAGCCGGGCCCGCTCGCCGAGATGATCGAGACCGAGAAGCCGACCCACGCCGCCGCGGTCCCCACCATCTGGCAGGGGCTGCTCGCCGAGCTCACCGCGAAACCGCGGGATGTCAGCTCCCTCACCCAGGTCACCATCGGCGGCTCCGCCTGCCCGCCGTCCCTCATGGAGGCGTTCGACAGCCTGGGCATGCGCGTCTGCCACGCCTGGGGCATGACGGAGACCTCCCCGCTCGGCACGATCGCCCGTCCGCCGGCCCATGCGGTCGGCACCGACGCGGAGTTGGGGTACCGCCTCACCCAGGGGCGGTTCCCGGCCGGTGTGGAGGCGCGGCTGCGCGGCCCGGCCGATGAGTTCCTGCCGTGGGACGGCGAGTCCGCCGGCGAGCTGGAGGTGCGCGGCCCGTGGATCGCGGGCGCGTACTACGGCGGCGCGGCGTCCGGCGAGCCGGACGGGGCGCTGAGGCCCGAGGACAAGTTCAGCGAGGACGGCTGGCTGAAGACCGGTGACGTCGGCGTCATCAGCCCCGAGGGCTTCCTCACCCTCACCGACCGGGCCAAGGACGTCATCAAGTCCGGCGGTGAGTGGATCTCCTCCGTCGAGCTGGAGAACGCACTGATGGCGCACCCCGAGGTGGCGGAGGCGGCCGTCGTCGCCGTCCCGGACGCGAAGTGGGGCGAGCGCCCGCTGGCCACGGTCGTCCTCAAGGACGGTGCGACGGCCGACTACGCGTCGCTGAAGGAGTTCCTCGCCGGCAAGATCGCGAAGTGGCAGCTGCCGGAGCGCTGGGCGATCATCCCGGCGGTGCCGAAGACGAGCGTCGGGAAGTTCGACAAGAAGGTGATCCGCAGGCAGTACGCGGAGGGCGAGCTGGACGTCACGCACGTCTGAGCCGGTACGCCGGGTGGGACCGACTCCTGCGTCCCACCCGGCGCACGGCCCCTTCCGCGCGGCCCCCCCCGTGCGGTCCGGCACTCGGCCCCGGCATACGGCCCGCGCGCACGGCCCCGGCATACGGCCCCGCCCACGGCCCCGTGTGCCCGCACGGCAGTCCGTCCGGCTGCCCCTCGCGAGCGGTGCGACGACACTCGCCGCCGGCCCGAAATGTCCGAAGGGGCCGGCTGCCCCGGTCGGCATGCCGTACTGCTCGCCGGCAGAAGCACGACGACCGGAAGATCGCCGCCTTCGCCGACGCGTCGCAGACTGCTCGCGTTCGTCGGCTGGTCCACCGCCGAGCCGCAGATGCGCAGAATCGTCATCGACAGCCCGGACGAGGACCGCGAACGGCTGCGCTCATCGGTCCACGCGGCGGCGCGGCGCTCACGACGAAATAGGCGGATCAGCGCCGGCGGCACGCCTCCGCGGCGCAGGGCTCAACGACATCGGCACGGCGGCACTGGCTCAGCTACACCGGCTCAGTGGCGCGGGGCGCGGCGGCACCGGTTCAGCGACGCCGACCGGCGCGGCGCGCCGGGTCAGTTCGTACCGATCTTCGCGAGCAGGTCCACGATCCGCTCCTGCACCTCGGCGCTCGTGGAACGCTCCGCGAGGAACAGCACGGTCTCGCCCGACGACAGCGAGGGCAGCTCGGCACGGTCGAGTCCGGCCGAGGTGTAGACGACGAGCGGGGTGTGGTTCAGCTGGCCGTTCGCCCGCAGCCAGTCGATGATCCCGGCCCTCCGGCGGCGTACCTGCATCAGGTCCATCACCACCAGGTTCGGCCGCATCTGCTGCGCCAGCGCGACCGCGTCCGCGTCGCCCCCGGCCCGCCCGACCTGCATCCCGCGCCGCTCCAGCGTCGCCGTCAGCGCGGTCGCGATGTCGTTGTGCTCCTCGATCAGCAGCACCCGCGACGGATGCTGCTCGCTGTCGCGCGGCGCCAGCGCCTTCAGCAGTACGGCGGGGTCGGCGCCGTATGCCGCCTCGCGCGTCGCCTGCCCCAGACCGGCCGCGAGCAGCACCGGCACCTCGGCCGCGACCGCCGCCCGGCGCAGCGACTGGAGCGCGGTACGGGTGATGGGGCCGGTCAGCGGGTCGACGAAGAGCGCCGCGGGGAACGCCGCGATCTGCGCGTCCACCTCCTCGCGCGAGTGCACGATCACGGGGCGGTAGCCGCGGTCGCTCAGGGCCTGCTGCGTGGCGACGTCCGGCGCGGGCCAGACGAGCAGTCGGCGCGGGTTGTCCAGCGGCTCCGGTGGAAGCTCGTCGTCCACGGGTACGGGGGCGGGCTGGTTCGCGACCTCGACGGCGCCGCCGGGGCCGTCGAGCGGCTCGGGCCCTTCGGCGCCCTCGTCCGGCGCGCCGATCGCGTAAGCCCTGCCCTCGGCCGGGGCGGCGAGCCGCTGCAAGGGCTGCTGGGGCTGCGCCAAATGCCCGGACTGCCCGGACTGCCCCGGCGTGGGCGTCGGCTGGAGCTGCGGGTGCGGGCGGGCGGTCGTCTCGGGAAGCGCGCGCTCCCCGCGGCTGTCGCTCTCGGGCGGGGTGGCCAGCTTTCGGCGGCGGCCCGCGAGCGTCTGGCTCTGTGACGGGTTCTGCCCGAGCGTGCCGTTCGGCGAAGGTGACGGCGGCGCCTGCCGTGGCGGCGCGACAGCGGCACTCTGCCCGGTCTGTCCGCTCTGCCCGGCGGCATGCTGGGCGAACGGTACGCCCTGGCCGAGCGTGCGCACACTGAACGACCTGCCGAGCGAGGCGTCTGCGGGCAGCGGTGCCTCCGCGGGCAGCGGCTGCGCGGCACGCCGCGGCTCACCGGGAGCAGCAGGAGCGGCAGGAGCGAGAGGGGCGGCCGAAGCAGGCGTGGGCGCGGGAGCGGGAGTGAGAGCCGAGGGAGGCAGCGGTACGGAGCCGCTGTCGCCGCCTCCGGCCTGCGCGGGTGCCGCGGCGCCCTCGTTCACGGCCGGGCCATGCCCGGACGTTGACGTTCCGTTCGCGGTCCACTCCGGCTCCGGCGCTGCCGCCGGGCGCGCCCGGCGCCGCCCGGTGGGTACGGGGTGCGGCTGCGGAGGGGTGTGGTCGGTGCCCGCCGCGACGGGTGCGGCGTCGTGGCGCCGCTCGGCGACCGGGGCGACCGGGGCGACCGGGGTAGCCGGGGCGGCCGGGGCCGTCGGTGGGACCGGAGCGGGTACCCGGTCGGCGTCGGCAGGCGGCAGCGCGAAGGCGCTGCGCACCTGCGCGGCCTGGTTGCTCCTGACCTGCTCCTGCGCACCGGCACCCGTGCTCGCGCTCGTGCCCGAACCCGCGCTCGGCCCGCCGAGTGCCCTTCGCGCACGGCGCCCGGCCGGCTGCGCGATGGCCCCCGCCGGCTCCAACGCGCCGGCGCCGGTCTCGGCCGGCGGATTGTTCTGGCCGGGTACGGGCCATCCGGTGGCGGCAGGCGCCGCGCCGGGCCCGGGCACGGGGATGCCTGCGTTGTCCTGTCCGGCGGTCGCGCCCTCCGGCGCCGTCGGGGCGTTCGGGGTAGTCGGGGCGTTCGGGGCCGCCGGCAGCGCGGGCAACGACGACGCCTCGGCCCGCCGGGCCCGACGGCCGGTGGGCCGGCCGGTCTGCGCCTCCGGGGCCATGCCCTGCGGCGGGACGGTGTCGCCCAGCGCGGGGCGCCCGCCCCCGGCGGCCCCTTCCGCCGCGGTGACGACGGCGCCATCGGCCGTCTCGGCCGGGCTCGGACGTCCGCGACGACGGCCGGTGCCGCCGCCCGCGCCGCCCGCACCGGCGCCGTTACCAGCACCCGCACCGGGACCCGCACCAGCACCCGCACCGCCGTCGGAGTCCCCGTCCGCATGACCGGCTGCCCGGCGCCGCCCCGACGGTTCGCCGGTCGCCTCCGGATCCATGGGGCTCTCCAGGAACGCGTCCGTGGACGCCCGCCGCGCACGCCTGCGCCCGCCGCCACCGGAAACGTTCCCGGACGTGCTCCCGGACACGTTGCCGGACGTACCGACCGGAGCGGCCTGCGCGATCTCGGCGGGCGGCGGCGGCGTCACCGTGCCCGCGCCCTCCCCCAGCGGCACCTCCAGCACGTACGCGCTGCCGCTCATCCCCGGCACCTCGTGCGTCTGCAGCACACCGCCGTGCGCGGTCACGATCCCGCGGACGATCGGCTCGTGCACCGGGTCGCCCCCCGGGTACGGTCCGCGCACCTCGATCCGTACGACATCGCCGCGCTGCGCCGCCGCGACCACGATCGTCGAGTCGACGTAGCCGCCGGCCGCCCCGGCCGCCACGACCCGGGTCCTGCCGGTCGAGTCGACCCCGGCGACGTCCGCGATCAGATGGGCCAGGGCCGTTGCCAGCCGTGCCGCGTCCACCTCGGCCTCGATCGGCGGGGCGTGCACCGCGAACTGAGCGCGCCCCGGGCCGATCAGTTCGACCGCGCCGTCGACACCCGCCGCCACGACCCCGTCGAGCAGCACGTTCGCCCGCAGCAGCGGCTCGGCGCCCGCGTGCAGGCGCTGGAAGCCGAGGACGTTGTCGACCAGCGTGGTCATCCGGGCGTACCCGGCGGCGAGGTGGTGCAGGATCTGGTTGGCCTCGGGCCACAGCTGCCCTGCCGGGTCGGCGGCGAGCTTCCCGAGCTCGCCGCGCAGCTCCTCCAGCGGCCCGCGCAGCGCATCGCCGAGGACGGCGGTCAGCTGGTCGTGACGGGCGGTGAGCGAGGCGAGGCGCTCGTCGCGCTCCTCGGCCTCCGCCGCGTACCGCTCCGTCTTGTCGGCCAGCTCGGCCGTCCTGTCCGCGAGCTCGGCCGCGTGCTTCTCGGTGAGGCCGCCGAGCTCCGCGGCGTGCTTCCCGGTCAGCTCCGCGAGCTCCGCGGAGTGCCGCTCGTCGCGCTCGGTGATCTCGGCGGCGTGCTTGCGCGCCTGCTGCTCGTAGGGCCGCCGGTCGGTGAACGTCATCACCGCGCCGACCAGCTGGTCCCCGTCCCGCACCGGCGCCGTCGTCAGGTCGACGGGTACCTGCGAGCCGTCCTTCGCGTACAGCACCTGCCCGCGGACCCGGTGCTTGCGCCCTGATTTGAGCGTGTCCGCGAGCGGCGACTCCTCGTACGGGAACGACTCGCCGTCCGGCCGCGAGTGCAGGATCAGCGGGTGCAGCTCCTTGCCGCCCAGGTCGCTGGCGCGGAAGCCCAGGATCTGCGCGGCGGCAGGGTTCACGAGCACGACCCGGCCCTCGGTGTCCGTACCGACGACACCCTCGGCGGCGGCCCGCAGGATCATCTCGGTCTGCCGCTGGGAACGGGCGAGTTCGGCCTCGGTGTCCATGGCGCCGGAGAGATCGCGCACGACCAGCATGAGCAGCTCGTCGCCGGTGTAGCTGGCGCCGGTGCCGCCGCCCCCGCTGCCACCGCTGCCGTACGAGGCGTACGCCTCCCGGCCGTCCTCCAGGCTCGCGCTGGTGACCTCGGCGGGGAACTCGCTGCCGTCGGTGCGCCGCGCGACCATCCGGGTGGGCTTCGTACGGCCGCGCTCGTCGGCGGCCTCGGGGCGCCGCATCGAGCCCGGGATCAGCTTCGAGTCGAAGGACGGGAGCAGATCGAGGAGCCCTCGCCCCACCAGCGCCGTACCCGGCGTCTCGAACATCTCCAAGGCGATGGTGTTGGCGTTGACCACCGTGCCGTTGCAGTTGACCAGGACGAGCCCGTCCGGGAGAGCGTCGAGTATGGCTGCGAGGCGAGCAGCGCCTCGGGATGGCCTGCTGCTCACGACGACGCTTCCTCCCTGACTTACAGCATCTTGCGGACGGCCGGCCCCATCTTGCCCCTCGGGCCGCAGCCTGTCACTGGAGGGAGTCTAAAGGCAGGGGATGGCGGTGCGGCGGCGGATGAGGGGGAGCTCTCACCAAGGTTCTGTGTACACGCAGTAGTCGTGTGCGTGACGATTCGCCCCTCGCGTCCCCGGTGCCGCCGCCAGGTCGGGCCGGGGGCAGGCCCCGGGCGGTTACGTCCTGGCGGTCGGCAGGACCGGCTCCAGCTTCTCCCACCGGTCGATCTCGCAGCCGTTCGTGCGGTCGTAGGCGGCCTCGACGGCGCGCCCCTGCCAGGTCCCGGTGATCCGCGCGGTGGCCCGTCCGCCGTACATCTGGGTGCACATCGAGTCCCCTGGAATCCCCTCGAAGGGGTCACCCCCGCCCTCGCTCAGCTCCGCCAGCCGACCGCAGGCGGCCTCCGCCTCGGGGTGCGTACCGCCCACCGGACCGCAGGTCAGCTCGAAGGTGCCGTTGGCCTTCGGATTGCCGGTCTCCGTGGTGGTCAGCGTGAGCCGGTCCTCCGTCTCCTGCGACTGCGACTGCGACTGCAGCAGCGGCAGTGGCAGCGGCTCGAAAGCGGCAGCGGACGCGGACACGGCCGTACCCGGGGCGGTGACGACGAGCGCGGCGGTCGCGGCGGTGGTGAGAGCGAGGCGGCGCAGCATGGGCACTCCTGCAGAGCGTAAGAAGGACGAAAGGGGCGGCGCCCCGGCATCTCTAACGCTCCGCGCGCCCGCGCGTTGCGCAACCGGTACTGACCCGAGCGGGGGCCCCGCCGCCCTCCGGCGCTCCGCCGTTCAGGCCTCGCCCCGGCCTCGCTCCGGCGCCTTGCGCCGTGCTCCGCCGTCCCCGGCCCGTCCGTCTGCCCCGCCGGACCAGGGAAGCTCTTTGCCCCGGGGCCCACGGGCCTAGTACCGTGGGGATCGATTGGTGACACCCCACCCGGCTGTGTCATCATCTGCACGCACCACTCGCGCCCGCGCGGGTGTGCTGGAGGCGTCGCCTAGTCCGGTCTATGGCGCCGCACTGCTAATGCGGTTTGGGTCTTAAAGCCCATCGAGGGTTCAAATCCCTCCGCCTCCGCCCCAACACCGAAGCCCCGGCCCGACGGCCGGGGCTTCGGTCGTTCCCGACCCCGGTCCCGCCGTGGCCCCGGCTCCGGCCCCGGGTCCGCTGTCGGGCGAGCCCGGTCCCGACTGCTCCCGCCCATACCGCTGTACGAGTGTTTTCGCAGGTCAGACAGGGTGCGGCTAATGGATTTCGTCTGACGGCGCAGGTCATGTAATGTTGTTCCCGCAACGCCGACCGGGCAGAAAAGCCCAAGAAGCCAAGCACTCGTAGCTTAACGGATAGAGCATCTGACTACGGATCAGAAGGTTGCAGGTTCGAATCCTGCCGAGTGCACACAGGTCAAAGCCCCCTCGGGATCATCCCGGAGGGGGCTTTGTCGTGCCGTACAGCAGCGAAGTACAGCAACCGCACTGATCGTCGTCAGCCGGTACCGCCCATCGCGTCGGACAGTTTGCCGATCGCGGCGCGTACTTCTTCCTCGCTCGCCTCGGCGTAGACCTCCATCGTCATGGCGATCTGGGAGTGCCGCAGGATGCGCTGAGCCACCTTCGGGTGGACCTTGAGGGCGACCAGGAGCGAGCTGCATGTGTGCCGGGTGTTCCGGAGTGGGATCACCCGGAGCCCGGCGCGACGGGCACGCAGAGCGAACATGCGGGTCAGGTTCCCCGGCTCGATCGGCGTGCCGTACTTCGTGGTGAAGATCAGGTCATGGCCGTCCTGCCAGAGCTCCCCGGCGGCTTTCCGGTCCCCAAGCTGCTGGGCGCGGCGCATGCGCAGGGCCTTGAGGCAGAGTGTCGGCAGAGGCAGGAAGTCGTCCGAGTCCTCCGTCTTGGTCTCGCGGTGGAGGATCTGACGCCCAGCGCGCTGGATCTGGTGATCCACGTACAGCTCGCCGGTTTCGAAGTCGACGGACTTCCACGTCAGGCCGAGCACCTCACCACGGCGGAGCCCGAGGCACAGCACGAGCACCCAGGCCGCGAAGAGGTGGTCATCCCGGGCGGCGGCATCGGCCAGGAACCGGCCTGCCTCGGCGACGGACCACGGCTTGATCCGGCGGCGACGAGGCTTGGGCACCTTCACGAGGGAGGCGACGTTCTTGCTGATCTCCTCCTCGGTCACGGCGTGGGTCAACGCGGCCCGCAGGGCATCGCGGGAACCCTGGATCACCCGGCGGGACGGGTATGACTCGCAGCAGTCGCCGACCGCGCAGCACTTCCGCCGGTAAGCCTCCCGCTTTGCGTCCTTGCCCTGGGCGCAGCACTGGCAGATGGTCGCGAGCTTGGTCAGCCACTCGCGCACGTCCCGCACGGTGAGCTTGTCGAGCCGCTTCGCGCCGAGATGAGGGGCGATGTAGAGCCGCACGTAGCCCTCGTACGAGACATACGACAGCGGGGCGAGGTTGGGCTTCACGATCGAGTCGAGCCAGTACGAGAGGAACGCCGCGAGCGTTCGATGCCGGGTGGCGACCGGGCCCTTCTTCGCCTCGGCATGGAGGTTGAGCCACTTCTCGTGGACCTCCTCGCGGGTCTTGCCGTAGGCGTACTTCCTGGCCCGCTTCCCGTCCGGCTTGGTGACCCAGACGTAGGCCGCGTAGCCGCCCTTGTACGGGTAGATGGAGCCCTCGCCGTTGCCACGCTTGCCGCTCATGCCGCCCACCCTTCGGTGTTGGCGGTGACGCGCTGGACGTACTCGTCGACCCAGGCGGGGAGGATGCGGCGGTTACGGCCGACCTTGACGGAGCGGATCTCCCCGGTGAGCACCAGCATCTTGGTCTTGGACAGGCCGAAGCCGAGCATGTCGGCGACCTCGGCGGTGGTGTGCCACTTCCGCTCGATCACGGTGCTGGTCATGCGGTGACTCCTTCCAGGGCGAGTTGGTCTTGCAGGGCTTCGCGGGCGGTTTCGCGGTTGAGCTGGAGGTCTCTGGCGATCGTGGCGGCGAGGACGGATTCGCCGGGGGTGTGGCCGTGTCCGGCGTACTCCCAGGAGGCGAGGACGAGCACGGTGTCGGGGTCGCCGAGGGCGTCTTGGTCCTGGGCGGCGCGGTAGTCGGCTCGGATCTGGCGGAGGGCGCCGAGGGTGGTGGAGTAGCGGCGGGATTTGGTGGAGAAGTGGCCGCGGAAGCCGAGCATGTGGGCCCAGGTGTCCAGCTTCCGGTCGGGGTAGAGCGGGGCGAGTTCGAGGCAGGCTTCGATGAGGCGGCGGGGGTGGTCGGGCACGTCCAGGAGGTGGAGGACTTCCCGGTTGCCGATGCGGCGGTCGAGGCTGCCGGTTGATTCGGCGGCTTTGGTGGCGTACTTGGCGACGTAGGAGGCGACGGCCTGTTCGGTGATGTCGGAGCCGTCGCCGAAGGCTTTGACCGGTCGGATGTCGAGCTGTTGACCCCAGCGGAACGGCCGGCGGGGCTGGTCCCCGGCGGCCGGGACGGTGATCGAGGTGTAGGAGTGGGCGACGGCGGCGCGGATCGCATCGGTGAGCAGCTGCACGGTGGCCCAGGAGGGCGGTGCCGTGTCGGGGCCGTCGGGTCCGTCGAGGCGGATCACAGCGTGGAAGTGGATCGCTCCGCGCTTCTGGAACTCGGCGACCTTGCCGTAGGAGAGGCGCAGCACATCTTTGAGGTCACGCTGGGAGAGTCCGGCGCGGGCAGCGATCTCGCGGCGGAGCCGGGTGGTGAAGCGCTGCCACAGCTGGCCTGCGTGGTTGTTGAAGAGGACTGTTCCGGCGTAGTCGTACGTGGCCGGGTCTAACGCGGTGCCGAGGGCCGGGGCGTCTTCGAGGTGGCGGGTACCGCAGCGGCAGACGCCACGGTCGGGACGGTTGTGAACCGGGCCGAACGACGGTGCGGTGAGGGTGGTGAACACCCGGGGGTGGTCCCGGACGGTGGCGGGGATGTCTTTGGACTCGTCACCGGCCAGGCCCGCGCGGATGAGGTGGTAGGTGTCCCCCGCGTAGGTGTAGGCGCAGGAAGGGCAGCGGGAGGCACGGCGGTTGCCGCACGCGACGCGGAGTCGTCCGTCGGGCTCGGTGTCGGTCGAGTACCGGCGCAGTGTCTCGCCGGTTGTCTTGTCCTTGGCGAGGGTCCAGCCGGTGAGGTGGATCGGGTCGGAGCACCCGCCGGTGCGGTGCACCTGGTCTTTCCAGCGGTCGAAGCCGGGGGCCCCGGCCACCCGCAGCACATCGCTGAGGATGACCGGGTCCAGGCCCGCCAGGGTGGCGGTGTCGGTCACGCGGCCACCTCGGCGAGGACGCGGCGGGCGGGGCGGGTGCCGGTGCCGTGGCAGGCCGGGCAGTGGACGGTGATGGTGCGCAGGTGTCCGGCGCGGTTACGGCCGCCGAGGGTGACCTTCACGCTGGGGAAGCCGTCGCAGTTCGAGCAGACCCGCGCGGCGGGGCTGGTGGGCTGGGCCATGATGGACGTTCCTTCCGGATCGGTTGGTTCGGGCAGGGGCACGGCTTCCGGGGCGGCGGATACTTGGCGGTTGAGACCGCCCCGGGAGCCGTTCAGCGGCGCTTGGTCTCGGAGGCGAGCAGCGAGCGGAGCACGACGGCGCAGACCGCGACCGAGGCGGCGGTGATGGCAACCGCGAGGAGCATCGAGACCAGGACGGCGCCGACGACGAGCACCACGGCGGTGCCGCCACCGACGAGGGCGACCAGAGCGCCGGGCGTGAGTTGCACGGTGGGGCGGGGCGGCGCCGCCGGGACGACGGATGCCGGGGCCGGGGTGTGCTGGACGATCGCGGTCGGATTGGCGGTGGGCGGGGTGACGATGCCGGTCGGTGTCGGCATGGTGGGGATCTTCGGGCGGAGCATGGTGGTTCTC
This sequence comes from Streptomyces sp. FIT100, assembly GCF_024584805.1. NCBI lineage: Bacteria > Bacillati > Actinomycetota > Actinomycetes > Kitasatosporales > Streptomycetaceae > Streptomyces > Streptomyces sp. FIT100. The sequence continues at coordinate 3,841,257 of NZ_CP075715.1, read as the reverse complement.
CCTTCTGCGTGGGCTACTTGACGGCGGTGTCGATGACGGGGGCCAGGAGGCTGTCGGCGAGGAGGTAGCCGCCGAGGAGGAGTACGGCGACGAGCCACCAGGGCGGGCGGATGAGCTTGATGCCGAGGGCGCCGACGACGATGAGGGCGAGCCAGAGCGGTACGTCCATGGCGGTGATCTCCCGGTCAGTCGGTGATGCGGCAGCGGTGGGTGCGGGCGGCGAGCTGGGCAGCCGTCTGGCTGGCGTAGTCGGCGGACCAGCCGCAGCGGTCGGCGGTGCATACGGCGGCGTGCTTGGTGCGGCCGTGCCGGTCGCGGTGGGTGCCGATCTGTACGGGACCGATCCGCATCACGGAGTGGAAGTGGTCGCGAGCGGGCATGACGAGTTCTCCCTTCTGGTCAGGCGAGTTGGGCGGCGATGGCGTCGGCCATCGGGCCGGGGACGCCGAGGCGGGCACGCAGGGTGTCGGTGTCGATCGGGCTGCCGGTACGGGCGTGGTGGTCGTCGGCGACCTTGCGGGCGTGGTCGACCAGCGCGGCCGGGACGGCGGGAGCCGGTTCGGGAGCGGGCTCGGGGGCTGCGGGCAGGGCCGGGGCAGGTGCCGAGGGCTCTACGGGCGCAGGCTCAGCAGCGGGGGCCGGTTCGGCCGGCGCACTCTCCGTCGGTTCAGGCTCGGGGTCGGGGTCGGCCACGGCCGGGGAGTGGGCGAGGAGCGTGCCACCGAGGAAGGCGAGCGCGGGCCATCCGGCGATGCCGAAGCGCAGCCACGCGGGCGGGTGCTGGAGGTCGAGGAACCCGGCGGTGGCGACGTTCGCGCCGAGCGAGGCGACCAGTGCGATGAGGAACCAGCACCAGGCCAGCCGGGAGGGTCCGTCGTTACGCAGTCGGCGCCAGGCGGCGACCAGGAGCAGGTCGACACTGACCGGGTAGGCCCATGCCTTCCATCCGGTCTGTCCGGCAGCGGCGGCGAGGTCGTGCAGGTGGGCGAAGGACAGCGCCCCGGCAATCACGGCTTGCACCAGGACGGCGTCGACGCGGAGTGAGCGGGTCATGTCTCCACCTCCTCTTGGGGTGTCAGGCGGTCGGAGCGGTACCGGAGCCGAAGCAGGTCAGGCAGAGCGCGGCCTGCCGATCGGCGGTCTCGCGGAGCTTGCGGGCGGAGCCGACACGGACGGTCTCGGCGATCTCTCCGACGCCCTTGCAGTCCGGGCACTTCTTCGGCCGGGGCTTACGAGTGGCCATGAGCGTTCCTTCCGGTTTCAGGCATGGCGGGGGTAGGGACTTGGCGCGGGGCGGTCGCGCCGACCGGGGTGCGGGTGGGTCAGACGGAGGCGGTTGCCTCGGTCGGGGCGGGGATCTTGACGAGGGAGACCGGGGGCGGCAGTTCGGGCCGGAAGGCGGCGAGGCCGGGCAGCTCGGGGGTGCGGTGGGCGTGCCGGTTGCAGGCGTTCACGGCCTGTCGCATCGAGGTGTGCGGGGTGCGGATGCGGGCCCAGCCGCCGGTCGAGTCGCTGGTGACGGCGAGGCCGGGGGTCTCGGTCGGGATGGAGATGGCGGCCAGGACGGCGTCGGGGGCGATGTCGCCGAAGGCCATGTTGGCGGAGGATTCGTCGTTGACGCGGTGCGCTGTGCGGCCGGTGAGCTGGGCGCGGAGCATCGTGATGCCCTTGCCGAGTTCGGAGCCGAAGCGCTGTCCGCAGATCTCCAGATAGATTCCGGCGGCGCGGCCGAGCTGGGCGAGCCGGGCGAGAGCGGTGATGATCCGGTCCCGGCGCTTCTCCTCCTCCTTGGTGGCGAACAGGGCCAGTTCGGCCACCTCATCGACCAGGAGGACGATCGGGGTCGGACGCAGGTGGTCGGGCAGGTCCCAGATGTCGGCGGCGATCTCCGCGTCCGGGACGTCGGCGGTGATGCGCTGTTCGGCCCGGATCAGGTGGTAGACGCCCTCCATGTGGGAGACGAGTGCGTCGAGGAGATCGGCGGCGCTGTCGGGGTTGTCGGCGAGCGCGGAGAAACGGCGGGCCAGCGGGAACAGCTCCACACCTTGCTTGCAGTCGATGCCGACCAAGGCAACATCCTGTGCGGCGAGTTCGGCGACCAGGTTGCGCTGGTAGACAGACTTGCCGGACTTCGTGGCGCCGAGGGTCAGGGCGTGCGGGGTGCTGCGGTAGTCGCGGTAATGGACGGCACCGTCCTCGCGCAGGGCGACGGGGACGCGCATCGGGGCGGTGTCGACCTTGGCGGGCATCTGCACCCGGGCGAGTACGTCGTAGCCGGTCATCCGCAACTCGACGACTCCCGAGCGGAGTTCGCGGGACGTGACGCCGTGCATCGCGAACGAATGCCGCAGCCGGTCACACGCCGCCGCCACGTCGAAGGCGTCCTGACCGGGCCGGAGCCCCAGCCGTAAGACGAGACCGGTACGGGTCGGGCGAAGCCGCAGGATGCGCGGCGGACGCGATTCGGGAGCGGGACGGTTGGCCATCCGGGCGATGGCGAGCCGCCAGCGCGGCGGAGGGACGGTCAGCCCGCAGGCTTCCATGACCGAGCTGTAGTGGACCAGGACCCGCAGCGTGGCCAGGACGACCCCGAAGGTCAGCCAGTACCAGGCGGGGCGCCGCCACCGCAGGAGACCCGCGATGACGACGACCAGCGTCAGGAGGGCGGTCAGCCAGGACATGATCAGGCCGCCTTGGGCTTGGTGGCACCGGCCGCGAGCGACGTGACGGCGACCGCACGGAACGCGATGCCGTGACGGCGCTGGCCGTTGAACTCGTTCTCCCACGGCCGGGCGATCAGTCCCGTGAGGGCGACCGGGGTGCCCATGGCCAGATCACCGGAGATGCCGGTCTCGGGCACGGTCACCGAAAGGATCTCCACCTCGCCGTTGGCCGCGAACATCACGTCCACGGTCGACAGCGCGGCGCCGGTCTCGGCGTCCATCGCTCGCTCGCCGGTACGGCGGTCCTTCACCTTGGGCTGCGGGGGCTGGGCCACCATCACGGAGGCGGCGGAGGTGTCGACGGGGATCTGACGCACAGAGATCACTCCTCTAGAAGTGCTGGACTCCGCCACTCATGTACATGAGTGACATGAAGAAGAGTGCCTGACTCCTGTACATGAGTCAACCCGCCTGGACGAAGAAGTCCGGGCGGGCTGAGGAGAGTTGAGCGAGCGTCAGTCGCTGGCAGGGATCCGGTACTGGAAAACGAACTGGTCAGCGGCCATGAGGGTGTCGCAGACCTCGACGACGCGGCCCGCTTCGGTCACCGCGTTCCGGATGAGGTGAACCACGGGAGCGCCGGGGCTCAGCGCCAACTCGGATGCCTCGGCCTTGGAGGCCGGCCGGGCCGTGAGGGTCTCGACGAACTCGGCGAAGACATGACCGTCATCCTCAAGGCGGGCGTAGATGCCACCGGGGCCCGGGTTCTCGCCGAACAACTCGGGGATGTCCTTCACCACGTCCCACGGCAGATACGAGCTGGCCGTCTCCACGGGCGTCCCGTTGCGGAAGTAGAGCCGCCGCCGCGCGAGCACCTGGGCGCCGGCTTCCACGCCGAGCCGTTCAGCGATCTCCTTGGGCGCCTCCATCGGGCCGATGTAGAGGACGCTCACCTTGGCCGTAGCGCCGGACTGCTCGGACTCGGCCAGATAGGCCGCCTTGCCGCCCCGACGGTGGGACGCCCGGAAGCGGTCCGACGATCGCAGCCGCACGGGCGGCCTGTCCTTCACGATCGAGCCCTTACCGTGGCGGGTCTCCACCAGGCCACTGGCCCGGACCTCCACCATCGCCTTGCGAATCGTTCCGCTGGCGACGCCGTAGCGCTCGACCAGCTCGGACTCACTCGGCACCATGTCGCCGGGCTTCAGGACACCAGCCCGGATCTGCTGAACGATCTCGTCGGCGATCTGAACGTACCGAGGTACGGCCCTGTCACCTCCAACTGCGGTTCCCATAGTCCTTCTCTTCCTCCTATGCTCCTGTACATGAGTACGGGTTCCCCGCAGCACAAGTCAACGCCTCTCCACTCCGTGTCCGTGGCAGGAGCGGTCGTGCGCGAGGACGGCCGACTCCTCGCGATCCGCCGAGCCGACAACGGAACTTGGGAGCTGCCGGGTGGAGTCCTCGAACTCGCCGAGGCCCCGGAGGAAGGCGTAGCCCGCGAGGTCTGGGAAGAGACGGGCATCCATGTCGAGGTCGACGAGCTGACCGGGGTCTACAAGAACACGACCCGAGGTATCGTCGCCCTGGTCTTCCGCTGCAAGCCCTCCGGGGGTACGGAGCGAACCTCCGCAGAGTCGACCGCGGTCTCGTGGCTCACCCCGGAGGAGATCACCGAGCGCATGACGGAGGTCTACGCGATCCGTCTCCTCGACGCCTTGGACGGTGCAGGCCCTCACGTCCGCAGCCACGACGGCCGGCACCTCCTGGGCAGGTCGGCATGACGGCCTCCGTAGCCCTCAACTTCGAGGTACTGGCGGAGAACAAGTCCCACGACAACCTCCGCCTGCGTCTCGGTTCATACCGCCACACCTGCGATTCGTTCTACTTGGACGTCGACGACACAACGACAGCATCATCGGATCTCAGGGGGAACCTCGCACGCCTCCTGGAGCAGTGGAGGAACCAGGTCGATGGGCTGTGGGGGGCAGGAGGCACTGCCTACCTGCCCTACGAATTCTCCGACGAGTGCACGGGCTGGCTCCGCGTATCGTCCGCAGACGGACGCAACGCCGCAGTGCAGGCGGGATGGAGCCCGGTGAACGGCTGGTCCTTCGCGCCTTCCGACTACCTCGCGACAGCTCCTGAGATCACGGACTTTGAACCCGAGGCGAACGCCCAGATCGAGTGCGCATTGGACGACCTGTCCCAATGCATCGCCAGGAACGCCGAGACCTTCACGGCCTCCAGGCAGTAGCGCGGTAAGAGTTTCTCTACTTCATCAAGGCGGCTCGCTCCGCTCGCCGCGCGCCCGGCTTGGTGCCGGGCGACGCTCCTGTCTCCGCCCCGCTCCGCCCGGCCGCCGGACGCGCGCGGCGCGAGCCAACACAGAGAGAACGGCCGGCACGGGGCTGGGGCGGTCGGCTCCGCGGCTTTAGGCAGCCACCATGGGGCGAGCCTCGAAGATCGGGGGCCCACATCGGGCTATTGCGGGCAGGTCCAGAGACTGCCCGAGTCGCGGGAAGCTTACGGGCCCCCGATCTCTCGCCCCATGGCAGCTCCCGCCCAAAGCCGCTTCACCGACCTTGACCGTTCGCCTGACGAGGCAGGAGAAGGCCACTACCTTCTGTGCATGCCTTGGGACGACAAGAATGCCTTCCGGGACTGCCCGTGGTGCGGGCTGACCAACACGCGCCTAGTCACTCTTGTGATCAATCAAGAGGCAAAGGATAAGTTCGGCACCCCACGGTTCTGGGCGATGCTGGCCTGCCCAGCCTGTGGCAACGCCGTTCTGATGAAGCATGAAGGCCCCCAGAGTTCAGCTCGGGGCGTGTCCTTGATCGTGCCTACTAGCAAGCTGGGCGAGCCAGACATCAAGCATCTGCCAGAAGATGTCGAGCGCTACTACTCGGATGCCTTGCGTGTGCTGCGTGTGGGAGTTCCGGATGCTGCAGCGGTGCAGCTGCGGCGCACGCTGGAAGCGGCAGCCGCGCACTACGACATCAAAGAGAAGGTGCTCATGAAGAGCATCGAGAAACTGATCAACGATGGGCACGTGACGCAGTCCTTCGCTCCCCTCCTGCACCACATCCGAGTAGTCGGCAATGTGGGAGCACATGCCAGCGATGAGCGTGTAGACCAAGCCATGGCTGAGCGGGCGCTACGATTCACCACTCAGCTCCTTCGCAACCTCTTTGAGGTTCCCGGCGAGCTACGAGAGCTGGCCGCTGAAGCGAACGGCAGCTGACATCAGCGGCTGACACCAACGGTTGCGAACGTTGGCGATCTCGCCCGGACAAGTGGACCGCACAGCTCGACGTGACTTGGGTGTGACCTCCGGTAGCGGCCCCCAGTGACCGACCTGAGAGGGATGAGGTCACAGGTTCAAATCCTGCGCGGCCGGCTAGTGGGCTTGATCCGCTTTGACGGACATCTGAGATCAGGGGTTCTGCCCCAGAAGGATGTCCATCATGGAGAGCATGGGGAAGAAGAAGCCTCGGCCGCGCCGTTCGTTCAGTCCGGAGTTCAAGGCCGAGATCGTCGAGCTGTGCCGGCGCGGTGACCGCTCGGTCGGTCAGGTCGCCAAGGACTTCGACCTGACCGAGACGGCGGTGCGGCTGTGGGTCAGCCAGGCCGAGGTCGACGCGGGCGAGCGCGACGGGCTGACCAGTAGCGAACGTGAGGAACTGGCCGCGCTGCGGCGGGAGAACCGCCGGCTGCGGGAGGACGTGGAGGTCCTCAAGCGGGCCACGGCTTTCTTCGCGAAGGAGACCCGGTGACGGTGCACCCGTTCATCGAGGCGGAGAAGCGAGACGGTCACAACGTCAAGCGGGCGTGTGAACTGCTGCAGGTCTCCCGAGCCGCCTTCTATGCCCGCCGCAGTGGCAGGTCCGGTCCGCGGGCGGTCCGCAATGCCGAGCTGACCAAGAAGATCGCCGAAGTACACGAGACCTCCCGAGGAACCTACGGTGCCCCGCGCATCCACGCCGTACTGCAACGACAGGGCGAGGACTGCGGACGGCGCCGCATCGCCAGGCTGATGCGCAACGCCGGACTGCAGGGCCGGCACCGCAGGCGACGGCAGCTGACGACCATCCCCGACCCGCTGGCCACCTCCCGACCCGACCTCGTCGTCCGCAACTTTGCTCCCGACCCGGACGGCCTCGACACGCGCTGGTGCGGCGACATCACGTACGTCCCCACCGAAGAGGGCTGGCTCTTCTGGCCACTGTCATCGACATCGCCTCCCGCCGCGTGGTCGGCTGGTCCACCGCCGACCACCTGCGGACCGACCTGGTCGCGGACGCTCTCACCTCCGCCTGCCGCCGGCGTCGTCCCACCCGACCGGTGATCTTTCACTCGGATCGTGGCTGTCAGTACACCAGCCAGCAATTCGCAGCTCTGGCAACGGAGTTCGGCGTTCGCCTGTCCGTCGGCCGCACCGGGCAGTGCTGGGACAACGCGCTCGCCGAGTCGTTCTTTGCCACGATCAAACGAGAGTTGCTCGGCACGAGCTCCTGGCCCAGCCGGGCCGCCGCCCGCACCGCGATCTTCGACTTCATCGAGGGCTGGTACAACTTGCACCGACTGCACAGCAGCCTCGGCTACCGCAGTCCCGCCGAATACGAGACCGCACTCGCAGCCTGACCACCACACCAACGGTGTCCGTCAAAGCGGAACAAGCTCATAGGGCCTCAGCCTGACCGAAGAGGGCCTCTGGCTTGCCTCGGCCATTGAGACTCCACCGACCTATGTGGAGCCGTTTGGTTGCACTTCCCATCCACCTCGCGCTGCAACAGCAGGCCACACACAGGCGGTTTGGGTCCGTTCGCCCACCACTGAGAGCACCAGCACGGTAGCCTACGGCGACTACCCATGCGGGTCGGAATTTGCCAGGAAGGGAAGTAATGGACTCTTGGTTCTTGCAATGGGAGAACTTTCGAGGGTTCTCTAAGCCGACACCGCTAACTTTTCCACGCTTGACGCTTCTCATTGGCAGGAATAACGTCGGGAAGACATCAGCGTACGCTCCACTCCTCTTGCTGCGCCAGACCCTCGAAGCAAGAAACCCCCGAACCGCACTACTGACACGCGGTGAAATCTTCGACGCTGGCACCTTTCGTGACCTAATCACGGACCATGTGCCAGAAAAGCGTCTAACCCTGTCGCTAGGCTTGGCAAAGAGTCATTGGCTGACGGCACGAAGAAGCAGAAAGGTGGTGGAATCTCCAGGAAGGCTTGAGGTCTCTTTCGCCGAGGAAAGCGGAGGGGATATTTCCCTGGTTAAACATCGCGTACTTGACGCCAATGGAACGCCGCTGGTCACTCGCACCATTTCAGATAAGGGCTCATATAAGATCTCGTCGCCAATACTTCCCAATTCTGAGTCCATCGGACGCCCGTTGCGTGAGGTGTCAGAGCTTCGGAAGGCATTGCGAGAAGAGCGGCCGCAGGGATTTCTTTTCAGCGGATACGGTGCACTCGGGATGCCACACGCTTGGCGTGAAAATGAAGAACGCTGGAGAAAGGCCAGGCGCTGGTACATTGCAGCCAACGAACTCGTCGATCTCCATATGGAGGTAAATCATCAAGTCGAGCAACGTCTCAAGTCGATCTCGTACCTTGGGCCTCTGAGATCGCTACCTAAGCGCACATATCGAATCTCGGCAGAGATTCCTACGGACGTTGGCCGTGATGGCGAGTTCGCTCCCGAACTCCTATTCCGGCGTGGCAATGACCAAGTTCATAGTGCAGTCAATAAATGGTTGAGGACGCTGGGGTACGGTGAATTGCGCTTCACGGCTCCCGCCGACGACTTCTTTCAAGTGCATCTTCGGCAGGAAGGCAAATCAGGCCTAGATGTCAACTTGGCCCATTGTGGGGTAGGGCTTTCTCAGCTCTTGCCCATGCTAGTGCAAGGCGCGATCACGCCCGCAGGTGGAACTCTGATCTCTCAACAACCAGAAATTCACCTGAACCCAGCCCAGCAATGCAAAGTCGCCGACTTCTTGCTCGAAACCGCCATGCAGGGGAAGCGTGTGATCGTCGAAACCCATAGCGAACACGTCCTGCTGAGGATCCGGCGACGTATCGCAGAAGGTCAGATCGATAGCAACGATGTCGCCATCTACTTCCTCGACAAGGAGAACGATCGGACGGTTATCGAGCGCATTCAAGTCGGCGAAAACGCGGAGGTCGACCCCTCCGCCTGGCCAGCGGGATTCTTCGAAGAGCAGCTTGAGGACTCTTTTGCACTTGCTGTTGCCCAGTCAAGAAGGAAGCGCGCGTGACTGCGAACATCCAAGAGGTTTGCGCTAAAGACTTCGTCATAGATACTTGTGTGCTGGCGCACTCCTGTCGCGACGATCACGCCTTGTACGCTTCAGCCTTCTCTCTTCTCGAGTGGATAGCCCAACAGAAGTCGGCAAATTGGATACTGGACGACAACGGCAAAAAGGCCCCTGCGGTGGAGACCAGCACGCTCTATGCCGAATACCATGCAACCCTCCCTCCGCAAAGCTTTCCATTGATGCTCCTAGCTCGCTATATGCGATTCGGGATGGTCGGGTTCGCTGCACGCCCAGATCAACAGCTACGCGAAAAGATTCGAAACCTTATACCCAGAAACAAGAAGGATCAGGTTGTTTTGGGTGCAGCTGCGGGGTCGGAAGGCAAAGTCCTCCTCAGTAATGATGAAGACGACTTCCCACCACACGTAAGAGAACGTGCAGCCACCAACCTCCAGGTCACCATCCTTTCATCTGATGAGGTGGACATCTAGGACGGCGGAAAGAAGCCGCCTGATGAGGCCCTACGGCGCCCTCACTGGATGTGACCTATTTATGGACCAGCCAGGCTTGGCCGGCAACTTTAGGCGTCTGACCTGCGTAGACGCCTCAGAACCACGGGCCCTCCGGAGATGTGTGCGGCGAAGTTCCAAAACGCAGAAGGGCCCCGGATTCGATCTCTGAGGCCCTTCTGCGTGGATATTCCTTGCGGCTAGCCGAAGGCGGCTGCCGGCAGTTGGAGGGTGTTGCCGCCTCCGCAGTCGGAGAGGTTCTGTGCCCTCAGCCGGTGGCCGCGGCTTGTCGCAACGCGGAGTACGTCTTGGAGGGCTTCGGCCAGGTCCGCCGACAGGCGTCGAAGTTCCTCCGGCTCGATCTCGCCGTCCCCGAGGGCATCCAGCGCGTGCGTCACTAGGTCGGCCGCTAGGCCCAGTTGGATCGCTTCGGTGTTGTCGGCCAGGCGGGACAGGTGGCTGCCGTCGTCGTCAGTGCTCAGGTAGCACGGCTTGCCGTCGGGGCCCGTCCACGGGAGCAGGCGCAGCTCGTTGAGGGGCCTCATACCTCTGTTCTCTCTTCGTTAGTGGCGTGTTGGAAGGTGAAGATTGCGTCGGCGCGGTCACCTGGGAGGACCAGGAGGGCTGCCTCGACCACGCGGCCGGTGGCGTCTGTCGAGACGCGGGTGATTGCCAGGACGGCGAGGGCCGTGCTGATGCGGAGAGTCGAGGCTTCCTCTGAGGTCGGGAGGCGGGCGCTGACCTTCTCTTGGATCTCTGCTAGTGGGGTACGGAGTTCCGCCTTCCCGTGTCGGCACCAAGGCGGTTCGGCCGGCGCCAGGTCGCGAGGGATGTAGATGCGGGCCAGGCTGTGGGGCGACTCTCCCTCGTGGCTGATCCAGAGGAACTCCGTCAGCGGCGTGCGCTGGGGCACCTTCAGCAAGGCGCTCAACGCTCCTTGGGCCTGAAGCTGAGAGGTGCGCACCGTTTCGTGCACGGCCGGGTCGAGGAATGTGAGAGCGCCTCCGGTGTACATGAGCCGGCGAAGGCGGCGGCGGACGAAGTTGCCCTTGCCATGGATTTTCTCGATCAATCCCTCGGCCTGGAGCACTGCGAGAGCGTTCCGCAAGGTCGGCGTGCTGACCGTGTAGCGCGCGGCGAGTTGTACCTCCGAGGGGAGGCGTTCGCCTGGCTTGAGGCGGCCGGTGGAGATCTGGGTCCGGAGGTCGTCGGCGATGGTCTGGCGTAGGGAGAGCACGGGTTGGATCACCACCTTCTGAGGACCCGTAGGGCAACGAGTCGGGTTCGGGGGTGCATGGTCAGGAGTTCGCCCGACTCGAAGAGGAGGCGCTTGGCTCCGTAGGGCAGTTGGAAGAGGTCGGCTACTCGGCAGGGCTGGCCGCCGATCTGGATGACGTCGCCGCGCCGCACGTTGGTCGAGGTGATTTCGACGGTGAAGGCCATGGCACCGCTGGGAGTCCAGGTCTTCATGAGGTCGCCCCCGTCGGTGTGGTCGAGGCGGCCGGCGCGTGGCAGGGGCAGGCGCACGTCTCGTAGACCACGGGAACGCCGACCGGCGCCGTCACCGGGGATGAATGCGCGCACTCGTGGTGCGTACCGATCCGGCACGAGGTCGATCGGTAGGGGGCGGCCTGCGTCGGCGGCATCAGTGGGCCTCCGCCGGAGTGAGGCAGGTGCAGGACAGGAGTTCCTCGACGGCCGGGACATAGGGGCGGACGAGGACCGTCTCCTCTCCCGTCAGGAAGTCCGTGCGGTCTCGAAACTGTCTCCGGGGCAACGTCGGCCCGTCGGGGTAGGTAGGGCAGGCGGGTACTAATGGGGTGCGGTGGCGGGGCGTTGGGGAGTACCGCTCCCTGGTGCGCGCGATGGCGCGGCGGATACGGTTGAACACGCTGATCAGCTCCTATCGCTGATGGCCAGGTCCCCGGACATCGCCCGTCGCGGGGACCGCTTGCGTACGACGGCCCACAAGGTGCGGCCGCCCAGGCTGGTGGCGAGGAGCCCGAACCGGTCTGCCTTCACCACGGCTTGCAGGACTTCCCGCCATGTCTCGGCAGGGAGGGATTCCGGTAACTCCGCTTCGATCGACGTGTGCCGGGCGTGTTCTTCCACGCGCGTGGTGAGCCCGACAGCTGATAGCCGGGCGGCGATTGCCTCCGCGCTTACTTCCGAAGCAGGCACAGGGCAGCCTCCGTCACCGGCGATCACTTTGAGTGAAGCTAGTTAACTAGATTAGACCTAGTGGACTAGATTTTCCATATGCCTGAGCAGCCTCCCTACCTCCGCATCGCCGACGAACTCCGGCGGCGGATCGCGGAGCACGAGTGGACGCCCGGAGACCGGCTGCCCTCGCGTGCCCAGATCGGCCAGGAGTGCGGCGTGGGCGAGAACGTCGTCCGGCGGGCTCAGGAGCTCCTGATCTCCCAGGGCGTGTTGGAGGGACGAGCCGGGTCAGGGACGTACGTGGCAGAACCCCGGCAACGGGTGCGGATGGTCCGGTCCGCCGCGCGCGAGCAGCCAGATGGTTCGCCGTTCCGCGCGGACATGAAGGCCGTGGGGCGGAATGGCGGCTGGGAGAGCCGGACCGACGCGAAGATGCCCGCACCAGCTGAGATCACTGCGCGGCTCGGGATCGGCGAGGGCGAGTTGTGCGTCCGTACCGTGTATGAGTTCCTCGCCGACGGCCGGCCCGTGCAGCTGTCGACGAGCTGGGAGCCGTACGACCTCACTGGCGGGACCCTCGTCGTACTTCCTGAGGGCGGGCCTCACGCCGGGGCCGGCGTCGTGAACCGGATGGCAGAGATCGGCGTCACGGTGAGCCATGCCGTCGAGCAGCCGGAGCCGCGGCAGGCGACCACCGAGGAGGCGTCACTCCTCGGGATCCAGAAAGGCGCGCTCGTCACGCACATCCGGCGGACGTACTACAGCGACGAGGGGCGCCCCGTAGAGACGGCGGACATCGTCGTACCCGCCGCCCTGTGCGAGATCGTCTACGAGATCCCCATCAAGCGATAGCTAGCCTCGGCCTTGCAGGTGCGGCCAACCGTCCCTGTAGCCGGGCTGTGCGTGTCAAACCCACGATGGCGAATGTGGGGCGTCACGGTCGTAGTCGTAATCGTGCTCGCGTCGCCGGCCTGGGCAAGGATCGTGGATGTGTACCCGGATGCTGCTGCCTTCCTCGCAGTGTTGCTCGCGGTCAGCGGTACAGCAGCGAAGTACAGCAACCACAGCAACCAACCCTGATCGCCAGACTCTCTCAGGAGCTCAACGACGACCTATATGGCCGTCGCTGACCGATCCCGCTAGAGCTACGGATCAGAAGGTTGCAGGTTCGAATCCTGCCGAGTGCACAGCAGACCAGAGGCCCTGTGGAGTGATCCACAGGGCCTCTGGCTTTTTCCTTGACGGCTACGAGAACACCGGCGCGATGGCCACGGCCACGCGGATCGGGCGGTGGCCGAGGGCTTCCATGATCGCAACTCCGGGCTTGTGCGGGTCCCGTGAGAGCCTGTCGGGTTCCCCGGAGGGATGGGGCCGACGACGGTGGGATACGGCCGGGTGGTGGCCTTCCGTGATAATCAGCCTCACGACGCGCCAGTCCTTGCCGCTCCCAATGACCACCGGAACGACCGGAGCTCATCGTTGCCCTCGATACATGACTTCGCGACCTGGGAGCCCGTGCTGCGACTCCTGCGGGCCGGCGACCCGGAGAGCCTTGCCGCCCCGGGCTGCCATGTAGCAGGACGGATCGACCGGCACGGTTACAGCCTTCCCATGCCGCGTCGGCACCTGCCGCCCGGGCGAGGTGCCCAGGTCGAGGACGCGCAGGAGGAGTTCGACGCGGTCGAGCGGGTGCGGAGCTCGCTCGCGGATGCCGGCGCCGACGGCATCTCGTTCGTCGCGGAGTTCTCGCCGAGCGGGCAGACCACGCTCTGCCTGCTCGGTTCCAGCCCCGCCGTGCAGCCCGGCATCGGTCCGTATCCGGGCGCGCTTCTCCTGGTCGAGGATGCCGTCCCGGAGCCCCGGCGTCGGCTGCCCGAACCGGTGTCCGGGGCGGGGCCGGCCCCGTCGGCGGATCCGGCGCTGCTGGAGCGGAAGCTCCGCAAGCGGATCCCCGATGCCATCGGCGCCACCGAGGCGGAGATCGCCGCCGCGGAAGCGCGTCTCGGCGTCGCGTTGCCCGACGAGCTCAAGGTGCTCTACCGGGTGACGCGGGCGCGGTGGCAGGACTGGGGCGACGGCCACGAGACCGCCGAACGCGTCTTCAAGGCCGTGGGCTGCGAGCTCTTCCCACTGGACAGGCTGTACATCGCCGACGCGGCGTCCCGCCCGTCCCGGTGGGAGTCCGCGGCGATGGAAGCGGTCGTCACCCCGCCCGACGCCGCAGTGCAGGGCCTGGTCGGCTCGCCCGGCTGGATCACCTTCGGCGACAACGGCGGCGGCGACCGGATCGCGGTCGACCTGACACCGGGCCCGCGCGGACACGCGGGGCAGATCATCATGCTCAGCCACGAGGAGATCATCGGCGCTCACCTGGTCGCCGATTCCCTCACCGACCTGGTGATGAAGCGGCGCAGCAAAAGGCGCAGCAGCCGTCGCGAAGATCAGCCGCCGGCCGTGGCCCGGGTCAACATCCGAAGCCTGAGCAGTGTCGAGGCCGCCGTCCACCCCGGGTTGGAGGTCCTGTCCATCGGCGTGTGGGAAGGGGAGCCGCTCAGCCTCGCCCCCGTCACTGGGCTGCCCCGCCTGCGGACCCTCACCGCCTATCCCGGTACGCTCGCCGACCCACTGGAGATCGCCAGGCTGACCGGGCTGGAGTTCCTGGAGCTCGGGCCGGAGGAGTGGCGTCTCCTCCTCGACGCCAGTGCCGTCCCGCGCACCTTGTCGGCCGCCGCCATCGGTGTGCGCGGCAATCGCCACCCGCTCCCGGTCGTGGCCCTCGCCAACGAACTCCTCGCTCTCCGGGACCGCCCGCCGATCAGCCGGACCTTCCTCGAAGGCCACCTCGGCCCCGTGGCGTAGGCGTGCCGCGAGCATGGCGGCGCTCTCGCGGACGGCCCGGTGCGGAGGCGGAGAGCACGGCTGAGCACGTCGACGAACCGGATGGGTGAGTAAGCACACGATGCTTCTGGCGGAGACGGTTCCACGTCAACTGCCGGGCTCATGCGTCAGGTTGTCTTCCGAATCGCTGCTGAGGTCGGCCCAATGAGTGTCTTTCGCGGACCGGACCGGCGTGCTGCGGCAATGTTCCGAACCAGCCCTGTATCCCTTGGGCGCTACGTGAGGCGCGTGAGGCGAGGGAAGGCTGGGCACGATGTTCGGGCGAAGGAAATTCCTCATGGCAGGTGCCGTGGGGAGTGCGGCCGTGCTTCCCCAGGGGGCTCTGGGAGCGCGGGCGTACGCGGCGCCGGCTCACGGGACAGGGGCCGGGAACACCGCGGTGCCGCATACCCCCAAGCTGGCGAGGTTCGTCGACCCGCTGCCGACGCCGGTGACTGCCGTTCCGGATCCTTCCGTCTATCCGGGCGCCGACTACTACGACATCACGATGCGGCAGGGCTCGTGGCGCTTCCACCGGGATCTTGAGCCGGCGACCGTGTGGGGCTATTGGGCCGCGGACCCGCACAATCCCCACGAGGCGCTCGGCATGGGGTATCTGGGGCCGACCATCAGCGTCATCAAGGACCATCCGACGGTCGTCAAATACCGCAACGAACTGCCGACCACCCACATGTTCCAGTTCGTGATCGACAAAATCCGCAATGGGGACCCCGAGCTCACCCCGACCGCTCCGCCTCCCTACAAGAGCAAGCAGCCTTTTCCCGCGCACATCAACGTGTGGAACGTCGTGCACCAGCACGGCGGTTTCACGGCACCGCAGTCCGACGGCGAGCCGCTGCAGTCGTTCAGCCCGGAGGGATTCCACGCGGAGTCCTACACCACCCTGGACCCGAGCCGGGTCAAACCCAACGAAGCGATCTACGGCTACACCAACCACGAGAACTCGTCGATGCTCTGGTATCACGATCACGGCATGGGTATGACCAGCGTCAACGTCTATGCGGGGCTTGCCGGTCTCTACCTCGTTCGTGACCCCGCCGACGAGCGGCTCGGGCTGCCGGAGGGCGAATTCGAGGTCCCCCTCATCCTGCAGGACCGGACCTTCCATCCGGACGGATCGCTCGCCTACACCATGACCGAGAGACAGGGCGAGGACACCCCGGTCGTCAACGGGAAGGCGTATCCGTTCCTGGCCGTCGAGCCGCGACGGTACCGGCTGCGTATTCTCAACGGTTCGAACGAGCGTTTCTGGCGGCTGACGTTCAACGTTCCCAGGGACGTACTGTCCCAGCCCACACTGCCGTTCTGGCTGATCGGCACCGACGGCGGTTTCCGTGAACCGTTGCGCATGCTGAACTTCCTGATCTCGCCAGCCGAACGGTACGACCTGATCGTCGACTTCAGTCAGGTGCCCCTGGGTACGATCGTCGCATTGACGAACTACAACGCACCGGTCCACTATCCCGGAGGCGACGGACCGGAAATCTCGGACATCATGGAATTCCAGGTCACGAAGTCTTTGTCCGGGCGGGACAGGACGACACCGACCAGCAAGCTGAAGCTGCCGAAGGTCGCGCCCATCGAGGTGAAGTCGCACACCCGTCGACGGGAGTGGGTCATCTACCAGCAGAAGCTCTTCGGCACCATGACGATCAACGCGGTGCCATTCATGGAGCCGTCCCAGGACTTCATCAAGGTGGGCTCGACCGAGATCTGGGAGTACATCAATCCCAACCACGACGCCCATCCGATGCATGTCCACCTCGTCAACTTCCAGGTGTTGAACAGGCAGCCGATCGACGCAGCCGGCTACCAGGAGGACTACGAAAAGTGGATCTACGGTGGCCGTAAACCGGAGGACCGGCCGGTGTTGGCGAACTATCTCACCGGCCCGCCGATTCCTCCGGACCCGGACGAAGAACGGTCCTACAAGGACACGGTCAGGTCCTATCCGGAGACGGTGACCAGAATCATCATCCAGGAATTCACCCCGCCCATGGACAGGATCGCGTCGATTCCTGGCAGCGGCGCCGAACTCCCGGCGACGTACGTCCACCACTGCCACATTCTCGAACACGAGGACGACGATCTGATGCGGCCGTGGACGATCGTCGGCCGCGGCGACGATCGCGACCGCGACGACGGCGACCACGGTCGCGGCGACCGTGGCGACCGCGATGACCACGGCCACTGACGGATCGACCGTCAGGCTCCGTTCCGTCGTCCGCCTCGTCTCACATGGGCGATCACGGTGGACACGGCGGCGGTCGCGACGAGGCTTCCCACCATGACTGTCCCCACGCCGATCATGTAGAGGCCACTGCCGTCGTCCGACCAGTCGTAGGCGGCAACGGTGAGGCCGGCCGTGGTGCCGAACACAGCGCCTGGGATGTGGTTGCGGGACGCCGCCCAGTACACCGGTGCCAGCAGGGTCAGCAGCAGCCCGATCACCTGCCACGCCTCGTACGGGCCGGTCGTCGAACCGTCGGGGTGCACGTCACGATGCTGGTCCCAGCCCAGCCAGACAGCCCACAGAGCGGGTGCCACCAGCGCCGGCACGAGGTCCGGCAACAGCGGGCGAACGATTTTCAGCAGTTCTTGGCGCATGACCCGAGCGTTCCGGCTCACCCCGTGGCCGGCCAGGGCTCACGTACTCAGCTCGACCCGAGTACATCAGCCACGGGCCCTCGTGATCGGACGTGTGCGGGGAGCTGCAGAGCTGGTGGCGGGGCTAGGTCGTGTCTGACAAATGGCGCCGTCCGCCCGCAGGGCGGGGTGCGCGGCGTCCGGTGCGTGCAATCGCAAGGCGGAGGATCATCCTCGTACTGGACGTACTTGGATGACTCCGACAACGCAGCGTGGGGGCACCTCCCGTGCCCGAAGGGCTACGGGGGTGGGGGCACCTCCCAGGCGCGAGCTCTGGGGGAGCGTGCCGGGCGTCGCGCGCCAGGCGGGATTTGTCAGACACGGCCTAGGGGTGCATTCGGGCGCCCTTGAGGACCTTGTCGACCGCGTTGCGCGGCCCGTACACGGCGAGGCCCACCAGATCCAGCTGGTCCTTCGGCACGGCGCGCACGGCCGCGCGGTTGTCCCGGTCGTTGCCCGTGGCGAAGAGGTCGGATGTGAAGACCGACAGGGGAAGCGAGCGGGAGAGCGCCCGCTCGTGCGCGGCGGTCAGCGTTTCCTTCGTTCCCTCGAACACCAGGACGGGCTGGCGGAACATCGGCAGATAGGGGGTGCCGTCGGCGTCGGCGTACGGCTCGCCGATGACCTCGGGGAGCTCCGATCCGAGGCCGCTGACGAGGAAGGCCGTCACGTTCAGCCGCTGCCAGGACTCCAGGTCCTGGCGCAGCAGGACGGCGATCTTGGTGTCGAAGCGTACGGGTGTGTTCTCGGATGTCATGGTTCGAGACTGCCGCGCGCTCTGCCGGACCGTCTTGTACGTTCTTGGCATGGTGGCCGGGCAGCAGGTTTCCGCGTGGCGCCCGAAGGTCCCGGGTGTCGTGGAGGTCTTCCACGCCCGCTTCACCGAGCATGCGTACCCGATGCATGTCCATGACTCATGGACCCTGCTGGTCGTCGACGACGGCGCCGTCCGCTACGACCTGAACCGTCATGAGCGCGGCACCCCGCACGACACGGTTTCCCTGCTCCCGCCGCAGGTGCCGCACAACGGTTCACCCGCCACAGCGCAGGGCTTCCGCAAGCGCGTGCTCTACCTGGACCTGACCCAGCTGGACGAGACCTTCATCGGGCCGGCCGTGGACGGACCCGACCTGGTCGACCCCGGCCTGCGGCGCCGTGTCGGACAGCTGCACACGTCCCTGACGCACCGGGGTGACGAGCTGGAGGCGGAGAGCCGTCTCGCCCTGATCCGCGAGCGGCTCCGGGGCCATCTGCGACCCCGGCTCGTGGCCCGTCCGCCGAGGGCCGACGGCGGCGTCGCCCACAGCCTGCGGGAGCTCCTCGACGAACGGCTCGTGCAAGGGCTGACTCTGGACGAGGCGGCGAGGCTGGTGCACGCCCATCCCACGCACCTGGTACGGGCGTTCAGCGCGGCCTTCGGCATCGCCCCTCACCAGTACCTCATGGCCCGCCGGGTCGACCGCGCCCGGAGACTGCTGCTCGACGGGCAGCCGGCCTCCGAGGTGGCGGCCGCGGCCGGCTTCTACGACCAGTCGCACTTCACCCGGCACTTCAAACGGCTCGTGGGCAGCGCCCCCGGGCAGTACGCGCGCGCCGGAAAGGCAAGGTCCCACGAGCACCGGCTCGATGGGGAGTGAGCGGGATGGCCAACGACAACGACAGCGACAACGGCAACGACGAAGAAGAAGAGCGGAGCTATGTCGCCGCACTCGACACGGCAGCGCGGTTGCTCGGCATGCGGCTGGAGCGGTTCCTCGAGCCCGGCAGGGGCGAGCCCGCCAACGGGGCGGACTTCAAGCGCCTCGCCACGGTGCACACCTTCGGTGACGCATGGCCGCGGACCGACGTCCTCGACACACGCACCCGTGCCCTCGTGTCCGTGACGATCGCCGCGACCCTGGGCACCCTCGAACCGCTGCGCGGGCAGCTCCGCATCGCGCTCAACAACGGTGTCACCCCGGAAGAGATCGTCGAGACGTTCATCCACATCGAGGCTTATGCCGGCGCCGCCCGCGCCTTCGACGGCTACCAGGTCGCCTTGCAGGTCTTCGAAGAGGCGGACAAGGCGAGGAAGACGTAGGGCGCGCCCTGTCGATCGCCTCTGGTGGTGGGCGGCGGCGCCTGCCAGGATTCGGGCCGTGATCGAGCGTTCGAAGGTGTGGGGACGGCTGGACGCGGCCATGGACTGGTGGGGGCTCGCGTTCTGCATCTACCTCCTGGTGGTGGGTATCGGCAGTTACCGCGACGGAGGGCCGCTGGCCTGGCCCATCATGGGAGGGCTCGGGGTCCTCGGCGGGCTCTGGACGGTCGGTCGGCGCATCGTCCGCTGGTACAGGAGGCCCGCCGCCCCTCAGGCGTAGGACCGGCCCGCCGGCCGGGATGTCACGCGGAGGTCGCCGCGACGCAGAACTCGTTGCCCTCCGGGTCGGCCATCACCACGTGGTGGCCGTCGAACGCCTCCAGCACGATCCCGCCCGCCTTCACCAGGCGCTCGGATTCCGCCTTGATCCGAGCCCACCGCTCCTCGGGGCCACCGTGGCCCGGCACGCGGACGTCCATGTGGAGGCGGTTCTTCGCCGTCTTGGGCTCGGGGACCTTGAGGATGGAGAGGCGGGGGCCGACGCCGTCCGGGTCGCAGAGCCAGGCACCGTCGTCCTCGGAGTCGTCCTCCGGCAGGTCGAACTGAGCGAGCCATTCCTCACGGGTCGTGAACGGTGCCGGCGGTGGCTCGTCGATATAGCCGAGGGCTGTCTTCCAGAACGCGGCGAGGAGCTGCGCGTCCGCGCAGTCGAGGGTCAGGGTGATGGTGGCTGCCATGGCAGGACCGTACTGCGAACCTCTGACAGCCGAGCCGCGGGCGAGTGATCGAAGACCCGGGCACCGGATACCGAGGAACGCGTCTATCCTCCACCGCATGGGCCTGGCATGGCAGTGCGCAGGACTGGGCTGGACCCGTACGCCGCCTGTGCTGCGGTGGGTGTCGGGGCGGGTCAGGCGGGACAGTCCTGTCGCGTACGGGCAGGAGATCGCGTTCCGGGCCGTCGGGCAGCGGAGCTGCACCGGTGCGCGCGGGAACGTGTGCGCCGTCGGGGCCGTCGTGGCGGGGCGGAGCACCGGAGGGCGCTGTCCGGAGTGCGCGCGGCTGGACCGGGCGCATTCGGTCGCTGCCGACACCGTTGCCGATGACCCCCGCCCCTACCGGGTGTATCTGGCCTGGTTCGGGCCGGGCATGGTGAAGGTGGGGATCACCGCCGAGGAGCGAGGGGCGGCGCGGCTCCTGGAGCAGGGTGCGGTGGTGTTCAGCTGGCTGGGGCGCGGGCCGCTGATGGCGGCGCGGCGTACCGAGGAGCTGCTGCGCGCGGCGCTCGGCGTGCCGGACCGGATTCCGTACGCGCGGAAGCGGGCGGTCCGCGCGGAGCTGCCGGCCGCCGAGGGCGAGCGGGCCGCGGAGATCACCGCGCTGTACGCGCAGGCCACGGGCCTCGCCGGGTGGCCGGAGGCGCTGGAGCGGCTCGGGTTCGAGGCGGTCGACCATATGGGGGCGTTCGGGCTCGGGGGGCTCCCGGCGGCCTGGGGCGTGGTGCGTGAGCTCGTCGACGGCGGGACCGTCGCGGGGCGGCTGATCGCGGCGGCCGGGCCCGATCTGCATCTGCGCGCCCACGACGGGCGGGTGGTCGTCGTCGACACGCGGCTCATGTCCGGCTGGGGGCTCGTCGGCGCCGAGCCGCGGAGTCCCGTGACCGTGCCCGTGGACGAGTTGCCGCACGGTGTGCAGGACGGGCTCTTCTGAGCGTCGGGCCGCCCGGACCGCCCGGACCGTCGGGCGTTGGGCTGCCGGGCCGTCGGCCGCCCGGGCCGTCGGGCGGTCGGGCGGTCGGGCCACCGGGCCGGGGTAAAGGCTTGGATCCCTTTGGGCCGGAGCCCTGGACACCGCATCCGTGCACGTCGGAGGGTGTTCGGCATGAGCGATCACCTCGTGGCGGGGATCGAACCGCCCTATTGCACCGTCGTGTTCACGTCCCGGCTGCGGGGGGAGCCGGGCGGCTATGCCGAGACCGCCGCCCGCATGGAGGAGCTGGTCCGGCAGGTGCCCGGGTTCCTCGGGTACGAGTCGGCCCGTACCCCCGGCGGACTCGGCATCACCGTCGGCTACTTCAGGGACGAGGAGGCCGTCGCGGCCTGGCGGCGGAACCTGGAGCACCAGGATGCCCAGCGGCGCGGTCGCGCCGAGTGGTACGAGGAGTACAGCGTCCGTGTCGGCAGGGTCGAGCGGAGCTACAGCTTTGTACGGGAGTGAGGCACGGGCCGTGCGGGCCTTCTGGGAGCGGCTGGGGCTGCCCGGGCTCGTCGACGTGCACACGCACTTCATGCCCGAGCGCGTCCTCGACAAGGTGTGGGCGTACTTCGACGCCGTCGGGCCGCTGACCGGCATGGAGTGGCCCATCACGTACCGCGAGGAGGAGGACCGGCGGGTCGGTCTGCTGCGGGAGTTCGGGGTCGGGCACTTCACCTCGATGCTGTACCCGCACAAGGCGGGTATGGCCGAGTGGCTCAACGACTGGTCCGCCGGCTTCGCCGCCCGGACGCCCGAGTGTCTGCACACGGCGACGCTCTTCCCCGAGGAGGGCGTCGAGCGCTACGTCCGCCGGGCCGTCGAGCGCGGCGCGCAGGTCTTCAAGTCGCACATCCAGGTAGGCGCGTACGACCCCAGCGACCCGCTGCTCGAACCGGCGTGGGGGCTGCTCGCCGAGGCCGGCGTCCCGGTGGTCATGCACTGCGGCTCGGGCCCGGCGCCGGGTGCGTTCACCGGGCCGGGCCCGGTCGCCCGGCTGCTCGCGCGCCATCCGCGGCTGCCGCTGGTCGTGGCGCACATGGGGATGCCCGAGTACGGGGAGTTCCTGGAGCTCGCCGAGCGGTACGGGGAGGTGCGGCTGGACACCACGATGGCGTTCACGGATTTCAGCGAGCGCTTCACACCGTTCCCGGCGGGTGAGCGGGGGCGGCTGGCCGACCTCGGGGAGCGGGTGCTCCTCGGGACGGACTTCCCGAACATGCCGTACCCGTATCTGCACCAACTGGAGGCGCTGGAGCGGCTGGAGCTCGGGGACGATTGGCTGCGAGCGGTCTGCTACCGCAACGCCGCCCGGCTGTTCTCGCTCACAGCGCCCTGAGCCCCCTGGGGCGGTTCTCAGGGAATTCACAGACAGGGCAAAGGTCGCTCTCACTGCGGCACCCAAGGGTGGGACACCATGACGACGACGACCTCTCCCCAAGGACGTACGGATCTGCGCAGGCCGGACGGCGGCCCCGTCCGCGTGCTCGTCGTGGACGACGAGGCGTCCCTCACCGAGTTGCTCTCGATGGCGCTGCGCTACGAGGGGTGGCAGGTGCGCAGCGCGGGGGACGGCGCGGGCGCCGTGCGCTCGGCGCGCGACTTCCGGCCCGACGCCGTCATCCTGGACATGATGCTGCCCGACATGGACGGGCTCGCCGTCCTCAGCCGGCTGCGGCGCGAACTCCCGGACGTGCCCGTGCTGTTCCTGACCGCGAAGGACGCCGTCGAGGACCGGATCGCCGGGCTGACGGCGGGCGGCGACGACTACGTCACCAAGCCGTTCAGCCTGGAGGAGGTCGTCGCCCGGCTGCGCGGGCTGATCCGTCGCTCGGGTGCGGCCGCCGCCGTACGCAGCGAGTCGCTGCTCGTCGTCGGGGACCTGACGCTCGACGAGGACAGCCACGAGGTGACCAGGGGTGGTGTGTCGATCCATCTCACCGCGACCGAGTTCGAGCTGCTGCGCTATCTGATGCGCAATCCGCGCCGCGTGCTCAGCAAGGCGCAGATCCTGGACCGCGTGTGGTCGTACGACTTCGGCGGCCAGGCCAATGTCGTCGAGCTCTACATCTCGTACCTGCGGCGGAAGATCGACGCCGGCCGGTCGCCGATGATCCACACCAGGCGGGGAGCGGGGTATCTGATCAAACCCGGTGAGCAGGGGTGATCCACCGGGCACCCCCTGAGCGCCCGGGCAGGAAGTGGTCGCTGCGGACACGGCTCGTCGTGTCCGCGGTGGCGCTGATCGCCGTCGTCGCGGCGGTGATCGGCACCGTCACGACGGTCGCGCTGCGCAGCTATCTGTACGGGCAGAAGGACGAGCAGCTGCACGAGCTGGCGCTGCGGGCGGCGGGGCCGCCTCCGGGCGTGCGCGATGTGGGTCCGCCGCCGGGCGATCCGCTGCGCTTCGTGACCGGCGGCGGTGCGCCGCTGGGCACGGTCGGTGCGGAAGTGGCCGCCGACGGCACGCTCGACCGCGGCCGCGTCTCCACCCGGCAGGACACGGACGGGCGTCCCGAGGTCACGGACCGCGCGCTGGCGGGGGCGGAGGCGGCGGCGCTGGCAGCCGTCCCGCGCGACGGGCGCCCGCACACCGTGGAGTTGCCGGGGCTCGGCGACTACCGGGCCGAGTACACGGCGGGCGACGACGGCGCGTTCCTGGTCGGTGTTCCGCTCGCCGAGGTGCACAGCACCATCGGCACGCTCGTCGTCGTCGAGCTGTGCGTGACCGGGGCCGGTCTCGTCGCCGCCGGCCTCGCGGGCGGTGTGCTCGTCGGGATGGCGCTGCGGCCGCTGCGGCGCGTCGCCGCGACCGCGACCCGGGTCTCCGAACTCCGCCTGCACAGCGGGGAGGTGGCCCTGCACGAGCGCGTGCCGGACGCGGAGGCCGATCCGCGCACGGAGGTCGGGCAGGTCGGGGCCGCGCTGAACCGGATGCTCGACCACGTCCACTCCGCGCTGCACGCGCGGCAGGAGAGCGAGACGCGGGTGCGGCAGTTCGTCGCGGACGCCAGCCATGAGCTGCGCACACCGCTGGCGTCGATCCGCGGGTACGCCGAACTCACCCGCCGCGGCCGGGAAGCGGCAGCGCCCGACACCCGGCACGCGCTCGGGCGGATCGAGGCGGAAGCGGACCGGATGACCGGTCTTGTGGAGGACCTGCTGCTGCTCGCACGGCTCGACGCAGGACGCCCGCTGTCGTACGAGAGCACGGACCTGTCCCTGCTCGTCGTGGACGCGGTCGGCGATGCCCGCGTCGCCGGGCGGGACCGGGTGTGGCGGCTGGAGCTGCCGGACGAGCCGGTGACCGTACGGGGCGACGGGGCCCGGCTCCACCAGGTGCTGGTCAATCTGCTGGGGAACGCCCGTACGCATACCCCGCCGGGGACGACCGTGACCGCGGGGATCCGGCGGCAGGGGCCATCGGTCGTGGTCGAGATCAGGGACGACGGCCCGGGCATCCCGCCGGCGCTGCTTCCGCATGTCTTCGAACGCTTCGCGCGCGGGGACGCGTCGCGCTCGCGCCACGCGGGGAGCACCGGGCTGGGGCTCGCGATCGTGCAGGCCGTCGTCGCCGCGCACGGCGGGGCGGTGGGCGTGGAGAGCGTGCCGGGCCGCACGGTCTTCTCCGTACGACTGCCGGCGGGCTCACCCGACTCACACGGCTCGCCCGGCTCGTTCGACTCACACGGCTCGCTCGACTCGTACGGCTCACGCGATCCGCGCGAACCACACGGCTCGCACGACTCACAGGCGGGGCACAGGCTCACCACACAGGCGTGACAGCCGGCCCGGTGAGAGTCGGGGCATGCGAACCGACACTGCAGCGGGCACCTTGCCGACGCGGGAGCATCTGCCCGCGAGCATGGCGGGCAGGCCCGTACTCGACGTCGTCATTCCCGTCCACAACGAGGAGAAGGACCTGGAGCCGTGCGTGCGGCGGCTCCACGGCCATCTGGCGCGCACGTTCCCGTACACCTTCCGGATCACCGTCGCGGACAACGCGAGTACGGACCGCACGCCGGAGGTGGCGGCGGCGCTCGCCGCGGCTTTCCCGGCGGTACGGGCCTACCGGCTGGAGGAGAAGGGGCGCGGGCGGGCGTTGCGGACCGCGTGGGGCGCGTCCGACGCGCCCGTGCTCGCGTACATGGACGTGGACCTGTCCACCGATCTCAACGCCCTGCTGCCGCTGGTCGCACCGCTGATCTCCGGGCACTCGGACCTGGCGATCGGGTCCCGGCTGGCCCGCGCGTCGCGCGTGGTGCGGGGCCCGAAGCGGGAGTTCGTCTCGCGCGCCTACAACCTCATCCTGCGCGGGTCCCTGGCGGCGCGCTTCTCGGACGCTCAGTGCGGGTTCAAGGCGATACGGCGTGATGTGGCGGAGCGGCTGCTTCCGATGGTCGAGGACACCGGGTGGTTCTTCGACACGGAGCTGCTGGTCCTCGCGGAGCGGGCGGGCCTGCGGATCCACGAGGTGCCGGTGGACTGGGTCGACGACCCCGACTCGTCGGTGCACCTCGTGCGTACGGCGGTCGAGGACCTCAAAGGAGTATGGCGGGTGGGGCGGGCGCTGGCCGTCGGCGCGCTGCCGCTGGACCGGCTCGCCCGGCCGTTCGGCGACGATCCGAGGGACCGGCGGCTGAGCGGAGTGCCGGGCGGGCTCGCCCGGCAACTCGTCGGCTTCTGCGTGGTCGGCGCGCTGTCCACGCTCTTCTACCTGCTGCTGTACTCCGCCTTCCGGGCGGGCGTCGGGCCGCAGGCGGCGAACGCGGCGGCGCTGCTGGTCTCGGCGGTCGCCAACACCGCGGCCAACCGCCGGCTCACCTTCGGCGTCCGCGGCCGTGAGCGCGCGGTCCGCCACCAGGCCCAGGGGCTGGTGGTCTTCGCGATCGGACTCGCCCTGACGAGCGGCTCCCTCGCCGCCCTCGACGCCGCCGCGTACGGCGAACCGTCCCACGGCGCGGAGCTGGCGGTCCTGATCGTCGCCAACCTCGCGGCGACGGTGCTGCGCTTCCTGCTCTTCCGCGCCTGGGTCTTCCCGGACCAGCGCGGCGACACCCCTGCCGCCGGCCCGGCGCCGGGCGCCGTCCCCTTCGACGGCGAGCCGACCGCGGCCATGACCACCACGACGAGGACCGGACGATGACGACGACTCCACACGCTCGGCCCACCGGCCTGCCACCCGTGGCCGAGCCGCCTGCTGACTCGCCTACTGAGACGCCCGCTGACACGCTTGCCGGCGGGCCTGCCGAGACGGCGGCCGGCGCGCCCGGTGCGCCCGGTGCGCGACATCGCGCTGGATGGGGCACACGGTGGTGGCGGGGGCGGACCGAGGACGCCGCGTGGGTGCGGCCCGCGTTCCTCGGGCTGCTCGTGCTCACCGGGATGCTGTACCTCTACGACCTCAGCGCCTCCGGATACGCCAACTCCTTCTACTCAGCCGCCGTTCAGGCCGGCAGTGAGAGCTGGAAGGCGTTCTTCTTCGGCTCGTCGGACGCGGCGAACTCCATCACCGTCGACAAGCCGCCCGCCGCGCTGTGGCCGATGGCCCTGTCGGTGCGCCTCTTCGGACTCGGCTCGTGGCAGATCCTCGTGCCCGAGGCGCTGATGGGCGTGGCGACGGTCGCCGTCGTGTACGCGGCGGTGCGCAGGCGGTTCAGCGCCGCCGCCGGGCTGATCGCGGGGGCGGTGCTTGCGTGCACGCCGGTCGCCGCGCTGATGTTCCGGTTCAACAACCCTGACGCGCTGCTCACGCTGCTGATGACCGTCACCGTCTACTGCGTGCTGCGCGCGCTCGAAGGCGCGCGGACGAAGTGGCTGGTGTGGGCGGGCGTCGCCGTCGGGTTCGCGTTCCTGACCAAGACGCTCCAGGCGTTCCTGATCCTGCCGCCGCTCGCGCTCGTCCACGCGGTGTGCGCGCCCACGACGGTACGCCGACGGCTCGGCCAACTCGCCCTCGCGGGCGTCGCGCTGATCGTGTCCGGCGGCTGGTGGGTGGCGATCGTCGAGCTGTGGCCCGCCTCCTCACGCCCGTACATCGGCGGGTCGCAGAACAACAGCTTCCTGGAGCTCACCTTCGGCTACAACGGCCTCGGGAGGATCAACGGCAACGAGACCGGCAGCGTCGGTGGTGGTGGCGGTGGCGGTGGCGGTGGCGGCGGTGGCCGGCAGGGCGGCGGCTGGGGCGAGACCGGTATCGGGCGGATGTTCGGCGACAGCGTCGGCGGCCAGATCTCCTGGCTGCTGCCCGCCGCGCTGCTCCTGCTGGTCGCCGGGCTGGTCGTCACCCGGAGGGCCAGGAGGACGGACACGGCACGCGCCGCCTTCCTCGTGTGGGGCGGTTCGCTGCTGACGACCCTCGCGGTCTTCAGCTTCATGGCCGGAATCTTCCACGAGTACTACACGGTCGCCCTCGCCCCGTACATCGCCGCCCTCGTCGGCATGGGCGCCACCGTGCTGTGGGAGGAGCGCGCGCACATCGCGGCCCGCGCGGCGCTGGCGGCCGCGGCGGCGGCGACGGCGGTCTGGGCGTACGTACTGCTGGGGCGCGCGCAGGACTTCGTGCCCTGGCTGGGCACGGCGGTGCTGGTCTGCGGGCTCATGGCGGCGATCGGGCTGCCGTTCGCGGGGCGGCTCGCCCTCGGTGCGGCGGGCCTCGGTCTGGCCGCGGCGGTCGCCGGGCCGGTCGCGTACACCCTCTCCACGGTGGACACCGGACACCAGGGCTCGATCGTGACGGCGGGTCCGGCGTCGACACGGGGCGGTCCGGGCGGCGGCGGACGCCCCGGGGGTGGCGGCGGGGCGCGCATGATGCCGCCCGGCATGGGCCAGGGGCAGGCACCCTCCCAGGGCCAGGGCCAGGGCCAGGGCCAGGGCCAGATGCCTCCCATGGGCCAGGGCCAGGGTCGAGGTCAGGCGCCCGGCCAGGGCGCGGTCGAACGCCCCGCCGGCACCGGCGGCATGGGCGGACTCCTCAACGGGCCCGACGTCAGCACCGCGGTCGCGGCCGAGCTCAAGCGGAACGCCTCCGACTTCACCTGGGCCGCAGCCGCCGTCGGCTCCCAGAACGCCGCGAGTCACCAGCTCGCCACCGGGCTGCCGGTGATGGCGATCGGAGGCTTCAACGGCAGTGACCCGTCCCCGACCCTCGCCCAGTTCAAGCAGTACGTCGCCACAGGGAAGATCCACTACTTCATCGCGAGCGGCGGCCAGGGCGGCGGCCAGGGCGGTGGCGAGGGCGCCGGCCAGGGCGGCGGCCCCGGCGGGGGCACCAGCAGCGAGATCTCCGCCTGGGTCGAGGAGAACTTCACCCGGATCACCGTGGGCGGCACCACCCTCTACGACTTGACGGCTGCCGGGCAGTAATCCTCTACACCGTACAAGAAATCCTTGTACGGTGTACGAGACCGCATCCCGTACACCGTACAAGGAGCCGTCGTGACGGCCACGACCACGGACAACCAGCCGGCGGAGCACACCCCCGCCGGCAGCCACCCGCAGCGCTGGCTGATCCTCGGCGTGATCTGCCTGGCCCAGCTCACGGTGCTGCTCGACAACACCGTCCTCAGCGTCGCGATCCCCTCCCTCACCCGGGAGCTCGACGCCACCACCGCCGACATCCAGTGGATGATCAACGCGTACTCGCTCGTCCAGTCGGGCCTGCTGCTCACCGCGGGCAACGCCGCCGACCGCTACGGCCGCAAGAAGATGCTCGCCATCGGGCTCGCCCTCTTCGGGCTCGGTTCGCTCGCCGCGGGGCTCGCCCAGGACTCCGGGCAGCTCATCGCCGCCCGCGCGGGCATGGGTGTCGGCGGCGCGCTCCTGATGACGACCACCCTCGCCGTGGTCATGCAGATCTTCGACGAGAAGGAGCGGGTCAGGGCGATCGCGCTCTGGGCGACTGTCAGTTCGCTGGGCTTCGCCGCGGGACCGCTCATCGGCGGCGTCATCCTCGAACACTTCTGGTGGGGCATGATCTTCCTGATCAACCTCCCGGTCGCGGTCATCGGCCTGGCCGCCGTCCTGAAGCTCGTCCCCGAGTCGAAGAACCCCCAGGGCGACCGGCCCGACCTGCTCGGCGCGCTGCTCTCCACGATCGGCATGTCGGCCGTCGTGTACGCGATCATCTCCGGGCCCGAGCACGGCTGGCTCTCCGCCGACGTGCTGGTCCCGGCCGCCGTCGGTGCCGCCGTCCTCGGCGCGTTCGCCTTCTGGGAGCTGCGCATCCCCTACCCCATGCTCGACATGCGCTTCTTCCGCAACCAGCGGTTCGTCGGCGCGGTCGCCGGCGCGCTGCTCGTCGTCTTCGGCATGGGCGGCTCGATCTTCCTGCTCACCCAGCACCTCCAGTTCGTGCTCGGCTACGAGCCGCTGGAGGCCGGGCTGCGCATGGCGCCGTTCGCCCTCACCATCGTGGTGCTCAACGTCTCAGGACTCGGCCCCAGGGCCGTGCTGAAGCTCGGGACGCCGCTCACGATGCTGGCCGGTATGGCGCTGGTGTCGGGCGGACTGGCCGCCATCGCCGTCCTCGGCGGCGGCACGGACGGAGACTACGGCGGGATGCTGCTCGGCCTGTTCCTGATGGGCGCGGGCGTCGCGGTCTCGCAGCCCGCGCTGGCCAACGCCATCATGAGCGCCATCCCCGTGGAGAAGGCGGGTGTCGGTGCGGGCGTCAACGGCACACTGGCCGAGTTCGGCAACGGCCTCGGTGTCGCCGTGCTCGGCGCCGTGCTCAACTCCCGGTTCGCCGCGCTCGTCGCCGTCCCGGCCGCCTCGCTCCCCGCGGCGCTCGCCGCCGCCGCCCACGACCCGGCCGAGCAGGCGCGTATCGCCGATGCCTTCGCCTCCAGCCTCCAGACCAGCCAGCTGGTCGGCGCGGCGGCGGTGCTCGCCGGCGGGGCGCTGGCCGCGGTGCTGCTGCGCAGGGCCGAGCGGGCTGAGCCGGCCGAGCGGGCGGGAGCGGCGGCATAGCATCTGGACCGGGCGGACTCTGCCCGGTGAGCGACGAGGAGGACGCCATGGTGGCGGCAGCCGACCGCGCGAAGCGCCCTGCGGTGACGAGCGTGTGGCTGGAGAGCAGGGCCCCCCGGGGCCGCAGGGCCGAGCAGCCCTCCGGACTCGACCGGGAGAGGATCACCGCGGCGACGGTCCGGCTGCTCGACGCCGAAGGGCTGGCGAAGTTCTCGATGCGCAGGCTCGCCGCCGAGATGGGCGTCACCGCCATGTCCGTCTACTGGTACGTCGACACCAAGGACGACCTCCTCGAACTCGCCCTCGACTCGATCTACGGCGAGATGCCGCTGCCCGACCCGGCGGAGGAGGACGCGGACTGGCGCGACCAGCTCCGGGGAGTCGCCGCCGCGTACCGGGCCCTGCTGATCGCCCACCCCTGGATCTCGTCGCTCGTCGGCACGTATCTGAACATCGGCCCGCACGCGCTGGCCTTCGCGGGGACCGTGCACCGGATCATCGGCAACACCGGGCTCCCGCTGAACTGGCAGACGGCCGGGACGTCCGCCGTCTTCCAGTTCGTCTACGGCCACGGCACGGTCGAAGGGCAGTTCAGAAGGCGCTGCGCCGATGCCGGGATGACGCTCGACGACTTCTACGAGGAGGCCATGGGGGCGACGCGGGCGATTCCGGGGGGCGAGAAGCTGCTCGAAGAGGCCGAGAAGATCATGGAGGCGCGCGGCGGCGACACGGTCGCGGAGAGGCTCGACCGCGACTTCGGCCACGCGCTGGAGCTGATGATCGCGGGCATCGAGACGATGGTGGCCCGGGCGTAGCGCCCGGCCGGACCCTTGCGGGACCAGTCGAGTCCCTGCGGGACCGGCCGCGTCCTACGTGGCCGCGTCCTACGGAGCCGGCCGCTCGGGACCCCTCACTTCACTTCCCTCTCTCTTCACTTCCCTCGCGCTGCTTCGCAGGCTTCGGGAAGCCGCCCTTCGCCACCGGTCCCCACCGCACCGGCGTGATCCGGATGATGGACTTGCCCTGCTTGACCATCGCCTCGCGGTACTCCGCCCAGTCCGGGTGCTCCCCCGCGATGTTGCGGTAGTACTCGACGAGCGGCTCGACCGAGTCCGGCGCGTCGATGACCTCCGCCGTGCCGTCGATCTGGACCCACGGCCCGTCCCAGTCGTCGCTCAGCACGATGACGCTCACCCGCTCGTCCCGCTTGGCGTTCCGCGTCTTCGCCCGCTCCGGGTACGTCGACACGACGATCCGGCCCGAGTCGTCTACGCCGCAGGTCAGCGGGGAGCCCTGCGGGGCGCCGTCGGAGCGGCGCGTCAGCAGGATCGCGTGATGGCGGGGGCGTACGAACTCCAGCAACTGCTCCAGATCCACCGGGGTGTTGCTCGCGATGTTGGGTGCCATACCCGGCACCCTAGTGCTGTGGCCGAAAAGGTTCACCGGCTCGCGACGCCCGGCACGGCACTCCCCCGTAGCCCTTCGGGCACGGGAGGTGCCCCCACGCGGCGTTGTCGGATCGCCCGAGTACGCCCAGTACGAGGGCGGTCCTCCGCCTTGCGATGCACCGCACCGGACGCCGCGAGCATCCCGGCAAACCTTTCCGGCCACAGCACTAGGGGGTGCCCGGTCCTCTAGGGGATCACCCCGCCCTGGACGGCCTGGATGTCCAGCTCCACCCTGAGCGTCGTGCCGATGGCCGCGATCCCCGCCTGCACGACCTGGTTGTACGTCATCGCGAAGTCGTCGCGGCGCAGCTCCGTCGTCGCGCGGAAGGCCGCCCGCACCCCGCCCCACGGGTCGGGGCCCGTGCCCAGGTACGACAGCGAGAGGTCGGTCTCCCGCTCGATCCCGTGGAGCGAGAGCAGTCCGTGGACCGTCCAGCGGTCCGGCCCGGCGGGGGCGAGGCCGTGGCTGCGATAGGTGATCTGCGGGAAGCGCTCCACGTCGAGGAAGTCCGCGGACCTGAGGTGCTTGTCGCGCAGGCCGTTGCCGGTGTCGATCGAGGCGGCGCCGATCACCGCGTCCACGTGGGAACGGGCCACGTCCGTCGCGATCTCGATCCGGCCGCCGAAGTCCGTGAACCGGCCGTGCACGCTGGACATCCCCAGGTGCTGGGCGACCACGCCCACCGTGGAGTGCGCGGGATCGACCGACCAGGCGCCCGGCGGCGGCAGTTCGGCCCCGCCCTGGCGGGCCAGCACCACCGTGCCGACCTGCGCCCGGCCGCTCGCCGTGACCAGCGCGGTCGAGGCGGACGGGGCGTAGCCGAGCGCCGTGACGATGACCGTGTACGGCCCCGGCGCCAGCGGCGCGTCCGTCCGGACGCCGCCGTCGGCGTCCGCCTCGGCCCGCAGCACCTGGGTGCCCGTCATGTCCGTGACGGTCAGCACCGCGTGCCGGACCGCCCAGCCGTCGCGGGTCCGTACCTGTGCCTGAAGTCCCATCCTGTTTCCTCACAGAGCTTCACAGAGAGTTGCCGGGGCGGCGGGCCGTCCCCTGCCCGCCGCCCCGGCCCCGGGCACGCGCCTCCGCTCGGAGCGGTGCCCGGGGGTCGGTCACCAGGGCCTGTCTTCCGGATCCTGCCGGGCTCGCGTGCCCTGGCACGCACATCTGCTGCGTTGTCGTCGGTCACCGACTCCCCCGTAGCCCTCCGGGCACGGGAGGTGCCCCACCGCGTCGACTTCCTCCTCCGCTTGCAGCCGCACGCATCGCTGTGACATCAGCCGCTCCGCGGCGGGCCGCTCGCCGATCCGGCCTGACCCGAAAGACAGGCCCTAGCTAGAGGGTGTCCGCGTGGGCGAGTTCGATGTCGTGGCCGTCGACGCCGCGGCCGGCCACGGTGAGCGTGCCCGCCACCGGCGGGTAGCCGGTCGCGATGACCGTGTAGTCGCCGGCGTCCAGATCGGCGAAGGCGTACGCGCCGTCCTCGCCGGTCGTCGCGGTGGCGACCACGTTTCCGGCCGCGTCCACCAGGGTCACGCGCGCGTCGGGCAGCGGCCGCCGTGCGGCGCCGGCCCGTACGGTGCCCTGGACCAGCGCGCCCGACCGCAGGGCCGCCTCGACGCGGGTCACGCCCCGGCCACTGATCTCCACGGGGAGGGCCAGTGGCCGGAAGCCCGTCGCGTTCACCGCGAGGGTCACGGGGCCCGGGACCAGCTCGGCGAAGGCGAAGCCGCCGTCGGCCGCGGACTTCCCGGCGGCCAGCACGTCGCCGCGCACATCGGTGACGATCACCACTGCGCCCTCCATCGGCGCCCCGCCGTCGGCGGTGACCACGAAGCCCGAGAGACCGCTCGTACCGGCGAGGAGGATGTCGTACGCGACGGGCTCGTCGCCGACGATCACCGTGGACGCCTGTGGCTGGAAGCCGTCGGCGGAGGCGATCAGGACGTACGAACCGGTGCCGGGGGCGTCCAGTGCGTACGCGCCGTCCTCGTGGGCCACCGTGCGGCCCAACTGCCGCCCGCCCAGCGAGATCAGGGTGACCGCGGCCCGTGCGACGGGTGCGCCCTCCGTGCCGCGGACGGTGCCGCGCACCGCCGTGCCCGCGGCGGACGCCGCAACCGGCTCGGCGGACCCGGGCGCCGACTCGTGCGCCGGCTCGGTTGCCGACTCGTGCGCCGGCTCCTGGACGGCCTCCTCCGTCGTGGTCGTGGCGCTCTTCAGCGCCACCTCCTTGATGAACAGGGTCACCAGGAACGCGAGCAGCGCGAACGGCGCCGACCACAGGAAGACGTCCGCGACCCCGTGCCCGTAGGCGCTCTCCACGACCGTACGGACCGGCCCCGGCAGGGTGTCCAGGTCCGGGATGCCCCCGCCGCCCGTACCGCCGTGGCCCATGGCCGCGGCGCGCGGGCCGAGTTCGGCGAGGCCGTCCTCGACGTAGTGGGTGACCCGCTTGCCGAGGACGGCGCCCAGCGCCGAGACGCCGATCGCACCGCCCAGCGAGCGGAAGAAGGTGACGACGGACGAGGCCGAGCCGAGGTCCTGCGGGGCTACCTGGTTCTGGGTGCACAGCACCAGGTTCTGCATCATCATGCCGAGGCCCAGACCCATGACGGCCATGAAGACCGCGATGTGCCAGTACTCGGTGTCGTAGCGGATCGTGCCCAGCAGCCCGAGGCCGCCGGTCACCAGCACACCGCCGCTGACCAGCCACGCCTTCCACCGGCCGGTCTTGGTGATGATCTGCCCGGAGACGGTCGACGAGACGAAGAGGCCCGCGATCATCGGGATGGTCATGACGCCGGACATCGTCGGGGACTGGTCGCGCGCCAGCTGGAAGTACTGGCTGAAGAAGACCGTGCCGGCGAACATCGCGACACCGACGAAGAGCGAGGCCAGCGAGGCCAGCGTGATGGTGCGGTTGCGGAAGAGCCGCAGCGGGATGATCGGCTCGCTCGCCCGCGACTCGACGAGCAGGAAGACCAGGCCCAGGAAGGCCGCGCCGCCGGTCATGGCGTACGTCTGCCACGACAGCCAGGCGTACTTGTCGCCCGCGAAGGTCACCCAGAGCAGCAGCAGCGAGACGGCGGCGCTGATGAAGAACGCGCCCGCCCAGTCGACCTTCACCTTCCGCTTCACGACGGGCAGCTTCAGCGTCTTCTGCAGCACGACCAGCGCGATCAGGGCGAACGGCACACCGACGTAGAAGCACCAGCGCCAGCCGAGCCACTCGGTGTCGGTGATGACGCCGCCGAGCAGCGGGCCGCCGACGGTTGCGACGGCGAAGGTCGCGCCGAGGTATCCGCTGTAGCGGCCGCGCTCCCGCGGCGCGATCATCGCGGCCATGATGACCTGCGCGAGGGCGGTGAGACCGCCCACGCCGATGCCCTGGACGACGCGGCAGGCGATGAGCGTGCCGGTGTCCTGGGCGAGACCAGCGACGACCGAGCCCGCCATGTAGATGACCAGGGCTATCTGGACCAGCAGCTTCTTGGAGAAGAGGTCGGCGAGCTTGCCCCACAGGGGGGTGGTCGCGGTCATCGACAGCAGCGCGGCCGTGACGACCCAGGTGTAGGCGGACTGGCCGCCGCCGAGATCGGTGATGATCTCCGGCAGGGCGTTGGAGACGATCGTCGAGGAGAGGATGGCGACGAACATGCCGAGCAGCAGCCCGGACAACGCCTCCATGATCTGCCGGTGTGTCATCGGCGCGCCAGCGTCGTCACGGGTCCTGGCGTGGCCGCCCCGCACACCTGCCGGTGTGGTCGTAGCCATGTACTTCCTTGTCTCTCACGTCTGTCATGTGGGCGGCCCGGCAGTCCCCGACGGAGTCGCGGAGTCGGGCCAGCATCGAGGTCAGCTGTCCGACCTCGTCGTCGGACCAGTCGCTGAGGTAGTGGGCGAACATGTCCGTGGTCCGGCGGCCGAGGCCGTCGAGCAGCTCACTTCCCGCCGGGGTCAGCCGCAGGATGCGGGAGCGCCGGTCGTCGGGGTCGGGGGCGCGCTCGACCCAGCCGCGGTCGGCGACATGGGCCACATGCCGGCTGGTCACCGACATGTCGACGGAGAGCAGCTCGGCGAGACGGCTCAGCCGCATCTCTCCGTACCGGTCGATGAGGGCGAGCACGGCGGCGGATCCGCCGGGGCACTCGGCGGGCAGGGTGCGCGCGAGAGCGCGCTTGACCGCCCCGATGGCGCTGAGCTGCCTGGCGAGCTCCTCGTACTGACTGCGCTCGGCCATCCCGCAGGCACCTCCCCATCTTGTTGCTTAGGGCAACCATAGAGTGGTTGGTTGCTTCAGGCAAATGAAATGAGGGCTTCAGGGGTAAAGGAACGCAAAAGGGTTTGCATATGCGAGGTCATGTGCGGATGACTTTGCGGATGACTTGCGCGTATGTCGCGAGGGCGGTGGGCCGGGGGTTGGGGCGGGCCACCCGGGTTCGCTAGGGTCCTGCACCATGGCACACAACCCCCAAGCCCCCCACGGTCCCGGTCCCGAGGGCAACTACGACCCCGCGGGCAACACCCAGATGTTCCGCGCCTTCGTCGACGAGGGCACGGCACCGCAGGCCGGCGGCCGCTCGGCGGCGCCGTCCGCGCCGGCCGGTCCGCGCGTCGGGCTGATCGTCGGTGTCGTGGCGATCGTCGCGATCCTCGGCGCGGTGGCCTGGCTCGCGCTCTCCTGACGCGCCCAGGTACCGGCGCCGGCAGCAGTAGCCGGTGCCAGTGGTCGGCATCAGCGGCCGGCATCAGCGGCCGGTGTCAGTAGTCGGCGCGTGCGTCCTGGGTCTCGATGTGCATGCCCAGGGGTACGCGCCAGGCGTCCACGCACACCGTGTACGCCGCCCTCCTGGTCGCGCCCGCAGCGATCGGCGCGGGCAGCGGCTGGCCCGTCTCGACGGTCGCCCAGTCGATGCCGAGTGCGCCGATGATGTGCGTCTCGAAGGTCACGGTGCCCGAACGCACCGGTGAGCCACCGGTGTTGCGGAACTCCACGGTGACCTTCTCGCACCACCGCTTCTCCGTGATGTCCCGCAGCAGCTCCCCGACGCTCAGCAGGGCGGGTGCAGGCGAGGACGAAGGCGGTGGCTGAGGCGGGGGCGCGGGCGTGGGCGTGGTGGTGCCGGGCGCCGACGGCGTGGCGCCGCCGGGTGATTCCGGCGCGGGTGCGCCGCCCGTGCCACTGGTGCCGCCCGTGCCGGATCCATCCGCCGGGGGCGCCCCGGGCGTTCCGGGCAGTCCGGGCGTTCCAGGAGCGCCGGACAGGCCCCCTGCCGGACTGCCGCCCGCACTGCCACCGCCGCTCGCGGCGGCACCGGGCGGCGTCGCTCCGTCCAGCGGTACGAACACGATGTCTCCGGAGGGCGCCACGGGCGCCGCCGTCCCTTCTCCGGCCCCGACGGCCACGTACCCCTCGCCGGGATCCCCGCCCCCGCAGGCTGCGAGCATCCCGCCGAGGCAGAGTGCGGCCCCCGCGAGCCCGTACCCCACGTGTCGCCGTCGCATCGCGCCAGTCTGGCTGACGCTTCGTCAATGAGAAAGCCCCGCGCGAAAAGAGACACAGGAGCCGGTGTGGGGGCGCGCAGGCCCCCACACCCGACGTCAGTCCGCGATCAGGCCCTCGCGCAGCTGCGCCAGCGTCCGCGTCAGCAGGCGCGAGACGTGCATCTGGGAGATGCCGACCTCCTCGCCGATCTGCGACTGCGTCATGTTGGCGAAGAAGCGGAGCATGATGATCTGGCGCTCGCGCGGCGGCAGTTTGGCCAGCAGGGGCTTGAGGGACTCGCGGTACTCGACGCCCTCCAGGGCGCTGTCCTCGTAGCCGAGGCGGTCCGCGAGGGAGCCCTCGCCGCCGTCGTCCTCGGGGGAGGGGGAGTCGAGCGAGGACGCGGTGTAGGCGTTGCCGACGGCGAGGCCGTCGACCACGTCCTCCTCCGAGACGTCGAGCACGGCGGCGAGTTCGGGGACCGTGGGCGAGCGGTCGAGCTTCTGGGCGAGTTCGTCGCTGGCCTTGGTCAGGGCGAGGCGCAGCTCCTGGAGCCGGCGCGGCACACGGACCGACCAACTGGTGTCCCGGAAGAAGCGCTTGATCTCGCCGACGACGGTCGGCATCGCGAACGTCGGGAACTCCACGCCCCGTTCGCAGTCGAACCGGTCGATCGCCTTGATCAGGCCGATCGTGCCGACCTGGACGATGTCCTCCATGGGCTCGTTGCGGCTGCGGAAGCGGGCGGCCGCGTACCGCACCAGCGGCAGGTTGAGCTCGATGAGGGTGTCGCGTACGTACGTACGCTCCGGGCTGTCCTGGTCGAGCGTGGCCAGCCGCAGGAAGAGCGAGCGCGAGAGCGTGCGGGTGTCGATGGCCCCCGGGGTGCCGGGCGCGTCCAGGGCCGCAGCCGTGGGCAGGTCCACGGCAGCGGGCTCCGGGAGGGCGTCGGATGCGGGAGCGCCCTGGGTGGAGGGAGCGCTCTTTGTGAGCGTGAGCACCTTCGAGCTGCCCTGTTCTGCGGACATGCCACCCCCTGTGAGGTCGCGGACGGTCACGTGGGCCGCGACCATCGGAGGAACGCAGCCTCCACCTGAATACCGGCGGCGGGGCCGCGGCAAACGCCGTTCCCGCAGAATGTCACATGTCGGCAACACGCTGTAGTGACTTGTCGACAACGGAGCGTCAGATCGCCGCAGGAAAAAGGGGGTCTGCGGCTTTTGCGCAAGCCGAAGTGGGCCGAAAGGGGTCTACCCGTTTCGGTTACGCCTCGATCCTGTTTGCGGATCGCAGTCGCGCGAAGCTCCGGGCGAGGAGCCTTGACACATGCATCTGGGACACTCCCAGCTCCGCGCTGATCTGGGACTGCGTCAGATTGCTGTAGTACCGGAGCAGCAGGATCCGCTGCTCCCGTTCGGGCAGCTGTACGAGCAGATGGCGTACGAGATCCCGGTGCTCGACCCCGGCGAGCGCCGGGTCCTCGTAGCCGAGCCGGTCCAGCAGCCCCGGCAGTCCGTCGCCCTCCTGCGCGGCCTCCAGTGAGGTCGCGTGGTACGACCGTCCGGCCTCGATGCAGGCGAGGACCTCGTCCTCGGAGATCTTCAGCCGCTCGGCGATCTCCGCGGTCGTCGGGGAGCGGCCGTGCGCCGTGGTCAGGTCCTCGGTCGCGCCGTTGACCTGTACCCACAGCTCGTGCAGCCGGCGCGGGACGTGCACGGTCCGTACGTTGTCCCGGAAGTATCGTTTGATCTCGCCGACGACGGTCGGCATCGCGAACGTAGGGAACTGCACCCCGCGGTCCGGGTCGAACCGGTCGATCGCGTTGATCAGGCCGATCGTGCCGACCTGGACCACGTCCTCCATGGGCTCGTTGCGGCTGCGGAAGCGGGCGGCCGCGTACCG
The DNA here is from genome assembly GCF_024584805.1 of Streptomyces sp. FIT100. Lineage (NCBI taxonomy): Bacteria > Bacillati > Actinomycetota > Actinomycetes > Kitasatosporales > Streptomycetaceae > Streptomyces > Streptomyces sp. FIT100. The sequence continues at coordinate 3,802,450 of NZ_CP075715.1, read as the reverse complement.
CACCAGCGGCAGGTTCGCCTCGATCAGCGCGGCGCGCACCCGTGTGTGCTCGGGGGTGCCCGGCTCCAACTCCTTGAGCTGGGCGAACAGCACCTGAGTGAGCGCCCTGGTGTCCGCGCCCCGGCTCCCCGGCCGGCCGGCAGCGGCCGCGGCAGGGGCATCGGTCTCGTCCTGGAGCGGCACGTCGTTCTGGGGCGGCACTTGAGGCGCTGTACTGGCCGGCACGGTCACGCCACCCCTTCGCGGTTCGAACAGCGGATCGATCTCGGTCAACTCATCCGTCAAAAGCGGTCATAGCATCACAAGACATGTCCACTGTGTGCAAGCACCGTATAACGCCGTGTTGAGGGCAAGTTGGGGGGTAAGCAATAAGGGCCCCCTGCCGTTTGCGGCGGGGGGCCCGAGCGCCAGGGGCGGCGGGTGGTTCAGAACTCGTAGTCGGCGATCACCCACGTGGCGAATTCACGCCACCGTCCGGCGGCAGCCTGGTGGGCGGGGTGTTCGAGATAGCGCTTCAGGGCGTCCTGGTCCGCGACGGCCGAGTTGATCGCGAAGTCATAGGCGATCGGCCGGTCGGTGATGTTCCAGGCGCACTCCCAGAACTCCAGTTCGGGGATGGTGCCGCCGAGCTCCTGGAACGCCTCGGCGCCGGCGACGACCCGGGGCTCGTCACGGCCGACGCCCTCGTTGAGCTTGAGCAGGACCAGATGGCGGATCAAGGGAGGCTCCTCGTGTCGACTGACCGAGCGGTCGCGGGCCCCGGGCGATGGGCGCCGAGCGAGATGCCTGTCCCGGGCGGTGCGTGCCTCGGACACGGCATGGCTCGGGCGTGCCTCAGTTGACGAGCTCGGTCATGAACTCTCCGACGCCTTGAGCGGCGCTCGAAATCCCTTCGAACCCTACCTCGACCAGCTCGGCGGCGCGGTCGGGGGAGTTGATGATCGTGTACAGCACGAAGACCACGACTATGTAGAGGGCGATCTTCTTCGTTTCCACCATCGAACCTGCCTCCCCTGCGGCCCCTGCGAGTCGCGTGAGTCTAACCGAGCCTTTATGGACCAAGGGCCCGGAGATCCGGGCCCTTGGACAGGCCCGGTAAGGGTGCCCGCAGGCGCAGCATGGGAGGTGAACCCGGAGGATCCGGCAGGAATCCGAAGGGTGAGGAACCGGCCCCCACTGCGGGGTCCCGTGCGGCCCATCCTCCCCCGAGGCGGCACGGTACCGGGCGGACCGGTTCTCAGCGGGGGGAGCGGCTGTCCCCCCGATGCCGCTCTCCCCGGCCTCCTCCCCTCCTCGGACGAATGGAGACTGCGCCCCTCCTCGGACGAACGGAAACTGCCGGGACCAGCGCCACGGCAACCCACAGCAGTGCAGAAGGGCCCCGGTGTCGAACACCGGGGCCCTTCGTGGACGCGCGGAGGCCGAGGTGCGCCCCGGCCCCGACGGCGCCACCCTTGAGGGCAAGGCGCCGTCCATGATCGGCGGTGCCTTCCATGCCCCTCGTCCTCCAGAAGGAGCGTGGTCGGAGTGGCCCGGAACCGCCGCCTGATCCTCAGCTCGCCGTCCGAGGTCTGGAGCCTGCTGTCCGACGGCCTTCGCTACGGGGAGTGGGTGACCGGGACCCAGCAGGTCCTCGCCGCGGACCCGCACTGGCCGGAGGTGGGCGCCCGCCTGCGAGTCCGCGTCGGTATCGGCCCCCTGGCCCTGGAGGACAGCTGCGTCGTCCGCATCTGCGAACCACGCCGCCGCCTGGAACTGGAGGCGAAGGCGGAGCCCTTCGGCGCGGCCCGCATCGCCATGAATTTGCTTCCCTGGGGCGAGAACACCCTCTTCACCCTCGACTGGCATCCTCTCCGGGGCCCCGGTACCCGGATGCACGGACTCCCGGTGGACTACATCGTCGCGGTCCGCAACGGCATGATGCTGACGAAACTGGCGCAGATCGCGGTACGGGAACACGGCGGAAGCGATCGAGGCGCCCCGGCGGAACGCCCGGGCTAGAGGGTGCCCGAAGGCGGCGGCCCGACGCCCACCTGGCCAGGCAGCCTTCGATCGGTCCCCGGCCGGTGGTCCTGGTCCGGCACTCCTCGACGACGAAGGGCCCGGTCCATCGGACCGGGCCCTTCGTACAAGAGCGGTAGCGGAGGGATTTGAACCCTCGGTGACTTGCGCCACACTCGCTTTCGAGGCGAGCTCCTTCGGCCGCTCGGACACGCTACCGGGAGAGAGCTTAGCCCAAGGTGGGCCGTGCTCTGAAATCGATATCGATCAGCGGTCCCCGGAGGCCCCGGGGCCTTCCCGGAAGAACGTCGACAGCTGCGCCGAGCACTCGGCCTCCAGCACGCCGATGATCACCTCCGGCCGGTGGTTCAGCCGACGGTCCCGTACGAGGTCCCAGAGCGAGCCCGCCGCGCCGGCCTTCTCGTCCCGTGCGCCGTAGACCACCCTGTCGACGCGCGACAGCACGAGCGCGCCGGCGCACATCGTGCACGGCTCCAGCGTCACGACGAGCGTGCAGCCGGTCAGCCGCCACTCCCCGCGGCTGGACGCCGCCCGGCGCAGCGCGAGCACCTCGGCGTGCGCGGTCGGGTCACCGGTCAGTTCGCGCTCGTTGTGGCCGGTGGCGACGACCGTCCCGTCCGGTCCCAGGACGACGGCGCCGACCGGCACGTCACCGGCCTCGGCCGCCCGCGCAGCCTCCTTCAGTGCGAGGCGCATCGGCGCCTCCCACGGAGCGCGCACCGGGTCGGGCGGCGCCGGGTCGGGTACGGCCCCGGCCACTAGCGGACGGTCTCCAGCACCTCGGCCGCCCCCAGCGAGTCAGCGATCTCGCCGAGCGCGTCCGTGTCCAGGGCCAGCAACTCCTTCTCGGACATGCCCAGATCTGCGAGGATCTCGCGGTCGCCGGCCGGCCCGCTCGGGACGGACTCGGCCGCCACCGGCGTCTCGTCCGCCTCCTCGTCCTCGTCCGCCACGTCGGGCTCGCCGTCCTCCGTGCCGTCGAGGTCGAGCGCGTCCAGGTCGTCGGCGCCGTCGTCGAGGTCGCTGCCCAGCAGTTCCTTGGTGAGGATCTCCCCGTACGAGGAGCGGGCGGCCGCGGCCGCGTCCGAGACGTAGATACGAGGGTCCTCCTCGCCCTCCACGCGGACGACGCCGAACCACGCGTCCTCCTGCTCGATGAAGACGAGCACAGTGTCCTCGTCCACCGAGGCCTCGCGGGCCAAGTCGGTCAGGTCCGACAGGGTCTCCACATCGTCGAGCTCTGTGTCGCTCGCTTCCCACCCGTCTTCGGTGCGCGCGAGCAGTGCGGCGAAGTACACCGTGACTCTCCCACTGATCAGAGTTGTGACGACCGGCGGTGCGCTTGGTGGCCCCGCCCTTCGGAATCGTGACAGAAACAGCGGCTTCGCGAGAGGTCTTCCGACGTTGCGTCGTGCACGCGTTCAGTCAAGAGTCCGCCGAAGGCGCACTCGGGACCGGTTCGGGGGCACGTCCGGGACCGCTCGGGGCTCACCAGCGGAAGCTGCGCATCCGCATGATCTGGCGCATCCTGGCCGCGCGTGCCCGGCGCGGCTGGACGCGCTCGCGCAGCGCCTTGGCCTCGTTCAGTTCGCGGAGGAACTGGGCGCGCCGCCTGCGGCGCTCCGTGTCGCTCTCCCGCTCCTGATCCGCCGGACCTCGCTGCTCCGTCTGCTCCGTCTGCTCCGTCTGCTCCGTCTGCTCCGTCTGCTCCGTATGTTCAGTCTGTTCGGTCTGTTCGGTCTGAACCGTCCCTTCCGGCCGCGTCGCCCCCGCGGCGCGCCGATCACGCGGAACCTGCGGGTCCTGCTGTTCCCGGTCCGGCATCGGCCACACCACCTCGGCGCTGGAAGGGTATGTCCCACCTTCCCTCCGAAGCGGCCGTTGATGCCAGGGGTGAGCTGGTCCCGGCTACTGTGGGGCCCATGCGGATCCACGTTGTCGACCACCCTCTGGTGGCGCACAAGCTCACCACCCTGCGCGACCGGCGCACCGACTCCCCGACCTTCCGGCGGCTCGCCGACGAGCTGGTGACCCTGCTCGCGTACGAGGCCACCCGTGACGTGCGCACCGAGCAGATCGACATCGACACCCCGGTGTCGCGGACCACTGGCGTCAAGCTCTCCCGCCCCCGCCCCCTGGTCGTGCCGATCCTGCGCGCCGGGCTCGGCATGCTCGACGGCATGGTGCGGCTGCTGCCGACCGCCGAGGTGGGCTTCCTCGGGATGATCCGCAACGAGGAGACGCTGGAGGCGTCCACGTACGCCACGCGGATGCCGGAGGACCTCTCCGGCCGCCAGGTGTACGTCCTCGACCCGATGCTGGCGACCGGCGGCACGCTGGTCGCGGCGATCCAGGAGCTGATCAAGCGTGGCGCCGACGATGTGACGGCGGTCGTGCTGCTGGCGGCGCCGGACGGGGTCGAGGTCATGGAGCGCGAGCTGGCGGGCGCGCCGGTCACGGTCGTGACGGCCTCGGTCGACGAGCGGCTCAACGAGCACGGCTACATCGTCCCGGGCCTGGGCGACGCGGGCGACCGGATGTACGGCGCGGCGGAGTAGCGGCGACGCGGTACGGAGCGATGCCGGGCGATCGGGGCCGGCCGCGCTCAGCGGGCCGGCCCCGCGGTTCGGTACCTGCTCAGCACCGCGCGGCCGGCTTCGGCGGGGCGGCCAGGGCCGCCAGCGCCTTGTCCGAGGCCGGCTTGGCGGTGAGCGTCTTGAAGGCCGTCCCCAGGATCAGATCGATGTCCGCGGTCGTGCGGGTGTCGGTCTTGAGCTGGGTGCCGTTCAGCTGCGTGGCCAGTACGCGGAACCGTCCCTCGTGCGCGGTGGGACCGGCCAGCAGCAGCCCGGCGCCGGGGACCTTCTTGTCGTACGCGACCGGCGCATTGCCCACCTTGCCGATGGCGAAGCCGCGTTTGCGCAGCTCGTCGGCGGTGGCCTTGGCGAGTCCGGAACGCGGCGTGGCGTTGTAGACGTTCACCGTGATCTGGCCGGGCCTCGGCGGCAGGGGTGCGGCGGACACCTGCGTCTTCGGCTCGCAGGCCGCCGCCGTGTTCCGCTCGGCCGCCTCGGTCTTCTTGCCGCCGCCCGTGAACACGTCGATGAGCTGCAGCGTCCCCCAGCCGCCGAGGCCGAGCACGGCGACGGCGGCGACGGCTGCGAGCACGAGCCTGCGGCGTCGACGGGGGCGACGCATCCGCGGGTACGCGGTGCCCGTAATGCGGTACTTTCCGCCCATGCCAGGAGGAGTGAGCATGCTCATGGGCGCAGCGTAGTGCCGTACCGGGGAAGCGGCTACTAAACGATCATCCGACTGCGGCCGTACGGGTCGGAAACTGCGTCCGTACGGGGGCGGGGAGCGGTCGTCAGTCCAGCTCGAGGACCCGGGCGTGCAGCACCTGCCGCTGCTGGAGCGCCGCGCGCACGGCGCGGTGCAGGCCGTCCTCGAGGTACAGATCGCCCTGCCACTTCACGACATGGGCGAAGAGGTCGCCGTAGAACGTGGAGTCCTCGGCGAGCAGGGTCTCGAGATCCAGCTGGCCCTTGGTGGTCACGAGCTGATCGAGGCGGACCGGGCGCGGCGCGACATCCGCCCACTGCCGGGTGCTTTCCCGGCCGTGGTCGGGATACGGCCGTCCGTTGCCGATGCGCTTGAAGATCACACGGAAAGCCTACCGGGCAAGCGGCCGTCGGCGCAGCCAGGCAGCGCCAGTGCGATGTTGGTCAAAACCGCACAGAACCGGAATAGGGGCCCTGTCGTGGGTGGGCCCGAGCAGTCCCCGCCCGCCCCTGCGCCCTCCCCGCCGCCTGCGACGTCAGCCTTCGGGAGCGCCCCGCCGGATGCGACGCCGGCGCGCCGTCGGCCGGGGCGGCGGAGATCGCCGCCGGTTGCGCCAGGGCTCGGCACCGGCGAGGCGGTCGTTACCGTCCTCGGCGAGACGGGGCGCGCGCCGCCCCGCCTCCGCCGCCTGCTGCTCGGCGGTCAGCCTCTCGTACACCGAGTCGCGGTCCACAGCCTGTGCATAGCGGGCGTAGAGCGGCGAGGACGTCACCGCCCGGTCCAGTGCCGCCGCGTCCACCGAGGTCGGCGCGCCCGGGGCGGGGTGGGGGAGTCACCGGCGCCGCCGCCTCGCCGTGTCGAACAAGGAGCGCGAGCTCTCTCGCCCCAGCTGTGTGCCCACCCAGCGGGCCAGGCACTCCGCCTCAAGGGAAGGGAATCCAGCCCGTCCGGCGCTTGAGGACACGGCCGTAGGCCGTACGGGGTCCGGGGCGGAGCCCCGGTGGGGGTCCGGGGGCACAGCCCCCAGACCCCGGAGCCCCGTTACTCCGTCACGTCGTGGTCGTGGCCGTCGTGGAGGCCGCCGCCGCTGCCCGCGTCGCCGTCCGTCGGGACGGTGACCACCGGCTTGCGCAGCGAGCTCAGGTCGTTGGCGTACGTACCGACCGCGTTGGCGATGATGTCGACGTTGACGTCGAACGCCGTCATGTCGATGTTTTTGATGTCGTCGCACTTGGCGTGGTAGCACGCGTCGTACGCGACCCCCGCCGTGCCGCCGAACTTCTGCGCCTGGCCGGCGGTCTTGATGCCCTCGGCGCCGGTGAAGGTGCCGCCGGACGGGATGCCGACCTCGATGAACGGGCCGTAGTCGGAACGGCCGGTGAAGTCCGTGCCCTCGTGCGGCCGGCCCTGCTTGTCGAGGAACTCGTTGATGTCGCGCTCCAGCTGGGCGGAGCCCGCCGGGCCGGCCGGCGAACCGACGCCGTCGGAGTCGTCGCCGTCGTAGACGAACAGCCCGTAGTTCGGCGACGCGATCATGTCGAAGTTGAGGTAGAGCTTGATCTCCTTCTTGCCCAGGTCGCTGAGGTTCGCGACGTAGTGGTCGGAGCCGAGCAGTCCGTTCTCCTCCGCGCCCCACCAGGCGAAGCGCACCTTGTTCGCGGGCCGCTTGTGGCTCTCCGCGAGCTCCAGGGCGACTTCGAGCAGACCGGCGGAGCCCGAGCCGTTGTCGTTGATGCCGGGGCCGGCCGTGACGGAGTCGAGGTGGGCGCCGAGCATCACCGTGTTGGCGGCGTTGCCGTGGCGGGTCTCCGCGATGACGTTCCTGGTTGAACGCTTCTGCTGGAGCTGGCGGATCTCGAAGGAGATGTTCACCGGCCCCTTCGCGAGGTCCGCGGTGAGCTTCTCGCCCTCGGCGAGCGTGATGCCGCCGGTCGGGATCTTCCCCGCCGCGGGCTCGCCCAGGGTGCCGGAGAGCACGCCCTCGGTGTTGTTGTAGACGATCGCGCCGATCGCGCCCGCGGCCGCCGCGTTCTCCTGCTTGATCGCGAAGGTGCAGCCGCCGCGCTTGATCAGCGCGATCTTGCCCGTGAAGGCCCCGGAGGCGAAGTCCGCGGGCTCGCAGCCGGTGGTGCCGTCGGCGTCGACGGGTACGGCGGCCAGATCCGCCTTCACACCGCCGACCGGCGTCGACTTGGTGTACGTCATCGCCGCTATCGCGATGTCGCGCGGCGCGGGTGAGACCACGGAGAGCTTCTCGGCCTGGGTCTCGGTGTAGATGAACTCGAAGTCCTGGTACGAGACGTCGTACCCGGCCTTCTTCAGCAGCTGGTACACGTACGCGGCGGACGCGTCGTGGCCCAGGGTGCCGGCGGCGCGGTTGCCTCCCGCGCTGTCGGCTATCTGCTGGAACTTCTGGAGGTGCTTGAAGGCGTCCTTGGCGGACGACTCGCGGACCAGCTTCTTCGACAGCTTGGCCGCTTCCTTCGCCGCGTGGTCGGCAGGGTCGTGCCGGTGAGCGGTGGCAGGGGAGGCGGATGCCAGCAGGAGCGGGGTCGCGAGTGCGGCTGCGGCCACGGCGGCCACGGCTCTGCGATGGGTTGCGTTCACAGAGGTCCTTCCCGGTGCGAACGAGGTTGAGGGGAAGTTAGCGATCTCTGAGGGTTCTGTGAACACGTGTGCCACAACTCACGCGATATTTAGCAGGATTGCCATCAGCTTGTACGTCTTCGGGCGTACCTATGCGTCATTTGGCCGCCTTCGCCGCGCGCTTCACCTCCTGCTTGTGCGCACGCACCTTCGCGAGCGACTCGGGTCCGGTGATGTCCGCCGCCGAACGGTACGAACCCTGCTCGCCGTACGCCCCGGCCGCCTCGCGCCAGCCCTTGGGCGTGACGTCGAACTGCTTGCCCAGAAGAGCGACGAAGATCTGCGACTTCTGCTTGCCGAACCCGGGCAGCGCGTTCAGCCGGGCCAGCAGCTCCTTGCCCGTCGCGACGTCCCGCCACAGGGCCGTCGCATCGCCGTCGTACTCGTCCACGAGGTACTGGCACAGCTGCTGGATCCGCTTGGCCATGGAGCCCGGATAGCGGTGCACGGCGGGCTTCTCGGAGAGCAGCGCGGCGAACGCCTCCGGATCGTGCGCGGCGATCGCGTGCGCGTCCAGGTCGTCGGCGCCCAGGCGCTGGGCGATCGTGTACGGGCCGGAGAAGGCCCATTCCATCGGGACCTGCTGGTCCAGCAGCATGCCCACCAGGGCGGCGAGCGGGCTGCGCCCGAGGAGTTCGTCGGCCTCGGGCTGCATGGCGAGGTGAATCGTGGGGCTCATGCCCCGATGATCCCCCGCGGGCCCGCGCCCCGCACGCCCCGCGCCCTCAGCCCGGCTTGCGCGCCTCGATCAGGAAGCGGGTCGTGTGCGCGACGAACGGGCCCTCGGCCCCGATCCGGTCGTGGAGCTCGCGGAGGCGGTCGCGGTACCGGGCGACGGTGAATCCGGGGACCATCCAGACCACCTTCCGCAGGAAGTAGACCACCGCCCCGATGTCGAAGAACTCGGTGCGCAGGGACTCCGACCGCAGATCCGTGATCTCCAGGCCCGCCGCCTCGGCCGCCGCGCGGGCGTCGTCCGGATGGCGGCCGCGGCGGACCGCCTCCGGCTGCGGTCCGAGGAAGTACTCGACGAGCTCGAAGACGCTGGCGGGTCCGACCTGCTGGGAGAAGTACGTGCCGCCGGGCCGCAGCACCCGCGCGACCTCGTCCCACCGGACAGCCACCGGGTGCCGGCTCACGACGAGGTCGAACGCCTCGTCGCCGAAGGGGAGCGGCGGCTCGTCGGCGTCGGCGACGACGACCACGCCGAGCGGGTGGAGCAGCCGGGTGGCCCGCTCGATGTTGGGCGGCCAGCCCTCGGTGGCGACCATCAGCGGCGGCAGCTCCGGGGCTCCGGCGAGAACCTCCCCGCCGCCGGTCTGGATGTCGAGCGCTGCGGAGGCACGGGCCAGCCGGTCGCTCATCAGGCGCTGGTAGCCCCAGGAAGGGCGCTGCTCGGTGGCCCTGCCGTCGAGCCACGAGAAGTCCCAGCCGGCCACGGACACGGACTCGGCCTCGGCCACAAGGTGATCGAACGTACGGGTCATGGTCCGATCGTCCCGGCGGGCCGGAGCCCGCGGCAACCGACTTACGCCGGCGGGGCGGGCGCGGTGCCGCCCGCCCCGCGCGCCCTCGCTTCGTGCATCGCACCCGCCCGGGTCAGGAGGACACGACCTAGGGCCGTGCGGCCGTCGGCCCCGTCCAGTCCGCCGCCACATGGCCGAGGCGTACCCGCTGCGGATGGTCGCCCACCGGGACCGATGCCACCTTCCGGCCGGTGGCGAAGTCGATCGCCGTGACCGCGTCGGCGCCGCTCTCGGAGACGACGCAGCTCTTGCCGTCCCCGCTCACGGTCGCCCAGTACGGCTTCGACGCGGTGACGAGCGGGCCCTCCCGGAGCGTGGTCCGGTCGACGACGGCCGCGTAGTCGTCCATCGTCCCGGCGACGCAGAGCTTGTCGCCCTGCGGGCTCATCGAAAGGCCGTGGTGGCGCGAGTCGTTGACCCAGGTGGTGCGGTCCTCGCTGGTGGCCGGGTTCTTGGGGAGGGTCTTCAGCCGGGTGATGCGGTCCGCCGCGATGTCGTACTCCAGGAAGCCGTTGAAGAACGACACCTGGAAGTAGAGCTTCGACTCGTCGGGCGTGAATGCCACCGGCCGTACCGCGTCCGACAGGTCGGAGCGGCCGAAAGCGTCCAGCCGCTCGCGCATGTCGACGACCTTCACCGTCTCGTACGTGTGCGCGTCCACGACCGTGATCCTGCGGTCGCCCTTGGTCCAGTCGAAGAACGGGTCGTCGAGCGCGGTGTTGACCTCGCCGATGGCCATGTTCCAGATGTGCCGGCCGTCCGCGGTGAAGACGTTCTCGTGGGGCTTGTCGCCGGTCGTGAACGAGCCGGTCTCGTGGCCGGTCTCGATGTCCAGGACATGGACGGTGTTGGAGGTCGAGGCGGAGACGGCGACGCGCCTGCCGTCCGGGGACACGGCCATGTGGTCGGAGCGGAAGCCGGACACCGGGAAGCGCCAGTTGACCCGGCCGGTCGTGACGTCGATCGAGACGACGTCGGCGAAGCTGGGGCGCGAGACGACGACCGCCGAGCCGTCGGGGGTGGAGTACATATCGTCCACGAACTGGTCGTGGCCCTCGCCGACCGTCGTCCTGATGCCGAGGAAGTAGGCGAGCTTCACGGGGTTGAGTTGGATCTCAAGGAGCCGCTCGTCCTTGTCGGGGATGACGTTGATGCGGCCGACCTTCGTCAGCGCGCCGGAGGATTCGAGGACGTCGGCGGTGCCCTCCCAGTTGTTGCCGACGAACAGCACCTCGCGGAGGGCGGTCGGGTCGGCGGAACCGCTCGCCGCCGCGGGCGCGGGCGCGGCCGAGGTCACGGTGAGGGCGAGGGCCGCGGCGATGGCGGCGACGGCGGGGGACAGTGCTGTCTTCACGGCGCGCTCCTGAGGGTGTGGGGCAGGAGGGAGACAGGGCAGGAGGAAAACGGGTCAGGGGGAGACGAGGCAGGGGAGCTCCAGGAACTTACTGCGCGGTAAGGTACTGGTGAGTCGGCCGAATGGCCAGGGCCCGTACGGGAGTTACGCGAGCCGGGCCGCCCGCATCTGGAGATAGCGGGTCTCGGGGACGCTGAGGGTGCCCTCGGCGGCCCGCCGGTACGCCGCCCGCGCCCCCTCCCGGTCCCCCGCCTTCTCCAGCAGATGGGCGCGCACGGCGTCGACCCGGTGGTGCCCGGGCAGCCGGTCCGCGAGCCGGTCCACCTCGGCGAGCCCCGCCTCCGGCCCCACGGCCATCGCCACGGCGACCGCCCGGCCGAGCTCGGCCATGGGCTCGGGCGCCAGGCGTACGAGCACGTCGTACAGGGCGAGGATCTGCGGCCAGTCGGTGTCCTCGGCGCGTTCCGCCTCGTCGTGCAGCGCAGCGATCGCCGCCTGCAACTGGTAGGCGCCCGCGGGTCCTTCGGACAGAGCCTCCTCCACGAGCGCGGTGCCCTCGGCGATCGCGTCGCGGTTCCACAGCGTCCGGTCCTGCTCGTCGAGGGGGATCAGCTCGCCGTACGGTCCGGTGCGGGCGGCGCTGCGCGCCTCGGTGAGCAGCATCAGCGCCAGCAGCCCGGTGACCCGGCCGTCGCGGGGCAGCAGCCCGCGGACGGCGCGGGTGAGCCGGATCGCCTCATGGGCGAGATCGGGGCGGTGCAGGGCCGCGCCGGAGGTGGCCGTGTAGCCCTCGTTGAAGATCAGGTAGAGCACCTGGAGCACGGCGGCGAGCCGCTGGTCGCGGTCCTCGGGGCCGGGCTGCCGGAACGGCTCGCCCTTGATCTTCGCCTTCGCCCTGCTGATCCTCTGGGCCGCAGTCGCCTCGGGCAGGAGCAGCGCACGGCCGGTCTCGGCCGTCGTCAGACCGCCGACGGCCCGCAGCGTGAGGGCGATCTGCGCGGCGGGCGTCAGCGCGGGATGGCAGCAGAGGAACAGCAGCGTGAGCGTGTCGTCGTCGGCCGGTGCCCGCCCCTCGCCGGGCGGCGGCGCGGTGAAGGCGTCCCGGGGCATGAGCTGCGAGGCCGTCTCCTCGCGCCGCCGCCGTGCCTCGTCGCTGCGCAGCTGGTCGGTGAGCCGGCGCGAGGCCACCTTGATCAGCCAGCCGCGCGGATTGTCCGGCACACCCGCCTCGGGCCACTGCTGCGCGGCGGCGAGGAGCGCCTCCTGCACGGCGTCCTCGGCCGGGCCGAAGTGTCCGTACCGGCGTACGAGCGCGCCGAGGACCTGCGGCGCGTGCAGGCGCAGCAGGTCCTCGATCCCCGTCGTACGACTCACGGGCGCAGGTCGTCTCCGCCGCCGTCGATCGGACGGATGACCACCGGGTATTCGGGCGCGCCCGCGGGCTGCGGGCACTGGGCGACCCGGGCGGCGATCTCGGTGACCCGCTCCAGGCTCTCGCAGTCCAGCACCCAGTAGCCGCAGAGCAGCTCCTTCGTCTCGCCGTAGGGGCCGTCCGAGATCACCGGCCGGCCGTCCTTCCCCGCGGACACGAAGCGGGTCCGCGCGGGCTCGACCAGGCCCTGGGCGTCGACGAGCTCACCGGACTCGGCGAGGTCGTTGTTGACGGCCTCCATGAACGAGAACATCGTCTGAAGGTCCTTCTCGCTCCAGACCGGGCTGTGCTCGGAGCCGTTGCCGCGCATCGCCTCGTAGTCGGCCTGCGAGCCCTGGACCATCACCAGGTACTTCATGGTTTCGCTCCTTCTGTACGAGGCGCCCCCTGTGGGCAACTCTCACAGGGGACGTCGGAGCGGGTCGGGCTTTCTCGACATGTGCCGGGACATTTTTTTTTCGCCCGGCTGCGTCCGCGGACTCCGCCCGTCATGTCCGCAGGCTCAGCACCTCGTGGAGGACGCGGTTGACGGGGACCGGCGTGCCGGTCCGCTCGCCGAGCCGGACGACGGCGCCGGTCCACGCCTCCAGCTCGGACGGGTTGCCGGCCGCGAGGTCGCGGTGGAGGGACGTGGTGCCGGCGGCCGGCTGCTGGTCGAGGAAGGCCATCGACGCCGGTACGACGTCGTCCGGCAGCTTGATGTCCAGCGCCTGCGCCACCTGCCGGATCTCGGTCATCGCCTCGACGAGCAGCCGCCGTGTGCCGGGCCGGGAACGCAGCGCCCCGAACGGGGCGTCCGTCACCGCCCCGAGCCCGCCGGGCGGCACGACGAAGAGGAACTTGGTCCACAGTTCGGCCCAGATGTCCTCGGACACCACGGCCGCCACGCCCGCCCCGTCGAGGGCGGTCCGGAGCCGCTCGACCCGGTCCGTCGGCCGGTTGTCCCACTCCGCGAAGGACAGCAGCCCGGGGCCGCCGGTATGGCGTACCCGGCCGGGCCCGTCGAGCTGGGCGATGATCTTGGCGGTGCCCGGCAGGACCGCTTCCCGGCCGACGGCGCCGGCGACCTCGTGCGGCGCCTCGACGCCGTTCTGGAGCGTGACGACGGCCGTGCCGTCGCCCAGCAGCGGGGGCAGCGCGGCGATCGCGGGCGCCAGCTGCCACGTCTTCACACAGAGGAGTACGTGGTCGACCTCGCCGATCCCCGCGATGTCGTCCGTCGCCCGCACCGGCGCCACGGCGAAGTCGCCCGCGGCACTCTCGACCGTGAGCCCGTCGTGGCGCAGGGCGTCGAGGTGCGCGCCCCGGGCGACGAACGTGACGTCGTGGCCGGCGGCGGCGAGCCGGCCCCCGAAGTAGCCGCCCACCCCGCCTGTACCGATCACCGCGATCCTCATCGGCCCTCCTCGCCGTACTCATGGAGCTCGACCGCACGCACCGCAGCACACACCCTTCCCGGGCTCCGAGTGTTCAATGACAGTCGAACACCCAGAGTGTGTGATCCCCATCGGACACTCGGCAAGGGGAAACAGGGGTGCAGGGGTGGACGATGGCGGAGCGGCATCGCGCCGCGCCGGTGCACGCGCACCCCGACGAGGTCCCGGCCTCGTCGAGCGGCGCGGCGAGGGTCCCAAGCGGGTGAACCGCCTGCGCCGCGGTGCGGATGCGGGCGCGCACGACGGCGCAGGCGGCTGATGTCACGACACGGGCATCAGGTCTGCATCGCGTCGAGGACCGGGACCAACTGCTCCTCCTCGTAGCGCAGATGGCTCTCCAGCTCGTGCGTGAGCCGCTCGACCTCGGCACGGACCCGTACGGCGTCCACGCCCTCCGCCGTGACGACCTCCTGGAGCTCGCCGATCAGGGCAGCGATCCGCTCGTGCTCCTCGCGCAGCCGGCCGAGGACGGGGGCGAGCTCCGGTCGGCGGTCGGCGAGGAGCGGGAACATCCCGGCGTCCTCGCCGGTGTGGTGAATGTGCAGCCCCTGGCAGACGGTCAGGCAGTTCACGCGGAGCTGGGCGCCGATGCCGATGCCGGGGCCGGTTTCGGTGCCGCCTTCGGTGCCGGTGCCGGTGCCGGGGCGGCCGGCCGCCGCTTGCTCGCCGAGCTCCTTGCGGATGACCGCGAGCTCCCGCCGGAACCCGTCGTGGACCGCCTTGATCGCCGCCCCGAAGGAATCCGCGCGGATGTCCGGCGGCCCCGGGATCTCGTCCAGGGCGACGACGGGGATCACCCGCTCCGTCCCGGCCTGGTAGTCGGCCCACCCGGGGTCGCCCTCGACGGCACGGGCGAAGGCGGCGTCGCGTTCGGCGCCCTCCAGGACGACGGCCTCGGCCTCGTACGTGAAGACTCCGGCCTCGACGGTGGCGCGGGGACGGGCCACCAGGTTGCGGAACCAGTCCGGGTTCTTCGGCGCACCGCCGGCCGATGCGATGACCAGGACGCGTCCGGCGCCGTCGGGCAGATAGGCGAGGGGCGTGGTGTGGCGGGCGCCGGAGCGCGCGCCGGTGGTGGTGAGCAGGAGGAGACGGCCGCCTTCGAAGGGGCCGCCGACGCTTCCGCCGTTGGCGCGGAACTCGTCGATGATCTGCTGGTTGAATTCGTTGGGCATTCGCTGCTTTCTTCTGAGCTCTTCTCGAGGTCTTCTCGGGACGTACGGAAACGGAGAAGAGAAGAAAGCAGGCGGGCCTCGCGCCCGCCCCGGGCTCACGCCAGGGCCGGGTACCCCACTCGCTCGTGGCCCGAAGCGGCCGACCCGGCAGTCACGGCGTCAACCGTAGGCCGCCAACGGCAGTGGGGCAACGCCGTATCGCGCACGGAGGACGGGCCCGGCAGCGGCGAGGTGCCCACCGCAACGGCGAAAGGCCCGGACCGCTGACCGGTCGGGCCTTTCGCCTGGCGGCGGGCAAGGACTATCGGGCGGTGCCGAAGTCCTGCGTCCAGTAGTTGTTCGGCTGCGCGAGGCCGACACCGATCTCCTTGAACTCGCAGTTCAGGATGTTCTCCCGGTGCCCGGGGCTGTCCATCCAGCCCGCCATCACGCTCTCGGGGGTGTCGTACCCGTAGGCGACGTTCTCGCCGTACGTGCTCCAGCTGTAGCCGGCGCGCGTGATGCGGTCGCCGGGGGCCGAGCCGTCGGAACCGGTGTGGGACATGTTCTTGTGGGAGGCCATGTCCTCACTGTGGGCCTGGGCGGCCTTCGACAGCGTGGCGTTCAGGGTGACGGGGGAGCAACCGGCCTTGCTGCGCTCGCTGTTGACGAGCTCCACGATGCGGGCGACGGCGCCGGACGCGGGGGCGGCGGGGGCCGTCGGCTTGGGCGCGGTGGTGCTCGGCGCCGCGGGCTTCGACGCGGCGGGCTTCGGAGCGGTCGGCTCCGACGTGCTCGGGGTGCTCGGGGCGGCGCTGGGCGCCTCGGAGGCAGGCGCGCTCGGCTTCGAGCCGCCCCGCTCCTGCTTCCACTTGCCGTCCCACTCGCCGCCGCCCCACCGCTGATCGGCGGAGGCGTTCTTCCACTGGCCCCAGGGCTTGCCCTCGGACCTGGCGTCCTGGCTCTCCTGCGGGTCCATACAGGCCATGGCGGCGGAGGGAACACCCACCGCGCCCAGCGCGATGGCGGCGATCGCTATCTTCCGGTAGTGCGTCTTCCTGCGGTGCTTCCTCATTGCATGACCTCACTCGGTGAATCGCGGAGCGCCCCCGGAGCGATCAGCTCATGCAGAGATCACGTCTGAGCTGCGGAGACGCCTTCCGAGCCGCATTCTTAGGAGGTCGGCGTTTGCAGAGCAACGAGCGTTGTTACTACCTCGGCTAGTAGGGCCGGACGCCCCTTGAAAAGGCCGCGCGGGCGTGCTGGACCGGAATATGGCATTCCGGACGCAGCTGTCGTTCCGTCAGAAGTCGCTATGCGCCGCATAAACGGGCGAAAGGCCCGAGTGTGCCGAATGTGATCGCGATCCGCATCGCATATGTCTGCGCCAAGACGGACAAAGCCTCATATGTCGCCGCCGCGGCGTCTACTACAGGCAGCCCTAGTGAACGATTACGGCGTGACGGATGTCACGAAATCGGCCGCGGATCCACGGAACCGCGCCGCCCTTTCGACATCCGCGGTACGGCCCCCGTAACCCCGCGCCGCCCCTGGATCCTCACCAGCCCCACGCCAGCCGCGCCGCCCGCTCCCGCAGAGGCACCCCCGGCGCCCGCCTCTCCCGAGCCCCCCGCGCTTCCCGAGCTTCCCGCGCTTCCCGAGCCCCCCGCGCCTCCCGGTCGTCCCCGCGGCGCTCGCGGCTCTCCTGCAGGTGAGGCGCGCCATGGCCGAGAGGGCGTCGGTACGGCTTCGCTGCCTGAGTCATGCCCTGCACAACGACCGGCGCCCGACTCCGGTACGCGGACACGGCTGCGCGCTCTTCGGCTCCTCTTCACATTCAGGACAGCCTCCCGGCCCGATGCCGCAGCAGGATCACGGCTGTTGTCCGACCGTTGCCCATCAGACCGAGAGAGGTCCCCTATGTCTACGCTGAGCCGCCGCGCACTGGTCGCCGGTGCGTCCGCCGCCGGGCTGGCCCTGGCGCTTCCCCGCGCGGCGCGTGCCGAGGAGGTGGCGTACGCGGCCTTCCGCATCGTCCGTGCACGGCCCGGCGAGCCGGGGCAGCCCGAGATCACGCTGCCCGAGGGGTACGCGTTCGTGGCGGGCGAGAAGTACAACGTGGCCAGCAGGGCCGAGTACTACACCTTCGTCAAGGGCCCGAAGAACACCGGCGGCATCGAGGTCTCCGTCCGCTGGCCGGGCGTCCTCGTGAAGGCCGTCGTGCACATGGAGACCCGGCTCGGCATCAGGCGCGATCCGTCCGACCCGTACCGGTTCACCTTCACGCTCCCCGTCGACCGGGCGTCGAACGACGCCAATCAGCCGACGCTCCAGATCTGGAGCCACCCCGACATCTCGGCGGGGATGTACTACAAGATCGACCACAACGACCCGGACCGCGTCGCCGGACCCTGGCGGGACGTGCCCTGGCCGGCGAACGAGGCCAGGTCCCAGACCCATCAGCTCGTCGCCACCCACACGATCCTGGTCGCCTCCGGCCTCAAGGCCGCGGCCGCCGCGAAGGGGCACCGCTGGTTCGTCGCGGGCTTCGAGACCAACAACACCCTGCACGCGGACAACCCGCCGCACTGGCACATCTCCTACAACTCCGGCAAGGACTTCAACTCGCCCACCCACAACACCCACTTCTGGCTCGACAGCGAGGCCAGGAACTTCTACAACGGCATGGACGTCACCGGCCTCGGCCGTCTCAAGCACTACGTGGGCGACCCGGCCCGGATCTACGACTTCACCGGCGACGCCAACGACGGCCGCGGCGGCCTCGTCGCCACCATGACCATCCGCCAGGACGGCGGCCTCGACATCGCTCCGCCCGAGGGCCCGGTGTACGCCGTCGCGGCCGGTCGCGACGGTTCCCTGATCGAGGAGGTCACGGTCCTGCGCGACGGCGAGCCCTGGCTGCGCGTCGCGACCGACGACCACTACCGGATCGGCGTCACGACCGTGCGGGTCCTGGGCCTCCAGGACCGCTCGGAGAGCTACGCGAAGGTGCTGCGCTACGACCCGCTGACCGGCGTGCTGGTCTGACCCGCATCCCGTACGGACCCGCGCCCGCCCCGCCGCGGGCGTGGGGTCCGTACGGCGCGCCGCCGCCCTCAGCCGGGTGGTGCCTGGGGACTGCGGGGCAGTTCGAGGGTGGCGACGGCCCCGTGGGGTTCGGCGTTCGCCAGCGTCAGCCGGGCGCCGATGACGTGGCTCTGGCCGACGGCGATCGTGAGCCCGAGGCCGTGCCCGTGGCCCCGCTCGGCGGCTCCGGTACGGAAGCGCTGCGGTCCGTGGTCGAGGAGCTCCGGCGGGAATCCGGGGCCGTGGTCGCGTACGACGACGGTCGTGCCGTCGATCGTGACCTCGACCGGCGTCCGGCCGTGGCGGTGGGCGTTGAGGACCAGGTTGGTGATGATGCGGTCCAGTCGGCGCGGATCGGTCTCGGCGACCGGGCGGCCGATCACCGTGACCCGTGTCTCCAGGCCGGTCCGCCGGGCGGACTCCTCCACCAGCTCGCCGAGCGGCACCGGTTGCGCTTCGGACCGTTCGGCGCCGGCGTCCAGACGGGAGATCTCCAGCAGGTCGTCCACGAGGCCGCGCAGCACCCGCACACGGTCGCGCACCAGGTCCGTGGGCTCGCTCTCCGGCAGCAGGGAGACGGAGGTGACCAGGCCCGCCAGGGGAGTGCGCAGCTCGTGTGCGACGTCGGCGGTGAACCGCTGCTCGCTGCGCAACCGTTCCTGCAAGGCGTCCGCCATGCGGTCGACCGCCGAGGAGATCTCGCTGATCTCGTCATGACCGCGGCTGTGCGTCCTGGCGTCGAGCTCGCCCCGTTTGATCCGGCGGGCGGTGCCGGCGACGCGGCGCAGCCGGCGGAGCCCCAGCTCGGCGGCGAGGACCGTGAGCGGGACGACGACGGCGAGCGTGGCGAGGGCCGCGTACCGCATGTGCCGGTCGAGCGCCTGGAGACTGCGCTGCTCGGTGCCCATGTACACCTTGACGGCCGGCACCGTGCCGTCGACACGGCGGGCCGCCCACATCCAGGGCCCCTGGAGGGGCTTCCTGGTGTCGTACCAGGTCACCGGTCCGGCTCCGGGGCCGAGCCGGTCCAGCAGCTGCTCCGGTACCTCGTCGCCGACGACGTAGCCCGGAGCGACGGACGAGGGACGGTCCAAGGAGTGCCCGCCCCGGAGCTCGGCCGTGATCTTCTCCAGCTCCCACAGGGCGTTGCCGCGGCCGTTGCTCATCATGCTGCCCTCGGTGCTCCGGTGCACCAGGATCCCGATGCCGAGCGCCATCGCGCACGCCGCGGCGGTGACGCCCGCGGTGATCTTCCAGCGCAGGGATCGCGGGTCGACGAAGCGCCACAGCGAGCGGCCGGGCGAGGGCGCGTGTGTCGTGCGGTCGGCGGAGACGGTGGAGACGGTGGCGTCGGCGGCCTCGGCGGGGGTCTTGTCCATCTCGGCTCTCAGCGCCGGAACTTGTAGCCGAAGCCGCGCACGGTCTCGATGTTCTCGGCGCCGATCTTCCGGCGCAGCCGCTGGACGGCCAGGTCGACGACCCGGCTGTCACCGTCCCAGCCGTAGTCCCACACCTGGCGCAGCAGCGTCTGCCGCTCCAGGACGATGCCCGGCGCGGCCACGAACTCCAGCAGCAGCCGCAGTTCGGTCGGGGTGAGCGCGAGTGGCTCCCCGTCGACCCGCACTTCGAGGCCGCGGGTGTCGACAGTGAGGTTCCGGAAGGTGAGCACGGCGCCGTCGTCGGAGGGCCTGCCGTCGGCCCGAGGGGGACCGGCGAAGGTGGCCCGGCGCAGCAGGGTGCGGATCCGCGCCACCAGGACGGTGGTGTCCACGGGTTTGACGACGTAGTCGTCGGCACCCGCCTCCAGGCCCGCCACCACGTCCAGTGAGTCGCCGCGGGCGGACATCATGAGGACGGGGGCCTGGCTCGTCTCGCGGATCCTGCGGCACAGTCCGATGCCGTCGAGGTGCGGAAGCATGACGTCGAGCAGCAGCAGGTCGTGCTGCCCGTCGCGGAACATCTCAAGGCCGGTCAGGCCGTCGGGTGCCGCCGACACCTCGTAGCCGTAGCGGTCCAGCGCCATCCCCACGGATCTGCGGATCGCGTCGTCGTCCTCGACCAGCAGGATGCGGACGGAGGCGGTGGCACCGCCGGCCTGCTGCCGCGTCGGATCGCTGTTGTGCTGTTGCATCACGTCACCTGGAGGTCGGGTCACCCGAGAAAGTACAGAAGGAGCAGAAGATACCGCTTTGCGGAAGGAAGGCTACGGGCACGGGTCCCACGGGCCGGCGCCCGCCGCGAGCGCCGCTGCCGGCACGGGCTCCCGTCACAGCCGGAGGGTGGCCGCGACCGGCAGATGGTCGCTGCCGGTCGGCGGCAGGGTCCAGGCCGCTGCCGGAGTGATGCCCTTCACGAGGATCTGGTCGATCCGGGCCGCCGGGAACGCCGCGGGCCACGTGAAGCCGAAGCCGTCACCCGCCTCCTCCTGGGCCGAGCGGAGCCCGGAGGTCACCGGCCGCAGCGCGCTGTCGTCGGTCGTGCCGTTGAAATCGCCCACGACCACGACCCGGGGCAGCGCCTCGGCCCGCAGGGCATCGGCCAGCTTCCGGGCCGACTCGTTGCGCCAGGACGCGGCGAAACCGGAGTCAGGCCGGACCCGTACCGACGCGAGGTGGGCGGCGTAGACCGCGACCGGTCCCTTCGGGGTGTCGGCCGTGGCCCGCAGGGCACGCGTCCACGGCATGATCGCGACCGGCTCCACGTCCCGCAGCGGGTACTTGCTCCACAGCCCGACCGTGCCCTGTACCGAGTGGTACGCGTAGCTGCCGGCCAGCGCGCTCTCGTACGCCGGTGCCCTGCGCGGGGAGAGCTCCTCCAGCGCGAGCAGATCGGCGCCGGTGGCGGCGAGGGCACGTGCGGTTCCGTCCGGATCGGGGTTCTCGTCGTGGACGTTGTGGGTGATCACCGTCAGATCGCCGCCCTCGGACCGCTTGTCCACGAGGGCGTCGCCGAACAGGGAGCACCAGACGACGGCGGGAAGGAGCGCGGTGGCACCGGCGGCCGCGGACCGCCGCACCGCGGCAAGGGCCAGCAGGGCGGGGGCGGTCAGCCCCCACCAGGGCAGGAAGGTCTCCACGAGGCTGCCCAGGTTGCCGTACCCGTTCGGTATCCAGGCATGGCCGACCATGACCAGCGCGGACAGCACCGAGGCCGCCGCGATGAGCTTCTCGCACCGCCGGACGCGTCGTCCGCCGACGACGGGCGGGGCATCGGCCGCCGGCGGGCGGGCTCGTTGCTCCGCGCCGGCTTCGGGGGCCTTGGGAACCAGCACCGCGGTCACGTGTGCACCGCCTTGCCGCCACGAGCCGCGAGGGCGTCCGGCAGGCCCCGCTGCACGGCGTCGATCAGCCGGCCGCTGCTGTCCAGGGCTGCCTGGAGGCCCTCGGTGGGCGTGGTGTCGGCGCGCTGCCCCAGTACGACGCCGAGCACGAGATGGCGCCCGGTGCCGGACTTCGCCTCGGCGGCCCACATGAGGTTGCCGCCGGCGGGCGTGCTCGATCCGGTCTTGAGCCCGATCACCCCGGGCTTGTCGAGCAGCCGGTTGGTGTTGGTGACAGCGCCCGGCATCCCGGGGATCGTCGTACTGCGCATCGCCACCACCGCGCGCAGCACCGGCTCCTGCATGGCCCGGCGGGCGAGCTTGAGCTGGTCGTCGGCGGTGCTCCGGGTCGTCGGCTCGATGCCGCTCGCACCCGTGTACGTCGTATGGGTCATCCCGAGCCCGGCGGCGGCTCGGTTCATCTTCGCCACGAACGCCTCCTGGCTGCCGGCGTCCCAACGAGCCAGCAGCCGGGCCACGTTGTTGCCCGAAGGGAGCAGCAGCAGCTCCAGGAGATCGCGCTGACTGAACCGCTGACCCGCACGGACGGGGGCGCTGGACTCGCTCAGGGAGAGGCCCTCCTGCGCGGCCGTCTCGTCGACCGTGATCTTCGGGCCGCGCTCTCCGTTCCGGAGCGGGTGCTCCTTGAGGACCACGTACGCGGTCATCACCTTGGTGACGCTCGCGATCGGCATCGGCTTGTCACCGCCCCTGCTGCCCAGGCTGCCGAGGCCCTCCACCGCGACGCTCGTCTGGCCCTCCGACGGCCATGGCAGATCCAGCCGCTCCGCCACGGCCGCCGCCCGCGCGGCGGCGGCCGCGGGACCGTCGCCGCCGTCGTCGCCGGGCAGCCCCTGCCAGCCGACGATTCCGGCCACGACGAGCGCCGCGGCCGACGCCCACACGGCGCAGCGACGGGCCCACGCGGGCTTCTCTTCGGTACGTATCCAGCGAGCAACCACCGACAGAACACCTCTCACAGACGGAGACTTGGGCCGAGGCCGGGGCCGAGGCACGCGGGGAAGCCGCGTTCGGCACGTCACCGAGCCTGGGAGAGGACCGCGTCCAGCCGATCAGGGTCGTGCATCCGGCACCGCGCGGGTGTGTGTCAGTCGCGTATCAGGCCGTCTGTGGGTCTGTGCGTCCCGTCTGTGCGTCCATGGGTCTGTGCGTCCGCGCCCGTGACACTCATTCGTACCGGGGGCCGTTGTCAGTGGTCCCCGCTACTCTGCCGATATCCGACCCTTTGCTCCGACGCAGGAGGTTTTATGACCTCGCGACTCAACCCGTATATCAGCTTCGGCGGCGACGCCCGGCAGGCGATGGAGTTCTACAAGGAGGTCTTCGGCGGCACGCTGGCGCTGAACACCTACGGTGAATCCGGCCAGGCCGGCTCTCCCGATGCCGACAAGATCATGCACGCCATGCTGGAAACGCCGAGCGGCTTCACCCTGATGGGCGCCGACGCCCCGCCCGGAATGGAGTACGCGCCGGGCAACAACTTCTCGGTGAGCCTCAGCGGCGACGACGACGCCGAGCTGCGCGGCTACTGGGAGAAGCTGTCCACCGGCGGCTCCGTGGCGGTGCCCCTGGAGAAGCAGATGTGGGGCGACGTGTTCGGCATGTGCACGGACCGGTTCGGCATTCCCTGGATGGTCAACATCAGCGAGCCCCAGGGCTGACGGCACGCAACACGAGTAGCACGCACACGCAGCACGCGGCACGAAGGGCCCCGGCCGGGATCGGTCGGGGCCCTTCGTCGCGCCTTCGTCCCGCCTGCGCTCGTGCGGAGCCGTCCGGCGCGGCCGTCCGTGACTTCTCTCACCCGAGGTCATCTCGTCGGAGTGCCCCTGTAGGCTCCAACAGAACATTCCAGCCGGGTGGTTGACGCGTTGACGCGTCGGCAACTGACCACTGCCTCGTGAACGAAGCCACCCCGCTCACCCTGCGGCCCGCTCTGCCCGGGGCCTGCAGGTGAACGTAGTCAGGGGGAGAAATCACGATGACCACGGGTGCAGAGATCCGCGAGTTTCCCGTTTCCGTGGATGCGGCGAGCCTCGCGAGGCTGACCGCCCGGGAGCGCGAGGTGCTGCGCAATCTCGCCAAGGGAGAGCCGAACCGCCTGCTCGCCCGGCGGCTCGGAGTCGCGGAACGGACCGTCAGGGCCCACATCACCAGTGTCGTGCGCAAGCTGGGTGTCGGATCCAGATTCGAGGCGAGTCTGGTGGCGCTCAATTATCAGGAGACCTTGACCGAGGACGCCATTGCCTCTTGAGGCAATGCCTCAAGAGGCAATGGAGAGGCGGCCTTCGAGGCGGCAGGCTCAAGGGCGTTGTCCACCACGCACCGACCCGGCGCACATTGCCGGGCGGTCCGGAGTGCGGCCACACCTGCATCGTTCAAATCGGGGAAGGAAAACCGAATGAATATCAAGAAGATCGCCACCGCTGCCGGAGCCGCCACCGCCGGGGTCGCTCTCTTCGTCGCGGCCCAGGGCAGCGCCCAGGCGGCCCCGGCCCAGCCGGCCGCGCCTGTCGCCGCCGTCGATGCGTCGCAGCCTGCCCCGCAGGCCCTCGGCTCCATGCTGGGCAAGGCCGCCAAGTCCGTGGGCAAGGCCGCCACCAAGGGAGCGCACAAGGCCGCGGCCGTCGGCAAGGGCATGGCCGTGGTGGCGAAGAGCAACGCCGACAACATGCTGTCGCACGGCAGTGTCTTCGCCGCGCCCGCCGACCTCCCGCAGGGTGTCTCGGCCGACACGGTCTTCGACCGCTGATCACCACGTGACGAAGACGTACCGCACGACCAGGAGGGCGGCGCTGCTCATCGGCGGCGCCCTCCTGGGCGCTCACATGACCGCGGCCGCGTTGTCCCAGGCGCCGCTCAGCCCGGCGAAACTCGTCTACGGAGACCGCGTCGCCGAGTATCTGGACCCGTACTTCTCGCAGAACTGGCAGCTCTTCGCCCCGACACCGATATCCGACGACCGAGGCATCCTGGCGAGGGCCGCCTGCGCCGACGGATCGGTCTCGGAGTACTACGACGTCACGGCGCACGGCATCGACAAGGCCCAGAACTCTCGTTTCTTCCCCTCGCGCGAAGTGCGCCTCATCTCTGCCGGTCTCCAGAACGTCACCAGCAGCGAGGAGATCCTCAGGAGGCTGCGGGAGAAGCAGACCAACGACAAGAAGCCCGTGCTGCCCCCGTTGCCCTACGAGAAGGTCACGGAGGCGGAAGCCGTGAAGTCCCTGTCCCGCTACTCCTACGACCAGATGCCGACCGCGTGCGACGGCAAGGCGGTGAAGGTGCAAGTCCGCATGTACGTGCACGAGTTGCCGCCCTGGTCCAAGCGGGACGACCCCTCGGCCGAAGGCAGGGTCCTGGTGAAGGACTTCGCCTGGGCCCGCACCAAGGATCTGCGATGAAGACACTGGGTGCGCGCCTGGACGCCTGGTCCCTGCACGCGGTCGCCGTCACCGGCGTATCGGGGACCCGCATGCTCCTCGGTTTCGTCGGCCTCATGTACTACGTGAGCCAGTACCGGGAGCGGAACTACCTGTTCGGACCCGATGGAGTGCTGCCGCACGAAGAGTTCAGGGACCAGTTGACGGGATTCAGCCTGTACGTGCTGTCCTCGTCCGACGTCTGGTTCCAACTGGTCTTCCACGTGGGGTTGGTCGCGGCCCTGGCCGTGACGCTCGGTGTCGGCGGCCGACCGGGCCTCGCATGCCACTGGGTCCTGCTGTGGTCCCTCTACCAGCGGCAGCCCGCCCTCCTGGACGGAGGGGACAACCTTGCCTACGTGGTGCTGCCCTTCCTGCTCCTGACGCACTGCTACGCCCGGTTCGCCCTTCCCGTCGGTCTCGCGAAGCGCTTCGCCCGGCGGCTGCCGGGGCATGTGCGCGCGGTCTCCGTGCCGTTCCACAACCTCGGCGTCCTCATGATCGCGGCGCAGATCTGCCTGGTCTACGTCGTCTCCGGTCTCTACAAGGTCATGGGCGAGGAATGGCAGGACGGCACGGCCCTGTTCTACGTGATGCGGGTGCCGGAGTTCGAACTGCCCGGCTGGTCGCACCTGGTGTACGAGAACGACCTCCTGGTCGTGCTGGGCACCTACGGGACGGTCGCCTTCCTGGTCTACTTCCCGCTCGGCGTCCTCGTCCCGGCACTGCGCCCCTGGGCGGCCGCCATGTCCATCGGCTTCCATGTCTCGATCGCGTTCTTCATGGGACTCACCGGCTTCGCGCTGACCATGATCGCCTGCGATCTCGTCTTTCTGTCAGGTGCTCTCGACCGTGCTGTGGCATGGCTGCGTGCCCGCCGTACCCGGCCACCGCAGGAGCCTGCCGAGGACGCGGCGTCGAAGGCGGCGCGACGAACACGAACCGAGGCCGTCCCCGAAGCAGAACTCGTCTGACAGGAGCAACGGAGCGTGCTGACACCGACCTGCATACTCGGCAGCGCCGGCATCCGTGACCGTGCCACCCACGGCCACGGTGCGGACCGGTTCGTCGAGATCGGCTCTCTCACCAAGGTCTTCACCGGAACGGTCCTGGTCCGGCTGGCGAAGGAGGGAGCGCTCGACCTCGACACACCGCTGGAGGCATGCCTGACCGAGGTGCCCAAGGGGACGGCCATCACCCTCCGGCATCTCGCCGAGCACACCTCGGGTCTGCCCCGGCTGCCTCCCGGGCCCTCCGGTCCTCCGGACGACCCGTACGCCGGCTTCACGGAGCCGGCCCTGCGCGCATCGCTGCGGCGCCTGGACCGGTTGTCGGCAGGGCGGCTGGGCGAGGAGGAGTACTCGAACTTCGGCTACGCGGTGCTCGGGCACGCCCTCACCACGGCCACGGGACGCACCTTCCAGGAACTCGTGGACGAGCATGTCCTCCTGCCGCTGGGGCTGGAAGCAGGCGCGATGACGGCACTCCCCCCGGAGGACCGGCGCCTCGTACCGCGAAACCTGCTCGGCCGGCCACGGCCCCTGTGGGATCTGACCGGACCGATCCTGCCGGCGGGCGGCCTGTGGACCAGCTGCCGGACCCTCGCCGACCTCCTCGTCGGACTGCTCGTGGACCGCAGGCTGGGCACCCCGGCACCCACCTGGCGCCGGGGCTCGTCGACGCTGTGGCACGACGGAGCCACCCGCAGCTCCTCCGTCGTGGCCGCGGCACACGACGACGGCCGCTGGCTCCTCGTGCACCGCCTCGGCAGCCCGGGCCGCACCGACCGGCTCGCGGTGAAAACGCTCGCCGCGACCTCCCCGCCGTCCGGAAGGTGACGATCGGATGGTCCGGCACTCGCTCCGGCTCCGGCCACCAGAAACCACGGAGAGGACATCATGAGGCTGGCCTGGGCGGCCTGGCTCGTACGCCACGCCGCTGAACTCGGCTACAGCAACGGGCCGTTGCGAGGCGCCATCGGGTCGCTCTCCGTACTGCTCACCGCCCTGCTGATCGCGTACGCGCTGCGCCGCCACCGACCGGTGGCCCTCGCCGCCGCGGGGGTCACCTGCGCCGCGGGCCTCGGCTGGCTGGCCGTCCATTGAACCCGGCCCGAGGCGACGGCGTTCGCGGAGACGCACACAACCTGCCGGAGGAAGCCCACACATGACGGATGCCGTTGTCGTCGGCTCCGGGCCGAACGGCCTCGCCGCCGCACTCACCCTCGCCCGTGCAGGTCTGCGCACCGAGGTGTTCGAAGCGCACGACCGCATCGGTGGCGGCCTGCGCACGGAGCCGCTCTTCGATTCGGAGGTGGTGCACGACATCTGCGCGGCGGTGCACCCGATGGCGCCGGTCTCCCCCTTCATGAGGTCGCTCGAACTGGAGGAGCACGGCGTCCGCCTCATGCACTCGCCCGCCGCCTACGCCCACCCGCTCAAGGGCAGGCCGGCCGCTGTCGCCTGGCGTGACCTCGACGCCACCTGCGCCGAGCTGGGGGACGACGGGCCACGCTGGCGACGTCTCATGCTCCCGTTGATGGAACGGTCCTCGGCCGTGGTGGACCTCATGCTGTCCACCCAGCGAACGGCCCCTCCGCTGCGGGCCCTCACCTTGCTCGCGTCCCGGCTGCCCGTCCACTCGGCCCGCCCGGGCGGCAGCCTGCGCACCGAGACGGCACGAGCCCTCCTGACGGGCGTGGCCGCCCATGGCATCGGCAGGCTCCCCTCACCGACGGCGTCCGCGGTCGCGCTGCTGCTCGGGCACCTCGCCCACACCACGGGCTGGCCCGTGGCCCAGGGCGGCTCCGGAGCCATCGCCGCGGTCATGGCCGCGCGGATCGAGCGGCTCGGCGGCCGGATCCACACCGGTACCAGGGTGAACAGCCTGCGGGAACTCCCGGCGGGCCGGAGCATCACCATGCTGGACGTCTCACCCCGCGAACTGGCCCGTATCGCGCCCCTGCCCGACGGCTACCTCCGCCGGCTGTCCCGGTACCGGTACGGCCCGGGGGCCGCAAAGGCGGACTTCCTCATCGACGGGGCGATCCCATGGACCGACCACCGGCTCTCCCGCGCCGCCACCGTCCACCTGGGCGGCGTGCACGGAACAGCAGCGGAACTGGCCCGTGCGGAGACCGCGACCGCCAAGGGCATCACGGCAGCGCACCCCTACATCATCCTCGTCGACCCGGCCGCCGCGGACCCGGCACGGGCCGTCCGCGGCAAGAGACCGGTGTGGGCCTACGCCCATGTGCCGAACGGCGACACCCGCGATCCCCTGCCGATGATTCGCGCCGCGATCGAGGCCCACGCCCCGGGCTTCACCGACTCCGTCGTCGCCGGACGCGGAGTGTCGGCGGCCCGACTCGGCGAGTACAACACGAACTACGTGGGCGGCGACATCGGCTCCGGTGCCATGAGCCTGCGGCAGACCCTGGCCCGCCCCGTGGCCCGCTGGAATCCCTACCGGACACCTCTCCCGGGCACCTGGCTGTGCTCGTCGGCCACGCCGCCCGGCCCCTCGGTGCACGGAATGTGCGGGTACCACGCGGCGGTGGCGGCGCTGGAGGACCACAAGCGGCGGGCCGCGTAGGCCACGACGTCCCCGTCACTCGGCACCGACGCTCCGATGCCGGCGAACTCTCCCGCGGGTATCACGGGCAGGGGGCGAGGGCCTCCGGTTGTCACCGCTGTCCGTCGTCCGCCCGCTCGGAGAGCACCAGGCCGCCGGACTTCATAGGCCGGCTGCACTCGGGACAGGCCGGGGCATCGTCGGTCACGCGGCGCACCCTAACGGAGCGAGCTCTTCATACCGAAGCACCTTGGATGGCGGCTCTACGCTGGACCGGTGGTCTCTTACCTGCGCTGATGGTCCGCAGGCGTTCGCGCCCGTCCGCCGCTGCTCGTCGGCGTCGTCACGCAGTTGGACACTCACCGCTCAACGGCCCAGCGCGTACAAGGCCGTTGTCAGTGTCGGCCTTTAGGGTCTCAAGTGCGCGGTCGGGCTTCCGGGGGTTCCAGCTCTGAAAGGAATGGTTGCATCCCCGGCCTGCCTGGGGGCGGCCCGGAGAATCGTCCGGGACCCAACCGACGGTCGGGCTTCGTCGATGGCCAGCAGATGACCTGCCAGAGCCGACCGCGCACCATCCTCCGTGAGCATGGCCGGCCGGTGCGCGGAGAGGGCTGATCGATTCTGCCGATCAGAAATGAACCTTCCTGATCTACCTCACCGAAGACGGCAGCGCGCTGGTGGCCGCCGCCCGCCTACAGCCGTGCGTCGAGCGATCACCGCTTCAGGAGCGAGGGCGGGGGGTGCAGGGGTGCGAGACGGGCTTCTGTGTGACGCTCGCCATACTGTCGCGGCCGTCCCCCGGATGCACCGGAACGCTGCGGAAGGTTGCCCAGCAAGTCGGCGATGCGCTCCGGGGCTGCCGAAGGCCAACTGGGGCGGGAAGTGGGCGGGCAACGTCGAAGGGCCCCACCTTGCGGTGGGGCCCTTCGACTTCGTGCCCGGTGAGGCACTGGCGGAGGATACGAGATTCGAACTCGTGAGGGGTTGCCCCCAACACGCTTTCCAACTGTCCGCGCGGCCGTCCGGGGGCGTTCATCGACGTTCCCGGTGCAGGTCAGAGAGGGGGCGCGTACGGAGGCGAACGGTGGCGGCCGTCGGTGCACTGGACAAAGACCAGGACAACCGATGATGCCGTCAGGCAAGGTCTTGACGTTGGGCCGAACGGCGTAGGACCCCGCCTGGCCCGGGTCTCACGCGATCTCGCCCAAGATGCCAGAGCTCACAGCTAGAGTCGTGGCCACCCACGTCGGCACTCTCGGATCGGCGATCACATGGCTAAGACAGTGTTCTACAGCTTCCACTACGAACAAGACGTTCACCGTGTACAGCTGGTTCGCAACATCAACGCGCTTGAGGGGCAACCACTGTTGAACTCCCAGGAGTGGGAGCAGGTGCGCAGGCGCGGAGACCAGGCGATCAAGAACTGGATCCACGACCAGATGGCATACAAGAAGGCCGTCATTGTCCTGATCGGCAAGTACACGGCAAGTCGGCCATGGGTTATCTATGAGATTGAGAAGGCGTGGGCTGATAAGAAACCCCTTCTGGGGATCCGCATCCACGGGCTCTCGTCCCTGGGAAGTGTTGACAGCGCGGGTCCCGACCCCTTCGCGAAAGCAGAGAGTGTGGGCTCGGTACCGATCTTTGATCCTACGGTTCGGGATTGGTCGGGGAAGATCGACAGTAAGGCGACCTATAACAGACTGCGCGATAATCTGGAGATTTGGTCGAGTCAAGGAGTGACTAGGCGATCGTGGTAAATCCAGCCTCATGCCCTTTCTGTGCGATTATCGCAGGGGATGACGCCAGCGCGAGGCTGGTGTACCGCAGCCAAGAGGTGACAGTATTTTTTCCTCTAGAGCCAGCCACCCGCGGTCACACTCTAGTTGTGCCAAACCGTCATGTTGCGGACCTCACTGATCTAACTGCTGCTGAGGGCCGTGAATTGGGTGAAGCGCTCCTCAAGACAGCGCGTGCGATCCGTTCAGCTCTCGCACCGGATGGATTGAACGTGATTCAGTCCACCGGGGCGGCTGCTACCCAAACCGTGCCCCATGTGCACTTTCACCTGGTGCCTCGTTGGCCCGGGGATCGCATGACACTTCAATGGCCCATGGGTGCGGCTGAAGACGACCAAGCCCAGAACCGAACCCTCGCCGTGATTCAGGCTGCTCTCCTCAACGAGGCAAGCACTGTCGGGGCCGAAGACCGTCGGCAGCATCTGTCGTTTATCCAGGCCGTTGTTACCCGTATGTCGCAGGCGTCGTCCGCCTCCAAGTCGTGGCTGCTTCCGATAGTAACCGTGACTTATGGATACGCGATCACTAGTAAGTCCCCATTCGTGGCGCTTCTCGGCTGCCTGGCGGTACTTGTATTCGGCGTGCTCGATGCCAATTACCTCAAACAGGAGCGAGCCTTTCGTAAGCTCTACGACGAGGTAGCGGCGGGGCGCCCCATTCCGGCATTTTCCATGAACCCGGCTCTGGCGTCGCCAGCGGGCACCCGCGTGAACTACTGGCCAGATTGGCCAGATGTGCGCTCGTGGGCCGTCGCTCCCGTCTATGGGCCCTTGCTGCTGGCCGGGCTGGGTGTAGCAGGCTGGCTGTTCTGCCGCTGAGACGGCTGGCGAGCAGCCGTCTGCGGACAGGGCGCGTCGGTCTTCCAGCGAATGAGGACAGGAGCGGCGTCGAGCGACGCAGGGTAGGCGAGCCCATCGGTCGGTGGCACGGGCATGGCAACCTTGTTTCCATTAGGTGCCCACTGGGCCACCGCCGAGGTCGAGGAAGGGGAGCCCACGTGCCGCAGGGCAGTCCGCGAGGTACGTACCTGGAGGTCTCGGAATCCCTCCGCGAGAAGATCAGGGACGGCGAGATCACTGAGGTGCTGCCGTCTCAGTCGGCACTCGTGAGCGAGTACGGCGTGAGCCGCAGCACTATCGAGCGGGCGCTTGCGGCACTCAAGGCTGACGGCCTGATCGAGTCCGTGCAGGGGGCTGGGTGGTTCGTAGCAGGGACTGGCGACCGTCGGCCGTTGGTCGACCGGGTAACCGACTTGCTGCGCGGCGAGGGGGTGAAGGTGGGCGACCGCTTCCCCACCGAGAAGGAGTTGTGCGAGCGGTTCGGCGCGTCCCGTACCGCCGTGCGCTCCGCCATCGCGCAGATGGAGGGACAAGGTCTCATCGGTAAAGGTGCCGAGCGCGGGCGGGAAGTACGTGCGTTGCCGGCCGGACGGGGGACTCAGACGGCATGACGACGACCGAACGCACTGAATTCAACGCTGACGCGGCTGGCGCCATCCTGCGTAAGGCATGCGAGGTCGCGGACGTGGACCCGGACGGAATCGAGATGCTGCGGTTCGGCGACCATGCGGTGTTCCGCGTGGACGGCGGCCGTATCGTCTCCCGGGTCGGCCGCAGTCCCGATCGGCTCACCTCCGTGCGGAGGGAGGTGGCTGTCGCTGAATGGCTCGCGACTGAGGAATATCCGGCGGCGCGGCTCGTCACGACGGCTGAACAGCCCGTCGTCATTCAGGGACACCCGGTGACTTTCTGGGAAGGTCTCGCCGACGGTGACACGTATGCGAGTACGGGAGAAATGGGCGTACTGCTGCGGCGGCTTCACGAATTGAAGCCGCCGACTTTTTCGCTCCCGCCCCTTCAGCCTTTCGACAAGGTCGGGCGGCGTTTGAAGCGTGCCGCCATTCCGGACGCCACCCGCGCGTTTCTTCGGTCCATGGCTGACGATTTGGCGGCCGAGTACGGTCGTCTCCGGTTCGTGCTTCCGGCGGGTCACCTGCACGGTGACTTCAACGTCGGAAATGTCCTGCGTGACGAGATCGGTCATCCAAAGGTCATCGACCTGGACGGGTTCGTCACGGGCCCCCGAGAGTGGGACCTAATGCAGACCGCCATGTACTATGACAGCTTCGGTTGGCACACAGAAGCCGAGTACGCTGATTTTGTCACGGGATATGGATTCGACGTGAGAGAATGGCCCGGGTACGCCGTCCTCCGGAGCATCCGCGAACTGCTAATGGTCACGTGGCTCTCGCAGAACGTCGGCACCAATCCCCGCGCAGCCGAGGAAGTTGAGAAACGGGTGCAAACCCTACGCTCGGGTGGCTCTCGCCGAGACTGGGCGCCTTTCTAGGTGCCCTCCTTGGGAAAGGCGACCCTCGTCACTTACAAGTCGAGACGTCGCCTAGCCTGCTCCAACACCTCAGCTTGATATCTCAGTGCTGCTTCATCAATGGCCATGATTAGGTCCATCGAAATCTGCAGCTCTTCGCCACGGGCGATCCGCTCTGGAACGGTATCCAATTCTGCCACGATCTGATCAATGAAATCTCTGATCTGTTCTAGAGGGTGATCCGTCAGACGAGCCGTTGCCTCCATGACGTCGCTTAGCTCTTCTGGCACGCCAGCTCCCCTTAGTTCAGCAGCAACGTCCATCATTTGCTCGTAGGCCCCTACGATGCGCTTGGCGATGTGCTCAATAAGCTCAGGGTTTCCGGGTTCCCCTGGGGCGCCGAAAGCACGTTCCTGTACTTCGAGGCTCAGCATCCTTTCGATACTCTGGGGGCCGCCCGATAGATCATTTAGTGAATTACTGAGAAACGTGAACACTTGCTCATTGGAATAGTGCTGGCCTGTGCGACCAGCGTAGCCCAATTCGTGGTCCCGCCACTTTTCTTCCAATGCCTCACGGCGCTGCCAAAGCACGCCGCCGAAGAGAAGGTACTCCCACGCCGGCGGTCTCTGAGCAAGAAGCTCTCGCTGCTGTTCAGTGGTGCGGGGTACGCGGAATGCGGCTGGCTCCGTTGTCACCTCGCCCCGGACGCTCGAAAGCTTCTGCTTAATGAGGTCCACTAGCTGCTCTTGCGACGTAGTTCGAGCGTCAATGTATCCGATGGTAGGGCGCAAGCCCGGAAGCTCGCTGTCGTCAATTCTTACGGGAAGCAAGTATGGGTCCACATTGATCACCGCCCGCGCTTGCGCACTCATACGCTCATGTTGGGTCCAGGGCTTACTGACGTAGTGACGAGATACGAAAATGATGGCGAATCGCGCGCGCTTCCTATACACCTCATCCAGGGTTGCGTACAGGTCCTGCCCCCACAAGTGGGCCGCAACATATTCATCGTAGAAAATCCGCACCCCTCTTCGTTTGAGAAGCTCGGCGATTCCTTGCACGTAGTGTCTATCTTCTCCAGCGAAGGAGAGGGCGACGTCAAATTCGAATGCCTCGACAGAGGGAGCAGTCATCTTCAGTCTATCCCTATATCTGCTCAGGAGCGGGGGAGGCGGATTCATTTCGCTGCCAGCGTGTGGCCCTGTCTCCTACAGTAGACCCTCAAGGGGCCTGACCACAGATGGGGGAGGTATTCGTCTCATTCGTGGTCGAGGGTGTATGAGCAGTTGTTGGCGTGCGGGGGGGCATATGCGAACTGCACCGCCACTGTCTTCAGCCAGGGAGGGATGCCGTCCCAGTACTTCGCTCGGAGTGCTGAGTTGCGGAAGGGTCACGTCGGGTCCTGCCAGAGTCGAAAGCTGCCTGCCCGGTCCGTGAAGTCACGAAAATCCGCAGTCCGCTTCATTCTGTCCGTGACTCGCCCCTGGAACTCTCGGACGTACTGAACGCAACGTGCCGACTTCAACCCTTCGCCGAGTTGCAGGGCGCTCAGCGCGATATCGAATCCGCATCCGATCTCCCCTTGGTTGAGGTACGCCTCAGCCTGAACCATCGTTGCGAAGAAGTCGCTCCGGTTGTTCAGGCCATCGCCGAAGATGGAGCCGGCGCCCCGCTCCGCGGCTTCAACGGAGCGCCCCAGGTCGCGGAAGCAGTGGCCTATCTCGGCTGCAAGCTCCACTTCGTCGAAGTACGCGATGTACGGCGGGTCACTGTCGGCCGTCCGCTGGCTGAGCTTGAGTTCCGCCTCAACAAGGGCGAGGTCACAGCCCCGCTCATCCCCGAGTCGGGCGAGTGCCCGCGCTTCCATCGCGCGGAACTGTGCGGCCATGGTCGGCCCCAGGGCAAGACCGGGCCCGGTGTACGCGGCACGGGCGAGCGTCGCAGCGTCCTGGTACCGCCCCAGGAACGTGGCCTGATGGCTCATGGCCGACAGGATGCTTCCACCGAGAAGCCTGTCACCAGCCGCTTGCGTCATGCGCAGCGCCTGGATGAGGTACCGCTGAGCGATGCCGTGAAGGCCGCTGTCGTACGACATCCAACCGGCGAGTAGGAGCGCTTCCGCCACGGCTGAGTGCAGTTGCCTGCCCACGTCGTCGGAGTACTTCCCATCGAGCATCGGCCGGACATCCGTGTGCAGGTACTGAATGAGCGCCCGCCGGGCATGGCCACCGCCGAACTTGCCGTCGAGCATGCTGAACGCGTCGGCTGTCGAGCGCACCATGTCCACGTCCACCGCGCCGACCGCCCGATTGCCCGTCCGCGTCAGCTCTCCGTCCGGAGGGGCCACGATCCAGCGGAGGGACGCGGTGTTCCAAGCCGCAGAATCGGGCAGGGCCCGAACCAGCGTCTCAGCGTCGGCAAGGTCGGCCCGCCAGAGGTCGGCCACGGTCTTGGCCGTGCTCTCCGGCCTGTCCGCGAAGTCAAGCCCCAACTCAGGCTGCACGGCGGACACTGCGGCGTCGCCCATCCCGATGTCATCGATCGTGAGGCGACGCCCCACCTTGCGCCCGATTGCGTCGGCAATGAACTGCGGCATATTGCCGCGCGGTATGGAGCCCTTGAGCCACCTGGTCACGTACGTGTGGTCACAGGTGACGTCCTCACCTGCCTGAGCAGCAGCGGTGACCACCGCGCGAGCAAGGGACTTGTGGGAGAAGTTGGCTTCCTGCATGAGCGTGGCCAGTCCGACGTTCCGGTCTGCCATCGAACCCCCAGAGAGCGGCCGTAGTACCAGCTTGACTCATCGTCACTCTACGCAGGTCAGGGCCGCGGTACAGACGGTTTGCGCGCAGGGGTGCACGAGTGCACCCCCAAGTACACGCTCCCGAAATCCTCGCCGTCTGGCGACAGTTGAACCACCACCGCACAAGAAGGTCAGCGGGTCCGAGTCGAAAGCCACGGGTTGACGGCGCGGATTCCATCTGCCAACGTGAGTGGTAGGTAGTACACACCACGCAAAAGTGTGGGGTGTGTGCGCCGTCCGTGCAGCGCCCGGAGGGCCCTCGAAAGGGGTTCAAAGGAAGCGCCGGTTCCTTGAGAACTCAACAGAGTGTTGTGAGCTTGACGGGGCTTGACCCCGTCCCCCGTGACGGCCGGGTGATGACCGTCGGTGACCGCCTCCGGTGTCCTGTTGGGGCCCTGGGTGGTGGTCGTTCTGCTGGCACCGAGTAGTGCGAACAGGGTGCCCCGACAGTTCGAGGGTCGGGACCGGGCGGCCGTGCGATGGCAGCCGGTGAAGTCCTCGATTCCACTTCGACAGCCCCGGCAACCAGCCGCGAGGGCGCGGAATCAGATTCCGCCCGGGGCGCTGGCCCGCCGCTTCCTGCGGTGTTGGCCCTGATTGCCGGTGCGGCGCGCTCCCGGACAAGGACAACGCGTCGCTTCCGGTCTCCCTATCCCGACGCATCAGAGGAGAGATCCACCATGCGCATGCGCATGTTCGTCGCCGGCCAGGAAGCGTACGGCGACTTCGAGTTCGCGGAACTGGCGCTCGGTATCGACGTCGACCTGTTCCGGGGCCCGCTGGAGTCCGAGACGGACGGCGAGCGGGCCGCCCGTGAGGACGCGGCCCGTGACATCCTCGCCGACCTGCGGGCGGACGCGGAGGCCGGTGACGAGATCGCTGGTTGGGACGCCCTGTACGCCGACGCGCTGACCCGCACGGTGCCGTTCCTGCGCGCCGTTCGTGCCCACCGGGCGGGGACGGGGGAAGCGGCATGAGTGAGACCCGCAAGTCGCTGACCAGGGTTCAGACCAGCGTGCTGACGGCTGCGTTCGTGCCGATGCTGGCCACGGGCGTGTTCGGTGGGATCGGTACCTACTCCAACATCGGCCACGCCTACGGCAAGGGCACCGCACTCGGTGCGCTCGCCGCTGGCGAGGGCGCCACCGCTGTGCTCGCCCTGGTCCTGCTGGGACTGACCATGCTGGGACAGTCCTCCCCGCGCATCATCCGCGCCGGACTGTGGGCACTGCCGGCCGCCGCCGCCGTCATGGGAGCGATGGCCGCCCCCGACCTGGGCCGGACCGTGATCTACGCCCTGACTCCGATGGGCATGTCCGTCTCGGCTGAGGGCATGGCGTTCCTGGCCCGGCGGATCGTGGTGCACACCGACGGCCGCGACGCGGAGAACGAGCGCCACACCGCCGATCTGGTGCAGGCCCTCGCCTACCACCGCGCCCGCGCCGCACATCACCCGACCAGTCGGGTGCGGAAGCGTTCGGACCGGGCATCGTGGCGGCTGGCCCGCAAAGTCGGGGTCGGGGACGTAGCGCTCGGATCGAGGCTGCTGAACGTCCAGCGCGACCGCGTCACTGCCGGTGCGGACGCCGCGCTCGCCGCGATGTTCGGGCGGATCGCCCTCGATCCCACCCCGACCGCAAATGCGGAGGAATCCACTGAGACCGAGAGGAAACGGTCTACGGCTGACCTGCCCGAATCGACCCCCGACCCGGTGGTGACGCTGACCCGGCTGACCCTGCCCGATCCAGTCGCAGTCGACCTGGGCAAGTCGATGCCGCTCAAGCCACTCCCACCGGCCGGCACCGCTCCGGTCGCCTCGATCGAGCACCGCGCGGCGGCCGCTGAGTCGACCCGACCGCGCCGCGCCACCGGCCGTGTCCCGGCGGTGGCGAAGTCGAATCGACCGAAGCGCACGCCGGAACAGTTGCTCGCCGAAGCGCGGGCAGCAACGGCCGATTGGCCGGACGCGAAGGTGACCGGCGAAGGCATCCGCCGCGCGATCCACACATCGCCCGCGAACGCCCGGTCCCTGCGGGACACGATCCTCGCCGAACGCGCCGCCGCGGCTGAGGCCGCGTGATGGGGGTACTGCCGGTGTTCCGGTGGCGCCTCGCCCCGGACGGCTACGCCACCTACCGCCAGCTCCGCGCCCTCGGGCTGCGTCCGGGTGGCCAGGGGGTGGCGGCACAGGTCGAGCGGCCCCGACGCAAGCGTCCACCGTTGGTCGCCTTCCTCTACCGCATCGACCGCGCCAAGCCCGTCCGGCCGATGACCCCGGCCCGGTGGGCTGCTTTGGCCAAGGCCAACCAAGCGCGCCGCACCTGCCCACAGTGCCGCCGGGACGCGGGATACGTCATTCCCGCCTCGCTCGGCACCTGTGTGCCCTGCACCTCCCCCGACCTCTGCGATTCCCCGAGGAGTACGTGACCATGGGCAAGCCCGACACCCGTCGTCTGGATCGGGAGATCCGGCAGACGACCCGCAAGCTGGAAGCCGTCCGCAACCGCGAATTGTGGCCGCTCGACAGTCACGAGCGACGCGCCGTCCTCGCCTCCGCCGTCGGCGGCTCCTACCGCGTCGTCCGGGGCCGCAGCACCGGACAGGCCGAGCGGTGTATTGAGACCGCGTGGCAGAGCGCGGAAACGCGGCTGGTCGCGGAGATCGCCGCCCTGCACACCGAGCGTCAGCGGGTCGTGAACGAGGCCGCTACCGCGAAGGCGGCCAAGAAGTCGTCGGGGTGGTGGTGACCATGCCCGGCATCCAGACGCCTCCGGGTGAGTGCCCGCAGTGCTGGCAACACGCCCACGACTCGCGTATCCACCGCAAGCTCGGGCCCCGGGAGGACTGCCCGCAGTGCGTGGACCACATGATCAACGGCCACCCCTACCTCGTGCCCAAGAAGCCGTCCCGGTGGTGGTGAGCATGGACCCTCGTTGCCCTGCCGCCCACCCGGACGACCCGACGCCGTGCGGCGGCCCGGTCGCGGTGACCGTGCTGGACCGCACGAACGCGGGCGCGGACGGCTGCGAGCACCACGCCGCCCGGCTCCTGGCGTCATTGCAGGGCGGGCGTGTCTACGCACTCCCCAACGCCCCGGCGGGCGCCGCGATCCGCGTCTTCACGGCCGCCGACACCCTGCGCCCCTTCTGCTGGATCGACGGCC
This sequence comes from Streptomyces sp. FIT100, assembly GCF_024584805.1. Classification (NCBI taxonomy): domain Bacteria; kingdom Bacillati; phylum Actinomycetota; class Actinomycetes; order Kitasatosporales; family Streptomycetaceae; genus Streptomyces; species Streptomyces sp. FIT100. The sequence goes on along the minus strand of NZ_CP075715.1, from coordinate 3,764,083 downwards.
CGCGTACCGAGGCATGCCAGCTCAGCCACGCGGAGAACCGCGCCCGTCACAGCGCCTGAACCTCCCGCCCCGCCCGCCCTCAACCCGGGCGGGGCGCCCAGCCTCTCCCCCTCAACTTCCCGCCCCACTGGGGTAGTCAGGAGTTTGCCTGTCATGGGTGACACCGTCGTTCACCTGCACAAGAAGACCGATCCGCCCGCCAACACCACGACCGAGACCGTGACCACGCTGACCGTGGTCCCCGACCCCGCGCCCGCCAAGCCCGTTCCGCTGTGGGTGCGCTCGGGGCGTGCCGTGAAGACGGCGGTCACGCACGAGCACACGAAGGCGTCCGCGCGGGCGATGGCGCGGCACAGCCTCTACACGTTCAACGGGGGTCGGATCGTGGTGCGTCGTACCTGGGACGGCCGTACCGGTGCCCGCTACGAGCGGATGCTGCGTGCGGCTGAGGCCGCGGGGAACTATGAGGTGGCGCAGGAGTGGGAGGAGCGGTTGCAGCGCTTCCGTGACGCCCGCCATCGGCGCCGTATGGATCTGCTGCACTCGCCTGTGGACGCGGCCAAGGGCGCCCTGGTCGGCACCGGCATGGGCATAGGCGGTCTGGTCGCCCTCGGGGTCGTCATGGCCATCGCCAACAAGGACATCACCGACGTCGTCACTCCGCTGTCGGCGGTCATCGAGTTCATCGCCCTGATGATCACCATCGTTCAGGTGGTGTGGGGTCCGCTGATCAGCGTCGGCCCGTTCCTCGCGCTGCTCGCCCTGTGGTCGGTGGGCTGCAAGCAGCAGGCCGCACCGAACTGGGCCCTGCCGGCCAATATCCGGTCGAGTGAGGGTGAGCCGATCACTCCGTCGATTGTGGTCAAGGCCCTGCGCGATCTGGGCGTCCCGGCTCTGGCGCGGGCCATCAAGGAGATGGGCGATGCCGGCGCCTCGATGCTGGGTCCGATCCGGATCGCCGGATGCGGCGTCGAAGTCGACGTCACCCTCCCCTCCGGCGTCTCCACCAACGAGGTGCAGAGCAAGCGCCGCAAGCTCGCGGAGAACCTCACCCGGCATGAGCACGAGGTGTTCATCACCATCCCGCAGGCCGCCCGCACCGTGCGGCTGTGGATCGCCGACAGTGGTGCGCTGGATGAGCCGATCGGCCCGTCCCCGCTGACCACCGACGCCACGCTGACCGCCAACTACAAGACGGGCAAGGCACCGTGGGGGCAGGACCTGCGCGGCGACGCCGCCGCCCTGAGCCTCTACCAGCGCCACCTGCTCATCACGGGCCTGTCGAACCAGGGCAAGACCGTGGCCCTGCGCTCCCTGGCCCTGTGGCTCTCGCTGGACAAGTCGGTGCAGTTCCTCATGGGTGACCTCAAGGGCGTGGGTGACTGGGCCATGTTCGACGGCCTCGCCACGACCCTGATCCAGGGCCCCACGGACGAGCACGTGATCCAGGTGACCGAGATGGTCGAAGGCGCGGTGGACGAGATGAACCGCCGTATCCAGGCCCCGCCCGGCACCGTGTTCCCGCCGCTGATCGTCCTGGTCGACGAGGCGCAGGTGGCGTTCATGTGCCCGGCCAAGGACGACGACAAGCGCCCCTACGGCGGCGCGAAGGCCAACTCCCGGTACTTCATGGCCGTCCGGAAGATCCACAACCAGGGGCGGGCCGTGAACGTGCTGATGTGGCAGGGCACCCAGGACCCGACCAACGAGAACCTGCCCAAGCTGGTCCGCGAGGGCGCCCACACCCGCGCCTCCCTCGCCCTTGGCACCGAGTCCCAGGCCCGCATGGCCCTGGGGGACAAGGCGGTCGACGGCGGGGCGGCTCCGAACCTGCTGCGTCCGGGCCTGGACCGGGGAACCCTGGTCGTCGCCTCCGACGGCATCACCATCCCGGCCGGACAGTCGTCCATCACCGTGCGCACGCACTACATCGACGACGACGCCGCCGAAGCCATCACCGACCGCGCCAAGGCGATCCGGGACGGCGTCACCACCCTGCACGCCATCGACCGTGGCGCAGAGCACGACCCGCTCGCCGACATCGCCACCGTCATCGGCGACGCACCCCGCGTGCGGACCAAAGACGTCCTCGCGCGGCTCGCCACACGGAACACGGACGCCTACGGCAGCTGGTCGTTCATCGACCTCAAGCGCGTCCTGGACGACGCCGGCGCCGAACCGTACAAGTCCGACGGCGTCATGGTCGTCGCCCGCGAACGCGTCGCCCGCGCCCTCACCAACCGCAACAACGAAGGTTCCGCTTCCACCGACTGACGACAGGGAGCCAACCCCCGGCGGGTCAGGGAGACAGGGAGAACTCCCTCACCCCCTCCCTGACCCACCTCCCTGGCCCTGACCAGCACAAATGATCGTCCAGGGAGTCAGGGAGGCACCGCAGATCAGCACCCCAGAAACCCCCTCCACACGCACCCCCAAGGGGGTGCCGCTGCCTCCCTGACCCACCTCCGGAAGGGATTCCACATGCACCCCGACCACCCCAGCCGCACGGCCGTAGAGCGGGCCATCGAGGTCCACCACCCCACCCCGATCACGCCCGCCGTGCCGATGGCGGCGCCGCTTGTGCCGATGCAGCCGGGCCACGTCCCGGCCGTGGCGAGCATCGTCCTCCCCGACGGCCGCGTCGTCACCGGCTACGCCATCGAACCCGCCCGCCCGGAACCGGTCACGGCCAAGCCGCCCGTCTCGCGGGCAGCGGTGAACGTCGCCCTCGGAGGCGTCGGCTTCCTTGCAGTGTGCGGCGGACTGCTCCTGCTCACCTCGTTCATCGCCGCGCTCGCCGCGCTCGTGCAGCAGCTCATCATCCTCGCCGCCGTCATCTTCGGCGGCTGGATCGCCGTGCAGATCTTCAGCGCGAGCGGCCACCAGGGCGCCACCACGGTCAACATCCGCAAGGCCGTGATCAAGCGCAACCACTTCCACGGCTGACAGGAGCCCCCGTGTTCGAGATCCGCGTCATCTGCGACCCCGCCGACACTGACCGCGTCACCATCGCACTCACCACCACGTTCGCCACCGGTGACGTGCGCCGGTACCCGACCCGAGACGGTAAGCGCACCCGCCTCTACCTCACCGCCGATCATCGCCCCGACCCCGAGGACTGGCCCGCCCCCGAGCAGGCGTACGCGGGCGCCCCCAGCATCAACAGCGAGATCGGGTGGATCTCCCACAGCCTCGCCGATGCCGAGTGCTACACCGAGCTGGACCGGGAGTTCTACCTACGCAAGGCCGCCCTGCTCGACCGCATCGCCTTGCTTGACGAGCCCGATGTCACGGACGCCACCGAGACCGCGCACGCGGCGGCCGTGTTCCTGCTCGACATGGACCAGCCGGGTGTCATCTGCGACCCGCGTGCCTACGTCCGCCAGCAGTACGCGCACACGCTCACCGACTGCCAGTAGCTACGCCCGAGGGCGGCGGCTCCCGGACAAGGACAACCCGCCGCCCTCGGTCTCCCAATCCCGACGTTGCAGAACAGGAGACCTACAGCATGACACCTGACTGCCAGCCCCGACGTTCCGTCGACGGGGATCATCCAGACGGGAACCACCTGCGCACCGCGCTCCGACTCGCGGCGGCCGGTGTCTCGGTCCTGCCCCTGCGGCAGGGCAAGGTGCCGTTCGGTAACTGCCGCACCTGCGCGGGCCGCCCGCCCCGGTGCGGGGGGCGGCCCAACATGAAGGTGGCGGGCCCCTGCCGGTGCCCCGCCCCGTGTCACGCGTGGGCCGCCGCGACCACTGACCCGGACGTCCTCGCCTCGCCCGTGTGGGCGTCGGCGTGGCATGAGGCGGTGGCGGTCGCCTACCACCCTGGCGGGGCCGGGCTGACCGTGGTCGACCTGGACAACGCGGCGGCCGTCGACTGGGCCCGCGCGACTCTGCCCGCCACGCGCACGGTGCAGACGACGCGGGGTGAGCACTGGCTGTACCGGGGCGCCATGCCGTCGTCGAACGCCGTGCTTCCGGGTGTCGACGTCAAGTCGCTGATGCAGTACGTGCGTTGGCTGGAACCGGGGACTGGCCGTATGGCCGCTCTGCCGGAGGCCGTGCGCGCCCTGGTGGTGAAGGAAGACACCACCCCCGCGCGGCGCGGGGTGGTCTCTTCTGTCTCAGCGCGCGCCACCTGGGACCGGGCCGTGGCCACCGGGTGCCGCCACACCGAGCGCTACGTCCGCACCGGCCTCGAACGCGGCCTCGCCCTCGTACGGGCCCGCACCGAATCCGGCGCCGGATCACAGGCGTTCGGCGTCGCCCGGTTCCTCGCCGCCCAGCACACCGGATGCCCCGGTCCCTGCGGACTCGCAGCGATCGGCGAGGAGATCGTGACCGCCGCCGTCTGTGTGGGCGTTCCGGAGACCTACGCCCGCCGCGCAGTCACCAACGGCCTTGAGACGGCATCGGGGTGCGCGGCATGAACAAAGCATCACGAACCCCCGCGAACGACCCTCAGGACGCCGTACAGGGCCCGCCACGGCCGGCCGTGGGCGAACCGAAGGGCGTCGCCCGCAAGGGCGTCCTTTCTGCCCTTAGTTCTGACCCGCAGACGGTCACCGTCACCGGCATCCAACCGGGCCTGCACACCCAGTGCGAGGGCATGGCCGTTGCCGACTGGCTGTGTGCCTGCGGGCTTCACGAACGCGCCCGTGGCCGCGCCGCCGTTGCCAGGCTGACTGCCCGCGTCCGTGCCGGCGTCTGCCCCCACACCACCACCGCCGAAGGGAGGGCGGCCTCATGACCACACAGCCTGTGGACAGCCCCGACCTGTGGGCCGGACTGCCCACCCTGGAACAACCCTCCGGCGAGGACGACACGGCACCAGAGGCATGGGAGGACCCCGTTCCCCTCACCGGCCGCCGCGAGCGTCCGCCGTTCCCCGCACACGTCTTCCCCTCCTGGCTCGGGGAGTTCGTGGCGGCCGTCGCGGAGGAGACACAGACTCCAGTTGACCTCCCCGGGTCCATCGCCCTCTCCACGCTCGCCACGGCGGCCGGCGGTCGGTCCGTGGTCCACGTCCGCGGCAACTGGCGTGAGCCCACCAACCTCTACACGGTGGTCGCACTCCCGCCCGCGAACCGCAAGTCGGCCGTCTTTGCGCTGCTGACCAACCCCCTCTATGAGGCGGAGAAGCAGCTCAAGACGGCTATGAAGCCCGTGATCGTGGAAGCGGAGCTGACGGCACGGTTGGCCAAGGAAGCGGCGGACAAGGCCGCCGCCAAGGCCGCGTCCGCCGACGGCGACAAGCGCGATGACATGGTGGCGACCGCCGTCGGCCTCGCGCAAACGGCCGACACCCTCACCGTCCCCGCCGAACCGGTCCTATTGGCGGACGACTCGACACCCGAGACGGTCACCTCGCTCATGGCCGAACAGGGCGGCCGGCTGTCGGTGATGAGCGCTGAGGGCGGCATCTTCGACATCATCGCCGGACGCTACTCCGGGGCCCCCAACATGGAAGTCTTCCTCAAGGGGCATGCCGGGGACCGGCTGAGGGTCAACCGCCAGACCCGCCGCGAGTACATCGACACCCCCGCCCTGACCATCGGCCTCGCCGTACAGCCGGACGTCCTGAGGGACATCGGCAAGGTCAAGGGGTTCGAGGGACGCGGACTGCTCGCCCGCTTCCTGTACTCCCTGCCGGTGTCCACGGTCGGCGACCGCGAGATCATCACTGACCCGGTACCGCAGGAGACGGCCGCCGCCTACACCACCCGGGTCATCGACCTCACCCTGTCCCTGGCGGAGTGGACCGACCCGGCCGTCATCCAGCTCAGCCCGGACGCGGACGCGGCCCTGATCGCCTATCAGAAGCGCATCGAACCACAGCTCAAGGCACGCGGCGGCAAGCTGGGCCACATCTCCAACTGGGCCGGAAAACTTGCCGGGGCGACCGCCCGCATGGCCGCACTGCTGCACCTCGCCGAACACGGCGGCAACGGCTACGCCCACCCGGTCACCGAAGACACGATGAGCGCGGCCATCGAGTTGGGCGAGTACTACACCGCCCATGCCCTTGCCGCGTTCGACGTCATGGGAGCCGACAACACCACCGCGCGTGCTCAAAGCGTCCTGGAAGCGCTGCGCACCCACCGGTGGACCGAAGTCAGTAAGCGCGACCTGATGGTCAAGCTCTCCCGCTCGGAGTTCCCCACCGCTGCGGACTTGGACCCGACGCTGACCCTGCTGGAAGACCACGGTTACGTGCGGGCACAACCCATCGTCCGCACCGGAGGTCGCGGCCGGCCGCCCTCGCCGCGCTACCTGGTACACCCCCGGCTGACCGACCCGACCACCTGAGCCCGTCCGCAGAAACCACAGAATCACAGAAATACCCGCCGTGCGCCCCTGACCTGCACAGACAGACATGTCAGGGGCGCGCGGCTCCCTGCCACAGAAACCCGCAGAGAAGCCACAGAAATAAGCCCGACCGACCGCCCCGGGCCTGCCCCCTTAATTTCTGTGGGACCTACGGCGATTTCTGTGGTAGCGGCCACCGCACAGTATCGCCGCAGGTCAGAGCCGCGATCCCAGGTTTCTGTGTATTTCGTGGTTTCTGTGGCGGCGCTCTCCATGAACCCTGACCCGCCAAGGGAGCGAATCTTGAACGACCACGGAACCCCGGCGCCCACCGACGACGACCCCACGTTGGTTCTCCTCAAGGTCGAAGAGGCCGCCCGCCGCCTCCGCATCGGCCGGACGATGTGCTACGCGCTCATCCGCTCCGGAGAGCTGGAGTCCGTACCTGTCGGCCGTCTGCGCCGCGTCCCCGCCGACGCCCCGGCCGCGTACGTCGCCCGTCTCCGCGCAGCCCAACGCGCCGCTTAACGCCGCCCGGGGCGGCGGCTCCCGGACAAGGACAACCCGCCGCCCCGGTCCCCATCCCGACACCAAGAAACAGGAGCCTGCCTGTGGCAGAGAAGAAGAAGGGCACCCGCCGTGCCAACGGCGAATCGGCCATCTACCTCGGGGCGGATGGTCGTTGGCACGCTCGCGTCCCGATGGGCTACAAGGACAACGGGGAGCCCTACCGCCGCCACCTCACGCGCAAGACGCGCGATGACCTGGTTGAGGAAGTCAAAAAGCTGGAGAAGCAGCGCGACGGGGGTTCGGCGCAACAGCCGGGCAAGGCGTGGACGGTTGAGAAGTGGCTTCAGCACTGGGTTGAGAACATCGTCAAGCCGACGGTCAGCGAGAACACGTATGACGGCTACGAGGTCGCCGTTCGCGTGCACCTTGTGCCCGGTGTCGGCAAGCATCGCCTTGACCGTTTGCAGCCCGAGCACCTGGAGAGCCTGTACCGCCGTATGCAGGCGAACGGGGAACGCAAGGCGGGTACGGCTCACCAGGCCCACCGGACCGCCCGCACCGCACTGGGGGAGGCGGTACGGCGCGGCTACGCGGCGAAGAATGCCGCCGCACTGGCGAAGCCGCCCCGGATGGAAGAGGACGAATCCGAGGTTGAGCCTTACTCGGTGGAAGAGGTTCAGTGCCTGTTGCTCGAAGCCAACAAGCGCCGGAACAGCGCCCGTTGGATGCTCGCGCTCGCGCTCGGACTGCGGCAGGGCGAGACGCTCGGACTGCGCTGGTCTGACGTCGACCTCACCAACGAGTACCTGAAACTGCGCCGGAACCGTCTGCGCCCCCGGTACGAGCACGGGTGCCCGGAAGCCTCCCCGTGCGGCCGTAAGGCGGGGTACTGCCCCGGCAAGGTGCAGGTCCGGCGCGAGACCAAGAACACAAAGTCCCGAGCGGGCCGACGCGCCGTGCCCCTGCCCGGCCCGCTGGTCGCCATGCTCCGTGCGCACCGCGAGACGCAAGAGCGGGAGCGTAAGGCGGCCGGCGGCCTATGGGCCGAGTCGGACTACGTGTTCACAAAGCCGCTCGGTGGCCCGCTGAGCCCGAACACGGACTATCACGACTGGAAGCGGCTGCTGGAAGACGCGGGGGTCCGGAACGCCCGGCTGCACGACGCCCGGCACACGGCCGCCACCGTGCTCATGTTGCTCGGTGTCCCGGCCCGCGTCATCGATCAGATCATGGGGTGGGAGCCGGGCACCTCCGCGAGCATGCGGGCGAGGTACCTCCACGTGCCCGATGCCATGCTCAAGGGCGTCGCCCGGAAGATCGCCGACGCGATCTGGGGGACCCCGGAAACGCCCGCTGTGGACAAAAACCAGGACAACGAGGGCTGAGGACAACGACGAAGGGCCCCACCGCAAGGTGGGGCCCTTCGACATCGTGCCCGGTGAGGCACTGGCGGAGGATACGAGATTCGAACTCGTGAGGGGTTGCCCCCAACACGCTTTCCAAGCGTGCGCCCTAGGCCTCTAGGCGAATCCTCCGCCGGAAACATTACATGACGGCGAGGAGTGCTCGCGAACTCGTTCCCCACCCCCACCATCAGGTACTCTGTGCGGAGCCCCTCACGTGGCGCTATCTGACTGAACTCCCCCAGGGCCGGAAGGCAGCAAGGGTAGGTCGGCTCTGGCGGGTGCGTGAGGGGCGCTTTGCGTTCCGTGAGGTACGGCCGGGCGGCCGGTGGGGTTGGCGCCGGGGGGTTGCGGTGGGCGGAGCCGGTTGTCGGTGGGCCCCGATAACCTCGTAGGCGTGTCGTCCCTTGCGCTGTACCGCCGCTACCGTCCCGAGTCCTTCGCCGAGGTCATCGGGCAGGAGCATGTCACCGACCCGCTGCAGCAGGCGCTGCGGAACAACCGGGTCAATCACGCGTACCTGTTCAGCGGGCCGCGCGGCTGCGGCAAGACGACCAGTGCGCGGATCCTCGCGCGGTGTCTGAACTGTGAGCGGGGACCCACGCCGACCCCGTGCGGGGAGTGCCAGTCCTGCCGGGACCTCGCGCGGAACGGGCCGGGGTCGATCGATGTCATCGAGATCGACGCGGCGTCGCACGGTGGTGTGGACGACGCCCGTGAGCTGCGGGAGAAGGCGTTCTTCGGGCCCGCGTCGAGCCGGTACAAGATCTACATCATCGACGAGGCGCACATGGTCACGTCGGCGGGGTTCAACGCCCTGCTGAAGGTGGTCGAGGAGCCTCCGGAGCATCTCAAGTTCATCTTCGCCACGACCGAGCCCGAGAAGGTCATCGGGACGATCCGGTCGAGGACGCACCACTATCCGTTCCGGCTGGTGCCGCCCGGGACGCTCAGGGAGTACCTGGCGGAGGTCTGCGGCCGCGAGGGCATCCCGGTGGAGGACGGCGTGCTGCCGCTGGTGGTGCGCGCCGGGGCCGGGTCGGTGCGTGACTCGATGTCGGTGATGGACCAGTTGCTCGCGGGCGCGGCCGACGACGGTGTGACGTACGTCATGGCGACGGCCCTGCTCGGCTATACGGACGGGTCGCTCCTGGACGCGGTCGTGGACGCGTTCGCGGCGGGGGACGGGGCCGCGGCGTTCGAGGTCGTGGACCGGGTGATCGAGGGTGGGAACGATCCTCGGCGCTTCGTCGCCGATCTGCTGGAGCGGCTGCGGGACCTCGTGATCCTCGCGGCGGTGCCGGACGCGGCGGAGAAGGGTCTGATCGACGCTCCTGTGGACGTGGTCGAGCGGATGCAGGCGCAGGCGCAGGTGTTCGGGGCCGCCGAGCTCAGCCGCGCCGCCGATCTCGTCAACACCGGGCTGACGGAGATGCGCGGCGCGACCTCGCCGCGGCTGCAGCTGGAGCTGATCTGCGCCCGGGTGCTGCTGCCCGCGGCGTTCGACGACGAGCGTTCGACGCAGGCACGGCTCGACCGGCTGGAGCGCGGGGCCACGTTCTCGACGGGCGCGCAGGCGCCGGCCATGGGGTACGTACCGGCGACGGACGCCCATATGCCGCCCGGGCCGCACGGTCCCGTCGGGGGCGCGGCCGGTGGTCCGGCGGCCGCGCGTGCGGCCGTACGGGGTCCGGGGCCGGGTCCGGGCCCCGGGACCGAGCCACAGGCCGTGCCCGCTGTGCCCGAGGCCCAGCCGGCACCGGCAGCCGCGCCGACACCCGCACCCGCACCCGCACCCGCACCCGTTTCGCCCCCCGCATCCCCGCCCGCCCAGGAGCAGCCCAGCGCGCCGCGCCCCGGTGCCTGGCCCAGCGCCGCGACCCCCGGTGCCGCTACCCCGACCGCCTCGGGCGCAGCCACCGCAGCCACTCCTGCCACCCCGGCCGCCCAGCGCCCCGGCGCCTGGCCGTCCGCAGCCGCACCCGGCCAGGAGCGCAGCGCGCCGGCCGCGCCCTCCCCTGCCACGCCCTCCGCCCCCCAGTCCCAGGCCCAGCCCCAGCCCCAGGTCCAGGCCGTCGCGCCGGGTGCCGCCCAGGGCGCGTCCCAGGTGCGGAACATGTGGCCCGACATCCTGGAGGCGGTCAAGAACCGGCGCCGTTTCACCTGGATCCTGCTCAGTCAGAACGCCCAGGTCGCGGGGTTCGACGGCACCACCCTCCAGCTCGGGTTCATCAACGCGGGAGCACGTGACAACTTCGCGAGCAGCGGCAGCGAGGACGTGCTGCGGCAGGCGCTCGCCGAGCAGTTCAACGTCCAGTGGAAGATCGAGGCGATCATCGACCCGTCGGGCGGTGTGGGCGCGCCCCCTGCCGGGCCCGGCGGCGGTGGCGGCCACGGCGGCCACGGCGGCCGTCCGGCCCCGGCACCCCGGCCTGCCCAGTCGGCGGCACCGCAGTCCCCGTCCCAGCCCCAGTCGCCGCAGCAGGGCCGGCCCGCCGCGCAGCCGCCCGCCCAGGAGCCCCCGCGCGCCGCGGCTGCTGCGCTGCCGCAGTCGTCCCAGGCCGCTGCGCCGGAGCGGCAGGCTCCGGCCCGGCCCGCGCCCGTCGCGCCCGAGGACGACATCCCGGAAGAGGACGATCCAGACCTCGTGGACTCCGCGCTCTCCGGTCACGACCTGATCGTGCGGGAGCTCGGCGCCACGGTCGTGGAGGAATACACAAACGAGTAGGGGCGGGCGCTTCGGCGGCCCGCACAAGGCCGCGCCCGCCGCGCGGGCTACCCTGGCTGCCGTGAAGGTCCTCGTCATCGGCGGCGGCGCCCGCGAACACGCCCTGTGCCGCTCTCTCTCCCTCGACCCCGACGTCACCGCTCTGCACTGCGCGCCCGGCAACGCCGGCATCGCCGAGGTCGCGCGGCTGCACGAGGTGGACGCCCTCGACGGCGCCGCCGTCGCCGCGCTCGCCGGCGAGCTCCGGGCGGATCTCGTCGTCGTCGGCCCCGAGGCACCCCTCGTCGCCGGTGTCGCCGACGCCGTACGTGCCGCGGGGATCCCCTGCTTCGGCCCGTCCCGCGAAGCGGCCGAGCTGGAAGGCTCCAAGGCGTTCGCCAAGGACGTGATGGCCGTGGCGAACGTGCCCACGGCGCGCTCGTACGTCTGCACCACGCCCGAGGAGATCGACGAGGCGCTGGACGCCTTCGGTGCCCCGTACGTCGTGAAGGACGACGGCCTTGCGGCCGGCAAGGGCGTCGTCGTGACCGACGACCTGGAGAAGGCCCGCGAGCACGCGCTCTCCTGCGACCGGGTCGTCATCGAGGAGTACCTCGACGGCCCCGAGGTCTCCCTCTTCGCCATCACGGACGGCGAGACCGTGCTCCCCCTCCAGCCTGCCCAGGACTTCAAGCGCGCCCTCGACGACGACGAGGGTCCGAACACCGGTGGCATGGGCGCGTACTCCCCGCTGCCCTGGGCCGACCCCAAGCTGGTGGACGAGGTCATGGAGACCGTGCTCCAGCCCACCGTGAACGAACTGCGCCGCCGCGGTACGCCGTTCTCCGGGCTGCTCTACGCCGGTCTGGCGATCACCGGCCGCGGCGTACGGGTGATCGAGTTCAACGCTCGTTTCGGTGACCCCGAGACCCAGGTGGTCCTGGCCCGGCTCAAGACCCCGCTCGCGAGCGTCCTGCTCAACGCGGCGAAGGGCACGCTCGCCGACGAGCCCCCGCTCAACTGGCGTGACGACGCTGCCGTCACCGTCGTCGTCGCCTCGCACAACTACCCCGGTACGCCGCGCACCGGCGACCCGATCGAGGGACTTGAGGCCGTCGTGGAGCAGGACGCCCCGCACGCCTACGTCCTGCACGCCGGGACCAGGAAGGACGGCGACGCCGTCGTGAGCGCCGGCGGACGTGTGCTGTCGGTGACGGCGACCGGCGCGAACCTGGCGCAGGCCCGCGAGCGCGCTTATGCGGCAGTCGGCCGTATCAGGCTCGAAGGCTCGCAGCACCGTACGGACATCGCGCGCCGGGCCGCCGGGGAGTGAAACCCGGCGCCGGAAGGCGCCCACGGAACTGAACCCACGCCCTTCCCCTGCCGTCATCACCATTGCCCAAAGCCATTCCATCGAGTGATGGCTGCCCCAGACGGATGACGGTCGCCGAAGCCCCCAACTAGGGTGCGGCGCATGCGTTCCGGCACTTGGCCCACCGGCATTGCGATGTCTGTGGCGGGTGCCACAGTGGGGCTGTGAGCAACGCCGCCGCAGGGCAGACGGGCAGAGGGGGTGAGTCAGGCCGTGGCCGGAACCGGTATCGGTGAGGAGATGGGCGCGCTCGCAGCGCGCTCCCGCGCCCTCGCCGTGTTGCGCATCCGCAGCAGGGCGCTGGCCGTCGCACTGCTGCCCGCCGCTGTCGCCGTCGTGTTGCTGGCGGGCGAGGTCACGGGCCGGATCGGCGGCGGAGTCTGGGACGCCGTGCGCTGGGCGGTGACATCGGTCGCGGTCGTCGTGCTCCTTGCCGCGGCGGGCGTCGCCGCGGTGATCGCCCGGGCCAGGCCGGCCGTCAGTCCGACGGTGGAGCTGGCCAAGGCGTCGGCGCCGGATCTGTACCGGTTGGTGGAGGATCTGGCCGGCCGGCTGGACGTCCCCGTGCCCTCGGCCATAGCGCTCACACCGGACTGCGACAGCTGGCTCGAGGACCGCACGCATCCGGCGACGCACCGGGCGGCGCACCCGAAGCGTGCGGGCGCGCCGAAGCGCGTCGCCGCGGCCCCCGCGATATCCGGCGGCGCAGGCCGCTCGCCCACCGCGCCGGTGCTCGTCATCGGATCCCCGTTCCTGTGGTGGATGCGGGTCGCGGAGCTCCGCGCCGTGCTCGCCCCCGTCGTCGCGGGTACGGGACCGTCCGCGCACCCCGACATAGCCGCCGCCCGGCGCTTCGTGCGCGGCCTCGACGCCGCGGTGGGGGCCGCGGCCCGCCCCGGGCTCGGTCCGCTGCGGGGGCCGGGGCTGGGTCTGGCCGCCCGGGTCGCCAAGCTGCTGCTGCACAGCTGCCGGGTGCATGCCGCCGAGATGGAGCGGGGGGTCGCCGCCGCCGCGTCCGAGCGTGCACAGACTGTGGACTACGGCCTGCGGATCGTCGCGCAGGAGCAGGTCGGCCTCGCGTACGCCGGATGGGACCGGCTGTTGACCCGGGTCGCGCTGCCCGCCTGGCGGATGGGGCGGTGGCCGTCCCGTCTCGACGCGGGCGTGGTCTCCGCACTGACCGAGCTCTCCCGCCGCGACCGGCTGGCCGAGGGCTTCGCCTCCCGGCTCGGCGAGCGCCCCGCCTGCGATCTGCTGGAGGAGCCGGGCACGGTCGACGAGGCCGCCTCGCTGCTGGCCGCGCGCCTGTTCCACGGCGGCCCGGCGGAGGGCGGAGCGGACTGGTCGCCGGTGGACTGGCAGGCGTATCCGGAAGAGGTCGTGGACCGCAAATGGCGCACGGAAGCGGCCCGCCTCCACCGGGTCCTGGACGCGCTGGGCGTCCGCCCCGCAGCCGTGGCGCCCTCCGGGCCGAACCTCGCCCGCGTCGTGGACTATCTCGCGGGCGGGACCCCGGGCCTGTGCGCCCATGGCGTTGCCCTCGGAAGCGCTCCGCACGACAGCGTCCCGCACGACAGCGTCCCGCACGACAGCGTCCCGCACGACAGCGTCCCGCACGACAGCGCCGCGCGCAGCGCCCCGCAGGACAGCGCCGCATACGACAGCGCCGTCGAGCTCGCCCGCGAAAGCGACACCGCTGCGAACGCCGGAATATCCGGGTCGGAGATACCCGGCCCGATCGCGGAGCCCGTGACCAGTCAGGGGGCCGACTCCGATGCCGGGTGCGCCTGTCGTGCCGCCCAGGGCGCTGCAGCAGATGAGCCCGCGCCCGAGGGAGCCGTGCCCGGGGACGACCTCGAGGACGAAGGCCCCGGTTCCGGCCCCGGCTCCGCACTGGCCGCCGGGATCAGCGCCGAGGTCGCACGCGAGGAGGCCGCACGCGAGGAAGCCGCGCGTGAGCGGGACGCACGGTGCGGTGCCGGCGCCGGTGCCGGCGCGCTGCACGGTGTCGGCGACGCCGTCGCCATCTGGGGCACGGAGCCCCTGCCGCTCTTCCCGCTCCAGCCGCCCCGCACCGCCCGTGAGCTGCTCGCCGACCACGTCACCGCCATGGTCTGCTGCGCCGCCGTCGACACCGCGGGCGCCGTCCCGGGTCTCGACTGGCTCGACGGCCCGGCGCTCCTCATCGCGGGCGAGCGCAGCGCGGATCTCGGCGGACGTGTGCGCAGCCTGGTCGAGGACGGCGACCCGGACCCCCTGCGCGACTGGTTCGCCGCGGTGGGCATCCGCCCCGAGAAGCCCGTCCGTCTGGTCTGACGGCCGACCAAGACCGGAATATCCCGTTCCGTTCACGTCAATTCACGACGAACGGTGACGGAGTACGTGCGTTATGTGATGTGCTGGGAGCGGCGCTGACTATCGGGCGCCTCAGGACGGGGGAGCGAAGGAGGGGCGCGATGGGGGCGGAGCAGATCCGGCGGTGGGAATCGGGTGCCCTCGCCCATGCCGTCAGCGATCCCTTCGGCCAGGGCCCGCTGCCCTGGCTGCGCGGCAGTGAGCACTACTTCGACGACACGGGCCAGGTCGTTCCCTGGTACGTGGACCCGGACCCGGCCGCCGCCCGCGGCAAGAGCGCGCGCGGTCCCCTCACCGCCGACGACGTACGCCGCCAGATCAAGGGCTTCGCCTCCACCGGTGCCGTGGCCCCGGGCGAGGCCATCGACTTCCACATCACCGTGGACCCGCCCCAGCAGTTCTCCGTTGACATCTACCGCATCGGTCACTACGGGGGCGACGGAGCCGCCAAGATCACCACCAGCCCCCGTCTCTCCGGCATCGTCCAGCCCGCCCCGCTCACCGCCGACCGCACGGTCTCCTGCCACCACTGGTGGCTCTCCTGGCGGCTCCAGGTCCCTTCGTACTGGTCGATCGGGGCGTACGTCGCCGTCCTCACCACCGCCGACGGGTACCGCTCGCACATCCCGTTCACCGTCCGCGACAGCCACCCCGCCGATCTGCTCCTGCTCCTGCCCGACGTCACCTGGCAGGCGTACAACCTCTATCCCGAGGACGGCAGGACCGGCGCCAGTCTCTATCACGCGTGGGACGAGAGCGGCCGGCTCCTCGGCGAGGAGGACGCGGCGATCACCGTCTCCTTCGACCGCCCGTACGCGGGCGCGGGCCTGCCCCTCCACGTCGGTCACGCCTACGACTTCATCCGCTGGGCCGAGCGGTACGGATACGACCTCGCCTACGCCGACACCCGCGATCTGCACGCCGGCCGGATCGACCCCACCCGCTACCGGGGCCTGGTCTTCCCCGGCCACGACGAGTACTGGTCCGCGCCCATGCGCCGCACCGCCGAGCTCGCCCGCGACCGCGGTACGTCCCTCGTCTTCCTCTCGGCCAACACGATGTACTGGCAGGTCGAGCTCGGCCCGTCCCCCTCCGGCGTCGCGGACCGCCTCCTGACCTGCCGCAAGCGCCGCGGCCCCGGCCGCCCCGCCCTCTGGCGCGAGATCGACCGCCCGGAGCAGCTGCTCCTCGGCATCCAGTACGCGGGCCGGGTCCCCGAGCCGCGCCCCATGGTGGTGCGCAACGCCGACCACTGGCTCTGGGAGGCGACCGGCGCCGGCGACGGCGACGAGATCCCCGGCCTGGTCGCGGGCGAGGCCGACCGCTACTTCCCGCGCACCCCGCTCCCCGAGCACGAGGGCCGCATCCTCCTCGCCCACTCGCCCTACCAGGACACCGACGGCGCCACCCGCCATCAGGAGACGTCCCTCTACCGTGCCCCTTCCGGCGCGCTCGTCTTCGCCTCCGGCACCTTCGCCTGGTCCCCGGCCCTGGACCGCCCGGGCCATGTGGACACCCGCATCCAGCGCGCGACCGCCAATCTCCTCGACCGCATCTGCAAGCGCGACTGAGCACGCGCTGAGCACGCGCTGAGCACGTGCCGAGCACGACCGTCGGACCCCGTCGGACCCCGTCCGCGACCGTTCCGTCCCCGTGGGAGAGAATCGAGACGTTCCTGGATCAACCTACGCGGAGGAACCGTGTCCGGATTCGTAGAAAAACCCGAGCCGCTCCAGGTTCCGGGGCTGACCCACCTCCACACAGGCAAGGTGCGCGACCTGTACGAGACCGGGTCGGGCGATCTCGTGATGGTCGCGAGTGACCGCATCTCCGCGTACGACTGGGTGCTGCCCACCGAGATCCCCGACAAGGGCCGGGTCCTCACCCAGCTCTCCCTCTGGTGGTTCGAGCGCCTGACCGACCTCGTGCCGAACCATGTGCTCTCCACCGACCTGCCGGCCGGTGCCCCCGCCGACTGGTCGGGCCGCACCCTGGTCTGCAAGGCGCTGGACATGGTGCCCGTCGAGTGCGTCGCGCGCGGCTATCTGACCGGCTCCGGTCTCGTCGAGTACAACGAGACCCGTACGGTCTGCGGCCTCGCCCTCCCCGAGGGGCTGGTGGACGGCTCCGAGCTCCCCGCCCCGATCTTCACCCCCGCGACGAAGGCCGCCGTCGGCGACCACGACGAGAACGTGTCGTACGAGGAGGTGGCTCATCAGGTAGGCGCCGAGAGCGCCGCCCTGCTGCGCCAGAAGACGCTCGCCGTCTACGGCCGGGCCCGGGACATCGCCCGGGAGCGCGGGATCATCCTCGCCGACACCAAGTTCGAGTTCGGCTACTCCGCCGCAGGTGAAGAGGGAGCCGAGCTGGTCATCGCGGACGAGGTGCTCACCCCGGACTCCTCCCGCTTCTGGCCCGCCGACCAGTGGCAGCCGGGCCGCGCCCAGCCCTCGTACGACAAGCAGTATGTGCGGGACTGGCTGACCTCTCCGGCCTCCGGCTGGGACCGCAGGAGCGAGCAGCCGCCGCCCGCGCTGCCCGACGAGGTGGTGGCGGCGACCCGCGCCAAGTACGTGGAGGCGTACGAGCGGCTGACCGGCACCGCCTGGTCGTAGGCGGCACGACGCGAGCGCGAGAGGAAGCACGAAGAAGCCCCCGGCCGACCGGGGGCTTCTTCCACAGAGCGGACGACGAGATTCGAACTCGCGACCCTCACCTTGGCAAGGTGATGCTCTACCAACTGAGCCACGTCCGCATGCGCCGAAGCGCGGGAACCACTATACCCAACCTCGCTCACGTGCGAGACGCACCGCCGTGTGCCGGTTCCCGGCGCCGAGCTTCGCGGCCGCCGACGACAGATAGTTACGGACCGTTCCCTGGGAGAGCGAGGCCCGCTCGGCGATCTCCGCGATGGGCGCCCCGTCCCCGGCCAGTTCCAGCACCTCGGCCTCGCGTGCGGTCAGAGGCGAGTCGCCGGCGGAGATCGCGTCGGCGGCCAATTCGGGGTCCACATAACGGTGTCCGGCGTGGACGGTACGGATGATCTCGGCGAGCCGCTGGGCGCTGACGGTCTTCGGTACGAAGCCGCGCACCCCCGCAGCGAGCGCCCGCTTCAGATGCCCGGGGCGGCCGTGACCCGTCACGATCATGACCCGGCACTCCGGCAGCTCGGTCCGCAGCGCTGTGGCCACGTTCACACCGTCGGCGCCCGGCATCTGGAGATCCAGCACCGCCACATCGGGCCGGTGGGCCCGTGCCATGGCGAGGGCCTCGGGACCCGAGGCCGCCTCGGCGACGACGGCGAGATCGTCCTCAAGACCGAGCAGCGCGGCGAGCGCGCCCCGGATGAGGTGCTCGTCATCGGCGAGCAGCACTCTGATGTGATCCCGGCTCACGGCTCTCCTCCACTCCGGCCACTGCTCCGTCCCCCGCTCCGTCCCTGTCCTCAAGGGCATCAAGGTCCCTGAGCTCCTCAAGGCCATCGAGCTCCTCAAGGCCATCGAGCCCGCCGAGCCCGCCGAGCCCGCCGAGCCCGCCGAGCCCGCCGAGCCCGCCGCGGTCCTGCCGCGACCGTCCGGCCGGTACCGGCTCCGGGACCGGCACCGTCGCGGTGAGCCGGAAGCACCCGCCCGCCGAGCCCCCCGCGTCCAGCGTGCCGCCCAGCGCGGCCAGCCGCTCCCGCAGCCCCGCGAGCCCCGAGCCCTGCGAGAGCCCTCCGTCCTCGCCTCCGCCCCCGCCCCGTACGCCGTCGTTCTCCACGGTGAGCACCGCCGCGCCGTCCGACACCGCCAGCGCGATGGTGCACCGCGTCGGCTCGCCGTGCCGCAGGACGTTCGTCGTCGCCTCGCGCACGACCCACGCGAGCGCCGACTGGACATCGCCGGGCAGTCCCGGCTCCGCGCCGTCCGGCGACCCGATCGCGCAGCTGATCCCCGCGGCGGTCAACACCCCTTGTGCTCCGGCGAGTTCGGTGTGCAGATCGGCCGCACGGTAGCCGCGTACGACGTCCCGTACCTCCCGCTGCGACTCCCGGGCCGTCCGCTGGACCTCGACCATCTGGTCCACGGCCTCCGGCCGTCCGCGCCGGGCCAGTTGCACTGCCAGCTCGCTCTTGAGCGCGATCACCGCGAGGTTGCGGCCGAGTACGTCGTGCAGATCGCGCCCGAACCGCAGCCGCTCCTCCGCGACGGCGAGCCGCGCCTGCACGTCGCGGGCCTCCCGCAGCTCCCACATCACCGCCAGCACCCACATCGAGATACGGGCGGTGAAGGCGACCCAGCCGACGGCGAAGGCGACGGTGATGAGCGTGACCAGCGTCTGCGTCGCGCTCTTGCCGGTCAGCGGGATCAGCGCACCCAGCACCGCGAGGACCCCCGCGTGGACCAGGATCGTCGTACGCCGCCGCACGATGAGGCAGTGGGCGGTCACGAACGGCACCAGCGCAGGCCACAGCGCCACCCTCAGCAGCTGTGCCGACGGGACCGACGCCGCCAGCCACAGCACCGCCCCGACCGTCGCCGCCGTCACCGCGGCCGCCCAGAACAGGAGCCGACGAGGGACCGTCCCCTGGCCCAGGTACGCGTCCATCGCGTGCCGCACCAGCGGGGTGCACACGACGCCCACCGCGGCCCCGAGCAGCGGCGCGGCGATCACGACGCCGAACGGTGCACCCGAGCGGACGGGCCGGGTCAGCATGATCAGCGTCAGCCCGACCACGGCGACCCACATCAGCAGGTACA
Organism: Streptomyces sp. FIT100; assembly: GCF_024584805.1. Taxonomy (NCBI): domain Bacteria; kingdom Bacillati; phylum Actinomycetota; class Actinomycetes; order Kitasatosporales; family Streptomycetaceae; genus Streptomyces; species Streptomyces sp. FIT100. Next base: position 3,744,686 of record NZ_CP075715.1, on the reverse strand, counting down.
CGGTGCCGCGCGTGTACAGATCGACCTTGGCGAGGCCGCTGCGACCGCTCCAGCCCTTCACCCGCACGAGTACGTCTCCGCTCACTTCCGAAACTCACTTCACTTCCGAGCGCCGGCCGTCATCGCCGCGGCTCCCAGCGGAACCACCGTCGCACAGCCACCAGCGAACAGGCGATCCAGATCAGCGCGCGCAGTGCCGCACGCCCCGCCTCCGCCGCGTCCGCCCCGCCGAGCAGGCCCGCCTGGACGAGCTCCATCACCCCGGTCATCGGCAGCCGTTCGCAGACCCAGGCGATCCGGTCCGGCAGGAGGTCGACCGGGACGAACAGCCCCGAGCCCGCGGCGCAGACCAGGAACAGCGGCATCGTGGTGATCTGCGCGCTCTCGGTGGTCCTGGTGAGCGCGGCGGTGGCGGCAGCCAGCACCGTCATCAGGACGATGCCCAGCAGGACACCGGCGACGAGCAGTTCGGGCCGCTTCGGGCCTCCCGCGTCGAGGAACACGGCCCCCGCGACGACCACCAGCACGCTCTGCGCGAGCGCCAGCGCGGCGGCCGGCAGCGCGGTCCCGGCGAGGATCTCCGCGTCGGAGACCTCCCCCGTGCGCAGCCGCTTCAGCACCAGCTCCTCGCGCCGCGACACGAAAGCGGAGGTGAGGTTGAGGTACACGACCAGGAGCAGCACCATCCCGATGGCGCCGCTGAGCAGCGCCCCGTTGAGGGTGATCCCGGCCGCGCCGAGGTCGAGGCGGCCGAGCGAGGAGCGCATGGACGCCACCATGGCCACGGGCAGGAGCAGCGCGACGACGAGCGCCGTCCTGTTCCGTGCGAGAAGCGTCAGTTCGGCCCGCCCCAGCGCGGCCAGCCGTGCCGTCCCGGCCCGCATCACATTCCCACCGCTTCCGTCTGTGCCGTCGTGTCGGCGATGTCGAGGAACGCCTCTTCGAGGGAGGCCGAGCGGGCGTCGAGCCCTTCGAGGCGTACGCCGGACTCGTCGGCCCAGCGCAGCAGTTCACCGAGTGCGTTCTGCAGCTCGTGCGTGCGGATCTCGATCCGCCGGTCGTCCGACTCGGCCGCCCGCAGCGAGAGCGGCAGCCGTGCCGCCGGGATGCCGTCAGGGAGGCGGAAGCGGATCCGGGACGGGCGTGAGGCGGTCACCTCCGCGGGGGTCCCGGATGTCACGATCCGTCCCTGGTGCATGATCGCGAGCCGTTCGGCGAGCGACTCGGCCTCCTCCAGGTAGTGCGTGGTCAGCAGCACGGTCGTGCCGCTGTCGCGCAGTCGGCGCACCAACTGCCAGGTGTCGCGGCGCCCCTCCGCGTCGAGCCCGGTCGTCGGCTCGTCGAGGAAGAGGACCTCGGGGGCGCCGAGCAGGGCCAGGGCCAGATCGAGCCGCCGCCGCTCGCCGCCGGAGAGCTGCTTGACGCGTACGCGCGCCCGGGCACCGAGGCCCACCAGGTCCAGCGCCTGGGCCACCGGGCGGGCGCCGCTCGTGCAGCCGGCCCACATCCGTACGGTCTCGGCGACCGTCAGCTCGGCGGGGAAGCCGCCTTCCTGGAGCATGACCCCGATCCGGGGCCGTACGGCGGCCCGTTCGCGGTACGGGTCGTGGCCGAGCACGCGTACGGCGCCGCCGCTCGGGGCGGCCAGTCCCTCCAGCAGTTCGACGGTGGAGGTCTTGCCCGCGCCGTTCGTGCCGAGCAGCGCGAAGACCTCACCGCGCGCGACGGAGAAGGTGATTCCGCTCACAGCCTCGAAGCCGCCGGTGTAACTGCGGCGCAGTCCACGGGCTTCGATCACGTGCTCCGGATCGTCATCGGATTTCATGCCTCAAGGCTTCCGCCGGACCGGAGCCGCGGGCAGTGCACGCTGTCATCGCCGCGTATGACAAATGTCAGTGCCGTTGGGCGGGATGGCGAACCGTTGGGTCGAGGAAACGACGAAGGCCCTGGTCATATCGACCAGGGCCTTCGCTCTCTGAGCGGACGACGAGATTCGAACTCGCGACCCTCACCTTGGCAAGGTGATGCTCTACCAACTGAGCCACGTCCGCATTGCTGCCGCTCAGCTCTCACTGGGCGGTGCGTTCACCACTGTACCTGATCCACCGGGGTGGTTGGTACGTGGTGCGGAGCGGGTGACAGGAATTGCACACTGCGCCTTCCCTCTGGAAGAGGGCTGTTCTACTACTGAACTACACCCGCACGCTCCGTGAGGTCCGGCCTTCCGGCCTCGCCCCTCGGCGTGATCCAGACTTTAGCCCACCTGCGGGGGTGTAGTGCAACTCGGTTCTCCGGGGACCCCGTTCCGCGGGGCTTCTCCCGGTGTTCCGTGGGGTGTTCAGCTCGCCTCGCGGAACGCCTCGTAGATCCGCTTGGGGATCCGGCCGCGGGCCGGCACCTCCATCTTGTTGGACTGGGCCCAGGCGCGGACCGCCGCGGGGTCGGGCTCGAGGGCCGTGTGCCGGTACTCCCGGCGCGCCTTGCCCGGGTGCCGTGACTGCTTCGTCGCCTTGCGGCCTGCCGCCATGTACGGAGCGAGCGCGGTGCGCAGTTTCTTTGCATTGGCGGGGTTGAGGTCGATCTCGTACGACTTCCCGTCCAGGCTGAACGCAACCGTTTCCGCCGCTTCTCCGCCGTCGATGTCGTCGGAGAGTGTGACCACTACGCGCTGAGCCACGGATATCGGTCCTTTCCTGCGGTTTCGCCGTGTCGGTCGATCGGTCGCCACCGGTGCGGCCCGGTGTGCGACCGGGTCGTTCGGTGGAGCCGTTGCCCACATGCGGCGATACCGGTATTCCGGCTGATGCGAAGGCAATGCTGCTTTCCGCTGTATTCCTTTGTACAGCGACCAGCGGCGCATTGTGAAGCCCAGCCAATTGCATCAGCGTGTCATCCGCAATGGGTCGGGGGAGTTTTTCTCTGGATTTTCACATGGGGTTCTCCGGATATCTATGCGCGTAGATTTTTCGGGCGGGTACGCTGAGGGAACCGCCTTCAGCACCACACCACCGGGAGTGCCAGTGGCACGCGTCGTAGTCGACGTCATGCTCAAGCCGGAGATCCTCGACCCGCAGGGACAGGCGGTGCAGCGCGCACTGCCCCGCCTCGGCTTCGAGGGGATCGCGGACGTCCGTCAGGGAAAGCGTTTCGAGCTCGAGGTGGAGGGGCCGGTCGACGAGGCCGCCCTCGCCCGTATCCATGAGATGGCCGAAACGTTCCTCGCCAACACCGTCATCGAGGACTTCGTCGTAAAGGTGGAGTCGTGACCTCCCGCATCGGAGTCGTCACGTTTCCTGGGACGCTCGACGACCAGGACGCCCTGCGCGCGGTCCGCATCGCGGGCGCGGAGCCCGTTTCGCTGTGGCACCGCGACAAGGACCTCAAGCAGGTCGACGCGGTGGTCCTCGCGGGCGGCTTCTCCTACGGCGACTATCTGCGGGCGGGCGCCATCTCCCGCTTCTCGCCGGTGATGGAAACGATCATCGAGCAGGCCAGGGCCGGACTTCCGGTCCTCGGTATCTGCAATGGCTTCCAGGTCCTCACCGAGGCCCATCTGCTGCCCGGCGCGATGCTGCGCAACAACCACCTGCACTTCATCTGCCGCGACCAGAAGCTGCGGGTGGAGAACGCGGAGACCGCCTGGACCTCCGACTACGCGCAGGGCCAGGAGATCTGCGTCCCGCTGAAGAACATGGACGGCCGCTACGTCGCGGACGAGCACGTCCTCGACCAGCTGGAGGCGGAGGGCCGGGTCGCCTTCCGCTACCTGGACGGCAACCCGAACGGCTCGCTGCGTGACATCGCGGGCATCACCAACGCCGCCGGCAACGTCGTCGGCCTGATGCCGCACCCCGAGCACGCCGTGGAGCCGCTGATCGGCACCGGCGGCACCGACGGCCTCGGGTTCTTCACCTCGGTCATCAAGAAGCTGGTCGCCTCATGACTCTCGACGCCGGAACAGCCGAGAGAGCGACCGAGCGCCCCGTCGGCGACGACAGCACCACCATCACGCGAAGGAGCGACCGAGCGTGACCCTCGACACCGTCAAGCAGGCCACCGAGACGCCCGAGGCCGAGCAGCCCTGGAAGGAGCTCGGCCTCAAGGAGGACGAGTACGCGCGCATCCGCGAGATCCTCGGCCGCCGCCCGACCGGCGCCGAGCTCGCCATGTACTCCGTCATGTGGTCCGAGCACTGCTCGTACAAGAGCAGCAAGATGCACCTGCGCCAGTTCGGCGAGAAGGCCCCCGAGAACGACGCGATGCTCGTCGGCATCGGCGAGAACGCGGGCGTCGTGGACGTCGGCCAGGGCTACGCGGTCACCTTCAAGGTCGAGTCGCACAACCACCCCAGCTACATCGAGCCCTACCAGGGCGCGGCCACCGGCGTCGGCGGCATCGTCCGCGACATCCTCGCGATGGGCGCCCGCCCGGTCGCCGTCATGGACCCGCTGCGCTTCGGCGCCGCCGACCACCCCGACACCAAGCGCGTCCTGCCGGGCGTCGTCGCGGGCATCGGCGGCTACGGCAACTGCCTGGGCCTGCCCAACATCGGCGGCGAGGTCGTCTTCGACTCCTGCTACCAGGGCAACCCGCTGGTCAACGCCCTGTGCGTGGGCGTCATGAAGCACGAGGACATCCACCTCGCCAAGGCGTCCGGCGCCGGCAACAAGGTGATCCTGTACGGCGCCCGCACCGGCGGCGACGGCATCGGCGGCGTCTCGGTCCTCGCGTCCGAGACCTTCGAGTCGACCGGCCCGGCCAAGCGCCCGGCCGTCCAGGTCGGCGACCCCTTCCAGGAGAAGCTCCTCATCGAGTGCACCCTGGAGATCTTCAAGGAGCGCCTGGTCGCGGGCATCCAGGACCTCGGCGGCGCGGGCCTGTCCTGCGCCACGAGCGAGCTGGCCTCCGCGGGCTCCGGCGGCATGCGGGTCGAGCTCGACACCGTTCCGCTGCGCGACGCGACCCTCTCGCCCGAGGAGATCCTCATGAGCGAGTCGCAGGAGCGCATGTGCGCGATCGTCGAGCCCCGGCACGTCGACCGCTTCCTGGAGATCTGCGAGAAGTGGGACGTCATCGCCACCGTCATCGGTGAGGTGACGGACGGCGAGCGGCTCGAGATCTTCTGGCACGGCGAGCAGATCGTCGACGTACCGCCGCGGACCGTCGCGCACGAGGGCCCGGTGTACGAGCGCCCCTACGCCCGCCCCGAGTGGCAGGACGCGCTCCAGGCCGACGACGCGGCCGCGCTGGCCCGCCCGGCGGACGCGGACGAGCTGCGCGCGCAGGTGCTCAAGGTCGTCGCGTCGCCGAACCAGGCGTCGAAGGCGTGGATCACCGACCAGTACGACCGCTTCGTGCAGGGCAACACCGTGCTCGCCCAGCCCGAGGACTCCGGCATGGTCCGTATCGACCCGGACACCAACCTCGGTGTCGCGGTCGCCACGGACGGCAACGGCCGGTACGCGAAGCTCGACCCGTACGCGGGCGCGCAGCTGGCGCTGGCCGAGGCGTACCGCAACGTCGCCGCGTCGGGCGCCAAGCCGCTCGCGGTCTCGGACTGCCTGAACTTCGGCTCGCCCGAGGACCCGGCCGTCATGTGGCAGTTCGCCGAGGCCACGCGCGGTCTCGCCGACGCCTGCCACACCCTCGGCACGCCGGTGACCGGCGGCAACGTCTCGCTCTACAACCAGACGGGCGAGACGGCGATCCACCCGACGCCGGTCGTGGCCGTCCTCGGTGTGATCGACGACGTCACACGGCGCACCCCGATCGCCTTCGCCGAAGAGGGCCAGCTCCTCTACCTGCTGGGCGAGACGCGTGAGGAGTTCGGCGGTTCGGCCTGGTCGCAGGTGGTCCACGACCACCTCGGCGGACTGCCCCCGAAGGTGGACCTGGAGCGTGAGCGGCTGCTCGGCGAGATCCTGATCTCGGCCTCCCGCGACGGCATGGTCGACGCGGCGCACGACCTGTCGGACGGCGGTCTCGTCCAGGCCGTCACCGAGTCGTGCCTGCGCGGCGGCAAGGGCGCACGCCTGGTCGTCCCCGACGGCCTGGACGCCTTCACGTTCCTCTTCAGCGAGTCGGCGGGCCGCGCGGTCGTCGCCGTCCCGCGCAGCGAGGAGCTCCGCTTCACCGACATGTGCGGGGCGCGGGGTCTGCCGGCGACCCGGATCGGTGTGGTCGACGGCGATGCGGTCGAGGTGCAGGGTGTGTTCGGCATCCCGCTGAGCGAGCTGCGTACGGCGCACGAGGAGACCATCCCGGCGCTGCTGGCCTGACGCCCGCCCGACTGGCGTTCACCGCGGCCCCGCTCCTCCAGGGAGCGGGGCCGCGGTGCGTCGTACGAGGGCGGGCTCGGGGCCGGGCTCAGGCCGCCGCGGCGTTCCAGAACGCGTCCACCTCGTCGATGTCCTCGACGCACTCGTCGATGTCGCTGATCTTGCCGCCGACGACGGTGAAGAACAGCCCGTTGTTCATCTCGATCCCGCGGTCGCCGCACTCGGCGAAGGCCCGGTGGAAGGCCATGACGTGGCCGCGGCCGTCGGCGGCGACCGCCCTGAGGTCGGCCCGGTAGCTGCCGCGGGTCAGCTCGGAGACCTTCCCGAACAGCTCCAGTACCGCGTCGCGGCCCTTGTGGTGCCCGGAGACCGGGTTGTCCCCGGGGACATGGTGGACGACGTCCGCCGTCATCATCGACGCGAGGGCGTCCCTGTCGCCTTTGCCGAACGCTTCGTAGACCCGGTGGACGAGGGCGCTGTCCGGGTGCTCAGCCATGATCGCCTCACGCCTTTCGTGCAGGTGGTGCCGCGTCGTGCCGCTGCTCGTCACGCTTCCTCCATCCTCCGCCGGGTCCGAGCCCCCTGCCAGGCGGATGGGGGTATCTCCCTGTCGAGAGCTCCGGGGGAGGCTAGCCTCGCCCCATGCCACCGGCCAGGAAGCGCACCCGCGCCCGCAGCTACGACTCCGCCAGGATCAGGGCCGCTGTGCTCGCGCAGTTCGGCCACGTACAGGACGCGGTCGGGACGCTGACGCCCGAGCAGCTGGCGCTGCCCACCGGGCTGGGCGACTGGACGGTGCGGGAGCTGGCCGCGCACATCACGCTGAACGTGGGCGCGGTGGCGCGGAAGGTCGCGCTGCCCGAGCCGCAGGCGGTGGAGGTCGCCCTGCTGGACTGGCCGTTCACGACGGCGGGGCTTGCGGACGCGATCAACGAGGACACACACGCGCTCGCCGAGGCGACCAGGGACCTCGGCGTGCTGTACGAGCGGACGGCGAGCGAGCTCGCCGCCGCCCTGGCCGCCGCGTCCGACGATCGGCTGGTGCAGGCCCGGATGGGCGCGATGCGGCTCGGCGACCACCTGGTCACGCGCACGGTCGAGCTCGTCGTCCACACCGACGACCTGAACACCGCCGTCCCCGGGCTCGCCGTGCCGTACGACCGGCAGGCGCTCGCCGCCTGCGTACGCCTGCTGGCCGACGCCCTCGCCGTGAAGGCGCCCGGCGGCTCGGTGGAGGTGCGGATCCCGCCGTACGCCGTGGTGCAGTGCGTCGAGGGACCCCGGCACACCCGCGGCACCCCGCCGAACGTCGTCGAGACCGACCCGCTGACCTGGGTCCGGCTCGCGACGGGGCGTACGGGCTGGGCCGAGGCGCTCGACGCGGCGCAGGTCAGTGCGAGCGGGGAGCGGGCGGATCTGTCGGGTCTGCTGCCGCTGCTGGGCTGAGGGAGCCGGGCGCCCGGCGCGCGGGACCTGGAACCGGAGTCCCGTCCGCACCGTCACACCGGCATGCGAACCAAGCTGATCGTCCCCGCCGCTGCCGCCGTCACCGCCGTCCTCACGCTGACCGCCTGCGGCACGGAGTCCGGCTCGGGCCCCGGCGCGGGCTCGGGCAGCGCGGGCGGTTCCGTGGGGCCCGCCCTCCCCGTCGCCGGTGTCCACTGGAGCGTCGACAGCGTCACCGTCGACGGGAAGCGGACGGAAGCCCCCGAGAATGCCCACGTCGAGATCGACACCAAGGGCCGGGCGTCGGGCAACTACGGCTGCAACCACTTCGGCGCGGACGTCAGCGTCGAGGGCGACACGATCACCGTCGGCCAGGGCCAGATGACCGAGATCGGCTGCCCGGAGGAGCTCGCGGCCTTCGAGAAGGCCATGAGCAAGGCGTTCGCCGGCAAGCTCAAGGCGAAGCTGACGGACGGAAGCCTCACCCTGACCGCCACGAACGGTGACTCGATCGCCCTGACCGAGGAGAACGCCGCCCCGCTGGTGGGCACCGAGTGGACCGTCACCTCACTCGTCACGGGCGACACGGCGGCCTCGCTCCCGGCCGGCACGGAGAAGAAGGCGCACTTCGTCGTCGGCAAGGACGGCTCCGTACGCGGCAGCCTCGGCTGCAACACCTTCACCGGTACGGCGACGGTCTCGGAGTCCGCCAAGACGATCACCTTCGGCCGGCTGGCCACGACGCGGCGCATGTGCGCGGGCCCGGAGATGACCCTGGAGCGGCAGCTGACAAGCGTCCTTCAGGGCACGGTGGCGTACGAGGTGCGGCATCGCGGGCTGTCCCTCACCGCGGACGGCGGCAAGGGCCTGGCGGCGACGGCGTCCTGACCGGCGCCCATCGACGGCGACGGCGTCCTGACCGGCGCCCATCGACCGGCAGGTCCGGGCGGGAAGGGCCCGCGGGGACAGTGCGGAGAGTGATGTGCGGCACGCCTCCGGACGTCCTGTACCGACCCGTACGACCCCCCAAAGGCTTCATTACGCGGCTTTTGTGCGAACATCCGACCGCATCAATCCCGCCCGTGGCCCGTCCCCAATTCGGACCAGTGGTCGATCTCGCCTACACTCGGTGCCGTGCCACGTGGTGACGGACGACTCAACCACGACCTGCTCCCCGGTGAGAAGGGCCCCCAGGACGCTTGCGGCGTCTTCGGTGTCTGGGCTCCGGGCGAAGAGGTCGCCAAGCTCACGTACTTCGGGCTCTACGCCCTCCAACACCGGGGCCAGGAATCCGCGGGTATCGCGGTCAGCAACGGCTCCCAGATCCTCGTCTTCAAGGACATGGGACTGGTCTCCCAGGTCTTCGACGAGACCTCACTCGGCTCCCTCAAGGGTCATATCGCGGTCGGTCACGCCCGCTACTCGACCACCGGAGCCTCCGTGTGGGAGAACGCGCAGCCGACCTTCCGGGCGACCGCCAACGGCTCCATCGCGCTCGGCCACAACGGCAACCTGGTCAACACCGCCCAGCTCGCCGCGATGGTCGCCGACCTCCCCAAGGAGAACGGCCGCGCCACCCAGGTCGCCGCCACCAACGACACCGATCTCGTCACCGCGCTGCTCGCCGGGCAGACCGACGACGACGGAAAGCCCCTCACCATCGAGGAAGCGGCCACCAAGGTCCTCCCCGAGGTCATGGGCGCCTTCTCGCTGGTCTTCATGGACGAGCACACCCTCTACGCCGCCCGCGACCCGCAGGGCATCCGCCCGCTGGTCCTCGGCCGGCTGGAGCGCGGCTGGGTGATCGCCTCCGAGACCGCCGCCCTCGACATCTGCGGCGCCAGCTTCGTCCGCGAGATCGAGCCGGGTGAGCTCATCGCGATCGACGAGAACGGACTCCGCACCTCCCGATTCGCAGAAGCGAAGCCCAAGGGCTGTGTGTTCGAGTACGTGTACCTCGCCCGCCCCGACACCGACATCGCCGGCCGCAACGTCTACCTCTCCCGTGTGGAGATGGGCCGCCGCCTGGCGAAGGAAGCCCCCGCCGAGGCCGATCTCGTCATAGCGACGCCGGAGTCCGGCACCCCCGCCGCCATCGGCTACGCGGAGGCGTCAGGCATCCCCTACGGCGCGGGCCTGGTCAAGAACGCCTATGTGGGCCGGACCTTCATCCAGCCCTCGCAGACCATCCGCCAGCTCGGCATCCGCCTCAAGCTGAACCCCCTCAAGGAAGTCATCAAGGGCAAGCGCCTCGTGGTCGTCGACGACTCGATCGTCCGCGGCAACACCCAGCGCGCCCTCGTCCGGATGCTCCGCGAGGCCGGGGCCGCCGAGGTCCACATCCGGATCTCGTCCCCGCCGGTCAAGTGGCCCTGCTTCTTCGGCATAGATTTCGCGACCCGCGCCGAGCTCATCGCCAACGGCATGACGATCGACGAGATCGGCACCTCGCTCGGCGCCGACTCCCTCGCGTACATCTCCATCGACGGCATGATCGAGGCCACGGCCATCGACAAGCCGAACCTCTGCCGCGCCTGCTTCGACGGCGAGTACCCGATGGAGCTGCCCGACCCGGAGCTCCTCGGCAAGCAGCTTCTGGAGACCGAGCTGGCGGGCGGCGCCGACGCCGCCGACGCGCTCCGTCGTCCGTGATCAAGCCCCGTCATTCCAACCGAAAGATCCCAGGCAATGTCTGAGACAGGTGCTTCCTACGCGGCAGCGGGCGTCGACATCGAGGCGGGAGACCGCGCCGTCGAACTCATGAAGGAGTGGGTGAAGAAGACCCAGCGGCCCGAGGTCCTCGGCGGCCTCGGCGGCTTCGCCGGACTCTTCGACGCCTCCGCCCTCAAGCGGTACGAGCGCCCGCTGCTCGCCTCGGCCACCGACGGAGTCGGCACGAAGGTCGACATCGCCCGCCAGATGGGCGTGTACGACACGATCGGCCACGACCTCGTGGCGATGGTCATGGACGACATCGTCGTGTGCGGTGCCGAGCCGCTCTTCATGACCGACTACATCTGCGTCGGCAAGGTCCACCCGGAGCGCGTCGCCGCCATCGTCAAGGGCATCGCCGAGGGCTGCGTCCTGGCCGGCACCGCCCTCGTCGGCGGCGAGACGGCCGAGCACCCGGGGCTCCTCGGACCGGACGACTTCGACGTCGCCGGCGCCGGCACGGGCGTCGTGGAGGCCGACCGGCTGCTGGGCGCGGATCGTATCCGTACGGGGGACGCCGTCATCGCCATGGCGTCGTCGGGCCTTCACTCCAACGGGTACTCGCTCGTCCGCCACGTGGTGTTCGAGCGGGCCGGCTGGGCGCTGGACCGGGAGGTCCCGGAGTTCGGCCGCACCCTCGGCGAGGAGCTGCTGGAGCCCACCAAGATCTACTCGCTGGACTGCCTCGCGATGACCCGCACCACCGAGGTGCACGCCTTCAGCCACGTCACCGGCGGCGGACTCGCGGCGAACCTCGCCCGCGTCGTCCCGGACCATCTGCATGCCGTGGTCGACCGGTCCACCTGGGCCCCGGGCGCGGTCTTCGACGTCGTCGGCGGCGCCGGCGGGGTCGAGCGGCTGGAGCTGGAGAAGACCCTCAACATGGGCGTCGGCATGATCGCCGTCGTGCCGGAGGAGTCGGTCGACGTGGCACTGACGACCCTCGCGGACCGTGGCGTCGACGCCTGGGTGGCCGGCGAGGTCATCGAGCGCGGCGAGCACTCCACCGGCGCCGGCATGCAGGGCACGTATTCACATTGAGAGCTGTCGCGAGCTGAACAGCACAGAACCCGGTCCGGGGGCAAGGCCCTGGACCGGGTTGACGTGTGCTGGCGTCAAGCGCCGCGACGCTGCGAGGGCGAGGACTCGTCGTCCCCCTCGTCGTCCTCGTCATCGTTGTACAGCTCCGCATAGCGGGCGTACGGGTCGTCTTCCTCGTCATCCTCGAACGGCTCAGCGTTCGGCGGCTGGCTCGAAATCGGACTCGAAGTCGATGCGCCCAGCTCGTTGGCCAGACGCGACAGGTCAGTCCCGCCGCTGTTGTACTTCAGCTGGCGGGCGACCTTCGTCTGCTTGGCCTTGGCCCGGCCGCGCCCCATGGCTCGACCCCCTCGGTGACGGGGCTCGACGGCCCCAGAGTCTTGACACGCGTTCATGATTCGGAACGGGCTCTCCTCGAAGAGACCGGTCCGTAGAGCTTCAACGGTACCTGCTTCCGCGGCCATACGGTACGCCGCCCGCATCACGTGCCACCTCGCAGAACCGGCGAGGTGCCCTGTCCTCGCTGGTCAACCGCGATTTTAACCTCTTCTTGGCGGGCGGCTCGCCGACCGGGGTGAGTCTTGTCTCCATGACCCTCCCCGGTCGGCATGACCCTCCCCGGTCGGCGACGGCCGGCCCGTGGCCTGCCCGGACGGGTGCCCGGGCGGCGGCGTCCGCTAGCGGCGCCGCGCCTCGGCCATCCGCTGCTCGGCGATCCGGTCGGCCGCAGCGGCCGGCGGAATGCCGTCTGCCTTCGCACGCGCGAATATTTCGAGCGTGGTGTCGAAGATCTTCGCCGCCTTGGCCTTGCACCGGTCGAAGTCGAAGCCGTGCAGCTCGTCGGCGACCTGGATCACACCGCCCGCGTTCACGACGTAGTCCGGCGCGTAGAGGATGTGGCGGTCGGCGAGGTCCTTCTCGACGCCCGGGTGCGCGAGCTGGTTGTTGGCGGCGCCGCAGACGATCCGGGCGGTCAGCACCGGCACGGTCTCGTCGTTGAGCGCACCGCCGAGCGCGCAGGGGGCGTAGATGTCCAGGCCCTCGGTGCGGATCAGCGCGTCGGTGTCACTGACCACGGTGACCTGCGGGAACCTGTCGGTGATCCGGCGCACCGACTCCTCGCGCACATCGGTGATCACGACCTCGGCGCCGTCCTCCAGCAGATGCTCGACCAGGTAGTGGCCGACCTTGCCGACGCCCGCGACACCGACCCTGCGGCCGCGCAGCGTCGGGTCGCCCCACTCGTGCTGGGCGGAGGCGCGCATGCCCTGGAAGACGCCGTAGGCGGTGAGGACGGAGGAGTCGCCGGCGCCGCCGTTCTCGGGGGAGCGGCCGGTGGTCCACCTGTTCTCGCGCGCCACGACGTCCATGTCGGCGACGTAGGTGCCGACGTCGCAGGCCGTGACGTACCGGCCGCCGAGTGAGGCGACGAACCGGCCGTAGGCCAGCAGCAGCTCCTCGCTCTTGATCAGTTCCGGGTCCCCGATGATCACGGCCTTGCCGCCGCCGTGGTCGAGACCGGCCATGGCGTTCTTGTACGACATCCCGCGCGAGAGGTTCAGCGCGTCGGCGACGGCGGCTTCCTCGGTGGCGTACGGGTAGAAGCGCGTGCCGCCGAGGGCCGGGCCCAGAGCGGTCGAGTGGATGGCGATGACGGCCTTCAGGCCACTGGCGCGGTCCTGGCACAGCACGACTTGTTCGTGGCCCCCCTGGTCCGAGTGGAACAGGGTGTGCAGTACGTCGACAGGGGCGCCGGTCACATCGGTCACGGTGGTGACTCCCAAGTAAGAAGCGGCGATTTGAGGACCCTCCTGCGGGTGGGGAGGGACCCGGTGGGCAAGAGAGTAAGTCCTACGGGTGCGTAGATCCGACCCAGTGCCGAGGATCACCCCCTCCCGGAGTATGCGCGTGGAAGGATTTGCGACATGCCGGCCGTCACTTCTGTGCTCGTCCCGTACGCCGCCTACCTGCGGGTGTACGAGCCTCTGGCGGCCTTTCCCGAGCCGGAGCGCGGGCACTGGGCGCGCTACGCCCGCAGCGGCAGGGTCGCCACCGCCCAGGACGAGCTGCGGCGGTCGCTGGCGGACCTGCTGCCGACCCCGCCGGTGCCGGTGCCGGTCCACGAGAGCCCCGACGCCTTCGTCACGGAGGTGGACGGAGTCGTCTGCGTCTGCCCCTGGCGCACCCGGCTGCGCGGCTGGCTGGCGCTGGAGGAGCTGTCGGAGCTGCTGCCACCGCCGGTGCTGGACGCCGTGCTGCCGCCGGTGGTGCGCGGGCAGGCCGCGGCGGACTTCGAGGCGTGGCGGGAGCGCAACCCGGACGCCAGACCGTGGATCAGGTCGGCGGTGTGGCAGGTGCCGGTGCGCTGGTTCACGCTCTTCGCGGACGAGGAGCGCGAGTACGAGCCGGGCGAGGTGCCCGGGGAGCCGCCCGTGATGCGCTACCGGACGCCGATGGTGCAGGCGAGGCGGAGGCTGGCGCGCGGACTGCGGACGCTGCGGGAGTCGGTCGACGAGAATCCGCTGACCGAGGGTCTGGTGGATGTGGGCAGGTGGCTGGAAGAGTTCCATCCGCGCTCCCTGGTCGAACTCGACTACGGCGGTCTCGTCCACGCGCTCTCTCCCGAGCAGCTCGCCGAGGACCGCTCGGCGGCGGACCTCGCCGAGGGGATCGCGGCGCTGCGGGCCGGCGACGGCGACGGCGCGGGTGAGGCGTACGGGCGGTTGTCGGAGCGGTGGCGTGCGGTGCGCGATCGTCAGTTCGCGAACTGACTCCCGGGTAACGTGCAGCTTAAGGACGTGTGGCCGGGTCGTAAGTCCTGATCCGGGCCTATAGCTCAAGCCGGGGCCTAAGGCCCAAGCGTGACGGACGGCACTAAGTCGCTCCTTGCGTCCATCGCCCACCCTCATGCCAAAATAGGACAAGGAGTCCGGGGAGGGTTCCTTCCGTCCTACTTGTGACGGATTTCTCAGCAATGCACGCTATGGGGGGTCTGACGACTCCTGATCGCTCTGTGACTGATCGTCACTGTGACGTGACTGTCCGTTATGGCATGGTCCATCGGCTTCCGCCGCTGATGAACACCTGAGAGGGCAATTCCATCGGTTTGGCCGACGTGGCTGGACAGATGGTGTAGTTGTAGTGCCGAGGACAAGCCGTTCGTCCTATAACCGACTCGGCCCGCGTCTGCCATTTCGGGCAACGCGGGTCAAGGTGCAGAATTTAGAGGAAAGAACCGAGAAGGTTCGGTTCTCCCGAGGAGGCCGCTCATGACCGCTCGCACCCCTGATGCCGAGCCGCTGCTGACCCCGGCTGAGGTTGCCACGATGTTCCGCGTGGACCCGAAGACGGTCACCCGCTGGGCCAAGGCAGGCAAGCTCACGTCCATCCGTACCCTCGGTGGACACCGCCGGTACCGCGAGGCAGAGGTCCGCGCACTGCTTGCGGGTATTCCGCAGCAGCGCAGCGAGGCCTGACACCCCGATCAGGGCCGTTGACGGGACCCCCAATCCCCAGGCCCGACACAGAGCTCGACACGGCGGGCGCCTGCCCCAACAGGTCAATCGTCGTCTGATCGCGCTGGACTCCGCCGGGTCCAGCGCGATCTTTTTGTGCCCGCGGACGCCGGCGCGTGGCGGTCGCGGCGCCGGGTCGGCAGCGGGCCAGCGGCGGGTCGGGGGAGGGTGTGGGAGCGCTCCAGACCCCTCCGGTGAGGGTGCAATTGCACATATTAAATTGGCGCGTTGTAGGAAGCGTGTAAGCGCAGCCTTTCTGAAAACTCGTTCGGTGACTCCCGTCACATGGCCGGAGGAGGGGTGGCGGAGCCGTCCTCGGCGTCCTCGGCGTCCTCCGGCTCGGCGGCCGACTCCATGGCGAGGCGCTCCAGCCGATGGCAGACCGGACAGTGCCGGGTGAGATGGCGATAGCCGGACACGGCCGCGAGATGGGCGCGCAGCAGCGCCCGTGTCTCATGCCTCGCTGTGGATGCCGCCATGCGCCACCTCCGCGGTCGGGGCCCCGTTCCCCTGTGATGACTGGGTACCGGTGGCGCGGGACCCCGTCAATACGGCAGAAGGCCCGCACCACTTGGTGCGGGCCCCACGACGAAGGCCCCGCACCATCGGTGCGGGGCCTTCGCCTCCATGCGGTCCTGACGGGATTTGAACCCGCGGCCTCCACCTTGACAGGGTGGCGAGCACTCCAAACTGCTCCACAGGACCAGAATTCGCAGGCTGTACTGCGTGCGCTGCGAGAGAGACTGTACAGCAGGTCAGAGGGTCCGGTCGAACTCACTCAAGGCGACGGGCGCGTCACGGCGCCGCCGCGCCGATCGCCTTGACGATGCGCTTGTCCGAGACGGGGTACGCCGTGCCCAGGGCGTGGGCGAAATAGCTCACCCGCAGCTCCTCGATCATCCAGCGGATGTCCAGGACCTCCTGGGGCACCGGCCGTCCCTTGGGCAGCTGCTCCAGCAGCCAGGCGTACTCGTCCTGCATCTCGTGGACCTTCGCCATACGCGTCGTGTCGCGCTGGACGGCCGTCGGCATCTGCTGGAGCCGGCGGTCCACGGCGACCAGATAGCGCATCAGGTCGGGCAGGCGCCGCAGACCCGTCCTCGTCACGAAACCGGCCGGCACGAGGGCCGTGAGCTGCGTCCGGACGTCCTGGACGTTGGCGACCAGGGCCAGGCTGCTGGTGGCCTTGAGACGCCGCTCACAGGCCTGCCAGGCGGCCAGGATCTGCCCGACCTGGTCCACGGTCCGTACGGTCGCGTCCACGAGGTCCGCGCGGACTTTGTCGTAGAGCTTCCGGAACGATTCCTCATCCCACGCAGGACCGCCGTGGTCGGCGATCAGCTTGTCCGCCGCGGCGGTCGCGCAGTCGTCGAAGAGCGCCTGGATGGAGCCGTGCGGATTGCGGGAGAGAGCGAGCTTCTGCTGGTTCGTCAGCCGCTCGGAGGCGAACTTCGCCGGGTTGACCGGGATGTTCAGCAGGATCAGCTTCCGCGTGCCGCGCCACATGGCCTGCGTCTGCTCGGCCTCGGTGTCGAAGAGGCGTACGGCGACGGTCTCGCCCTCGTCGACCAGGGCCGGGTACGCCTTGACCGGCTGGCCCGCGCGGCGGGTCTCGAAGACGCGCGACAGCGTGCCGATCGACCAGTCGGTGAGCCCCGAGCGCTCGACGGCCGTACCGCCCGAGCGCTCGGCGGTGGCCGCGGCGGCGTGGGAGAGGGCCTGACGGGCCTTCGGCTTCAGCGACAGCCGCAGCGCCTCCAGGTCCTTGTCCTCGGCCAGCTTCCGGCGCCGCTCGTCAATGATCCGGAACGTGATCTTCAGATGGTCCGGCACCTTCGCGAGGTCGAAGTCGTCGCCGTCCACCGGGACGCCGACCATGCGCTGCAGCTCGCGCGCGAGCGTGACCGGCAGCGGCTCCTGCAACGGCACCGCCCGCTCCAGGAACGCCTTCGCGTAGTTCGGCGCGGGCACGTAGTGCCGGCGGACCGGCTTCGGGAGGGAGCGGATCAGCTCCGTCACGACCTCCTCGCGCAGGCCCGGGATCTGCCAGTCGAAGCCCTCGTCCGTGACCTGGTTGAGCACCTGGAGCGGGATGTGGACGGTGACGCCGTCCGCGTCCGCGCCCGGCTCGAACTGGTACGTGACACGGAACTTCAGCTGCCCCTGGCGCCACGCGTCCGGATAGTCGTCCTTGGTGACCGCCCCGGCCTTCTCGTTGATGAGCATCTCGCGCTCGAAGTCGAGGAGCTCGGGTTCCTCACGGCGCTTGTGCTTCCACCAGGAGTCGAAGTGCGCGCCGGAGACGACGTGCTCGGGCACCCGCTGGTCGTAGAAGTCGAACAGCGTCTCGTCGTCCACCAGGATGTCGCGGCGCCGGGCCCGGTGCTCCAGCTCCTCCACCTCGGTGAGGAGCCGGCGGTTGTCGGAGAAGAACTTGTGGTGCGTGCGCCAGTCGCCCTCGACGAGTGCGTTGCGGATGAAAAGCTCGCGGCTCGTCTCCGGGTCGATCCGGCCGTAGTTCACCTTGCGCTGGGCGATGATCGGGACGCCGTACAGCGTGACCTTCTCGTACGCCATCACCGCCGCCTGGTCCTTCTCCCAGTGCGGCTCGCTGTAGGTGCGCTTGAGCAGGTGCTCGGCGAGCGGCTCGATCCACTCGGGCTCGATCTTCGCGTTGACCCGGGCCCAGAGGCGGGAGGTCTCGACGAGCTCGGCGGACATGACGAAGCGCGGCGGCTTCTTGAAGAGGGCCGAGCCGGGGAAGACGGCGAACTTGGCGTTCCGGGCGCCCAGATACTCGTTCTTCGCGCCGTCTTTAATGTCCTTCATCCCGATATGGGAGAGGAGCCCCGCGAGGAGCGAGACATGCACGGACTGCTCGGGCGCGTCGTCCTCGTTGAGATGGATCCCCATCTGCTTGGCGACCGTGCGCAGCTGCGCGTAGATGTCCTGCCATTCGCGGATGCGCAGGAAGTTGAGGTACTCCTGCTTGCACATCCGGCGGAAGCTGGAGGAGCCGCGCTCCTTCTGCTGCTCTCGGACGTATCGCCAGAGGTTCAGGAAGGCGAGGAAGTCGCTCGTCTCGTCCTTGAAGCGGGCGTGCTGCTGGTCGGCCTGCGCCTGTTTGTCCGCGGGGCGCTCTCGCGGGTCCTGGATGGAGAGCGCGGCAGCGATGACCATGACCTCGCGCACGCAGCCGTTCTTGTCGGCCTCCATGACCATCCGGGCGAGGCGCGGGTCCACCGGCAGCTGGGCGAGCTTGCGGCCCATCTGCGTGAGCCGCTTCTTCGGATCCTTCTGCACCGGGTCCAGCGCGCCCAGCTCCTGGAGGAGCTGCACGCCGTCGCGGATGTTGCGGTGGTCCGGCGGGTCGATGAAGGGGAACTTCTCGATGTCGCCGAGGCCGGCCGCGGTCATCTGGAGGATGACGGACGCCAGGTTCGTCCGCAGGATCTCGGCGTCCGTGAACTCGGGGCGCGCCTCGAAGTCGTCCTCGGAGTAGAGCCGGACGCAGATGCCGTCCGACGTACGGCCGCAGCGGCCCTTGCGCTGGTTGGCGCTGGCCTGGCTGATGGCCTCGATGGGCAGGCGCTGGACCTTGGTGCGATGGCTGTAGCGGGAGATGCGGGCCGTGCCCGGGTCGATCACGTACTTGATGCCGGGGACGGTCAGCGAGGTCTCGGCGACGTTGGTCGCGAGGACGATTCGACGGCCCGTGTGCGCCTGGAAGACGCGGTGCTGCTCGGCGTGCGAGAGGCGGGCGTAGAGGGGGAGGACCTCGGTGTGGCGGAGGTTCTTCTTGATCAGCGCGTCCGCGGTGTCGCGGATCTCGCGCTCTCCGGAGAGGAAGACCAGGATGTCGCCGGGGCCTTCGGCCTGGAGCTCGTCGACGGCGTCGCAGACGGCGGTGATCTGGTCGCGGTCGCTCTCGTCGCTCTCCTCCTCGAGGAGGGGGCGGTAGCGGACCTCGACGGGGTAGGTCCGGCCGGAGACCTCGACGATCGGCGCGTCCCCGAAGTGTCTGGAGAACCGCTCGGGGTCGATGGTCGCGGAGGTGATCACGACCTTCAGGTCGGGACGCTTCGGCAGCAGCTGGGCCAGATAGCCGAGGAGGAAGTCGATGTTGAGCGACCGCTCGTGGGCCTCGTCGATGATGATCGTGTCGTACGCGCGCAGCTCGCGGTCCGTCTGGATCTCGGCGAGCAGGATGCCGTCCGTCATCAGCTTGACGAAGGTCGCGTCCGGGTTCACCTGGTCGGTGAAGCGGACCTTCCAGCCGACCGCCTCGCCGAGCGGAGTGCGCAGCTCCTCCGCGACACGCTCGGCGACCGTGCGCGCGGCGATCCTGCGCGGCTGGGTGTGCCCGATCATGCCGCGTACGCCGCGGCCGAGCTCCAGACAGATCTTCGGGATCTGCGTCGTCTTGCCGGAGCCGGTCTCACCCGCGACGATCACGACCTGGTGGTCCCGTATCGCCGCGAGGATCTCGTCCCGCTTCTGACTGACCGGCAGCTGCTCGGGGTACGTGACCTCCGGCACCCGTGCCGCGCGCCCTGCGCTGCTCGCGGCGGCCTTCGCGGCCTCCGCCGCGATCTCGTCCAGCACGGCCTGCCGCGCCTCGGGCTTACGGATCCGGCGGGTGCCCTCGAGCCGCCGTCCGAGCCGGTGCGCGTCGCGCAGCGAGATCTCGGCCAGCAGGTTCTGGAGATCGGCGAAGGAAGTAGACATACGGATTCAAGGATCGCACCCGCGCGAGGGGAGTGGCGAACCCATTTGCGGGGGCGGGTCGTCGTGGCGGGCGCCCGGTGGGGCCGGGAGGCGCGGGCCCTGGCCGTACGATGACGGGGATGTAGATGGTCGGCCACTGCCGGACCACCGGCGAGCCAACAGCGAGCCAACAGCGAGTCAACAGCAGGAGAGCCCCCCGCCCATGCACAGCGTCAGCAGCCTGTGGTGCCGCGTCTTCGCGGTCGTGGCGGCGGTGGCGGCGCTGGCGGTGCTGTTCGGGGGCCTGCCGGCCGCGGCGGGTACGCCCGGCGACAGGACGCCCGGCGACGGTTCGGCGGACGGACGTGTCACCTCGGCGCCGGTGGGGGTGGCGGTCGTCCAGCCCGGCGACGGCCAGGGCCCCGGTTGCGACGACGGCGCCGGGAACGACGGCGGGCTCACCCCCGCCACTCCGCCGCGCGGATCGTCCACGTACGAACTCCTGCCCGCCCCGCAGACCGTCCCGAACGGCGTGTCCGGCTGCTGGGCCGTCGCCGGGGCCGTGCCCGGCGTCGTACCGGAGCGGGGTCCTCCACCGGTTGCCGCACCGAGCCCGATCGATCTCTCCGTCCTGCGCGTGTAGGGCGGGGCACAGCCGTGCCGCCCGCCCAACCCCCTCACGCCTTCACGCCTTCACGCCTCGGGGGTGCCCGGCGGATCACGCTGGGCTCGCGACGCCCTGGGACGCCGTCTCCTGCGCCGCTCGCCGATCCAGCCCGATCCGCCGGACACCCCCAGCGCCTTCGTGTACCGGAGAGATCACACAGCCATGCCCCTTTCCCGCAAGCCTTTCGCGCTCGGCGCGGCCGTCGCCGCGGCCGCCGTGCTGCTCGGCGTCGTCTCGTACACCGCCGCCGCACCCGACCCCACCGCCCCCACGGCCCCCACAGCAGGAGGCTCCGTCGCCGGGGCGTCCGCCGACCCGCAGGCCGACATGTACCGCGAGCTGGCGGAACTCGCCCGGCGCGACCCCGCCGACCCCCTCGCGGTCGGCCGCGCGGACGCACCCGTCGTCCTGATCGAGTACGCCGACTTCGCGTGCGGCTACTGCGGAAAGTTCGCGCGGGACACCGCGCCCGCGCTGGTCGAGAAGTACGTGGACAGCGGCACCCTGCGCATCGAGTGGCGCAACCTCCCGATCTTCGGCGCCGAGTCCGAAGCCGCGGCGCGCGCGGCCTGGGCCGCCGGACGGCAGGGCCGCTTCTGGCAGTTCCACGCGGCCGCGTACGCCGAGGGCGCGAAGGAGAAGGGCTTCGGCGCGCAGCGGCTGAAGGAGCTCGCCGAAGAGGCCGGGGTGAAGGACCTGAACCGTTTCGCACGGGACGCGGAGAGCGGCGCGGCGCGGCGCGCGGTCGCGCAGGACCAGCAGGAGGCGTACGGCCTGGGCGCGACGTCCACGCCGTCGTTCCTCGTCAACGGGCGCCCGATCGCGGGCGCGCAGCCACGGGAGACGTTCGAGCAGGCGATCGCGGTGGAGGCGGCCGGTGCGGGGAAGGGCGCCGCGCGGTGACGGACATCGGCTATCTGGCCGCCTTCCTCGGCGGCCTCCTCGCTCTGCTCAGCCCGTGCAGCGCACTGCTCCTGCCCGCCTTCTTCGCGTACTCGATCGACACGACGTCCAAGCTCATGGCCCGTACCGGCATCTTCTACGCGGGTCTCGCCACGACCCTCGTGCCCTTGGGCGCGGCGGGCTCGCTCGCCGGGCGGCTCCTGCACGGCCACCGGGAGCTCATGGTCACCGCCGGCGGCTGGCTGATCATCGCGCTCGGCGCCGCGCAGCTCCTCGGCAAGGGCTTCGCCTTCACCTTCTCCTCCCGCCGCCTCGCCGAGGCCGGCGGCCGGATCCGCCCCACGACGGGACTCTCCGTCTACGCCCTCGGCCTCGTCCACGGCCTCGCGGGCTTCTGCGCGGGCCCGATCCTCGGCAGCGTCCTGACCGTGGCCTCCCTCAGCGCGGGCCCCGCCTACGGCGCCCTGCTCCTGGCCGTCTACGCCCTCGGCATGGCCGTCCCCCTCTTCGTCCTCGCCCTCCTCTGGGAGCGCTACGACCTCTCCCGCCGCCGCTGGCTCCGCGGCCGGACGGTCCGCCTCGGGGGGCGCTTGCGCCTCCACACGACCTCGGCCCTCTCCGGCCTCCTCTTCATCACCCTGGGCGTCCTCTTCCTCACCACCGACGGCACCGCCGCACTCCCGGGCCTGCTGTCGGTCGACACCTCCTTCGCCGCCGAGGAACGGGTCGCCGACCTGGGCGGCTCGGTCCCCGACTGGATCCTCCTGACCCTGCTGGTCGCGGCCACGGCGATCGTCCTGGCGGTGCGGGGGTGGCGGGGGCGCGAACGGGCGTGACGACCTCCTCCGACGGCCGGCCCCGTCCGCCGACGAGCAGAGTTCAAGGGAGAGTCCTCGTGAACCTTTCCGTGCCGGATCCCGACTGTCCCGGTGACGCGTGAGTCGAGGCAGGGAGATGCGGTGAGCGACGACGGACGCGACGGTCTGCTGGTGGTGCGCTGCCAGCTCGGGGAGCGGGAGGCGTTCCACGAGCTGGTGCGTGTCTGGCACGACCCGCTGTGGCGCTATCTGCGCGGCATGGTCGGATCCCCGCACATCGCGGACGATCTCGCCCAGGAGGCGTGGGTCGCGGTGGTGCGCGGGCTGCCGCGCCTGCGGCAGCCGGAACGGTTCGCCCCATGGCTGTTCACCATCGCCCGGCGCACGGTGACCGACCATCTGCGCCAGGCGTACCGGACCCCGGAGACCGCCGAGGCGGAGACGGACGCGGTCGCCGACGACGGTGGCGGTCTCGTCGGCGTCCTGACCGCGCTCGAGATCGAAGCGGGCCTGGGCGGGCTGCCGCCGACGGAACGCGAGGTGCTGATCCTCTTCCATCTGGAGGACCTGCCCCTGGCCGACTGCGCGGAGGTGCTCGGCGTCCCGCCGGGCACGGTCAAGAGCAGGCTGCACCGCGCGCGCCGCATGTTGCGGGACGTCCTGGTGGAGAGGGGATACGAGGCATGAGCGAGCACAACGACAGGGCACGCCGGGATGTGCCGAAGGAATTGGAGCGGGCGCTCGCGGCGGAGGTCTCGCTGCGCGCCCGTATGCGGCACGTGGCGGTGGGCCTCGCGGGAGGGTGCGGGGCGGCCCTGATCGCCGTGCTGTGGCTGACCGAACCGCACCCGCTCCCCGTGCGCACCCGGGCCGCCTTCGCCGGGCTGATCGCCGTCGGCCTGGCCTGGGCCGCCCTCGCCGGGTGGGTCCTGAGCCGCCGCCGAGCGCTGTTCGCCCGGGACCGGGTGCTGGGCGCCCGGCTCGCGCTCGCGGTCACCTCCGTGACCGGTGCCGTCGCCACGGCACTGGCCGCAGTCCGCGGCACCACCCCCGAAGCCCTGGCCGTCGCCCTGGCCGCCCTCGCCCTCATCGCCACCGCGGGCCTCCTCCTGGCCCGGGCACACTCCCGCCGCCGCGAGCTGCTGCGCCTGCGGGACGCCTTCCAGAAAGACGCTGCCTGAGGACCCCACTGTGTGAGCCCGGCTGCATGCCACCGCGCTCCGCGCTCTGAGCGGGCGCCTCATCCGGCGCGGAGCCACGGGCGGACAGCAGCTGTGGCGTCAGCAGGCCCCCTGTCCCAGCGGAACTCGTGGACCACCCGGATCTCCGCCGACCATGTGGGCGTTGAAGTCGTCGAGCTCCTCAGCCGGAACCCGGAGCTCGAGGACGTGGATCTTTCTCTGAAGATGGGAAAGCCGCCCTTGGTACGGCGAGCGGGCCGACACGAAAACACCCCCGCCGAGGATCTTCGGTGGGGGTGTTTGCCCTGCTAGGGCTGCGGTGGCTGGGGCCGGGGTCGAACCGGCGACCTTCCGCTTTTCAGGCCGCGTCATCCCAAGGCACGGCAAGATCCCACTACTTGGTGTGCCCGGTGACGCACGCGGCTGTGCGCTGCTGTTGGCGTACGGGTTGGCGTACGCCAAGGACGGGCTACCACCTCATGTGCAAGCAGAGTTCGCGCTGTTGGTAGCTTCCCGGCACCCCTGCGCCCACGGCCTGCCAGAACGGCTGCGCGCTGACGAAGTGGGCTCCGAGCGTGTGC
This sequence comes from Streptomyces sp. FIT100, assembly GCF_024584805.1. Lineage (NCBI taxonomy): Bacteria > Bacillati > Actinomycetota > Actinomycetes > Kitasatosporales > Streptomycetaceae > Streptomyces > Streptomyces sp. FIT100. The sequence continues at coordinate 3,720,837 of NZ_CP075715.1, read as the reverse complement.
CATGCCACGTTCGGGTAGTCGGTGCGAAGGGCGGCCAGTCCTGCTCTGGCGAGTCCACAACGCCCGTACTCGGGGTCGGTGTGTGGCTCCTCAACCCATCCCAGTCCGCAGCGGCGGCAAACCCTGTAGTCGACAGCGAAGACGACCTCCCCTTCCAACTGGGCTGCGCGCTGACGCCAGTCGGTTCGCGTAGGGGAGATCGTGTCTTGCCACGGAGTCTCCAAGATGGGGACGCGAGGCCAGCCTTTGTGGCCGCCCCACCGCCCTCGGCTGATACGGCGGATCACCTGACGCACGGGCTCCAACCCGTATGCGCGCCCAACCTCGTGGGTCTGGTGGGCAAGGTGCACTGCTGCTAAGCGATCTGCATCGTCCGTCATGCCCTCACCGTGCCCACAGCTACGTGGCGGTGCACAGGCTCTCAAGACCGGTTCGCCGACTCCGACACGGCGGCCCGCCTCCAACCTGCAAGGCTTGTGGTTCGCGCCAGTGAGTAGACATGCCACGCGTGTTTTCTGTCGAATCTGTGGATTTAGCAGAGGAAAGCGCCCTAAGATTCTCCCCTGGTCGGCAGGGAAGCGAGGGTCGATGATCTTCAACTCAATTCGGATCACGGATTTCAGGTCAATCGCAGACAGTGGGGACCTACCCTTGGGTCCAATAACATTGATAATCGGCAGGAATAATGCCGGAAAATCCTCGCTTCTGCGTGCGCTCTACCTGTTGCAAGATGGTTCCGAAATTCGAAAGACTGACATTCGCGTCGGCTTCAGCAGTGCAAGAATATTGCTATCGAGCATTGCAGACATCCCGCTTCAGAATGTCTCCCCTGCCGGAATCAAAGACAACGTCACCGAGAATCAAATTCAAGTCACCACAAGAGGGAAGGGGGTTGAACTCTACGGCAATCGCGACGGCGCCGGATATTATCTGCAGAGGTCGCGGGGAGTAGCTCCAGGTAATCTGATTTATCCTGTATTCTCTGGTCGAGCACAAAGGTCGAATGGAAGTCAGGTTGACGTAGCTAGCGCGCATGCAGTTTGGCCTCATGATGCAAACATCGTCGCCCGAGTTGCGATGCTGGCAACCGCTCAGTTTCCGGAAGCTCTCCAATTTCGCCAGCTATGTCGGGATGTTCTGGGGTTCGATATAAACGTGATTCCGGGGGAGCATGGGCAGTACCTAGGAATTCAGGTCGACAGATTCTCCAGCATCAATATTGATGCCATGGGCACAGGTGTTGCGTCAGTATTGAATTTGATCGTCAGTCTTTGTGGGGCAAAGGGAAAGCTATTTCTGATTGAGGAGCCGGAGAACGACCTGCATCCGCATGCGCTTAAGGCGCTCCTGGCCGCCGTGCTAAAAGCAAGTGAATTCAACCAGTTCGTGATTACCACACACAGCAGCATCGTTCTCACAAGACTAGGCAGTCCAGAAAGCACTGTGGTTCTTCACGCTTCTGCGGATGGGGGTATCCCGCCCAGCACATCCTATGAAGTTGTTTCGACTTCAGCAGAGCGTGTAGACGTGCTGCAGGAGCTTGGTTACGAGGTTTCTGACCTGTACCTGAGCGACGGCTGGATGATCTTCGAGGAGTCGAGTGCTGAACGATTGGTTAGGCAATACCTTATCCCGTGGTTCGCCCCTGGACTGCGCGGGATGCGAACCGTAGCCGCTGGAGGAACAAGTCGTGTTGAGCCACTAGTCATTGACTTTGTGGAAATGCTGCTCTTTTCCCACCTCGAGCCCATGTATCGGCATAGGGCATGGGTGGTTGTGGATGGTGATACGAGTGGCCAAAAGGTAGTCTCCCAACTGGAGAGAAAATTCTCAAACTGGCCGTCCAGTCGCTTCTCTTTTTGGTCCAACAGTAAGTTCGAGGATTACTATCCTTCCCGATTCCAAAAGAGAGTGGCTGAGGTTTTTATCGAACAAGATAAAGCGCGCCTGCGGGCAGAAAAGAAACGACTGCTTGATGACCTGCTCGACTGGATCGCAGAAGATGAGGAGGTTGCTCGTGCCGAGTTTGAGGCGGCTGCTCACGAGGTCATCTCTTATCTGCGGTCAGTAGAGGAAGAGGTGATTGGCATGGGTAGGCCGAGGAGTGCGAGCGCGAGTGATTAGCTGAATTGTGATGTGAGTAGAGGATTCGGGGCGAATGGGTGGGGGTTGCTTTGAGGTGGATATTTCGGCGAAATAGGCCGTCCATGGAGGAAATGTTCGCCGAGTATGTGGCAAGGGCGCTGCACGATTCCGGGACTCAGGAAGTTGCAGAGAGCGCAGCGATGGAAAAGGCCCGGACTTCGGTTGAGCCCTTCATAGAAAAACTTGGAGCCCAGGTCGCTATCCATGCGCTGCAGAACATGGCCTCGATCCGAGCCAATAGAAGGGTTGACAGGGGGTTTATGAAGCGATTGCAGCGGAGATACGGCCGCGCCTTTATGGCGTACACAATCATGATGGCCTGTGCTCATGAAGCTGGCGAAGCACTGGCGTCGAAGGGCTCGAGTGGTCTTAGTGAGGAGCGAGCTGCCTCCTTTGAGGTATTGATTCGCCTGCACGCCAAGGCTTGCAGGGTGTCTGGAGAAGTCTCTGCTTTGCTCATCAATGGCTATCCCGAAGGGGCGCTTGCGCGATGTAGGACGCTTCACGAAATGGCCGTAATCGCGGGTGCTATCGGTGATTGCATTGATGACGCGCAGAACGGGGACCTTGCACTTAGGTACTTGGAGCACGAGGTGATTGCTGTTCACCAGAGCGCTCGGCAACATCAGAAGGACCATCAAGCCCTCGGTGTGGAGCCTCTAGGGCAGGATTATCTAGATGAACTAGAAGCCCTCTACGACGCCGCATTGGCGAAGTACGGAACTGAGTTTAAGCGGGAGTACGGATGGGCGAAGAAGTACTGTCCGGACGCCAATTTCCGCGCACTTGAGGCCAAGGTGCGCATGGGACACATGCGCGCTTATTATCAGTTGGCAAGTAATGAGGTCCACTCCGGATCAAGAGGGCTGAGCCTGAACTTCACTGATTTCAGGGGCCAGGTGGCGATGCGGGTCGGTAAGACGAACGTGGGACTCACCGAACCTGCTTCGATGGCCCTCAACTCGCTATATCAGGTCACTGTCGTGTTGCTGATCAAGGGGCTCCCTGATTGCGCTGATCTCACGGGGTTGATCACAATGAAAGCGTTGGACGAATTGCGAGAGCAGGCAGCAAAATTCTTCTACGATGCCACCCTAGAAATCCGAAGCGATGAAGCGAGGATTTATCAGCGGTCAGGTAGCTGACTGGCGGGTGCTACTTTCCCCGAGGCGGATGGCTGAGGCTTAGGAGTGAGCGGCTTCCAGTGCTGCGATCGTGGTTGAAGGATCGCCGTCATATGTGAGATGCGGTTCGTCCGCTCCGGGAGGGACAAAGCGGGTTCGGTACCGCTGAAGGTCGCTCTCGGAAAAGTAGATTGAGTTGGCATCGTGCGCGTGGGACTCGTTGCGCTTGTTGATCCTTGACCAGAGTTCATCGTGGCTTGCTTCGAGGTGAACAAGCACAGGAGTTGCGCCGGCGTCGGTGACAATGGCTCGCCATCGGTTCCGGTCCTCCGGAGTCCAGAAGCCATGGTCGACCACGACATCGTGCCCGGCATGGAGTCGCTCCCGTAGCTCAAGCGCCACATCCTCAAGGACTGGACGCTCAAGCGTGGGGAACGTGCCTCGGGGGAAGTCCACCCCGTACACGCCATGGCGCCGATACATTTCCTCGTCTGGACAGAGGCGTACGTAACCGCGAGCGACGAGGGCGCGGGAGAGCGTGGTCTTACCAGAGCCGGGAAGACCGGCCATGAGGACGCAGCGCGGCGGGCGTGGAGGCAGCAGCCTTCCGGTCAGGGTCCGGGAGATGGTAGCCATCTCGGCTTCGGCGTCTGGGGTGAGTCGGCCCGTGCAGCGGGCCTTAAGGAGTGCGCCCAAGCGGTCTTCGAGCACGCTCACAAGGGTGTCGTCAGGCACCGTCACTGCGGGATCTCCGATTCCGTTCGCCAGGTACGGCCTGGCCCTCCCAGGTCGACGCCGTACTCCACAACGCTGCTGTCGATGTCGAGGAACTTCGCGGTCATCACGACCACCGGTTCGGTCGGCGGATCGTCGGGGTCAAGCTCCAGTAGCTGGGCGTCTTCTGCCGTGAGGAGGCGTGCCGAGGCGGTATCGATCCGGTGGCTGATCGGTCGGCCCGTCGCCGCAGCGATGAGCTGGAGCGAGGTACCTCCAGTCAAGCGCTCGCTCCTGGCCAACTGGGGAATCAGCTTTCCGTACCGAGCAGGAATCCATGACGTACTGTGCGCAACGATGCCGTGCCGGTCTCTGTAAACACGGCGCCGGCGGATGACGTCGGAGCCAGGCTCGATGTCCAGCGCTTGGGCCACCGCCAGAGGCGCAGATACAACGGCGGCTTGGTGAGAGTCAGACCTTTCCCCTGACCCCCAGCTCGACCCGGTGCGGTGGCCCCGGTCCTGGCGCTGAGATCCCGAAGACATCGGGCCTGGCTGATCCAGAACCTCTGTTCCGATCCCGTGAATCCCCCTGACTAGCCCCTCGTTGCGGAGTTTGCGCAGCGCCTTCTCGGCGGTCGCGGTGCTCACGCTCCACTGCTCCGAGAGGTTCTTAATGCTCGGCAGAAGCGTCCCAGGCTGGAGCTGACCGGAACCGATCAGCTCCGCATAGTGGGCGGCAATGCGCGCGTACGGCGCTCGGTTGTCGGCCTGAGCGGCCATGTCGCCAGCTCCCTCGTCGCAGTAGTGGAGGTTCCCTAGCTTACCGCTTGACACCGCAGGGAACCCTAGGGAACCCTAAGGGTGTGCCCGAAGGAAAGCCCCGCGGGGTGAGTACGACGTGAGCGCTTGTGGCTTGAGAACTCAACAGCGTGCTGAGGGAGCCCGTCCCACCTCTGCGAACAAGAGGGCGGGCGCGTGCGGGTTCTGTCCCGTGCGCGGTACAGCGCGACCCCACCTGCGCAGCCTCGCTGCGGCCGGTTGCCTCCGCTGCTCGTCTCGTACGAGCGGCGCTGAGGGGAGCCGGAAACCCGACTTCAACGGCGTGCACCCCCGGAGCGGCTACTCCGGGGGTGCTGTTCGGGCCGTTCTTACCTGCTAGGGAGACAACGACCCATGGAGTACATCGCTGCACGTCAGGCGGCCGTTACCGCGGCCGTCGACAGCATCGACCGCGAGCCGACGGCCGCGGAGCTGGACGCGATCGAGCGGGAGATGCCGGTCATCCTGGCCGGCGTCGACCTGCTCGACGCGCAGATCATCACCCTGGACCGCATCCCGAGCGAGCTGGACCAGCGGCGGATCCGCCGCGCCCGCCGCCGGGTGCTCGCTGCCCGCCGCGAGCTCGCCAACCGCCTCAGCTCGGGGGAGGTGGCGTGATGGGCATCCGTGACCGGATCACCGAGTTCGCCATCAACCACATGACCGACCCCAACGGTTCTCCGAACGCGGCGCGCCGCGCCTCGCAGGCCGCCGCGGTCATCGCCGACACTGCGGCGGATCACAGCGCTGTCACCGCCGCTGGCGTCTCCCTGCTGGGGGCGGCGGCGGTCGCTGCCGAGGGGGCGCTGAGCAAATACGTCTACCCGCCCGGCGACTACGCGACCTTCCGTGACGAGCCGGAGCGGCGGTGGCGCCGATGAACCGCGCCGGAAAGACGCTGCTCGTCCTCGCGCTGGTCGTCGTGGTCGGCATGGCATTTCGCGTCTCGTGGAACGCGCTGCGGGACGTGGCCACGGCGGTCGGTGCGGACGCGACCGGAGCCACCCTGTACCCCTTCGTGGTCGACGGGCTGATGGCCCTTGCCCTGGTCGCCACGCTCGTCCTGACCGATCGGGCCGACAAGCGGTTCGCGCTGCGGGTCCTGGCCGCGTACACCGCCGCTTCGCTGGTGCTGAACTTCGTGCACGGCCTCGTCCCGGAGCTTCACGGCGAGTCGGTCGACTGGACACGGCTGGCCGACTGGGACCCGGTCAACTGGCTACTCGTCCTGCTCGCCACGTCGCTGCCGGTCGGGTCGATCTACTTCGGGTCCGACCTCGTGGCGAAGGTGCTGCACCACCGCCCCGCCCCGATCTCGGCCCCGACCGCGAATGCGGAGGAATCTACCGAGACCGTGAGGAATCAGTCTAGGGCTGACCTCGTGGGATCGACCCCAGAGGCGATCACGCCGAACGTGAAACCGCTGCCCCGGGCGGTAGCCGTCGGGTTCCTGAAGTCGACTCTCCCGGCCAAGTCACTTCCGGCGATCCAGTCGAGCCCAGTGCAGCCAATCGAGCTGGGTGCAGTGGCTGCCGAGTCGACCCGACCGCGCCGGACCACGGGCCGCGTGCCCGAGGCAGCGCGCACGCCGCGCCCGAAGCGGACCCCGGATGAGCTGCTGGACGAGGCGCGGAAGGCCACGGCCGACTGGCCCGACGACAAGCTGACCGCTGAGGGCATCCGTCGCACGGTCCGTACCTCGCCCGTGAACGCACGGATGCTGCGGGACACCCTGCTTGCCGAGAGGGCGACAGTTGGGGCGGTGGCGTGATGTCCCCCGCCTTCGGCAAGTGCTACGACCCGAGCGGCACGCTCCATGGCATCCCGACCTACCCGTGGCGCTACGCCCCGGACGGGCTGGCCACGCGCCGGCAGTTACGGGCCCGCGGTCTGCGCCCGGGGGGTCAGCCGATAGCGGCTCAGCTCATGCGCCTCTCGTGTCGCCGCAAGAACGGCGTGAGCGTCGCCTACCTGTACCGGATCGACCGTGCGAAGCCGGTGCGTCCGATGACCTCGCGCAAGTGGGGAGCGCTCGCCCTGGCGATGCTCGCCCGCCGCACCTGCCCCAAGTGCCGCGTGGTCTACGGCTACTGCCTGCCGACCTCGCTCGGCATGTGCCTGCTCTGCGCCTCCCCCAATCCCTGCGGATCCCCGAGGAGTACGTGATCATGGGCAAGCCCGACACGCGCCGTCTGGATCGGGAGATCCGGCTGGCGGCCCGCAAGCTTGAAGCCGTCCGCAACCGCGAGATATGGCCCCTCGACAGTCACGAGCGACGCGCTGTCCTGGCCGCCGCGGTCGGCGGCTCCTACCGCATCGTGCGGGGCCGCAGCACCGGACAGGTCGAGCAGCGTATTGAGGCCGCGTGGCAGAGCGCGGAGACGCGGCTGGTCGCGGAGATCGCCTCTCTGCACAGCGAGCGTCAGCGGGTCGTGAACGAGGCCGCCGCCGCGAAGGCTGTCAAGAAGTCGTCGGGGTGGTGGTGAATGCCCGGCATGCAGACGCCTCCGGGTGAGTGCCCGCAGTGCTGGCAGCACGCCCACGATCGGCGCGCACACCGTCATCTCGGGCCCCGGGAGGACTGTCCGCAGTGCGTGGACCACATGATCAACGGCCACCCGTACATCGTGCCCAAGAAGCCGTCTCGGTGGTGGTGAGCATGGACCGTCGTTGCCCTGCCGCCCATCCGGAGGACCCGACGCCGTGCGGCGGCCCGGTGGTGGTGACCGTGCTGGACCGCACGAACGCGGGCGCGGACGGCTGCGAGCACCACGCCGCCCGCCTGCTCGCCTCCCTGGAGGGCGGGCGTGTCTACGCCCTTCCCGACGCCCCGGCGGGCGCCGCGATCCGCGTGTTCACGGCGGCCGGCACCATCCGCCCGTTCTGCTGGTACGAGGACGCACCGCGCACCGAGGCATGCCAGCTCAGCCACGCGGAGAACCGCGCCCGTCACGGCGCCTGAACCACGCGCCCCGCCCGCCCTCGACCGGGCGGGGCGCCCATCCTCCCCCCTTCTCAATTTGCCGCCCCTATAGGGGTAGTCAGGAGTTTGCCTGTCATGGGTGACACCGTCGTTCACCTGCACAAGCACACCGATCCGCCCGCCGAGCCGTCCGCCGTGACGACGCTGACCGTGGTCCCCGATCCGGCGCCCGCCACGCCCGTTCCGCTGTGGGTGCGCTCGGGGCGTGCCGTGATGACGGCGGTCACGCATGAGCACACGAAGGCGTCTGCGCGGGCGGTTGCGCGGCACGGCCTGTACACGTTCAACGGGGGTCGGATCGTGGCCCGTCGTACCTGGGACGGCCGCACCGGCGCCCGCTACGAACGCATGCTCCGTGCCGCTGAGGCCGCCGGGAACTATGAGGTGGCGCAGGAGTGGGAGGAACGCCTTCAGCGCTTCCGCGAAGCCCGCCATCGGCGCCGTATGGATCTGCTGCACTCGCCTGTAGACGCGGCCAAGGGCGCCCTGGTCGGCACCGGCATGGGCATAGGCGGTCTGGTCGCCCTCGGGGTCGTCATGGCCATCGCCAACAAGGACATCACCGATGTCGTCACTCCGCTGTCGGCGGTCATCGAGTTCATCGCCCTGATGATCACCATCGTCCAGGTGGTGTGGGGGCCGCTGATCAGCGTCGGGCCGTTCCTCGCGCTGCTCGCCCTGTGGTCGGTGGGCTGCAAGCAGCAGGCCGCACCGAACTGGGCCCTGCCGGCCAATATCCGGTCGAGTGAGGGTGAGCCGATCACTCCGTCGATTGTGGTCAAGGCCCTGCGCGATCTGGGCGTCCCGGCTCTGGCGCGGGCCATCAAGGAGATGGGCGATGCCGGCGCCTCGATGCTGGGTCCGATCCGGATCGCCGGATGCGGCGTCGAAGTCGACGTCACCCTCCCCTCCGGCGTCTCCACCAACGAGGTGCAGAGCAAGCGCCGCAAGCTCGCGGAGAACCTCACCCGGCATGAGCACGAGGTGTTCATCACCATCCCGCAAGCGGCTCGCACCGTTCGGCTGTGGATTGCCGACAGTGGTGCGCTGGATGAGCCGATCGGCCCGTCCCCGCTGACCACCGACAACTCGATGACCGCGAACTACAAGACGGGCAAGGCACCGTGGGGGCAGGACCTGCGCGGCGACGCCGCCGCGCTCAGCCTGTACCAGCGCCACCTGCTCATCACGGGCCTGTCGAACCAGGGCAAGACCGTGGCCCTGCGCTCCCTGGCCCTGTGGCTCTCGCTGGACAAGTCGGTGCAGTTCCTCATGGGTGACCTCAAGGGTGTGGGTGACTGGGCCATGTTCGACGGCCTCGCCACGACCCTGATCCAGGGCCCGACCGATGAGCACGTGATCCAGGTAGTTGAGATGGTCGAAGGCGCGGTGGACGAGATGAACCGCCGTATCCAGGCCCCGCCCGGCACCGTGTTCCCGCCACTGATCGTCCTGGTCGACGAAGCGCAGGTGGCGTTCATGTGCCCGGCCAAGGACGACGACAAGCGCCCGTACGGCGGGGCCAGGGCCAACTCCCGGTACTTCATGGCCGTCCGCAAGATCCACAACCAGGGCCGGGCCGTGAACGTGCTCATGTGGCAGGGCACCCAGGACCCGACCAACGAGAACCTCCCCAAGCTCGTGCGTGAAGGCGCCCACACACGCGCCTCCCTCGCCCTGGGCACCGAATCCCAGGCCCGCATGGCCCTCGGGGACAAGGCCGTCGACGGCGGCGCCGCACCCAACCTGCTGCGACCCGGCCTGGACCGGGGAACCCTCGTCGTCGCCTCCGACGGCATCACCATCCCCGCCGGACAGTCGTCCATCACCGTGCGCACGCACTACATCGACGACGACGCCGCCGAAGCCATCACCGACCGCGCCAAAGCCCTGCGCGACGGCGTCACCACCCTGCACGCCATCGACCGCGGTACAGAGCACGATCCGCTCGCCGACATCGCCGCCGTCATCGGCGACGCACCCCGCGTGCGGACCAAAGACGTCCTCGCGCGGCTCGCCACACGCAACGCCGACGCCTACGGCAGCTGGTCGTTCATCGACCTCAAGCGCGTCCTCGACGGCGCCGGCGCCGAACCGTACAAGTCCGACGGCGTCATGGTCGTCGCCCGCGAACGCGTCGCCCGCGCCCTCACCAACCGCAACAACGAGGGTTCCGCTTCCACCGGCTGACGGCAGGGAGCGCACCGCCGACGGGTCAGGGAGACAGGGAGAACTCCCTCACTCCCTCCCTGACCCGCTTCCCTGGCCCTGACCAGCACAAATGATCGTCCAGGGAGTCAGGGAGGCCCGCAGGTCAGCACCCCAGAAACCCCCTCCACAACGCCCCCTCAAGGGGGTGCCGTTGCCTCCCTGGCTCACCTCCGGAAGGGATTCCACATGCACCCCGACAAGCCCAGCCACACGGCCACAGAGCGGGCCGTGGAAGTCCACCACCCCACCCCGATCACCCCCGCCGTCGCCGTCCCGGCACCGGTCGTACCGGTGCAGCCGGGCACGGTCCCGGCCGTGGCGAGCATCGTCCTCCCCGACGGCCGCGTCGTCACCGGCTACGCCATCGAACCCGCCCGCCCGGAACCGGTCACGGCCAAGCCGCCCGTCTCGCGGGCGGCCGTGAACGTCGCCCTCGGGGGCATCGGCTTCCTTGCAGTGTGCGGCGGACTGCTCCTGCTCACCTCGTTCATCGCCGCGCTCGCCGCGCTCGTGCAGCAGCTCATCATCCTCGCCGCCGTCATCTTCGGCGGCTGGATCGCCGTGCAGATCTTCAGCGCGAGCGGCCACCAGGGCGCCACCACGGTCAACATCCGCAAGGCCGTCATCAAGCGCAACCACTTCCACAGCTAGCTACGCCAAGGGCGACCGCCCGCTCTCGCCAAAGATGCGCGGTCGCCCTTGCCAGCCAGTCACCCATCAAGGAACTGGAGACATCCAGCATGACCCATGACCCCCGTCCCGCGCTGCTGCGTGCGGCGCTGGACGCCGCCCAACACGGCTGGCACGTCTTCCCCCTCCGCCCCGGCACCAAGCGCCCCGCCCTGCACGGCAAGGGCACCTGCGCCGGAACCGGCGAGTGCGCCGACGGGCATCAGAAGTGGGAACAGCGCGCCACTACCGCCCCCGACCGCATCCACGCCGCGTGGTCGCGGGCTCCATTCAACGTCGGCATCGCCACGGGTCCCTCAGGTCTGGTCGTCGTCGACCTGGACACGCCAGAGCACAAGGGCAGTTCGGACGCGCCTAACGGCGCGGCGACCTTTGGAGCGCTCTGCGAGCGCGCCGGGCAAGCCGTCCCCGAGACCTACCGGGTGCGGACTGCAAGCGGTGGAACGCATCTCTACTTCACCGTCCCGCCCGGCGTCCGTCTGGGCAACACGGCGGGCACGGTGGCCGATTCGGTCGACACCCGAGCGCGAGGCGGCTACGTCGTCGCCGCGGGCAGCACCCTCCCCGCCGGACACTACGAGGCCCTGTGTGCCCCTGTGCCCGCCGCTCTGCCCCCGTGGCTCCACACCATCCTGCAACCGGCCCTCAAGGCGTCTCAGGCTCCCTCAAGGGCTGTTGCGGAGCAATCTCGTCGATATGCGGATGTAGCACTCGCCAACGAGGCGCGGAACGTCGCCATGTCGCAACTCGGAGCGCGGGAAGCAGCTTTGTTCCGGGCGGCGCGCGCCTTGGGGCGGTTCGTCGCGTGGGGCGACCTTCCCCGACACACGGTCGAGGACGCTCTTCAGGAGGCGGGCGAGACGGCCGGACTCACCGTCTCCGAGTGCCGCTCCACTCTCCGCAGCGCCCTGAACTGGTCCATCACCCACAACAGCCGCAGGTCGGAGACGGCATGAACACCCCCTCCCGCCCCCGCCTGAAGAGCATCACGTCCACCACGTCCGGCCAGTCAGCCGCTCCACAGCCTGTGGACCAGACGGCTGCGGGCGAGCCGAAAGGCGCCGCCCGCAAGGGCGTCCGAACTGCTTGTAGTTCTGATCCGCACGGCGACGACGGACGCCGCCCCGTCGCGTGGCTGCACATCGTCGCCCCGCGCGGCGCCGTCCCCACCGCCACCTCGCGCTGCATGTGCGGACGCGACCGCAGCGCCATCGGCAAGCCCCGGGTGCTCGCCCTGATCGAGGACCACGCCGCCCACCGAGACGTATGCCCCCTGCGCCGCTCCCAGGAAGGAAGGGCCGCCGCATGACCAGCCCCATCGACGGCGCCGCGCTGCTCGACGAGGTGGAAGCCTTCCACCGTCGCTTCAACGTCTTTCCCACCGAAGCCGCCTACGTCGCCGTGGCCCTGTGGGACGCGCACGCCCACCTGCTCGACTGCTTCGACTCCACTCCCCGCATCGCCTTCCTCTCCCCGGAACCGGGGTCGGGCAAGACCCGGGCGCTGGAGATCGTGGAAACCCTCGTGCCGCAGCCCATGACCGCGGTCAATGCGTCCGCCGCCGCTCTGTTCCGGTCCGTCTCCGGGGGCGATGGCAAGCCAACGATTCTGTTCGATGAGATCGACACTGTCTTCGGTCCCAAGGCGGGGGACAACGAGGAACTGCGGGGGTTCCTCAACGCCGGACACCGTCGCACCGGGGTCACCTACCGGTGCATCGGAGACGGTGGGCAGCAAACAGTGCAGGCGTTCCCGTCGTACTGCGCGGTGGCGGTCGCCGGTCTCGGTTCGCTGCCGGACACGATCCTGAGCCGCTCCGTCATCATCCGCATGCGCCGCCGGGCCAGGAACGAGAAGGTGGAGCCTTTCCGAGCCCGCATCCACGAAGCGGAGGGGCACAAACTCCGAGATCGACTCGCCACGTGGGCAGAGCAAGCGCGGGGGTTCGTCATGGGTGCGTGGCCGGACATGCCGGACGGGGTGACCGACCGGCCGGCGGACGTGTGGGAACCCCTGATCGCCATCGCCGACGCGGTCGGCGGCCACTGGCCCGAGCGGGCACGTGGGGCATGCGTGACGCTGGTGACCGCATCCAAGGTGAACGACAAGGGCAGTCTGGGCGTTCGGCTGCTGACCGACCTGCGTGATCACGTCATGGTCGGTATCGACCGCCTGCCCACCGTCGCCATCCTGGACCGGCTCAACGCCCTCGACGACGCACCGTGGGCCGACCTCAACGGCAAGCCGCTCGACAACCGGCGCCTGTCGAAGATGCTCGCGGAGTACATGACGGCCGACAACGAGCCCATCGCCTCCCGCAACATCAAGGCCGCCGGGAGCGTCCTGAAGGGCTACTACGCCGCCGATCTCTGGGACGCGTGGGCCCGCTACTGCCCCCCACCCCCGGAAAGTCCGCTACCTCCGCTACCCGGCACGGAAAACGTGGCCTGACCAGCGCTGATGAGGTAGCGGCAACCGGCCTCGGTTGCCGCTACCCCGCCGCTACCTATCCGCTACCGCTACCCCTTCCCGCTACCTCCAACAGGCCCCTGACCTGCGAGGTAGCGGCGGTAGCGGAAGTAGCGGCCCTCAGAGAGGCCCCCCGACGGACCGCCCCTAGGAGTCACCGCATGAGCTCCGCCCTGCCCACAAGTCACCAGGCCCTGACCGTGCCTGAGGTCATGAGCGCACTCCGAATGAGCCGCTTCAAGGTCTACGACCTGATCCGGACCAAGCGGCTCCCGAGCTTCACCGAAGGGCGCTCCCGCCGGATCCCGGCGGACGCGCTCGCCACGTACATGAAGAACCGACTGGAGGAGGCCGCCTGATGGCCAAGCGCGCCAACGGCGAAGGCAGCATCACGATCCGTAAGGACGGCACGTACCACGGCCGCGTGTACGTGACGACGACCAGCGGCATCCGTAAGCGGGTCTCGGTCTATGGCAAGACCCGCGACGACGTGCGGGAGAAGATCACCAACCTTCAGTCGCAGGAGAACCAGGGCATTCCGGTGCCCGACACGAACATGAGGCTGGAGGACTACCTCACCTACTGGCTGGCCACGGTTGTCCGGGTCAACCGCCGGCCGAAGACGTACCAGGGCTACGAGAGCGTGGCGCGCGTCCACCTCGTGCCCGGACTCGGGCGCAAGAAGATCCGGACGCTTCGGGCCGCGGAGGTTCGCACCTGGCTCGCGGCGGTGTCGGGGGAGTGCCAGTGCTGCAAGCACGGGTGGGACAAGGACCGCCGGGAGCCTGAGTGCTGCGCCGCGAAGCCGAAGGAGTGCTGCCGCTCGCTTCTCTCCCGCCGCATGGTGCAGTCCATCCACGCCGTGCTCCGGAACGCCCTCCAGAACGCCGTCCGAGAGGAACTGATCGTGCGGAACGTCGCCCAGCTCGTGCAGGTGCCCACGCCGTCGTACGACACGGGAAAAGGGCTCAGCGTGGCCTCCGCCCGTCTCCTGCTCCGGGAGTCCGCAGGGGACCGGCTGCACGCGCTCTACGTGCTCGCCCTGGTCCTGGGGATGCGCCGGGGTGAGGTTCTGGGACTCCGCTGGGACGCGGTCGACCTCGACCGCGAGACGCTGACCGTGGACCGGGCCCTCCAGCGCGTCGACGGGGAGCTCCGGCTGGTCCAGCCCAAGACCGCGGCCTCGGTCCGCACGGTCCCGCTCCCGCCGGTTGTCGTGAAGGTGCTCACCGAGCACCGTGAGCGGCAGGCGCAGGAGCGGGCGGTGGCAGGCATCGAGTGGAAGGAGAACGGGCTGATCTTCACCTCTCGGATCGGCACCCCGCTGGAACCGGACAACCTCCGGAGGAGCTGGTACCCGCTCCGGAAGCGGCTCGGGCTGGAGATCCGGTTCCACGATCTCCGGCACTCGGCAGTCTCACTCCTGCTGGACCTGGGAGTGCCGCCGCACATCGTCCGGCAGATCGTGGGGCACAGCGACATCGGCGTGACGATGAAGGTCTACGCCCACGCCTCGTTGGACGAGCAGCGCAAGGCGCTCAGGAAGCTCGGGGACACCCTGTCCTGAGAACCGTTGGCGTACGGGTTGGCGTAACCGGCACGAAAACGCCCCCTCCGAATGATCTTCAGAGGGGGCGTATGCCCTGTTCAGGGTTGCGGTGGCTGGGGCCGGGGTCGAACCGGCGACCTTCCGCTTTTCAGGCGGACGCTCGTACCAACTGAGCTACCCAGCCACGCGATCTACGGGAGATCGCAGCGGTCCTGACGGGATTTGAACCCGCGGCCTCCACCTTGACAGGGTGGCGAGCACTCCAAACTGCTCCACAGGACCAGAGGTGATGCATTGTGCGAGAGCCAGTCTCGCACACGGTGATGCGTGCCCCCAACGGGATTCGAACCCGTGCTACCGCCTTGAAAGGGCGGCGTCCTGGGCCACTAGACGATGAGGGCTAAGGGCCCACCTGGGCGCTTAGCAGCGCGTCGGGGACGTGAGAAGCATATGGGATGCGGGGAGCTATCGCCAAAACGGTTTACGGGGCGGGTGAGGAGCGGGGGGCCGGGGGCGGTGAGCCGGCGGCTGGTTCGGTGGCCAGATGGCGGCTGACCTCGGCGGTTGTGAGGCCCAGGCCGCCCAGGGTGATCTCGTCCCACGCCTGGAGCGTGCGCGTGGTGCGGTCCAGGTAGAGGACGGAGGCGCGGACCTTCTCCGGCTCGTCGTTCTGGACCGCGCGCAGTCCCCCGCCGCCCGTGGAGCCCTCGATCTTCAGGCGGGTGCCGAGCGGCAGGAGCTCGGTCTCGCGGTGGTGTACGTGGCCCGCCAGGGCGAGGGGGACGGTGCCGTCGGTCTCGCGGGCGGCGACCGGGTTGTGGGCGACGGCGATGTCGACGGGGGTGCCCGCGCGGCGCTGGTCGCGCAGGGCGGAGGCGAGGCGGATCCCGGCCATGCGCTCGGCGGGGTCGCCCTGGGCGGCGACCGAGCGGTCGGGGGTGAACTGGGGGTCGCCGGTGCCCGCCACGCGCAGGCCCGCCACGGTGACCGCGCGGCCCTCGTCGAGGACGTGGACGTTGTCGAGGTCCTGGAGATAGCGCTGGGTGGCGGGCGAGTCGTGGTTGCCGCGGACCCAGACGTAGGGCGCGCCGAGGTCGGGGATCGGGTCGAGGAAGGTGTTCTCGGCGGCGGTGCCGTGGTCCATGGTGTCGCCGGAGTCGATGATGACGTCGATCTCGTACTGCTCCACCAGTGAGCCGATGATGTGCCACGCGGCCGGGTTGAGGTGGATGTCGGAGACGTGCAGGACGCGCATCGTCCCCGGGTCCGGCTGGTAGACGGGGAGCGTGGAGGTCGCGTCGTACAGCTTGGTCACGTTGGTGACGAGACGGGCCAACTCCTTCTGGTAGACGTCGAATTCGGTGACGATCGAGCGGGCGCTGCCCACGACGGAAGGCGCCGAGGACAGGAGGCCGGAGAACTTCGGCTCCAGGACCGACTTCGGGTTCCAGGTCGCGTACGCGCTGGTGCCGGACGCCGCCAGGAGGGCGAGTGCGAGGCCGCCCGCCGTGAGGGCGCGGCGCGGGCTGCGGTAGACCGCGAGGCCGAGCGCGGTGGCGCCGGCGACGACGGCGACGCAGGAACGCACGGCGAGGTCGCGGGTGCCGGCCGTGACGTCCTGGGTGATCTCGTCCTGGAGGCCGGCGAGCCGCTCCGGATGCTCGACCAGGGCCTGGGAGCGGATGGGGTCGAGCCGGTCGACGTCGACGTCGAGGCGGATGGGCGCGGTGTGGGAGTCCAGTTCGAGGGCGCCGAGCGGGGAGACGTTGATCTTCGTGCCGCCGGAGAGGGACGGGCGGAGGGTCATGCTCGTGTCCATGGGCCCGACGGGCGTACGGACGGACCCGACGATCAGCAGCCCCAGCCAGGCGCCCAGCAGGACGACGGCGACCAGTCCGATCGCGCGGGCATAGGGATGGGGGGTAGGGGCGAGGGCGCCGGCGGGGGAACCGGTGGTGGCGGGGGTGCGGCGCCGGGTACGGGTGAGGAGGGCACGGAGCCGTTGACGGGCTTCACGGGCGCTGGCCATTGGTCGCGTATGCCCGTGTACGCGGCGGGCTATGCCCCGCGTACGGGGGTCGGGGGCGCGCGTGCGTGACAATGGCCGGGTGCTGGAGATGACGCGCGAGGAGTTCGAGGAACTGGTCGCCGAGGCGCTGGACCGGATCCCGCCGGAGCTGACGCGGCTGATGGACAACGTCGCGGTGTTCGTCGAGGACGAACCGTCCGCCGACGATCCCGAGCTGCTCGGGCTGTACGAGGGGACTCCGCTGACCGACCGCGGGGAGTGGTACGCCGGCGTTCTGCCGGACCGGATCACGATCTACCGGGGTCCGACGCTGCGGATCTGCGAGACCCGTGAGGAAGTGGTCGAGGAGACCGAGATCACGGTGGTCCATGAGATCGCCCACCACTTCGGGATCGACGACGAGCGGCTGCACGCGCTCGGGTACGGGTGAGCGTCGTGGGCCAGGGCACGGGCACCAGGTCCGGCTCCGGCTCCGGCTCCGGGCGGGTCGGGCGAGCCCCCTGGGCGGGCGTCAAGTGGAGCGTCATCGCGGCGGTTTCCGCCGGAGGGGCGCTGGGCGCGTCCGCGCGCTACGGGATGTCGCTCGCCTGGCCTTCGGTATGGGCGATCTTCACCGTCAATGTGGTCGGTTGTGCCCTCATCGGCGTGCTGATGGTGCTGGTGAGCGAGCGCGAGGTGGTCACGAGCCCGCTGGCGCGCCCGTTCCTCGGGGTCGGGGTGCTGGGCGGGTTCACGACGTTCTCGACGTACGCCCTCGACGTCGTGAAGCTGCTGGAGCGTCACCAGGTCGCGCAGGCAGTGGCGTACGGCGCCGGAACGGTAGCCGGCGCGCTGGCGGCGGTGTGGCTGGGCGCGTGGCTCACCCGCCGGGTCGTGGCGTTCGCCCGGCGGCTCGGGCGCGGAGCCTGAAACCCCGGCGGCTCGGGCGTGGTTCCCGAAACCGGCGGTTCCTGAAACCCGCTGGTTGCCGGTGGCGCCGGGTGTGTTGGCCGCTCGCGGCCCCGGGCTGGGCGTGCGCCGGGCGTGTCCCTTGTGGGGCACAGGGAGTTGGGCAGGAAGACCTGCGTCAGAACCCGTGTCCCGTGCCCTCGGAGGTGCCGCTCGTGCGCCAGTTGTCCGCCCCCGGCCGTTGTGCCGTATGGATCGCCACCGCCCTGGCGGTCGCGGCCTCCGCAGGCTGTATGAGCGTGAGCGACGACGGCGGTGGGCCGCCCGCGAAGTCCCCGCAGCAGCGCGGGGCCGGGATCGAGCCGGACGGCGGGGGCGCCGCGCCGGGCGGTGTCGGCGGGCACGAGCGCACGGGCATGGGCGCAGCCGCCCGCTCCGGCGGGGCCGCGGGCGAGGCCGCGGGCCAGGACGCGGGCGCCGGAGCGAGCCCGAGCGGGTCCGTGGCGCCGTCCGCGCGGCCGCCGAAGGGCGGCGTCGCCGGTGGAGGGGGCGCGGGACCCGCCGTACCGCCGGGGCCCACGCCTCCGCCGGGCGAGCCGACGCCGCCGGTCGACCCCACGCCGCCGGTGGACCCGACGCCGCCCGTCGACCCGACCCCGCCAGGCCCCGACCCGGATCCCGACCCGACCCAGGAACCCACCGACCCGCCGTCCGCCTCACCGGCGGCCAACACCCAGATGGGCGCGATGCGGGCGGCCGTCGATGGGGCGGGGGCGCACACGGTGCCGATGGCGTCGCCGCAGATGGCACCCGTATGAGCCCGTATGAGCCTGTATAGGCCCGTATGAGCCCGTGCGGGCCTGCACAGGCCCGTACGGGAAGGGCCGCCGGGCAGGAGGGGCCGAGGGGGTGCGCCGACATGGGCGGCCCCGCGCGGCCCCGCGGGTGTGACGAGCGACGCAGTGAGGCGGTTTGCCTTCGGCGGGTTCAGGTGCGTATGGTGGTAGATCGTTTGATCCCATTGCCCGGCGCCGACACAGAAGCGCGCCGCGTGGCGCGTACTCTCCCTAGCCGTGGCTGACCGCATTGAGGCGGTCGAATTGCGAATTCACGGAGTTTGGGCGCGTGCCGAGACTCCGGAAGGTTTCGCATTTCGCATGTCCATTTCCAGTACTGATCGTGCCGTCCTGCCCGAGAACGACGAGATCGTGACCGACGAGGTCGTGAACGAGGAGATCGTCGACGCGGCGGAGACGGCCGAGGCCGCGGCTGCCGACGAGGCTCCCGCGACCCCCGAGGTGACCTTCGGCGACCTCGGCCTCCCCGAGGGCGTCGTCCGCAAGCTCGCTCAGAACGGTGTCACCGTCCCGTTCCCGATCCAGGCCGCGACCATCCCGGACGCCCTGGCCGGCAAAGACATCCTCGGCCGTGGCCGCACCGGCTCCGGCAAGACCCTCTCCTTCGGTCTGCCGACCCTGGCCACGCTGGCCGGCGGCCAGACCGAGAAGAAGAAGCCCCGCGCCGTCATTCTCACCCCGACCCGTGAGCTCGCGATGCAGGTCGCGGACGCCCTCCAGCCCTACGGCGACGTCCTCGGCCTGAAGATCAAGGTCGTCTGCGGCGGTACGTCCATGGGCAACCAGATCTACGCGCTCGAGCGCGGCGTCGACATCCTCGTCGCCACCCCGGGCCGACTGCGCGACATCATCAACCGTGGCGCCTGCTCCCTCGAGAACGTCCAGGTCGCGGTCCTCGACGAGGCCGACCAGATGTCCGACCTGGGCTTCCTGCCCGAGGTCACCGAGCTGCTCGACCAGGTGCCCGAGGGTGGCCAGCGCATGCTCTTCTCCGCCACCATGGAGAACGAGATCGGCACCCTGGTCAAGCGCTACCTGAACAACCCGGTCAGCCACGAGGTCGACAGCGCCCAGGGCAACGTCACGACCATGACCCACCACGTCCTCGTCGTGAAGCCGAAGGACAAGGCGCCGGTCACGGCCGCGATCGCCGCCCGCAAGGGCCGCACGATCATCTTCGTCCGTACGCAGCTGGGGGCCGACCGTATCGCCGAGCAGCTCGTCGACGCGGGCGTGAAGGCCGATGCGCTGCACGGCGGCATGACGCAGGGTGCCCGCACCCGTGTCCTCGCCGACTTCAAGGACGGTTATGTCAACGCGCTGGTGGCGACCGATGTCGCCGCCCGCGGTATCCACGTCGACGGCATCGACCTCGTCCTGAACGTGGACCCGGCCGGGGACCACAAGGACTACCTGCACCGTTCGGGCCGCACCGCCCGTGCCGGCCAGTCCGGCACGGTCGTCTCGCTGGCGCTCCCGCACCAGCGCCGCCAGATCTTCCGTCTGATGGAGGACGCGGGCGTCGACGCCTCGCGCCACATCGTCGGCGGTGCGGGCATCTTCGACCCGGAGGTCGCCGAGATCACCGGTGCCCGTTCGCTGACCGAGGTCCAGGCCGACTCCGCGAACAACGCCGCCAAGCAGGCCGAGCGCGAGGTCGCCCAGCTCACCAAGGAGCTGGAGCGCGTCCAGCGCCGCGCCGCCGAACTCCGCGAGGAGGCCGACCGCCTGGTCGCCCGTGCCGCGCGCGAGCGTGGCGAGGACCCGCAGGCCGCGGTCGCCGAGGTGACCGAGGCGGCGGAGACCGAGGTCGCGGCGGCAGCCGAGGTGGCCGTACCCGAGCAGGCCCCGGCGTTCCGCGAGGCCCGTGAGGTCCGTGAGGAGCGTCCGTCGTACGAGCGCCGCGAGCGCCGTGACGAGCGCCGTGACGAGCGCCGTGACGATCGGGGCAACTTCGACCGTCGCGAGCGCCGTGACGACCGTGGCGGCCGTTCGTTCGAGCGTCGTGACAACGACCGTCCGTTCAACCGCGACCGTCGTGACGACGACCGCGGTGGCTTCCGCCGTGACAACGACCGTGGTGGCAACGACCGCGGTGGTTTCCGTCGTGACGACCGTCGTGACAACGACCGTCCGTTCAACCGCGACCGCGGTGGCAACGACCGTGGCGGCCGTTCGTTCGAGCGTCGTGACAACGACCGTCCGTTCAACCGCGACCGTCGTGACGACGACCGCGGTGGCTTCCGCCGTGACAACGACCGTGGCGGCAACGACCGTGGCGGCTTCCGTCGCGACGACCGTCGCGACAACGACCGTGGTGGCCGCCCCTTCGAGCGTCGCGACCACCGCGGCGGCAGCGACCGTCCGTTCAACCGCGACCGCCGCGACGACCGTCCCTCGGGCGGCGGCTTCCGCTCCGGCGGCCACGACCGCCCGTACGGCCGCCGTGACGACCACCGCGGCTCGGGCTCCGGCTCCGGCTCGTTCGGTGGCGGCCGCCGTGACGACAAGCCGCGCTGGAAGCGCAACGGCTGACCGGCCGTAATCCGTGGCAGGGCCCGTACGACACCTCGGTGCGTACGGGCCCTGCTCGTTCTCGACGCCCGTGTGGCGAGGCCCATGGCCCCGCCGAGGGCCTGGACGCCGACGGCCGCGCCGTGCCCTTCGGCCACGTGACGGGGCCGGTGAGGCGATACCCGATCGGCGCACCGCCCCCGTCCGGCTATGCTCATGGATGACTCGTCGAGGGCCGTTAGCTCAATTGGCAGAGCAGCGGACTTTTAATCCGTTGGTTGTGGGTTCGAGTCCCACACGGCCTACCGCCTGCGGGTCGAGGGAAAACCTCTCTGACCTGCTGCTTAGCGCCTCAATCGGTTCCATCCGGTTGGGGCGCTTCGTCGTCGGTACGGCCCCCTCTGTCATGGCTGATACCAGAACATCCGCCGGCCGTCCTTCGGCCATCCCTCGGCGGCCTCGCGCGTTGAGGGACCTACCTGCGAAGTACGTCCGCTTCGACCCACCTTGACCGTGGGATAGTAGCGATGTCGACACCGGGTGAGGCGCCGTGACTCTGCGCTCGGCCTGGGCGAAGCGATTCCACAGTTTGCTGCACGGGGAAGAAAATGAACGAATCGGCCATACGCGTGATGATCGTCGATGACGAGGTCCTGATCCGGGAAGGGCTCAGACGGATCATCGGCACCTTCGAAGGTGTGCGTGTGGTGGCTGTCTGCCAGGGGGAGGAGGCCGTCGGCGAGGCCGAGCGGCAGAGACCGGACGTGGTCCTGCTCGACGTCAGGATGCCTGACCGCGACGGCCTCGGCGTGCTCGCGGACCTGCGCGCACTGGAGCGGCCCCCGGTGGTCGCCATGTTGACCGCCTTCGACGCCGAGGAGCACCTTTCGGAGGCGCTGCACGGCGGAGCGTCGGGCTTCCTCCTCAAGGACACCGCTCCTGAGCAGCTGGAGTACGCCATCAGGGAGTTGGCCGAGGGCGGCAGTGTCATCGCTCCGCGGGTGGCCCGCACCGTTGTCAGCGGGTACGTGAACCGGGCGGGCCGGCCGGGCGAGGCGGCCGTGGCGAGCGAGGGCGCGCGGCCGGTCGGGGGAATCCCCGCGCAGCCCAGGTCCGGTCCTGACCTGGCGGGAGCGACTGCCACGGGGGAGCTCACGGCGCGAGAGCGGCAAGTGCTCGAACTTCTCGCCGCGGGCCTGTCCAACACCGAGATCGGCAAGGAGCTCTATATCGCCACCACCACCGTCAAGGACCACGTCAGCGTCCTGTTCGGAAAGCTGGGCGTGGCCAACCGGGTGCAGGCGGCGGTCCGGGCCCACCAGCAAGGTCTGGTGAGCAGTGCGACGGCAGGAACACGACGTACGGCGTGATCCGTATGAGATTGCCCCGCCGGATCCGGCTCTCGGCCGAGCAGGTGGCCGTGGTGTGCGCGCTGGCCGAGCCGCTGACCGTACTCGACGAGTCCGGCCCGCTCGCGCTCGCCGTGTGTGTCCCGGCCCTGCTCGCCCTGCCGCTGCGCCGGCGCCTTCCGGTGACCGCACTCTGCGCCACGCTGCCGGCCATGGTCACCGGGTACCTGTTGCTGCCGTGGGTGATCACCATGTACGCCGTGGCCTCGTCCCGGCCGCAGGGCCGGGTCCTCTGGCCCTCCGGCCTGTTGATCGCCGCCGCGGTCTGCCCCTGGCCGCTGCCCGGGGTCGCCGACAAGACCCTGACGGAGCTGCTGAACGCCATCGAGGTGGCGGCTCTGCTGAGCGTCGGCTCGACCGCGCTCGGCCTGTTGGCCAGGGCCCGTGCCCAGACCCAGGCGCAGCTCGCCCGGCTCGAGGCGAGCCAGGCGCGTGAGCAGCGGCTGGGAGCCGAGCAGGCGGTGATCCGCGAACGGGCCCGGCTGGCCCGGGACATGCACGACACCGTCTCCCATCACCTGAGCATCATCGCCGTGCAGGCGGGCGCGCTCCGGGCCGTCGAGTCCGATCCGGCCAAGCGCGCCGATGTGGAGAGCATCCGGAAGCACAGTGTCCGGGCGCTGGAGGAACTGCGGGACACCGTGGGGGTGTTACGCCGCTCCGGGATCCTCGGCGCCACCGCGGCAGGTCGGCCGCACCTGGCGGACCTGCCGGGACTGGCGGCCGACAGTGCACTGGACGTCACCACCGACCTGCGTGCGCTGACCGAGCGGTCATGGCCGCCGGGCGTCGAGACGGCCGTGTACCGGATCGTTCAGGAGGCACTCACCAACGTACGCAAGCACGCGCCCGGTGCCCCGGTCGCCATCTCGGCGCTGCTCGCCGAGGACCGTGAGTCACTGGTGCTCGAAGTACGCAACGGCCCGGCCGCGCACCGGCGGGAGGACGCCGCGTTCCCCGCAGGCGGCCATGGGCTGGTCGGGCTCCGCGAGCGTGCCGAGCGCCTGGGCGGGCGGCT
The DNA here is from genome assembly GCF_024584805.1 of Streptomyces sp. FIT100. Lineage (NCBI taxonomy): Bacteria > Bacillati > Actinomycetota > Actinomycetes > Kitasatosporales > Streptomycetaceae > Streptomyces > Streptomyces sp. FIT100. The sequence continues at coordinate 3,697,416 of NZ_CP075715.1, read as the reverse complement.
GGACGCCTCGCCCGGAGCGGATGGCGGGTTCCTGGTCAGGGCCGTGCTGCCGCTGTGAGGCGCTGACCCCGCGGTTCCGGAGAACGGGCGGATCAGCCTCCACCTGGAGGGGTCACTCGGGGGTACCGGCGGATCCGGCCCCTTGTCATGATCGTTCCCGACCCGAGCAACTGTACGAAAACGCCCGAAGGGGCCTTGCGGTCCCGTATCGACGCTACCGCTATGGGGCCGGTGCACCGGGGCCGCGGCCTTTCGGAAGAGATTCAAGGGAGTAGCCCGTCATGAACTCGTTCGCCACCAAGAAGACGGCCGGCACCACCGCGGCCGCCGGACTCATCAGCGTCATCGGCCTGACCTTCGCGGGTATCAGCGTCATGTACATCGCCGGCATGTTCGGCCTCTCCAGCTCGGTGGCCACCCAGATCGTCAACGCCGTCGAGGTCGGCGGCTGGGTCCTGGCCGCCGCGATGGCCCTGGTCTCCGGCGGTATCGCCGGCACGGTCGTCGCGACCGCCAAGTGGGCCATCAGCCAGTGGGGCAAGAAGGTCGCCATCTCCTAGGGGCACGATGACCGAGTAGCTGGGGAAATCACCATTTCACAGGCAACTCGCACGGCCGCCGGGGACGTTACGAGGCGCATGCTCGCCATCGCGTTCTCGGTGTCCCTGGCGGCGCTGTGCACAGGAATCGTGCTGGGCTGCACCAGCATGGACCCGGCGGGCGGGGACGGCGCCTGGGCGGACCCTGGTGGTCGGCCGGCCGATGTCTCCTTCGCCGATTCGTTCGGCCCCATTGTGCTGCGCAATACGGGAGCCGCCATGCTGCTGTTCTCCGGCGCGCTGACCGCGGGATTCTCCACCGTCGTGGCGCTCGGCCTGATGGCCGTGTACATCGGTGCCACATTCGGTGCGGCGGCTCGTACCGCGGGATTCCAGGAGGCGTTGGGCTCCATCGTCCTTTACGCGCCGCTCGAATTCCTCGGGCTGTTGCTCGCGGCCACTGCCGGAATGCTGCCCGTGGTGTCCGGCGTGGCCAATGCCCTGCACAGCAGCGCGGAGGACGACAGATCGCCCTTGCGGGCGTACGCGGAGTCGCTCGCGCTCTCACTCAAGACGCTGGGCGTCGCGGTCGCGGTCATTCTCGTTGCGGCCCTGGTGGAGTCAGTCGTGATAGCCGCTCGCTAGCCGAGGGGGGATTGGGGAAAGTCCTATGGCGGTGCCGGCAAGGGCCCTTGAGCCCGCCGAGTCGGAGAACAGCGCGAGAGGAGGGCCGGGGAAGGTCCGCACGCCCGGACCGACGAGCCGGGCCTTCTGGCTCATCGCGTACGGGCTGACGATCTCCGCCATTCTGCTGCGGCTGCCCACCCTGTACGAGACCGTCCGCCGGCAGCTGCAGAACAGCGATATGGCGGACAAAGTCCCGGACAAGAGCATGGAGGCGCTGGCCGTCAACGTCGGCCTGCTGCTGGCCGTGTTCCTGTCGATGCTGCTGCTGGCTGTCTTCTACTCGCTCGCCGCCGTGGTGGAGCGGCACGTCCTCACCATGCGGCGGCGGGTCGGCCGGGAACGGGGATTCGGGCTCGGTTTCGTCGTCGCGCTGCTGTGCACCTTCCCCGTGCACCTGGTCAGTTCGGCGCTCGACGTCTCCTCCCCCAAGACGACCGGTTGGTACTACCTGTACGTCCTGCTGGTCGCCGCGATCGCGCCAGTCCTTTTCCGTACGCACTGGGCCGGGCTCGGTCAGCGCAAGATCATCACGACCTATGCCTTCGCCGTCGGGCTCGCGGGACTTTCCCTCGCGATCTGAGGGGCGAGATCCCGGTCGAGATCCCAGCAAGCCGGTCGAGATCTCAGTGAGCCTCTCGAGATCCCAGCAAGAGGGAGATTCCATGCGCTTCACCACGTCACAGCCGGCCGTCTTATGGGCCGCCGCGGCCGTTGTCGCCCTCAGCGGCGCGACGTCCACCGTCTTCCTGGTCGCCCAGGAGTCCCGGGCGGCGGGCGTACCCGCATGGCTGCTGCCCGCCCTCGCCGTGCTGGGGGCCGCCGTACCGCTGGTCATCGTGCTGGTGCCGCGCAAACCCTCGTACCGGGCTGCCCTGGTGGCATTCCCACTCGCGGCCGCCTGCCATGCCGCGACCCTCGGCGCGTCCGGTGGGAGCTTGCCGCTGAAGGTCCTGCTGGGTCTGTCCATCGGCGTCTCCTTCCTGGTGTGCGTGCGGGTGACCCTGCTGCGTGCGGAGGCGTCGGAGAACCGGCCGAGGAATCGCTTCTGAGATGCCCTCACCCCGTACGTCCCCGTCCGGCCTGCGCAACACCGTCGACTTCCTGCTCTTCGAGCGGCTGAACGCGCTGGGCTGGAGCATGCCCATGCCGGTCTTCCGGGTGTTCTGCTTCACGGGCACCGCCCTGACGGTGCCGGTGCTGCTCGCCGCAGCCCTCCTCGGGGCGCGCCTGCTGCACCGGACGATCGAGCTGCCGGGCCTGGTCCTGGTCGGCGGCTTCCTGCTCGCCAACCTGTACGCGGGCGGGGTGTATCTGCTGCGCGAGGCGTTCTCCCGGCGGCGCCACAGCGTCAGCGGCAGCCCCAACGAACACTTCTTCCGGGCCCTCGACATCAGGGCCCGCGATGTCTTCCTGGTGTACTGCGCTGCCCGAATCGTGCACTTTCACGCCGCACTGTTCACTGTGGACGCGGCCTTCCTGTGCGTCTTCCGGGAGTCCTTGGCCGGTCCGCTCACCCCAGGGCTGATCTGCGTACCGCTGGTGCTGTGCGCGCTCACGCTGGCCGTGTCCGCCCGGCTCGCCGCGCGTGCTGATTCCACCGCAGCGGCTGCCGGGCCAGGCGTGCACGCGACGGTGGCCCTGGTGGTTTTCGCCACGGGTCTGGCGACGGGGGCACTGCTGGACGCCCCAGGGGCCGCGGGCACCGCGGGCGCGCGCGGCCGGGGCGGAGGCGTGGGCTCGGGAACGGGCACGGGGCTGGTCGAGCTGCTGGCCCTCGGTGTGACGGTGGTCTGTGCGACCCTGGCCGCCGCCGCTCTGCTGAGCTGCATGCGCGACTGCCGCCGCCTGGACGGGAGTGCGTTCGCCATCCGCCCTTCCGGACGGTCCGCCACCGTGCCGGCCATGGCCTTCCGGCCCGCACGGCTGCCGCTGCTGCCGGTCGTGCACCGGCACTTCACTTCCAGCCGTACGTACCCGATGATCAGGCGGGCCTACGCGGCCCTGCTGACGGCCGTCCTGCTGCTGGCCGGAGTACATGCCTCCGGCAGCGGGCTGCTACCTCTGCCGGCCGGAGCCGAACGGCTCGTCACGCGTACCGCGGTCGCCCTTGGCTTCGTCCTGCTGCTGGGCTGCGTGGAGCTGGTGCTGGCCACCAGCGGGCCGACCGCGCTCGGCCCCCAGTTCCGTTCCGCTTGGGAGAACCTGCTCTCCCACCGCCATGTCGCGGTGAGCGCCACGCTGTACTACACCGCCCACGCTGTGCTCCTCGCCGCGGGCGTGGCAGCGGCAGCCGGCCTGGTGAGCGGCACAGTCCTGTGGCAGCTGCCGTTCCTGGGACTCGGGGTCATGTCCGCCTCGTTGATCGCGGAGTCGCTGGCGTCCGCGCCGAGACAACTGGTGGACGGCACCAGCGCGCCCGGCGTGTTCGTGGCATGCGTCTCCATCGGGCTCGCCCTGCCCGCCCTCGTGGGCAGCACTGCGCAACCCCTGTCCCTGCGGCTGCTGACCGCCTTCTACAGCGTCTGTCTCTTCGGAGGAGCAATCACGTGCATCGGCCGTCGCATCAGGACCCTGCCCTTGAGATCCGTGACGTGACCGCGGGCTATGTGGAGGGAAGCCCGGTGTTCAGCGGGCTCTCGCTCTCCTTCGGCAGAACGGGCCTGGTGCATGTGAGGGGCGGCAACGGCACGGGCAAGTCCACCCTGGTGGAGCTCTGCTCGGGGTACCTCGTGCCGTGGCAGGGCACCGTACGGGTGGGCGGCCTGGACGCGAACAGCCCGGCAGCCCGGGCCGGCCGCCGAATCTGCCGTACCCAGCCCGCCCTCTACCCCGATATGACGGTCAGGGACCACATCGTCTTCACCTCACGGTGCCGCGGCGCTGCCCCCGACGGCGGCCTGGACCGCGCGGTCCGGCTGGGTCTTGGGCCCTGGCTGGACCACGCTGCGAAGACGCTGTCCACCGGCAACACCCGCAAGCTCTGGTACGTCATCTGCACCCTCGGCAGTTTCGGCTGCGCGGTCCTGGACGAGCCGTTCAACGGCATCGACCAGGAGGGCGTGGAGAAGATCGCCGGGGAGCTCTCGCTCTGGGGTGCCGACCGTCTGGTCCTTCTCATCAGCCACACGCTGCCCGCTGCCCTGACGGTGACGGACGAATGCGTACTGGACCGAGATCTGCGTTCTGGAGAGTCATGGCACTGATCGAGGCCCGCGGCCTCACGAAGCGATACGGCGGGAAGACGGTCGTGGAGGACCTGTCCTTCCGCGTGGAGCCGGGAAAGGTGACGGGCTTCCTCGGGCCCAACGGCGCAGGGAAGTCGACCACCATGCGGCTCATGCTGGGACTCGACGCGGGTGAGGGCGAAACCCTCTTCGACGGTGTTCCGTACCGCGAACTGGCCCGGCCCGCACGCCGGGTCGGGGCGATGCTCGACGCACGCTCCTTCCACCCGGCTCGGACGGCCGTCAACCATCTGCGGATGCTCGCGAAGGGGGCCGGACTGCCGGTCTCCCGCGCCGACGAGGTGCTGGAACAGGTGGGCCTCGGCTCGGTCGCCACCACCCGGCCCAGGGGCTTCTCGCTGGGTATGGGCCAGCGGCTGGGCCTTGCCGCGGCGTTGCTGGGCGAGCCGGACACGCTGATCCTGGACGAGCCCGCGAACGGGCTCGACCCGCAGGGCATCCACTGGCTCCGGGAATTCCTGACCCGGTACGCGGCCGGCGGCAACTCCGTGCTGATCTCCTCACACCTGCTCGCCGAGGTGGAGGCGGTCGCCGACCACCTGGTGGTCATCGGCCGCGGGCGGCTCCTCGCCGACCTGCCGCAGGCCGAGTTCATCCGCACCTTCGAGCTGGAAGCAGTGCTCGTGCGCACCTCCGACGCCGAGGGGCTGGCCCAGGCGGTGGCGGAGGAGGGCGGCACGGTACTGGAGCGGGAAGCCGAGCTCGTCGTCGTACGCGGACTGGCCCAGCGGCGCATCGCCGAGATCGCCGCGGCCCTCGGGATCCTCGTCTACGAACTGGTCGCCCGTACCTCCACGCTGGAGTCCGCGTACCTCCGCGCCTCGGCGGAACAGACCGACTACGACGCCCGGCGGGCCGGACAGGAGAAGGCGACGGCATGAGGACGGCGCTCGCGTACGAATGGTGGCGGCTGCGGACCCTGCGCAGCACCTGGTGGACGGCCGCCGCCACCCTGATGGTCACCGCGTTGCTGGCCTTGGCCTTCGGGGCCCTGATCAAGGACATGTCGGCGGACCGAGGACAGGCCGTACCGGTGTCCGAGCTGCTGGTGATCATGTTGACGAAGTCCCCGCTGACACCGGTGACAGCCGGCGCACTGGGCGTCTTCGCCATGGGTCATGAATACCGGTACGGCACGATCCGCACCACCCTCGCGCTGACCCCCCGCCGGTCGGTCGCTTTCGGCGCCAAGGCCGTGTCGATCGCCGCATTCAGCGCCGTGCTCGCGCTGGCCAACCTGGCCGTCGCCTGGGCCGTCGCCCTCCCTGTTCTGGCCGGCGAGTCCCTGAGCGGGGTCCCGGCGGCGCTCCTGGTCCGCGTCCATATCGGCCACGTGCTGCTGGTCGCGGGCTGGGGCCTGGCAGGCGTGGCCCTGGGCGCGCTCATCCGCTCCCAGACCGTGGCTCTGCTGACCTTGCTGGCGGTCCCCTTCGTGGTGGAGCCGATGCTCCGCGCGGTCCTGGCCAACTCGGGCCAGTCGCTGCTGGAGCGTGTGGCGATGTTCCTGCCCTTCACCGCGGGCAGCGCCATGACCGGCGCGGCGGACGCGGGCAGTGCCCTCCTGGACAGCGGCGCCCAGTTGGGCCCGCTCGCGGGTGGCGTGGTCTTCCTCGCCTTGATCACGGCGAAGACGGCAGCGGCGGCGACGGCCTTCCGACGCCGCGACGCCTGACGCCGCGACGCCTGACGCCGCGACGCCCCGGCGCCTGACGCCGCGACGCCCCGGCGCCTGACGCCGCGACGCATGACGTCCCGAACGAGGAGGGTCTCGTCGCGACGCTTAATCAGTTGCCCGGGGCTCCTAGGGGTTCGTAGCGTCGCCGGCATGAAGGAACTCACCGAGCCGGAGATCCGTGCGTCGTTCGTCAACTGCTCGAAGGGTGAGGCCAAGCGGCTCGCCGTCCCCCGCGATCTCGCGGAGCGGCCCTGGAGCGATCTCGACTTCGTGGGGTGGCGCGATCCGGGTGCGCCCGATCGCAGCTATCTGGTCGCCGAGCGGGACGGCCGGCTCATCGGTGTGGCGCTCCGCTTCCCCTCCCGGCAGCGCGGATATCTGCACCGCAGCATGTGCTCGCTGTGTCTGACCACCCATCCCGGGGACGACGTCTCGCTGATGACGGCCCGCAGGACGGGCCCGGCGGGCCGTGAGGGCAACTCGGTCGGTGCGTACATGTGCACCGACCTGGCCTGCTCCCTCTATGTGCGCGGCAAGAAGGAGGCGGTGCCCGGGGGCCGCCTGATCGAGTCCCTCACGGTCGAGGAGCAGATCGCGCGCACGAGGAGCAATCTGTTCGCGTTCCTGGGCCGGCTCTGAACCGCCTCTGCCTCCTCGGGGCGCTCTGATCGCGTACAAGGTGCGAGGTGGTTCCCGGGTGGGAAAACTGGAGGTATGGCTACCAAGGCACTCCTGGAGGGTGGTCCGGACGATCTGCAGGGGCAGATCGTGCCGATCACACCCCCTGGCCAGGAATTGAAGATTCCGCATCGCGGCGGCTACGAGCACTTCAAGGCCACGACGCGCCATGAGGACAGCCCGGAGGGCCGGGTCACCGTGTACGAGTGGTGGGAGCGGACGGAGGTCGCCGAGTAGGCGCGCCGGGGGACTGGGTGGGGGCCTGGGGCGGGGGCGCCGCCCGTGGCCGGGCGTTCTGGACGACCCGGGCGCCGGCCGTGGCCGGGCGTTCTGGACGACCCGGGCGGCGAAAGTGGAATTGATCTTGCTCCGGATGGCGTAAGGTGGTGTTTACCGACGCGGGGTGGAGCAGCTCGGTAGCTCGCTGGGCTCATAACCCAGAGGTCGCAGGTTCAAATCCTGTCCCCGCTACTGAAGGCCGAAGGCCCGGGACCGATCAGGTCCCGGGCCTTCGGCATTTTCGCATTCTCCCGTTCTCGCGGTTTCGCCAGACGGCTCGCTTGACCTTTACGCAACGTCAAGTTCTAGCGTGAGGGTCATGGAGTGGTCGATCCAGGAAATCGCCAGGAAGGCCGGCACGACGAGCCGAGCGCTCAGGCACTACGGAGAGCTCGGGCTCCTCACGCCGAGCCGGATCGGCAGCAACGGCTACCGCTACTACGACCAGGACGCCCTCGTCCGGCTGCAGCGCATCCTGCTGCTGCGCGAGCTGGGCCTCGGCCTGCCGGCGATCGCGCAGGTCCTGGAAGGACAGCGGGACACGGCCGCCGCCCTGCGCACCCATCTGAGGCTGCTGGAGCAGGAGCGGGAGCGCATCGGGCGGCAGATCGCCTCGGTGCGGACCACTCTCGACCGCACGGAGAGAGGAGAGGAACTGATGGCGGAAGAAGTCTTCGACGGCTTCGACCACACCCGGTACGAGGCGGAGGTCACCGAGCGCTGGGGCCGCGAGGCGTACGAGAAGGGTGACCGCTGGTGGCGCTCGCTCAGCGCCGCGGAGAAGCAGGAGTTCCAGGACCGGCAGGCCGGGATCGCCCGCGACTTCGCCCAGGCACGGAAGGACGGCCTCGCGCCGGACAGCGAGGAGGCGCAGGCGATCGCGCGGAGGCACATCGAGTGGCTGTCGGTGACGGTCACGCCGACGAAGCCGTACATCATCGGGCTCGGCGAGATGTACGTCGCCGACCCGCGCTTCACGGCGAACTACGACCGGCACGGCGAGGGGACAGCGGTCTTCGTCCGTGATGCCATGAAGGTGTACGCGGAACGCAACCTCGCCGACGAGACCGACGGCGGTGCCGGCAGCGGCAGCGGCGACGACTGAGCCGGCGGGCGCGCACCGCTCACGCCCGGTCACCAGGAGGGCCCCCTGGTGACCGCGGACACCACCTAGCCCGGTTGGCCGACGGCGAGTCGCACCACGGCGCGGCTGCCGCCAGCCTGAGTGGGGCGGGGTACCGTCCGCAGCCGTGGGCGGGACCTGGCGGACCTGGCAGGAGAGACCACTGGTGGGGCAGCGAGCAGGCGGCGACGACGAGCGAGGGCCGCGGCGTGACGGTGGCCGCCGGGTCGTCATGGCGCTGCCCGTGCTGATCATCATTGCCGGCGTCTTCTTCGACCTCGGCACCCCCGCCTCGTTCACCGCCTCCCCCCTCTTCGCCGCCGCGCCCCTGGTCGCCGCCCCCTTCTTCTCCCCGCTGTACACGCTCATGACGGGCGTCGCCGCCGTCGGGACGGTGGCCGCGCTGCACGCGTACAACGAGAGGACCAGCGAGATCCCGGCGGTGACGGAGCTGCTGACCGTGTTCACGGTCTCCGTGCTGGCCCTCTTCATCAACCAGGTCGTGCGGCGCAGCGGCGAGCAGCTGGCCTCGGCGCGGGTCGTCGCGGAGGCCGCCCAGCGGGCGGTGCTGCCCTCGCCGGCCGAGCGGATCGGCGGGCTGCACATCGCGGCGCGGTACGAGGCGGCGCAGGCGGACGCGTCCATCGGCGGTGACCTGTTCGCCGTGCAGGACACCCCGTTAGGGGTGCGGCTGGTGGTCGGGGACGTACGGGGCAAGGGGCTGGACGCGGTCGAGGCGGTGGCCGTCGTGCTGGGCGCGTTCCGGGAGGCGGCGGAGCAGGAGTCCTCGCTGGAGGGGGTCGCGCAGCGGCTGGACCGGGCGCTCGCGCGGGAGGGCACACGGCGCTCCGGGCTGGACGCGTTCGAGGGCTTCACGACCGCCGTGCTCGCCGAGATCCCGCGCGGGGACGGGCACGTCCGGGTGGTCAACCGCGGCCATCCGCCGCCGTACGTGCTGTACGGGGACGGCGCCCTGGAGACGCTGGAACCGGCCGAACGGGCGCTGCCGCTCGGCATGGGCGACCTCGGCTCGTGGCCGGACCGCGCGGACGAGGCCGCGTTCCCGTCCGGAGCCACTCTGCTGCTCTACACGGACGGACTGACGGAGGCCCGTGACGCGCAGGGCGCCTTCTACGATCCGGGCGGCCGGCTGGGCGGGCGGATCTTCCCCGGCCCCGACGAGCTGCTGGACGCGCTGGTGGCCGACGTACGCCGCCATACGGGCGGCCGGTCGACGGACGACATGGCGCTGCTGGCGGTCAGCCGGCCCGGGGACCGGCAGCCGGAGCGGCGCCGGACGATGCCGGTGGTGCCGTGACCCGCCCCGAGGGCATGCTTGCGACCCTGTGTAATCGAAGCAGAGCCCTCCGCATAACATTTGATGCACCGTCAGATGTACTGGCCGGAATGAGCTGGGGTCAACTCGCCCGATTGTCCCCGCTTGTGAAGGATAAGTCCTGGCCAAAGTCGTTAACGATCAGTCGGAACGGCTTGGAATACGACCCCCGCGTCTATTAACGTTCGATAACGCAGCGCGGTCGTCCCAGCCGTCGCAAGAGACGGCACCGTGCGCACGCGCCGAATCCCGAAAGGGAACCGGGGAACCACTAATTGGGGTGAATCGGGCACTTCGCGGTGCTCGTAGGAGACCTTCCTGCTCCGAACCCGTCAGCTAACCCGGTAGGCGAGAAGGAAGGAAAGGAGCACGCCTCCGTGGCGTCCAACGAGCCTGCCCTCCAAGATCCCCCCAACACCGAGTGGATGCCCGCCGACGCGTGGGCCCCGGCCGCCGGGGCGGAGGAATGGAACCCGACCGAGGAGACCGTTCGCCCGGTCCGCGGCAGGCACCGCGTCGTCAAGCAGCGCAACGGACTTGCCAGGAGCTCCACCGTCCTCGGAGTCGGCGTCATCGCCGCGGTCGGCGCCGGCGGCATGGCCACCGCGCAGGACAAGCCCGCGGTCTCCATCTCCCTGCCCGACACCATCACGGACAAACTCCCCGACGCCAAGTCCCTGCCCGGCGTGGGCTCCCTGGTGGCGGACGACTCCGACGACGAGGACGGCGACCGCAACGACGCGCCGCTGACCGCGCTCTCCGTCGCCGACACGGCGTCCGCGAGCAGCAGCGAGCAGAGCGGGGCGGGCGCAGGCGAGGCCCTGCGCGCCCGGATTCTCCAGCAGGCCGAGCAGCAGCGGGCCGAAGCCGAGGCCGAGGCGAAGGCCGCCGCGGAGAAGGCCGCAGCCGAGAAGGCCGCGGCGGAGGCGAGAGCCCAGCAGACCGCCGCGGAGAAGGCCGCCGCCGAGGCGAAGCGGAAGGCCGAGGAGGAGGCCGCGCGCAAGGCGGAGGCCGAGCGGCTGGCCAAGCTCGCCGCGAGCTACTCCCTGCCGACGTCCTCGTACACGATCACTTCCACGTTCGGGCAGGCCGGGTCCATGTGGTCCTCCGGCTACCACACCGGCCTCGACTTCGCGGCCCCCACCGGCACCCCGGCGAAGGCCGTCCACGGCGGCACCGTCAAGTCCGCGGGCTGGTCCGGCTCGTACGGCTACCGCGTGGTGCTGGAGCTCGAGGACGGCACCGAGATCTGGTACGCCCACCTGTCGTCGATGACCGTGTCCGCCGGACAGGCGGTGACCACGGGCGACACGATCGGCCGCGTCGGCGCCACCGGCAATGTCACCGGACCGCATCTGCACCTGGAGGTGCACACGGCGGGCGGCGACGGGATCGACCCGGCGGCGTGGCTGCGGGACAAGGGCATCAGCATCTGAGTCTCTGGGTCTCTGAGTCCCTGGGTTCCCTGAGGCGCTGGGTCCTGCCCAGCCCTCTGGTCCCTGGGTCCTTGCGTCTCTGGGTCCCTGAGGCGCCGGGCACTGGAGCCCGACCCTCGGGTCCCTGGAGCCTTGGCTCCTTGGCTTCGTGGCGCCTTGGGAGTTGAGGTCGGGGCCGCTGCGTGAGGCGGCAGTGGACGGGCGGATTCCGGAATCTCGGCGGGCAGGGAGTCGTTGGGCAGGCATGACGTCACTGCGCCCGCTGGGCTCGTCCGATCTGTCCGTCTTCCCGCTCGCCCTCGGCGGCAATGTCTTCGGCTGGACCGCCGACGAGTCGGAGTCCTTCGCCGTGCTCGACGCGTACGCGGCGGCCGGAGGCAACTTCGTGGACACCGCCGACGCGTACTCGGCATGGGTCCCCGGCAACGAGGGCGGCGAATCCGAGACCGTCATCGGCAACTGGATGGCCCTGCGAGGCAACCGCGCCGACGTCGTCGTCGCCACGAAGGCCGGCGCGCACCCGCAGCACAAAGGGCTCTCCGCCGCCACGATCAAGGCGGCGGCCGAGGACTCGCTGCGCCGACTGCGCACCGACCACATCGACCTGTACTACACGCACTTCGACGATGTCTCCGTACCGGTCGAAGAGATCATCACGGCCCTCGACCGCCTGGTGAAGGACGGAAAGGTCCGCGCCATCGCCGCGTCCAACCTCTCCGCCGAGCGGCTCCAGGCATCGCTGGACTTCTCGGAGCGCGAGGGCCTGGCCCGCTACGCCGTCCTCCAGCCGCCCTACAACCTGGTCGCGCGTGACGCCTACGAGGGCGAGCTCCAGGACACGGCCGCCAGGGCCGGCCTCGCCGCCGTCCCCTACGCCGCGCTGGCCTCCGGATTCCTCACCGGCAAGTACCGGGAAGGGAAGGCGGTCGACAGCGCTCGGGCGCAGCGCGCCGGCCAGCACCTGGAGACCGAGCGCGGCCGGCGGGTGCTGGCGGCGCTCGACGACATCGCCGCGGCCCGGGGTGCGGAGGTCGCGACGGTCGCCCTCGCCTGGCTCGCGTCCCGGCCGACCGTCGTCGCGCCCATCGCCTCCGCACGGACGGTGGAGCAGCTGCCGGCTCTGGTCGCGGTCGCGGAGCTGGAGCTCGCCGAGGACGAGCTTGCGCGGCTGACGGCGGCGTCGGCGTAGACCCACCCCTGCCCGGTGCTGGTAGCGCCCGGCCGGGCGCTACCAGCGGTACGGGTTGTAGCTCCCGTAGTCCAGATACGGCGGCGGGAGCCGGACCCGCCCCGTCGCCCCGGCCGCGTAGGTGAGAGCAGGGGACGCGACGTGCTTGCGCTGCCAGAGGTGGTGGAGCAGCTCCTGCTCACGGGCGGCGAAGTCCGGGCCCGCCGTGCCGCGGTGGGCCCGGTGGCGCAGGAAGGCGAGCGAGGTCGCGAACGCCTCGTACTCGGTCACGGTGCGGGCGGCTGCCGAACCGTGAGCGCGGCCCACCAGGTCACGGGCCATCGTGCGCGCCCGCATCGAGGAGAGGGCGAACGGCTCGGCGGCGGAGAGCCAGCCCGCGGCGGCGTATGCGGGCAGGTGCGTCGCGACCGTGCGCAGCTCGCGCTGGCGGGTCCAGATCGCCAGCCAGGTCAGCAGCCCGAAGGCCGGGACCATGAACGCCCCGTACACCGCGTAGAAGCCCCAGGGGCCGAACACCCCGGAGCCGTTCCACAGCGCGTGCATCGCCATCGCCATCGCCAGGCCGAGCAGCGGCAGCACGGTCCTGACGAACCTGCGCCGGTGCGGTGTGTTCGCCGCGATGCCGAAGCCGATGCCCGTCAGCACGGTGAAGAGGGGGTGCGCGAACGGCGACATCACGATCCGTACGAAGAAGGTCGCCGCGGTGACGGACGCGAAGCCGGAGTGGCCGAACTCCTGGTCCTCGCCGAACGCCGTGCCGAGATAGAGGATGTTCTCGGTGAAGGCGAAGCCGGTCGCGGTGAAACCGGCCACGACGACGCCGTCGACGAGCCCCGTGAAGTCCTGTCTGCGGAAGAGGAAGAGAAGCAGGATCGCGGCCGCCTTCGCGCTCTCCTCCACCACCGGTGCGATGACCGTGGCCCCGATCGTGTCCGCGGACGCCGGGTCGGCCGTCGCGGTGGCTATCCACTGCGTCGCGAACGAGTTGGCGATGATGGCGACGAGCGCGGCGGCGCAGGCGCCCCAGGCGAAGGCGAAGATCAGATTGCGCCAGGGGCCCGGCTCGACCCGGTCCAGCCAGCGGAACGCCGCCATCAGCAGCGGCACCGGCAGCACGGCGAGGCCGAGGCCGACGAGGAAGCCCTCGGTGCCGGTCTCCTCGCGCACCAGTGCGAGGAGGACGAGCCCGCAGAGCGCGAGCAGCGTGAATACGGCCCCCACGCGCAGGGCCTTGCTGCGCCAGAAGGCGCGGCGCGGCTTGTAGCGCCAGTGCGTGCGCTCCGGAACGGCGTCGAACAGCGGTTGTTCGCCGCACGCCGGAACGACGGGGTGCGGAGCCGCAGGAAGCTGCTGCATGGGCCGGTGGGACACGCATCGACCCTAACGAGGCGCACTGACAGTGCGCGACGTGGTTACGCGTCCGAGTGAGGCGGCCCGTCGGCTCAGCCGGGTCAGCCAGGCGGCGCGGTCGGCGCGGTCGGCGCGGTCGGCGCCGTCGAGTCAGCCGGGTCGGTCGGGTCGGTCGGGTCAGCCGGGTCAGCCGGGTCGGTCGCCGGCGCGGGCGGTGCGACGGAACAGAAGATCGTGCACCAGATGGCCCTTGTCGAGACCCTGGCCCTCGAACCGGGTCAGCGGGCGGAAGGCGGGACGGGGAGCGTAGCCGCCGTCCTCCCGGGTGTTCTCGAAGCCGGGGTGCGCCGTGAGCACCTCGAGCATCTGCTCGGCGTACGGCTCCCAGTCGGTCGCGCAGTGCAGCACCGCGCCGGGCTTCATCCGGCTCGCGGCGAGCGTCAGGAACTCGGGCTGGATCAGCCGCCGCTTGTGGTGGCGCTTCTTGGGCCACGGGTCCGGGAAGTACACACGGAGCCCGTCGAGCGCGTCCGGGGTGAGCATCTCGCGGAGCAGGATGATCGCGTCGCCGTTGGCCACCCGGACGTTGCTCAGCCCCATGCGGTCGGCGAGGCCGAGCAGATTGCCCTGGCCCGGCGTGTGCACGTCGACCGCGAGGATGCCGGTGCGGGGGTCGGCGGCCGCCATCTGGGCGGTCGCCTCGCCCATGCCGAAGCCGATCTCCAGGACGACCGGGAGCCCGCCGAACATCTCGTCGAGATCGAGGGTGCTCCGCCCGTCGATGTCCAGCCCCCACGTCGGCCACAGCCGCAGCAGCGCCTCGCCCTGCCCGGCGGTCACCCGGCTGCGGCGCGGCTGGAAGCTGCGGATCCGCCGCTCGTGATGGGACCCGGCCGGATCGGCCGCGGGACCACCCGGGAAACGCGGCTCGGTCTTGGGGCGGGGAACCTTGGTGGTGACGTTCTCGGACTCAGACACAATGCCCCGATTGTACGGCGCGTCCCGCGCTCCCCGGGGGCTCTGTCCCGGGCCGCAGCCACCGTCCGGGCTCAGGCCAGGTGGGCCAGGGCCCTTCGGGCCACCTCGCGGCCGATGGGGAGGGAGGCCGTCGCCGCAGGGGACGGCGCGTTCAGTACGTGGACCGTGCGGGGGGCCTCCTGGATGAGGAAGTCGTCCACGAGCGTGCCGTCCCGCAGCACCGCCTGCGCCCGCACGCCCGCCGCCACCGGCCGCAGGTCGTCCTCCGCCACCGGGGGCAGCAGCCGCCGCACCGCCTCCGTGAAGGCGCGCTTGGACAGGGAGCGGTACAGCTCGCCCGTCCCGTACCGCCAGTGGCGGCGGGCGATCCGCCAGGAGCCCGGCCAGCTCAGTGTGGCCGCCAGCTCGCGGGGATGGACCGTGGACCAGCCGTACCCCTCGCGGGCGAGCGCCGGCACCGCGTTCGGCCCGACGTGGACGGTGCCCTCGATGCCCCGGGTGAGGTGCACCCCGAGGAAGGGGAAGGCGGGATCCGGCACCGGATAGACGAGGCCGCGGACCAGCTCGGGGCGGTCGAGCTCGTAGTACTCCCCCCGGAAGGGGACGATCCGTACCGCCGGCTCGTCGCCCGCCAGACGCGCCACCTCGTCGCAGTGCAGCCCCGCGCAGTTCACCAGCGCCCGCGCCCGGACGATCCGCCCGGAGGACGTGCGCACCGCGACGCCGAACGGGCGCCGGTCGACGGCCCGCACCTCCTCGCCGTACACGATCTGTGCGCCCGCGGCGTCGGCCTCCTCCGCGAGCTGTGCCGCGACCGCCCCGAAGTCGCACACGCCGGTCGTCCCCACATGGATCGCCGCGACCCCCCGGACCCGCGGCTCGTACTCGGCGATCTGCGCCGGGCCCAGCTCGCGCACCGGAATCCCGTTCTCCCTGCCGCGCTGGACCAGGGCGTGCAGCCGCGGGAGCTCCTCGCGGTCGGTGGCGACGATCAGCTTGCCGGTGACCTCATGGGCGAGCCCGTACTCCGCGCAGAACTTCACCATCTCCGCCGCGCCCCGCACGGCGTAGCGCGCCTTCAGCGAACCCGGCCGGTAGTAGATCCCGCTGTGGATCACTCCGCTGTTCCGCCCGGTCTGGTGGTGGGCCGGGCCGGCCTCCTTCTCCAGCACGACCACGGATGTGCCCGGCGCGGCGCGCGTCAGGGCGTACGCCGTCGACAGGCCGATGATCCCGCCACCGATCACCAGCACGTCACAGTCGTACGCGCCGCCGTACGTCGCGTATGACGCCGTCACCACACACCTCCCACCCCGGCTGTGCTGTCCGGAGGGCAACCCCCGGTCCCCCCGATGATGCACTGGCCCACTGACATTCGCGTTAAACCAGGTGGGACACGCTTTACGGAGGGGTGTGGCTCACGCCGGTGCCATCAGCAGCGGCCGGGCCCGCTCCCTCAGCTCCGCCACGCGCGGCTCGTCGCCGTACGGCTCCAGCCGGTGCAGCAGGTCCCGTACGTACTCCGTCGTACGCGCGGACGAGATCCGGCCCGCGACCTCCACCGCCCGGGTGCCCGCAGCGCACGCGGCGTCGAGGTTCCCCGACTCCAGTTCGGCGACGGCGCTCACCACCAGCCGCAGCCCGTGCGACCGCACGAACTCCTCCGTGGGGCGGGACAGCGCCTGCTCCGTGAAGCGGCGCACCTGGCGCGGCGCCTTCAGGTCGCGGTAGCACTCCGCGGCGTCGGCGGCGAAGCGGTCGTACGAGTAGAAGCCCAGCCAGGACGGGTCGGCATCGCCTTCCCTGGCCCGCTCCAGCCAGCTCTCCGCGGCCTTGAGCGCCGCGCCGGCCGCCGCCGCGTCGCTCGCCTTCGCGTGCGCGCGCGCCTCGACCAGCCGGAAGAAGCTCATCGTGCGGGCGGTGGCCAGTCCGCGGTTGCGCTCGACGGCCGCCTGGGCCAGGTCCACGCCCTCGTCGGCGAAGCCCCGGTAGGTCGCCTGGAGCGACATCGAGGCAAGGACGTATCCCCCGAGGGGGACGTCGGCGGCGGCGCGGGCGAGGCGCAGCGCCTGGATGTAGTACCGCTGCGCCGCCTCCTGCTGGCCGGTGTCGAAGGCCATCCAGCCCGCCAGCCGGGTCAGCTCAGCGGTGGCTCCGAAGAGCGCCCTGCCGACCTCGTCCGAGTACGAACCGAGGAGCAGCGGGGCCGCGTCGACCCGTAAGCACTCGGGGACCATCGAGGAACGCCAGTCCCCGCCGCCGTACTTGGAGTCCCAGCGGCGGGCGTCCTCGGCGGCCTCGCGCAGCTTGGCGACGTCGGTGTGGCCGACGCGGACCAGCCCGTCGTCGGTGGCGCCGTCCGCGGCCGGGTCCGTAGGCGCCCCCTCGGAGGCGTTGGAGGCCGTGTGGGAGACGGCGGGGGAGGCGGTGGCGGTGGTGTCCTCGGGGGAATGCTGCGCGTTCCGCTCGGCGCTCCGCTCGTCATCGCGCTCGACGTGCCGCGCGACCGACGGATCCACGGGCGTGATCAGCCAGCGGGACGCGGGGGTGGCGTACGCGCTCACCGAGAACGAACCGGCCAGCGACTGCCAGATCCCGCCGCCGCCCGCGCGCCGCCCGGCCAGATCCAGCCGGTACAGCTCCGTGGCCGACCTGACCGCCTCACCCACGTCGCGCGGGAAGGCGAGCCCAACCTCGGGGGCGGGGTCGGCGTCCGCGAGGCCGATCTCGTGCAGCGGCACCGGGCGGCCCAGCTTCTGCCCGATGGCGGCGGCGATGAGATGGGGCGCGGCGCCCTGCGGCACCATGCCCTTCGACACCCACCTGGCCACCGACGTCTTGTCGTAACGAAGGGTCAGACCGCGCTGCGCGCCGAGGTCGTTGACCCGCCGGGCGAGGCCGGCGTTGCTGATTCCCGCGAGGGCGAGAACGGTGCCGAGCTTTTCGTTCGGCCCGCGTTGCTCCCTGGACATGCGCCACCCCTCGACACACAGACGGCCGCCGGGGCGCCCGGTGCAGGCGCACGGCATTCGTGCTGCGTTCTCCCCCGGGGGCACGGCCTCCGCCGACGCCGGCCCGGGTCCCGGACCTCGCCGCAAGAGCATCTGGCCGAGCCCTTCGGAATATGCACCCCCCGCGGAGAACAGCAGTGACACACAGCGTAGTTCGCCGGATCCCGACCGTTAAGAGGCGGTCGTCCGTATGGCGAGATTGTTGTGTGAACGGGGCCGGGTCCGGCCGTCCTCGTGCTCCCGGTGTGTGGCCGTGCGCCCGTCCGTGCGCTCTCGTCGGGCGCTGGCGTGGGCGCTTCCATGAGTGGTGCGTGGGTCGGCCCACTGGCACAGGGATCCAGTGGGCTGGGGGACACCGCCGCCTCATTTCCCCGCGGGCGGCGGACCGGTCCGGGGGGTGGTCAGCACCTCCCGGACCGTGCGCGCGGCCCCCTGTCCGGACCGGTGTTCGGTTCCGTGCTGTTCGGAGAATGGCCGAATGTCGACGCTCGCTCCGGCGTCCTTCGGCGTCCTTCGACGGCCTCCGGGAGTCGTCCCTTGTCCGTCGGGCGTCTGTGCGGAGGCCGTCAGGCGTCCGTGCGGAGGCCGTGCGATGTTGGTGCGATCTCCGTCTGATCTCCGTCTGATCTCCGTCCGGAAGTTGGCCGCTGCGGCGGCGCACCACGGGTGCGCCCCACGCTCCGAGTGCAATCCGCCCATGCCAGGGGCGTGTTCACTTTACGCGCGAGCGGCCCGGAGACCCTCCCATGCGCCGTTGTCGTGGCAGCATGTCCTCATCGGCGGTTGGCCGACCCAGAGTTGTCCACAGGCTGTGGAGGCGCGATGCGGTGGCTGGTGGGATGGAGCAGTATCGCCGCAAGCTTCGGTACGGCGGGGGCGACGGCCACCGGCTCCACTGACGAGAACCGCACCGTCCACCCCGTCGGCGCCCAGCTGCTGTGGGGCGACCCCGATCCGCTGTGGGCCGTCGGCGACTGGCGGCCCGACGAGGTGCGCGTCGTCACCGCCGACCCCTTCACCCGCGTCGCCGTGCTGGGATGCTGCGCCGCCAATGACGAGGAGCTGCGCGTCGGCCTCTTCGCCGCCCGCGGCGGGGCGCTGCGGCATCTCACCGCCTGGGCAGGCAGTTACACGGCCGTCGTGCAGGTCGGCCGCCGCATCACCATCGCCGGTGATCTCGCCGGCGCGCGGCCCGTCTTCTACACGCCCTGGGCGAACGGCACGGCGTACGCCACCGCGGCGCTGCCCCTGGCCGACCTCATCGAGGCCCAGCTCGACATCGGCCACCTCGCCGCGCTGCTCGCCTGCCCCGAGACCCCGGAGGCGCTGCGCGACTCCACCCCGTACGCCGGCGTCAAGCGCATCCCGCCCGGGCACGCGCTGATCCTGCGCGAGGGCTCGCGCGAGATCACGGGGTACGAACCGGTCGCCTCGCTCGCCGTCGCCGCACCCGAGCCCGAGGCGGAGCGGGCGATGGACGCTATGCGGGACGCGCTCGTCGACGCCGTACGCGCCCGGCTCACCGCGCCCCGGCACGCGCCGGGGGTGCTGCCGCCCGACCCCGGTCCCGTTCCCGGAATGGGCCCGTCGGAGCGGCGCGCGGCACGCGGCGCACCCGTGCCGGGCATCGGCGCCGACCTGTCCGGAGGCAGCGCCTCCGCGACGCTTGCCCTGCTCGCCGCCGGGCTGCCCGGGGCGCCGGGCACGGTACTGGGGCACGGCACCGGCGCGGGGGAACGGCTGCTGGCCGTCACCTTCAACGACCTGGCCGCGGGGGAAGGGCGGGAAGCCGAGCTGGAACGGGCCCGGGCCATCGCGGAGAACCCCCGGCTCCACCACGTCGTCGTCGCGGCCGGCGAAGAAGCCCTCCCCTACGCCGACCTGGAGTCCGGACCGCTGACGGACGAACCGGGCGCGTCCCTGGTGGTCGCCGAACGCCACCGGCGCCGCCTCGCCGCCGGCAGCGCCGACCACCTCACGGGGTTCGCCGCACGCCAGGTCCTCGACGCGCATCCCGCGCGGCTTGCGGACCTCCTGATCGACCGCCGGCGCCGGCCACTGCTCCGGCCCGTCTCCGCACTGGCCAAGGCCCAAGGGGCGTCGGCGGGATCGCTGCTCGTCCCGCTGACCGTCTACCGTGCGGCGCGGCGGCTGGCCCGTACGCCGTACCGGACCGGGCTGGAGGCCGCGGCGGCGCACCTGCCCTCGGCGAACCGGGCCGTCGCCTCGGTGAACGGGCCCGTGGGCGCCTCCCTGGCCGCCCTCGCCTGGTCCCGGCCGGGACCCGCGGCGCGCTGGCTCACAGGGGAGGCGCTCGCCGAAGTATCGGTTCGGCTGGCCGAGGCGGCGACCCGGCCCACATCGGTGCAACGGCCCGGCGAGGCGCGGGCGCGCGCCGCGCTCGCCCGCGCCGCGGCGGACCACCGGGTGCTGGAGCAGGCGGCGGAGGTACGCAGCCAGCGGCTGCACGCGCCCTTTCTCGACAACCAGGTCGTACGGGCCGCACGCGGCCTCCCCGAGGCGCTGCGGGTACAGCCGGGGGCGCGGGTGACGGTCCTGCGGTCGGTGCTGGCGGGCGCGGGGATCCACGACCTGCCGCCGGGCTGGGGCGCGCCGTCCCAGGCCGCGTCGACGGCGGCGACCCGGACGGGCCTGCGGCTCGCGCTGCCCGAACTGCTCGCCCTCTTCGACACGCCGCTGCTCGCCGACGCGGGCCTGGTCGAGGCGCGGGTCGTCCGCCGGGCGCTGCGCGCGGCGTCGGAGGGCGAGCCGGTCCCGCTGGACGGCCTCGCGGACCTGGTCTCCACGGAGCTCTGGCTCCGCCGCCTCCTGGCCCGCCGCGGCACCTGCTGGACGGGCACGGCGGCACCACGCCGGCGTGCGGTGGCGTCGGGTGTGCCGCCGAGGCCGACGCTGCGGGCGTAGCGCCTCCGGCGGGGGGCGGGTTGGCGGCGCTGGTGTTGTCCGGTGGCGGTGGCTGGGCCGGGGTTTTTGTCCTCAAGCGCCGGACGGGCTGGGGTGTTGGGGTTGCCCGGTGGCGGGTGGTTGCCGTCCGGGTGGCGCTGCGGGGCTCGTGTTCGGGACGGCATGCTGTGCTTTTCCGGGGGAAACCCCCGGACCCTCGTACGTCGCGCGCCCACTCGGAAGCGTGTAGTCGTCCGGGATTTCGGCGCGTGCCACAAATCACGCTTGAGTGTCCCGAACCCGACCCCTCCGCGCCCCCCGGGTCAGGTCACCGGCCGTGGCCGACCCCGGTGGTTTGTGGGCCGAGGCCGTGGAGCGCGAGGCCCGAACGCGCCGGCGCCGCGGTCAGGAGCAGTTGATCCGGGACTGGGCCCAGTCCGCGACCGTCACCGTGTCGGACGGCTTCTGCGGCTCCACCACGAGGCGGATCGACTTCTGCCCCGCGATGCCGACGCTCACCGGAACCGCCGGGTCACCGCCGTTCATCACGGGCGACTGCCACAGTCGTGCCCCGTCCCCGTAGACGGAGAACCGCACGCTGCCCGTTCCCAGCGTCAGATCGTCGATGCCGACCGACGCCTCGTAGGAGGTGCACTGCTGGTTCAGGTCGATCGTCACGGACGACCTTCCGTGCACCGACACGCCCTGCTCGTAGCGGGTGCCGTCGATCGACATGCCCCAGCGCTTCCAGATCCAGCTGCTCTCCGCGAGCCGCACTTCGGGCTCGGCGTGGTCGCCGACGGTGCCGAACTTCAGCTCGTTGACCTGGTAGACGGACGGCGGGGGCGGCGGAGTGGGCTTCGGCTCGGCCGCGGGCGGCTCCGGACTCGGCGGCGGCGTGGTCGGCTCGGCCGCCGGGGGCTCGGGCTGCTCCACGGGGTGCGCGACCGGGGCGGTCGACGGCTCCTGCGGCGGCGCAGGCTCCTCGGCCGGGGGCGCGGGCGGCGCCGGAGGCTCCGGCTTTGCGGACGGGGCGGGTGCCTTCGGTGCGACGGGCATCGAGACGGGCGGCTTCGCCTCGGGCTTCGCGGGCACGGACGCGGGGTCGCCGGCGAGCGCCCATGCGAGCCCGGCGGCCGCGGCGAGGGCCGCAGCGGCGGCGAGCCCTGCCTTCGCCGGTGCGCCCAGGCCCTCCGAGGCAGCGGCCCCGCCGGATCCGGAACCGGCCGTGCCCGACCCGGACGCGGCGGACCCCGTCGAGGCGGCGGCGGCACCCGCTCCCGCCGCTCCCGCGGCGCCGCCTGCCACGATCCCGGCGGCCTTGAGCGAGTACCCGCCGGCGAACCAGCCGATGACGGCGATCGGCAGCAGCGCGGGGATGCCCGCGTTGACCTGCTCCAGCTCGCCCGCGGCCAGCCGGCACTTGACGCACTCCTCCAAGTGCTTGCGCAGGCCCCGCTCGGCCCGCATCCGCAGCCCGCCCCGGGCATACGCCCCGAGCCGGTCCGCGTACCGCGCGCAGTCGCCACCAGAGGTGAGCGCGGTGCTCACATGGGCCTGGAGATAAGCCTGCTTGAGGCCCTCGCGGGCCCGGCTGGCCAGTACCGCCGTGGCATTGGCGGTGAGCCCGAAGAGCGGGGCCACCTTGCTGGGCGACTCCTCCTCGACGGTCGTGTGCCAGAGCACCGCCTGCCATCGCTCGGGCAGCGAGCGGAACGCCTGCAGGGCCAGCGACTGCTCGGCGTCGTGCATGGCCCGGACGTCGGCGCCGAGGTCGAGGGTGTCCTGGTCGGAGACCTCGGAGGAGCGGGCGGCCTGGTCGGCGAAGACCGCGAAGTCCTCGACCAGTTGCTCCCGTTTCGAGGAGTTCGTCCAGGCAGCGGCGACGCGGCGCACGGTCGTCAGGAGATAGGCGCGCACGGCGTGCTCGGGCCCGGCGCCGCTCCGCACCGCCTGCAGCGTGCGGGCGAAGACCTCGGCGGTCAGATCGTCCGCCGTGTGCGCGTCGCGGCAGCACGTGCGCGCGTACCGGCGCACGGCGTCCGAGTGCCGGCGGAACAACTCCGCGTACGCGGTGCTGTCGCCGCCCCGCATCCGCTGGACCAAGTCGGCGTCCGACGGCGGCAGATCGTCGGCCGTCGCCCTGCCGCCGCGCTCGCGCTGCGGCGGCACGCTCGCATCGGCATCCCGCGCATACGCTCCGTCGGCGGACTGCCCGGGCGTACGCATGGCATGACCCGGCCCGCCCTGGCTCGGAACCTGCCGATGCGCCCCGCCGGTCTCCGCCCCAGGGGCGCCGCCGAGTGGTTCGTCCCGACCGTTACCGCTCATCGAGGAAGCCCCCGTACGCACGCAGTGACCCGAACACCGGCCAAGAGTGCCACAGAGAGATGACCGGCAGTACGCCACCTCCCGGCTACCACTCGTCCGGGGAGACCTTCCGGGACCGCGCGAGACCATTCACCCGAACGGGGAATGCTTAGCGGACTGTACGACTGCGCCGTACGAGCACCCGTCGCCCGCTCCGGCATCCGGCACCGGCTGCGGGTATCCGGCTGCCGGGCTGCATCCGTCCTCGGATGCCGCCCCGGATTCGTTCAGGCAGCCGTCCGGACAGCCGTTCGGGCACCCGTTGCCCCCACACGCGCCGCTACGCCGGCCGCGACCGCAGACCCTCCAGCAGGATGTCCAGTAGCCGTGCCGAGGCCGCGGCCTGCTGTGCCGCGTCCGGCAGGGACGGTGCCGCCGTGGCTATCACCAGCAGCACATCGGCCACCGTGACATCGGCCCGCAGCTCGCCTGCCGACCGCGCCCGCTCCACGAGCTGCCCCACGACCTCCAGCAGTTCGCCCGTCCCCGCGTCGTCCTGCACGGCCGTCTCGGGGCGGGAGCCGACCACTCGCAGGCCGGGCTGGCCGCCGAAACCCTGCCGCTGCTGCGGCACCCGTGCCCCGCCCCGGCCGTCCCTGCCCGCACCCTGCCCGGCGCCCCCCATGACTTCGGGGAGGACCTCCGGTACGGCCTCGGGCAGGACCGTCGGGTCGTCCCCGTCCACACCGACGCGCAGCACCTGCGGCGGCAGCAGCCGCCCCGCGCCGGACGCGACCGAGGTGCGCAGGAAGCGGGAGAGCGCCGACCACGGCTCCTCCTCCTGCCCCAGCGCCGTGCGCGCCTGCTCGGTGAGCCGGGAGGTCTCCTCCTCGGCTATCCGTCGCACCAGGACGTCCTTGCTGGGAAAACGGCGGTAGACCGTGCCGACACCGACGCGCGCCCGGCGCGCCACGTCCTCCATCGGTGCGCCGTACCCCAGCTCGCCGAACACCTCGCGTGCGGCGCGCAGTACATGCTCCAGATTCCGCTGGGCATCCACGCGCAGCGGCGCCGAACGCCCTGCCGCGCCTGCCCCCGCACCGGCCGTCCCCGCTGCTCCCGTGACCGGTCCGGTCACTGATCCGGTCACCGCCCCCGTCGCGCGCCCGTTGCCCACGCGCGTGCCGTTGCCGTCGGAAGCGGCAGCGGACTGCCAATGCGATTCCTGAGTGTGCATAACCGTTCCCCCGGTGATGATGTTGTCTCCCCCCGGAGACTCCCCGCCCTGACAGCCGAGGTGAATCAGACGAGTCACCGACCCGACACCCCGACGAAGTACGAACATAGTTGAGTCGAGGTCAATTCAGAAGGGGCTCTTCCGCACGGTGTGCCCCCCGATCGGAGCAAGGGCCGGAACGTTCCCGATTCGGCCCCCTCCCTCCACCTCCCGCGCCCGCCCTGACCTGCGTACCTTCCCCAACCCCGGGAACCGGACCGGCGATGTCCGGCCAGAACCTCCGGTCACACAATTTGCCGGGGCTGTGGACAAACTCCCGGGACCGTTGCGTCATGGGATGGTGAAGGCTGCAAACTCCCGGGACACGACCCCCGGCTCCTCGCCGCGCACGCGCATCCTCATCGTCGGCGGCGGCTACGTGGGGATGTACACGGCACTCCGTCTCCAGCAGAAGCTCAAGGCCGAGCTGGCCCGCGGCCGGATCGAGATGACCGTCGTGACGCCAGAGCCGTACATGACGTACCAGCCCTTCCTCCCCGAAGCGGCGGCCGGCGCGATCTCACCCCGCCACGTGGTGGTCCCGCTCCGCCGGGTCCTGGCCAAGTGCCGGATCCTCATCGGTGAGGTCAGAGCCGTCGACCACGCCAAGCGGACCGCGACCGTCGCCACCCTCGCCACCGAGGAGGAGGGCGCGGGCGGCGTCCAGCTGGGCTACGACGAACTGGTCATTGCGCCCGGCTCGATCTCCCGCACCCTCCCGGTCCCCGGCCTCGCCATGTACGGCATCGGCTTCAAGTCCGTCGAGGAGGCCATCGGCCTGCGCAACCACGTCCTCGAACAGATGGACATCGCGTCCTCCACACGCGAGCCCGCACTGCGCGACGCCGCCCTCACCTTCGTCTTCGTGGGCGGCGGCTTCGCGGGGGTCGAAGCGCTGGGCGAGCTGGAGGACATGGCCCGCTATGCCACGCGCTACTACCACAACATCAAGCCCGAGGACCTGAAATGGGTCCTCGTCGAGGCGACCAGCCGCATCCTCCCTGAAGTCGGCGAGGAGATGGGCACGTACGCCGTCCGCGAGCTGCGGCGCCGCAACATTGACGTACGCCTCGACACCCGCCTCGACTCCTGCGAGAACCGGATCGCCGTTCTCAGTGACGGCACTCGCCTGCCCACCCGCACGGTCGTGTGGACCGCCGGCGTCAAGCCCGCGCCCGTCCTCGCCTCCACCGACCTGCCGCTCAACGAACGCGGGCGCCTCAAGTGCACGCCCCGGCTCACCGTGGAGGGGGTCGATCACGCCTGGGCGGCGGGCGACGCCGCGGCCGTACCGGACGTCACCTCGAAGGTGCCGGGCGCGGAGACGGCGCCGAACGCCCAGCACGCCGTCCGCCAGACCAAGGTGCTGGCCGAGAACATCATCGCCTCGCTGCGCGGACAGCCCCTCAAGGAGTACGCCCACGCGTACGTCGGATCCGTCGCCTCGCTCGGCCTGCACAAGGGCGTGGCGCATGTCTACGGCCGCAAGCTCAAGGGCTATCCGGCCTGGCTGATGCACCGGGTGTATCACCTCAGCCGCATGCCCACGTTCAACCGGAAGGCACGCATCCTGGCCGAGTGGACGCTGTCGGGCCTCTTCAAACGTGAGATCGTCTCGCTCGGCTCGCTGGAGCATCCGCGCGCCGAGTTCGAACTCGCCGCGGGCGCGGTCCCCTCCCGGCCCCTCACACGCCGTCACGAGGATCCGCCCAACGGCGCCAAAGGCAGGCGGCAATCACGGACGGGGGAGGATCCCGGGGAGGGCTGACACTCTCGTCAGTCTTGGTTGTCAGTGCGGTCGGCCACACTGGACGTGTGACGATAGGTGGACCGACGCATGCACTGAGTGATCCCCGTCCCTTGAGTGGTGATCCGAGCTCCTGAGCGTTCCGGCGGCCCCAGACGACCACCACGACCACCACGACCAGTACGACCGACACACGAGGCTTGGCTGCTCCACCCGGGGGCAACCCCCGGACCCCCGGCCCGCCCCGGCGGAGTGACCCGAGACGACCAGCACGACCGACACACGAGGCTTGGAAATTCGTGAACTTCACGCGTTGGAGCGCCCGGCTCCCCGGTACGCAGCGTCGCGCCGCAGCGAGGGTCGACCGCGGCTCCGTGCCCGCGGCCCGCGGTGAGTACGACCAGCGGCCGGGGCGCTCGCCCGACGCCGCGGGTCCCGGCGACGCCACAGGTGTCAGCGGTGCCGCCGGCACGCCGGACCTCACCGACGCGCCCATGCTCGAACAGTTCTCCGTACGGGAGCTGCTCGGCCGGCTCCCCGCCCTCGTCGCCCTCGTCCACGGCCCCGAGCACCGCATCACGTACGTCAACGACGCCTACGCTGCGGCCTTCGGCCCCCGCCCCATCGGCGTCCGCGCCGCCGACGCGTGCCCCGAGTTCACCGAGCTGGGCCTGCTCCCGCTCATGGACCAGGTGCTGCGCAGCGGAAAGCCCCGCACGGTGAAGTCCCGTCGCGTCAAGGGCGGTGGTTCGTACACGGTCACGTGCCTGCCCGCGGATGTCCCCGAAGTCCAGGACGCCGTCGATGGCCCCGGTGCCTCCGAAGTCCCTGGAATCACCGCCTCCGGTTCGGTGCCCGGCTCCGGAGTCCTCGTCTTCGCCGCCGATGTCACCGACCACGCCGAGGCCGCCGAGCGGCTGCGCGCCAGCGAGCGCCGCCACCGCGAGACCGCCGTCACGCTCCAGCGCTCGCTCCTCCCACAGGAGCTCGAACAGCCGGACGACCTCCGCATCGCGGCCGACTACCGCCCGGGCGGCACGGACGCCGCGGTAGGCGGCGACTGGTACGACGTCATCACGCTCGGCGCCGGCCGCACCGCCCTCGTCATCGGCGACGTCATGGGCCGCGGGGTGCGCGCCGCCGCCGTCATGGGCCAGCTCCGCACCGCCGTCCGCGCCTACGCCCGCCTCGACCTGCCCCCGCACGAGGTGCTCCAGCTCCTCGACGGACTCGCCGCCGAGATCGACCCCAGCCAGATCGCCACCTGCGTGTACGCGGTCCACGACCCGAACGAGGGACGCCTCGTCTACGCGTCGGCGGGCCATCTGCCCATCCTCGTGCGGGACGCGGACGGCACGGTCCACCGCGCCGAGGAGCCCACAGGACCTCCGCTCGGCACCGGCGGCTGGATCCACACGTCGGGCACCATCCCGCTCCAGCCCGGCTCCACCGCCGTCCTCTACACGGACGGTCTCATCGAGCGGCGCGGAGAGGACATCGACGAGGGGGTCGCCGCCCTGGAGCGCGCGCTGGCCGGAGCGACCGGCACTCCACAGGTGGTGTGCGACCGTCTGATCCGCTCCCTGGGCGTCACGGCGGAGCATGACGACGATGTCGCGGTCCTGGTCCTCCAGCACCCCACCCGTACGGGCACGGACGCGGAGCTCTTCCACAACGCCGCCCTGGAACTGCTCGGCGGCATCGAAGCGGCGCCCCGCGCGCGTGCCTTCGCCTCGGGGGTCCTGGCGTCCTGGCGTTTCCCGGGCGAGCTGTGCGACCTGGGGGTGCTGGCCGCCAGCGAACTCGTCGCGAACTCGCTGCAGCACGGCACCCCGCCCATGCGTCTGCGGCTCCGCCGCACCGACCGCCGCCTGATCATCGAGGTGACGGACGGGGACGACCATCTGCCGCGCCGCCGCCGCGCGGAAACGGAGGACGAGGCGGGCCGCGGCATCTCCATCGTCGCGACGATCGCCTCGTCCTGGGGCAGCCGCCGCACTCCCGGCGGCGGCAAAGCGGTGTGGTGCGAGTTCGCGCTCCCCGACTAGGCCGCGGTCCCGGCCTTGTTGTCGTCGCGGCTGGTCTCGCGGCTGTCCCGGTCGGGACGGCGCCCGGCCACGATCCGCGACTTCGAGGCGAGCACCGGCAGGTCCTGCACGGGCGTGAGCTGCTTGCCCAGGCGCAGGGCCAGCACGGTGATGCCCAGGGAGAAGAGGACGAACGTCACGATGTACGGTCCGTGCAGTGCGGCCCCCATCGGCCCGCCCACGGCCGGACCGACCGCCAGCGCGAGCTGCTTGACCAGGGCGAAGGCCGAGTTGTACTGCCCGACCATCGCCTCCGGCGCCAGATCGGCGACGAGCGGAGCCACCGTCGGCGACAGCATCGCCTCACCGAGCCCGAAGAGCGCGTACGTCGAGATGAACGCGGCCGTCGCCATGGCCTGGCTGCCGTGTCCCAGACCCGCGTACCCCGCGAAGAGCCACGAGACGGCCCAGATCAGCCCGACCGCGGCGATCACGCGCGTACGCCGCCGCCGCTCGAGGAACCGGAGCACGACGAACTGCGCGACCACGATGACGGCCGTGTTCGCCGCCAGGGCGAAGCCGAGGGTCGCCGGGTCGATCCCTGCGGCCTCGGTGCCGTACGCCGCGAGCCCGGACTCGAACTGCCCGTAGCAGGCGAAGAAGAGGACGAAGCCGAGAACGCACAGCTGCACCATGGCCCGGTGCCCGAGCAGTGCACGCAGCCCACCCCTGGCCCTGGTCTCCGAGTCCATGGGCCGCGGATCCTGGATGGACGGCGACACGGGCATCTTCACGGTCGCGGCGATCCCCGCCAGGACGACGAACATCGCCGCCTCGATCGCGAAGAGAAGGGTGAAGCTTCCAGGGCGGTCCGCGTCGACGATCTGGCCGCCGATGAGACCGCCGATGCCGAGCCCCAGGTTCTGCAGGAAGAACTGCGTCGCGAACGCCCGAGTCCGGCCCGCCGGGCTGGAGCACCAGACGATCAGGGTTGCGAGCGCCGGCTGCATCACGGCCGTCCCCGCGCCCAGCAGGGCCGCCGAGACCACGGCCATCGGGACGCTCCCGGAGAGTCCCATGCTCAGCGCACCCGCGGACGCG